>DASZZD010000001.1:0-5804 GCA_035545015.1 Phycisphaerae bacterium
TCCCGCGCGTCGTCCTCGTCTATCACATGCCCAAGCCCACCGATCCCGATTTCGACGCCGCCAACATGATGATGGAAATCCTCGGCGACGGCCGCTCCTCACGCCTCAGCCGCGCATTGGTCACCAACGACAACCCCCTCTGCGTTGATGCCGAGGAACTTTCCGAAGGCCTCGAAGACGGCGGCATCATGGGCGGCTTCGCCACCGTCCTCCAGGGAAAAGACCCCCAGGATGTCGAAAAAGTCATGCGCGAGCAGATGAAGCTCCTCCGCGATACCGCCGTCTCCCCAGACGAACTCGAAAAAGCCAAACAGGAAGAACGCCTCGCACTCGCCACCCGCTTCGAAACCGCCGAAAAAGTCACCGATGAACTCGGCAACACCCAACTCATCTACGGCAACCTCGACCGCGTCAAAACCGCCCGCGCCCGCATCGAAGCCATCACCCCCGCCGATATCCAGCGCGTCGCCAAACGCTTCCTCAACGATGATCAATCCAATCTCCTCACCATCGTCCCCGGCAATCCCACCCCCCAGCAATCCGCCACTGAACCCCTCGCCGCCGCCAGTCAGGCCGCCACACAGGCCGTCGGCGAGCCCCCCACTGCCCAAGCCAAGCCCCTCGATATCACCAGGGACTCCCGCACCACCCCGCCCATGGGCGATACCCTCCCCAGCGCCACCTTCGCCAAAGGCGTTGAATCCACCATCGACGGCGTCCACGTCATCGTCATGGAAGATCACCGCCAGCCCACCATCGAATGGACCCTCACCACCCGCATGGGCTCCTTTGCCGATCCCCAGGGCAAGGAAGGCCTCGCCGACATGACTGACGAAATGGTCCGCCGCGGACCCAAAGGCAAAACCTTCGACCAGTTCAACACCGAACTCGATAACCGCGGCATCACCCTCGAAATCTCCGATGGCGGCGACAACACCGCCATCAACGGCTTCTGCCTCACCGAGGAATTCCCCACCGCCATCGCCCAGACCCGCTCCATGCTCCTCAACCCCGCCTTCGACCCCGGTGAATTCACCCGCGTCAAAAACCAGGACGTCGACAGCCTCCGCAACGCGCTCCTCACCGATCCCACCACCCTCGCCGCCCGCGCGCTCACCAAGGCCCTCTACGGCAATTCCGTCCTCGGCCGCCTGCAAACCCCCAAATCCCTCGAAGCCCTCTCCCTCGACGACATCAAAAACTTCTACAAGCAACTCTACACCGGACGCGACGCCGTCCTCATGATCGCAGGCGACATCTCCGTGCCCGACGGCCAGAAAGCCGCCGCCCAATTGCTCGAAGGCTTCTCCCAGAATTCCCTTCCACCCGTCGCCTACGAACTGCCCGCCCCCGCCACCACACCACAGATCATCCTCGTCGACGACCCCGACGCCAAGCAATCCGTCATCCGCCTCGGCGAACGCGCCTACGACCTCCACAACGACATCAAATTCGCCGGCAGCCTCGCCAGCGAAATCCTCTCCTCCGGCATCGAATCCCGCCTCGGCACCTACGTCCGCGCACAAAAAGGCTATTCCTACGACGTCCAGGGACGCTTCTCCCCAAGCCGCGAGGCCGGCGCCTTCATCGGCTCCGCCGCGCCCCGCTTCGAAACCACCGCCGACACCGTCACCGCCATGCTCCATGTCTTCGAGGGCATGCAATCCCAGCAAGTCCCCGACAAGGAACTCGCCGCCGCCAAATTCGAAATGGCCGGAAGCATGCTCATGGGCAAGCAAACCGTCAGCGATCAGGCCGCTCAACGCCTCACCGGCATCCTCAATGGCTACCCCGCCGACTACTACGACAAATACGCCGCCCGCGTCGGCGAAGTCACCGCCCAGCAAATCCAGGATGTCATGAAAACCTACGCCGACCCCCACCACCTCATCACCGTCGTCGTCGCTCCCGCCGCCAAAGTCAAAGACCAACTCCAAAAACTCGGCCCCGTCACCGTCCTCCCCATGTCCGAAGTAGGCCCCCAATAAATCTAACCAAAATCCACCGCGCGCGACCGTGGCACGGGCGTCCCGCCCGTGTCCATCCCGCTATGCCCCCACTTCAACCAGATACCAGCCTACCCCGCGCAGCCCCCAGTCCCCTCAATCCACCCACACCCATTCGTGCCCATTAGTGCGCATTCGTGGACAATTCCCGTCATCTTTCGTGTCCTTCGTGCCTTTCGTGGCCATTTACGTCGTCACTCGTCAAACGCCAGCTCCCGCACCCCCGCCTCGCTCAACGCGTCCCACTTGTGCCCATCCCGTTCCAGCAGCTTCGCCGATTCCACCGGCCCCCACGACCCCGCCGGATAAAAGCACAACGCCGGATTCCCCGCCGCCCACCCCTGCTCGATCGAATCGATGATCTTCCACGACCCCTCCACCTCATCGTTCCGAATGAACAGCGTCGAATCCCCGTGAATCGCATCCAGCAAAAGCCGCTCATACGCCTCCGGCGAATAACTCCCAAACGCCACATCGTACGAAAACTCCAGCCGCGCCGGCGCAATCTTCGTCACCGTCCCCGGCGTCTTCGCATTGATCAAAAGCGACATCCCCTCGTTCGGCTGCACCCGCAGCACCAGCATGTTGTGCGCCAAATGCCGCCCGTCCGCGCCAAACAACACCCCCGGCGCCGGCTTGAAATGTATCACAATCTCCGAGCCCTGCTTCGCCATCCGCTTCCCCGACCGCAGATAAAACGGAACCCCCTTCCACCGCCAGTTGTCGATCAGCAGCTTCACCGCCGCGAACGTCTCCGTGTTGCTCTCCGGCGAAACCCGCTCCTCCTGCCGATACCCCTTCGCCTCCTTCCCGTTGATCGCCGCCGCCGCATACTGCCCGCGCACCGTGCGCCGCGACACCTCCTCCGGCGTCAGCGGCTGAATCGACCGCAGCACCTTCACCTTCTCATCCCGAATCGAATCCCCATCCAGCGCCGCCGGTGGTTCCATCGCCGTCAGCGTCAACAACTGCATCAAATGATTCTGAATCATGTCCCGCAGCGCCCCCGACGTTTCGTAATACCCCCCGCGCGCCTCCACCCCGATCGCCTCCGCCACCGTGATCTGCACCGAATCGATGAAATTCCGGTTCCAGATCGGCTCAAACAACCCATTGGCAAAGCGGAACACCAGCATGTTCTGCACCGTCTGCTTGCCCAGGTAATGATCGATGCGATACACCTGCGATTCATCAAACACCCGCGCAATGCCCGCATTCAGCTCCCGCGCCGTCTGCAAATCCCGTCCGAACGGCTTCTCAATGATCACCCGCCGCCACGCCGCCGGCGAAAAGGGATCGATGTTCCCCAGCCCCGCCTCCCCCAGATTGTTCACCACCGTCGTGAACTCCGTCGGGCTCGTCGACAGGTAATAAAGCCGCCGCCCCCCCGTGTTGAATTGCTTGTCGATCTGCCCGAACCGCTCCGCCAGTTTCTGATACCCCGCCGCATCCTCGAACGTCGACTGATGATAAAACAGCCGCGACGCAATCGAATTCCAGATGTTCATGTCCACCGGCTTCGACCGCGAAAACTTCCGCACCCCCTCCAACATCTCGTTGCGAAACTGCTCGTCCGTCTTCGGCCGGCGCGCAAATCCCACCACCACCGTGCGCTCATTGAGCATCCCGTCCCGCGTCAAATTATAAATCGCCGGCAACAGCTTCCGCATCGTCAGATCCCCCGTCGCCCCGAAAATCGTCAAAATGCACGGCTCTGTCCGCCCGGGAGCGGCAGTAACCGGCGAAGCCACGGGAGCGGCGGCGACAACAGACATGCAATTCTCCTTCCAGTGCGCCCCGCACGCCGCAGCTCACCGCCGCAGCTCACGGAACCCACACAAACAAATCCAATTCCCCGGATTTTACGGCGCACCACGAACGAGGGAAACACTCCCAATGGCAAATGCCCCTTGCTGTGAAACCTGTACCGACTGACGCCGCCCACCGTCCGCAACCCGCGAATTCGTGTGCATTCGTGTGCATTCGTGGATGTTCCCGTCCCCCGCGCTTTCGTGTTTTTCGTGGCCATTTACGTCAAGGCTTTGGCGCCTCTCCCCCGCCCCCAGCCTTCAACGCCGCGTGCACCGTCGCCGCCAGACGATACCCCGCCAGCGTCACCTGCGACTCCGCCACCTCGTGCGCCCTTTCCACATACCCCGCCGGCAATTCATACGACGTCCGCGGCCTGGGCAACTTAAAAATCGCCCCCTCCTCATACACGTCCTTCTTCGCCAACGCATAACTCTCCTCCGCCCACGCCTCCGGCGTCGCGTCCTTCTTCATCTGCGCCGCCATCCCCGCCTCCGGATGCGCTGCCACAAAATCCGCGGCCTTCTTCCGCAACGCCCCCAAACTCCCCGCCGTGAAGTGCTCCATCTGCACGTTCCCCACCGCCCCATCCCAGAACGCATGCAGATTCGTCACCGACGTCTTCCCGCTCTCCCCCACATACGACACCACAATGCTGTTCCCCCCGCGATCCCCATCCGGCGGCGGAAATTCTTCGCTGATCAGCGTCACCGCATGCAGCGGCTGATGCACATCCCCCACCAGATGCTCCACCCACGCCAGATCCACCGCCTTCTGCTCCGCTCCCTCCTGCGACGCTATCCCCCCCGCCGCCTTCCGAATCTCCGTCACCGCGTCCCCCTTCGACGTGTCCAACCCTTTCCCGTTCAACCCCGCATCCTTCGTATCCCCCGGCAACACAAAAGCGATGTCAATGAAGTGCCACTCCGCATGGTGATACTGCGTCACGTTCTTCTCGTCCGCCGGATCGATAATTAACGGTCGATACGGCGCCCGCGCCGGCCGCACCGCGTCCGGCCACGTCGCCGCCTTCACAAAGGCCATCTCGTCCTTCTCCGCAGCGCTCGCCCCCTCCGTCCCCGTCGTCAGATAGGTCGCATAATGCGGATGCGCCTTGAGGATCCGTGTCACCGCCGCCTTGTCCGCCGCGTCCAGCTTCTGCCACGCGATCTCCCCCACCACCAGATGCCCCTCATAATTCCACGCCCACGCCCCGCGCGTCCCCATCACCGCCGCTGCCGCCACCGCCGCCATCGCGCAACGCCTCGCCAACTTCTTCCACATAAGGTGCAGCCTCTCGAAACATGCAGCAATACCGAAGCGTCTCTTCCAGCCTTCCACGCTCGGCAGCATTGTAGAAACCCCGCTCCCCCAGGTCATGCGCATTTCCTTCGTTTTTCATCACCTTTCCAATAATTCACATCAGCGGCCCCGCCCCTCCTCTCCACCCTCCCGCTCCCCATCAAACATTTCCCCGCCAGCGGTGTCTGCTTTTATGGAGGCAGCACGAGAAGGACGTTCACCCCGCCTACTATGATGTAGAGGGAACCACGCACCGTGGCCGTCCACCACCGCGCGCCTCCGTCCAGTGAGGTGTCACCATGATCCGCTTGCCCAAACCCCTCATCCTCGCCGCCCTCGCCGCCGCCGTCGCACCCTCAGGATGCCAAACCTATAATCCACCTCCCTACAATTCTCCATATTCACAACTCTACCCACCACAAAATTCGCAGCCCCCCGTCTACGCCACCCCGCCCTACTACAACTCGCAGAACCCGTCCGTCCCCCTCTATGGCGGCGGCTCCACACCCCAATACCTCCCCGCCCCCGAACACCCCAACCAGCCCTACGCCCCCGCGCAGCCCTACACTCCAGAACAGCCCTACACCCCGGGCCCCTCCGCCGACATCGCCCCTGAATCCCAATCCCCCACCTACTTCTACCCCGCCAACCCCGACTACGGCATCCAACCCCCCTACTACTCCAACG
>DASZZD010000002.1:0-18666 GCA_035545015.1 Phycisphaerae bacterium
ATGGAACATGGAACGGATGCGGGAGGGCTGGCTTGACAATTGGGGGGTGGGCGGGTCAAGTGGGGGGTCCGGGTGGGGAGGCGCGGGAGTGCCTAGAATGGAATGAGCTGCTGGGGGTTCCGGCGGCGCGGATTGGTTGAGCTTACCTGGCGAAGGGACGTTTGGACGTGGCGAAAATGGCTGGCGGTATTGGCAAGGCGGGGCGTGGGGACATGGGCGGGCGGGAGCGGGCTGGGCATGGGGCGGGCGGCGGCGGGGGCACAGGGGGGGGGCCGACGCTGGTGATCGTGGAGTCTCCGGCGAAGGCGAAGACGATTAACAAGTATCTGGGGGCGGGGTTTACGGTGAAGGCGTCGATGGGGCACGTGCGGGATTTGCCGGAGAAGGGGATGGGGGTGGATGTGGAGAACAAATTTGAGCCGACGTATGAGGTGCTGGCGTCGCGGAAGAAGATCATTGGGGAGTTGAAGGCGGCGGCGCGGGGGGCGAACCAGGTGTACCTGGCGACGGACCTGGACCGGGAGGGGGAAGCGATCGCGTGGCATCTGGCGCATGCGCTGGGATTGGATGTGGGGACGGCAAAGCGGGTGGTGTTCAACGAGATCACGAAGAGCGCGATTTTGAATGCGTTCAAGCAGCCGCGGGGGATCAATGAGGATAAGGTCAATGCGCAGCAGGCGCGGCGGATATTGGACAGACTTGTCGGGTACAAGATTTCGCCGTTGTTGTGGAAGAAGGTGGCGCGGGGATTGAGTGCGGGGCGGGTGCAGAGCGTGGCGGTGAAGCTGGTGGTGGATCGGGAGCTGGAGATCCAGGCGTTTGTGCCGGAGGAATACTGGAAGTTGACGGGGATATTCACGGCGGACCTGGTGCATGCGGGGGATCTGGCGGAGCAATGGCGGAGCTTTCTGGCGGGGGATGAGGAGGAGGCGGCGGATGATGGGACGGATTCGGCGGATGCGTTGGCGGCGGCGAATGCGGGGCGGACGGTGGCGGAGAAGACGGAATTTTTGCGGGAGCATGCGGCGTTCCGCGCGGACCTGGTGGAGGTGGGCGGGAAGAAGTTTGATCCGAAGGATGTGGAGGCGGCGCGGGGGGCGGCGGAGGCGGTGGGGCTGACGGGGATTGCGGTGACGACGGTGGAGAATGATGGGACGAACGGGCCACGGGGGATACCGGTGAAGGGACCGGCGGTGACGTTGACGCGGGTGACGGGGCTGGTGGACGGGGGGAAAACAGGGTTGGAATATCGGGTGCGGGAGCTGAACCAGAAGCTGTCGACGAGCCGGCCGCCGGGGCCGTTTTCGACGAGCACGCTGCAGCAGGCGGCGAGCAATTCGCTGGGGTTCGGGGCTCAGCGCACGATGCGGGTGGCGCAGCAGCTTTATGAGGGGGTGGATGTGGCGGAGATCGGGGCGGTGGGGTTGATCACGTACATGCGTACGGATTCGCAGAACATCAGCAAGGAGGCGCTGGGGGCGGTGCGCGGGTTTATTGAGGAGCAGTTCGGCGGGAAGTATTTGCCGGAGAGTCCGAATTTTTATGCGAGCAAGGCGGGGGCGCAGGAGGCGCACGAGGCGATTCGGCCGACGGACGTGACGCTGACGCCGGCGCGTTTGCGTGGGCGGGGCGGGGGGGGACTGACGGACGAGCAGTTCAAGTTGTATGAGCTGATCTGGAAGCGGTTCGTGGCGTGCCAGATGGTGCCGGCGCAGTGGAATGTGACGGAAGCGTTTATTGAGGTGAGTAGTCAGAAGTCAGGCGTTAGTAGTCAGAAGTCAGAAGTCAGTAGTCAGAAGACGGGGGAGGCGCGGGGGGTGTTTAAGGCGGTGGGGAGGTCGCTGGCGTTTGATGGATTTACGCGGGTGGCGGGGGTGTATGCGCGGGCGGATGAGCAGATTTTGCCGGCGCTGGCGCAGGGGCAGGAGGTGGCGGCGTTGGATTTGACGCCGACGCAGCATTTCACGAGTCCGCCTTCGCGGTATTCGGAGGCGAGTCTGGTGAAGGCGTTGGAGGCGGAGGGGATTGGGAGGCCGTCGACGTATGCGTCGATCATCGCGACGATTCAGGATCGGAATTACGTGGAGGCGAAGGGGCGGACGCTGTATGCGACGGACCTGGGGATCAAGGTGACGCAGAAGCTGATCGAAGGTTTTCCGGACATCATGGAGACGAGCTTCACGCGGACGATCGAGGCGGAACTGGATCAGGTGGAGGAGGCGCAGAAGAACTGGGTGGAGGTGGTGAAGGATTTTTATGCGCCGCTGGAGCGGGACCTGGCGACGGCGGAAGAGCGGATGACGCACGCACGGGCGGAGCAGACGCCGAGCGAATACAAGTGTCCGAAGTGCGGCGCGATGATGGCGTATCGGTTGAGCAAGCGGGGGAAGCGGTTTTTGAGCTGTTCGCGGTATCCGGAATGCGATGGGGCGCAGAATGTGGATGCGGAGGGGAAGCCGGTGCAGTTGGAGGTGACGGAGTTTGCGTGTCCGACATGCGGGAAGCCGATGATCAAGCGAACGGGGCGGTTCGGTGCGTTTCTGGGGTGCAGCGGGTATCCGGAGTGCAAGACGATACAGAATTTGGACAAGCAGACGGGGCAGCCATTGCCACCGAAGCCGCCGCCGGAGGATACGGGGCTGGTGTGTCCGAAGTGCGGGAAGAAGCACATTGGGTTGCGGCAGGGGAAGCGTGGACCGTTCATGAGTTGCCTGGGATTTCCGAAATGCCGGACGGTGTTGCCGGCGGAGCGGCTGGCGGAGTTCAAGGAGAGTTTTGCGGCGGGGAAGGGGTGGCCTGCGGATATTGTGGCGAAGTATGGCGGGGGGAAAAAGGCTGGGGCGGCTGAGGAGGCTGTGGAGGAGGCGCCGGTGAAGAAGAAGGCGGTGCGAAAGAAACCGGCGGCGAAGAAGGGGTGAGGGGTTTGTGCGGGATCGGCATGGGGACCGTGGATGTGGTATTATTCGAGGGGAGGGGGGAGGGGTTTGCGGTCGTAGCTCAGTTGGATAGAGCGGCGGTTTCCTAAACCGCAGGTCGCGCGTTCGAGTCGCGCCGGCCGCAGTGCATGGCAAAGGATGCGTTTTCGGAAGAGGATCGGGGGCATATGGGGCGCGCGCTGGCGTTGGCGCGGCGGGGGCGGGGGTGGGTGGAGCCGAATCCGGTGGTGGGGGCGGTGGTGGTGGGGCGTGATGGGCGCGTGGCGGGGGAGGGGTTTCATCGGTTTTATGGCGGGCCGCATGCGGAGGTGTATGCGCTCGAGAGCGCGGGGAAGCGGGCTCGTGGGGGGACGTTGTATGTGACGCTGGAGCCGTGCTGTCATTGGGGCAAGACGCCGCCGTGCACGGATGCGGTGGTGGCGGCGGGGGTGAAGCGGGTGGTGGTGGCGCTGGTGGATCCGTTTGCGCGGGTGCGGGGGAAGGGGATTGCGCGGTTGCGGCGGGCGGGGATTCGGGTGGAGGTGGGGTTGATGGAGGCGGAGGCGCGGCGGGTGAATGGGCCGTTCTTGACGCGGATTGCGGAAGGGCGGCCGTGGGTGATTGCGAAGTGGGCGCAGTCATTGGACGGCGCGGTGGCGACGGCGGGGGGCGAATCGAAGTGGATCAGCGGGGAGGAGTCGCGGGCGTGGGTGCAGGCGTTGCGGGGGCGGATGGATGGGATCGTGGTGGGGATCGGGACGGCGCTGGCGGATGATCCGCTGTTGACGGCGCGGCCGAGGGCGCAGCGGGATCTGCGGCGCGTGGCGACGCGGATCGTGCTGGACAGCGAATGCCGGTTGCCGGTGGAGAGCAGGCTGGTGCAGAGCGTGCATGCGGCGCCGGTGATGGTGGTGCATGGGAAGGGGCTGTCGCGCGCGGGGGAGCGGCGGCGGCGGGAGTTGGAGCGGCGCGGGGTAATGGTGCGGGCGGTGGGGGCGGCGGGCGCGGGGTTGGATGTTGGTGAATTGCTGCGGCATCTGGGGGAGATGGAATACAGCAACGTGCTGGTGGAGGGGGGGCCTTCGGTGATGGGGGAATTTTTTGCGCGCGGGGTGGTGGATGAGGCGCATGTGTTTATTGCGCCGCTGTTGATTCCGGGGGCGCGGGCGCGCCGGGCGGTGGGGGGGATGGATGTGGGGAAGCTGGCGGAGGCGCTGCGGTTGGAGATTGCGGGGGTGGAGCGGAGTGGTTCGGACGTGCATGTGACGGCGTATCTGCGCGAGGGGGGATGAATGGGCGAGTGGTTTTTTGCCACAGAGGCATAGAGACACAGAGGGACGACGGGGGTTTTTGGAGAGAGAGATTTGGGGAGTGGTGGGCGCGATTGGGGCGTTATGTGAGGGGGATGATGAGGCTGCCCATGGCGTGTGCGGGGAGGGCGGCGTAGAGTTCGGTGGCGTTGTGGGTGAAGGAGCCGTTGGAGATGTTGACGGTTTGGGAGGATTCGTTGTTGGAGGAGACGGAGGGGCCGCTGAGGACTTCGAAGGTGGCGGCGTTCCAATTGAGGTTGAGTGCCTGGCCGGCGAGAACGGCGGGGAGGAGGAGGTGGAAGAGGGTGTTCTGGCCGTCCTGCACGGTGTCGTTGAAGAAGGTGATGGTGAGTTTGGAAGCGCTGACGGTGACCATGGCGTCGGCGGCCTGGGTGGTGGTGGCTGCGGCCTGGGTGGAGGCGGCATCGACGACCCAGCCGTTGGAGACGGTGGTGGTGACGATTTTGCCCGAGGCGCGATTGAGCAGTTCGGCGGCGAGGGCGGTGGGTCGGGGGTTGGTGGCGGCGGTGGTCATATCGGCGAAGAGTCCATAGTGGCCGAGGGCGAAGCCTTCCGGGGTGTTGTCGCCGCGCTGGATGAGGGTGAAGAGGTTCTGGTTGGTGATGCCGTAGTCACGGGCGAGAAGCATGGCGTTGTGGGCGACGGAGAGTGCGGCGCCGAGGGAGGTGGCGTAGTCGCTTTCGGTCTGGGCGGAGAGGGTGTTATTGAGTTCGCCGGGGGCTTCTTCGTAGACGAAGACGGGCTTGCCGAAGATGGTTTTGGGATAATCGGAAGCGTCTTCGGTGATGGGTTCGGTGAGCGCGCCGGCGAGGAGATCGTTGAGGGGCATTTCGGTGTTGGGGCCGCCGGTATAGGCGGAGACATCGACGGCATCGGCGGCGGGGGTGAGTTGGACGGCTTCCTGGGTATACCAGGGAGTCCACTGCCAGCCGTTGACGATCAGCGTGATTTTGGAGCCGACGGAGGCGTAGAGAGGATCGCTCTTAAAGGCTTCGAACATATTTTCGGCGCGGTCGAAATAGGTTTGGAAGGGGACGTAGGCGTTGGGATAGAAGGTGGTGTTCCAGGATTCGTTGCCGGCTTCAAAGCGGATGGCGGGAAGATCGGCGAACCAGCTTCCGGGGTGGCCGTCGGCAGCGCGGATGGCGCCGTAGGTGGAGGTGACAGGACCGCCGAGATATTCCATGAGGTCATGGATTTCCTGCGCGGACCAGGTGGTGGGCAGGACAATCCAGGGGATGGTGTTGGTTTCTTTGGCGAGTTCGAGCATTTGTGGGAGGCCGAACTGGGGGTCGTAGGTATTGAAGGGGCCGACGAGCATGGGGCGTGCGTCGGCGGGACCGATGACGGAGTCGAGGTTGGCGAAGCGGATGCTGGGGTGCCAGAAGCGGAGCTGGCTGAAACCGTACTGGGTGATGAGGGATTCGATGGTTTTGCTTAAGGGGTTGGCGGGGGCGATCTGGTCGGTGAGATCGGTGAGGTGGACGACATCGACATGGACGACGCCGTCGGCGCCATTGAAACCGACGGTGATGACGCCATTTTGATAGACGACGGGATTGGTGGCGGCGACGGTGAGGATGTACTGGTGCCATTTTCCGTCGGCGATGAGCGCGACGGTGAGGCCGCCGCCGTTTTCGCCCTGGTAGAGGGAAAGGTTTGCGGAACCGGGCATGGTGGTCATGGCCCAGAAGGAAAGCTGGTAGGTATGGCCTTGCTGGAGGACGTTGCGTCCGGCCTGGGCTTCGGCGCCGAGGAAGAACTGGAGGGCGGCGAAGTTATTTTGCGCCGGGCCGGCGCCGAAGGCGATGGCGGCGGAGGAGGAGCCCGCGTAGGCGACGGTATTGTCGCGCGCCACCATGTAATTGCCCCAGCCGGTGACGCTGTCGGCGAGGGGGAGGTTGTTGTCGTTTTTGATCTGGACGTAAAAGGTGTCGCCGTAGGCGGGGGCGGTCCAGAGCTGATTGGCGAGGGTGATGACGACGCGGCCGGTGGTGTTTCCGGAGGCATCGTATTGGGGGGTCATGCTGGTGATGGTCCAGGCGCCGCCGGTGTTGGCGCCGGTGGAACCGACGAGTTGCTGCCCGACGGCGACATTCATGCCGAGCTGCGCCCAGACCCAGTCGGCGTCGACGATAATCTGGTTGAGGGGTACGGCGGGAACGTTGGAGACGTGGACGAGGATGCGTCCGGCGCCGCGTTCGAAGGAGCCGCCGGAGGTGATGAGGTCGTCGATGGTGTTGGCCTGCGCGTATTCGGTCATTTCGCCGACGTTGACGCCGAGGGGCGCGGCGTTGTTGCCGGTGGCGCCGCCCAGGGTCACGTTGACGGTTTGGGTGCTGCCGGGGAGGCTGGGCGGGAGGATGGTTTGATCGCTTTGGGGGGCCTGAGGCGGGGCGGGGGCGACGGGGCGCACGCGCCTGCCGGTGGTGTCGTAGATGGTGGAGGGCATGATGGGGCGGGCGTGGTCGAGGCGGTCGAACATGACGGCGGTGGCGAGAAGGCGGGGCTCGAGGGGCTCGAAGGGGATCGTGAGGCGGTTGCGGCGGCGGTTGTGGGAACGGTGCTTCATGGGTCGTACTCGGTGATCGTGGTGTCAGGCGCGGGGGCGCGGGAAGGTCCGCGCCGTTGGCAGGGTGTGTATCGACGGGGAAAAAGCGGCGCTGAACGAGCGACCTAGAACATTCGCATTCAGCGGGCGGAGAGGGGCGGTGGAGCGGCGGGCAGGGTTGGGCGGGGCGGTTTTATCGCGCGTGGGAGGTCCGAAATATGTGGGGATGTGGATGCGTTTTGATCGCCTGAACCGGGGGCGAAGGGTGGGGGAGCAGGGGCGGCGTGGCGCCGGGACGGGAGACATGCCGGAGCGGGGGAGACTATGATGGCAGCATGGATAGTGAGAAAGTGATTCTGCGGCCCGCGACGGTGCGGGATGTGCCGGCGATCGACCGGTTGATCACGCATTACGCGCAGCGGGGCATCATGCTGTTCCGTTCGCATGCGGAGCTGTATGAGTCGCTGCGGGAGTTCATGGTGGCGGAGGCGAAGAGCGGCGAGGTGGTGGGGATTTGTGCGCTGGAGATCGTGTGGGCGGATCTGGCGGAGGTGCGGTCGCTGGCGGTGGATCCGGGGTGGCAGGGGCGGGGGATCGGGCGGCGGCTGGTGGAGGCGATGGCGGAGGAAGCGCGGCGTCTGGAGGTGCAGCGGCTGTTCACGCTGACATACGAGCAGAGATTTTTTGAGCGGTTGGGATTTGCCGTGGTGGACAAGAGTGCGCTGCCGACGAAGGTGTGGTCGGTGTGCATCAAGTGTCCGAAGCGGCACGGGTGCGATGAGGTGGCGATGGTGCGGACGATACTGGAGAAGCCGGCGGTGGAGGAGCGGAGCGCGGACGAGCAGGCGGAGTTGCGGTATGAGGTGCCGACGCCATTGGTGCAGGTGAATGTGCGCATCGAATGAGGGGTGATTGCGGGCGCAGAAAAAGCCCGCGCTTTTGGGCGCGGGCTTTCGTGGGTTGCGGAGGTTTGCCGGCGATCGCGAAGCGGATCAGCGATAAAATTCGATGATAAGGTTGGCGTTGATTTCGAAGGGGATTTGTTCGGGGACGGGCAGGGCGACGACGCGGGCTTCGAGTTGGGCGGGGTTGAACTCGATCCAGGCGGGGACCTGGTGGCCGGCGAGGGATTCCATATTTTCGCGGAGGAGCTTGTGGGTTTTGTCTTTGAAGGTGATGACGGAGTTGGGGGCGACCTGGAAGGAAGCGACGTCAACCTTTTTGCCGTTGACGCGCACGTGGCCGTGGGCGACGAGCTGGCGGGCGGCCCAGACGGAGCGTACGACGCCGAGGCGGCGGACGACGTTGTCGAGGCGGGTTTCCAGGAGCTGCTGGAGGGTGATGGCGGTGTTGCCCTTGGAGTGCTTGGCCGCGGTCATGTAGCGGCGGAACTGCTTTTCGAGGACGGAGTAGTGGGCTTTGACGCGCTGTTTTTCGCGGAGGCGCACGCCGTACTCGGAGAGGCGCTGCGAGCGGCGGGCGCCGTGCATGCCGGGGGCGACGAAGTCGGTTTTGTTGTGTTTGGGGAGGTCGGCGATGGCGACGCCGAGACGACGGGACAGGCGGACCTTGGGTCCGATGTAGCGGGACATGGAGACTCCTTATAGAGGCCGATCGCGCAGACGGAGCTGCGCGGGAGAGATCGCCTCTCATATGATGCCGGCGTACCCGGCCGCTCTGTGCGGTCGGGCCTTCTCGGCGAATGTCGAGCGGGGCAGTATAGCTTAAGGGGAGCTCAAAACGCAAAGGTCAAAGCGCAAGACCGAGAAGGTGAAGGTGGAGGGCGGTTTCGGGGTGGGAGGGCGCCGGGAGGGCAAGAGGGTGTTTGCCACAGGGACACAGAGCCATAGAGTTGTGCAAGAGGCGGGTGGGAGGGGAGGGGGCTTGGAGGTGGAGGTTTTTTTTTTTGAACTTTTTGTTGGTTGGGGGCGACGTGGGGGTGTGGGAATTGGTGGAGCGATGGTGTGGAGGAGCGTGTGGAGATTGAGGGGCTTTATCGGGAGCATGGGGGGGCGGTGCTGGGGTATTTGCGGAGGCGGTTTGGGGAGGGGGCGGAGGATTTGCTGCAGGATGTGTTTGTGCAGGCGTTGCGTGGTGGGGGAGTGAAGCGGGCGGTGTCGGGGCGGGCGTATTTGTTTGGGATTGCGCGGCATGTGGGGCTTTCGGCGGCGCGGCGGGAGCGGGCGGTGGAGCGGTTGGGGGAGCGGTTGGGGGAGGTGGCGGCGCCGGTGGAGCGGGAGGGTGGGGATGTGGAGCGGATGCGGGGGGCGATGGCGGAGTTGCCGGGGCAGGTGCGGGAGACGCTTGAGCTGCGGCTGCGGGAGGAATTGACGTACGAGGAGATTGCGGGGGTGCTGGGGGTTCCGGTGGGGACGGTGCGGTCGCGGCTGCATACGGCCGTGAAGATGTTGAGCGAACGGATGAAGCGGGAGTGATGACGATGAATGGCGAGATGCTGGAGAGGTTGTTGATGGATCGGGCGCTGGGGGGATTGGCGCCGGAGGTGGAGGCGCTGTTGGTGGAGTATCTGGAGCGGGATGAGAAAGCGCGGGGGCGGGCGGAGGAGCTGGGGGCGCTGACTGGGTTGATGCGGCGGGCGATGGGGAGTGAGGAGGTGGAGCACGGGGCGTTGCCGGCGCTGCGGTTGGGGGGCGGGTGGCGGCGGCGGGTGGCGTGGGGAGTGGCGGCGGGGGCGGGGATGGCGGCGTGCGTGGCGATTGGGTTTTGGGGTGGGCGGAGCGTGCGGGATGGTGGCGGGAGCGTTGACGTGGCGGAGCGGGTGGCGGTTGTGCCGGCGCAACGGGAGGCGGCGGCGGAGGGTGGCGGGGAGTTTTTTTCGGTGGAGCGGCTGCGCGGGTTGGCGGTGCGGAATGCGGTGGCGGAGCGGACGGGCGAGGTGGCGGGCGGGGTGAAGGTGGAAAATCCATTGTTTCGGGCGATTGGAGGTTGAAGGTGAAGAAGCAGATGAAGCGGATGGTGAGGGGGTTGCTGGCGGCGGCGGTGGTGGGGCTGGCGGGATGTGTGCCGCAGCGGGTGGTGTGGTCGCCGGATGGGTCGCGGGCGGCGGTGATCGGGGGGGATGGGCTGCACGTGTGCGATGTGGAGGGAAAGCTGGGGGGGCTGCTGGTGCCGGAGGTGGGACGGGTAGCGTGGCTGCCGGACGGGAAGCGGGTGGTGGTGATGCGCGAACAGCACGAAACGAACGCGAAGGACGTGGTCAGGGCGTATCCGGCAGCGGAGCGGCGGGCGAAGGAATTGATGGGAGCGCTGAAGAACTCGGCGGGAGATTTGGACAAGGCGAAGAAGGCGCTGGGGTGGTCGGATGCGGAGGTGTCCGCGGGGCTGATCGTGCTGCGCGATGATGTGACGAGCGGACTGGCGGCGTCCTATCCGGCGGTGGCGCAGGCGGCGGCGCAGCGGACTTACGATGAGACCGTGGGGCAGGTGTATACGATCAGCGGGGATGCGGTCATTCCCGGGCGGGTAATGTTTGAGGGGCCAAGTCAGGACACGATGGAGGAGCGGGTATCGCCGGATGGGAAGCTGGTGGCGTTTTCGGTGGGGGGGATGATCGCAATTGGTGCGGTGGATGAGGCGGATGGGGAGTTGCGGATGCTGGGGCCGGGGTGCGCGTATCCGGACTGGACGGCGGACAGCCGGTCGCTGCTGTATGTGAAGCCGCTGGCGAACGCGGTCGACGGGAGGGCGGAGACAAGCGTGAGCGGGCGAAGCCAGGCGGGGTTTGCGACGCTGGTGGAGCAGGCGGTGTGCGGGGCGGACGGGAAGCTGCTGAATGTGGCGGATTTTCCAAAGGCGGAGGAGCTGGTGGGGATGGTGTATGGGGGGAATTCGCGGGTGCGGGTGGCGCCGGATGGGCGGGTTTATTTTACAGCGCTGGATGTGACGTTGCCGGCGACGCCGAATGATCTGGACACGGCGCAAGTGTTATTTTCGATCATGCCGGGGAAGGAGGCGACGGTGAGCCGGGTGATACCGCGCGGGGCGCAGGGGCAGGTGGGGGATGCGATGGAGTGGTTTGAGTTGAGCCCGGATGGGAAGCGGATTGCGGCGTCGTCGCGCGATGGGCAGATTGCGGTGGTGATGGTGGGGACGGGGGAGGTGGAGGTGGTGCAGGCGGGCAGCAAACATGTCGAGGACGAGTCGAGCGTGGAGTTGCAGTCGCTGCCGGCGTGGCGGGGGTCGGGGGAGCTGACGTTTCTGCGGCCGGTGAAGGGGGGCTCGGGGCAGGAAGTGGTGCGGCACACGCTGGAGGACAAGAAGGATGTGGTGATCAGCACCATGTGGGGCGAGGAAGTGGGGCGGGGATGGCTGGATAAGCAGGTGGGCGGGCAGTGAGGGGGAAATTTCAAAGGGGTTTGACGGGCTCCATTGACGGGCGCGATTGACGGTGCGGGGGGTTGGGGGGAGGATGCGGGGATGAAGGTGCTGGTGCTTGGCGGATCGGGGTTTGTTTCGGGGGGGATGGTGCGCTTGGGCATGGGGCGCGGGGATGAGGTATGGATGGTGACGCGGGGGAAGCGGGCGGTGGGGGGGGGCGCGGTAGGCGAGGGGGTGGGGGTGCTCACGGCGGATCGGAATGATGCGGCGGGGTTTGAGCGGGTGGTTGCGGGCGCGGGGGGGGAGGCGGGGGTGGTGTGGGATCTGGTGATTGATTGCATCGGGTTCACTGCGGAGCATGCGCGGCAGGATGTGGCGGTGTTTGGGGAGGGGCGGCGGGCGAAGTGGCTGGTGTTTTTGTCATCGGATTTTGCGTGTTCGCCGATCGATCGGCCGTGGCGGATTGATGAGACGTTTGATCGGTTCGACACGGCGCCGTATGGGGCGGGGAAGCGGGCGGCGGAGGAGGTGTTGCTTGCGTACAAAGGTGCGGTGGGGGGGGAGATGGGGGTGACGGTGATTCGGCCGTGTCATATTTATGGGCCGGGGTCGCTGCTGGGGTGTTTGCCGTTGCATGGGCGGGATGCGGAGCTGCTTTCGCGGATACGGCGGGGTGAGGAGCTGAAGCTGTTGGCGGGGGGAGTTTTTTTGCAGCAGCCGATGTTTGTGGATGATTTGTGCGCGATGGCGTATGGCTGCGCGGGGAATGAGAAGGCACGCGGGAATCTGTTTTTTGCGGCGGGGCCGGAGATCGTGGAATCGCGGACATTTTACCAGGTGATTGGGGACATTCTGGGCATGCCGGTGAGGATTGGGGAGGCTTCGATGGCGGAGTATCTGGCGACGAATCCAGAGCATCGGGCGTTTTGCTGCCATCGGGTGTACGACCGGGGGAAAGCGGAGCGGGCGGGGTTGCCGCTGCCGGCGACGGGGTTGCGGGAGGGGTTGTCGCGGCATGTGGCGTGGCTGGAGAGTCAGGCGGGAAGGTAATGCAGGGCGGGGTGGAGGGGTGGGGTGGTTGCGGCCGATAATAAAAAGAAGGACCGGCGATGCGGGTGCGTTCGTGTGAAAACACGGGCGCGACGCCCGTGCCGCGGCCGTTGTTCAGCGTGCGGAGTTTCCATGGACGATATTCAGATTCCCCTGTCCAGCCCGGACATCACGGATGCGGAAATTGATGCGGTGGTGGAGGTGATGCGGACGCGGCACCTGTCGCTGGGACCGAAGATTCCGGAATTCGAAAATGCGTTTCGGCGGTATCTCGGCGTGGATGAGGCGGTGGCGGTGTCGTCGGGCACGGCGGGGCTGCACTGCGTGATGGCGTCGCTGGGGATCGGGCCGGGGGATGAGGTGATCACGACGCCGTTTTCGTTTATCGCGTCGTCGAACGTGATCAAGATGGTGGGGGCGACGCCGGTGTTCGTGGATATCGAATCGAGCACGCTGAACATGGACGTGGCGAAGGCGGCGAAGGCGATCACGGCGAAGACCAAGGCGATCCTGGGGGTGGAGGCGTTTGGGAATCCGAATGGGATGCATGAGCTGGCGATGCTGGCGGCGTCGCATGAGATGCCGCTGATTGAGGATTCGTGCGAGGGGCTGGGGTCGAGCCACAAGAAGCGGAAGGTGGGGACGTTCGGGCGTGCGGGGGTGTTTGGTTTTTATCCGAACAAGCAGATCACGACGGGCGAGGGGGGGATGATCGTGACGAACGACAAGAAGGTGGCGGACATGTGCCGGTCGCTGCGGAACCAGGGGCGGGATCCGGGCGGGAGCTGGTTGAGCCATGCGCGGCTGGGATACAACTATCGGCTGGCGGACATCAATGCGGCGGTGGGAGTGGTGCAGATGAAGCGGCTGGAGGCGATCGTGGAAGCGCGGCAGCGCGTGGCGCATGAGTACATTTCGATGCTGCTGGACGAACCACATTTGATTCTGCCGACGATCGATGATGAGACGACGATGTCGTGGTTCGTGTTCGTGGTGCGGCTGACGGGGGACCTGGATGCGACGGACCGGGATGCGATCCTGGCGTACCTGCGGAACCATCACATCGGCTGCTCGAATTATTTTCCGCCGATCCATCTGCAGCCGTTTTACATGGCGGAGCATGGTTTCAAGCGTGGGGATTTTCCGATGACGGAGTACGTGGCGGATCGCACGATCGCGCTGCCGTTCCATAATCGGCTGACGCGCATGGAAGTCGAGCGGGTGGTGCATCACCTGCGGCAGGCGATCGAGCTGCGGCTGCACGCGAAGGCGGCGTGAGTCAGGCGGTGGGGGGATTCTGCGAGAGCAGCTTGGCGGGGTCGAGGGGTTCGACGGAGAGGCCGTCGGCGTGCTGGGTGAGCTGCTCGATGCGTTTTTCGGCGCGGTCCAGGATGCCGCGGCATTTTTTGACGAGCTCCATGCCCTGCTCGTATTTGGCGAGCGATTCTTCAAGGCCGACCTGCCCGGACTCGATGGCGGCGACGATGCCTTCGAGCTGGGCGACGGATTCTTCGAAGGTGGGATTCGCGGGAAGCGAGGATTGTGCGTCTTTGGCCATGGGGTTAGTGTCCACATTTTGCGGGGTTTTTCCAGTGGCGCGGAAATGAAGCCGGGGCCAGGCGGTTCTGGTGAGGAAGGAGGTCGCATGAGCGGTTACGATGCGGGGACCGGGGGCGGCTCGATGATGGTGCGGC
Organism: Phycisphaerae bacterium; assembly: GCA_035545015.1. Taxonomy (GTDB): domain Bacteria; phylum Planctomycetota; class Phycisphaerae; order WQYP01; family WQYP01; genus CALCHA01. The sequence continues at coordinate 13,880 of DASZZD010000002.1, forward strand.
CGCGGACGAGCGGCACGGCGATCACGGGTTTCGTGCTGGGGCTGCTGCTGTGCGTGCCACTGGTGACGGGGCTGGGGGCGATCGTGTTTTCGGCGGTGGGGATGCGGGCGACGCGGCAGCCGCTGGTGCGTGGTCGCGGCCTGGCGGTCGCGGGGCTAATCCTGGGGATCGTGAGCGTGCTGCTGTGGATCGTCGCGCTTGCGGTGGGCGGCGGGATTGGGGTGTTCACGTGGTCGATTTTCTCGGCAAGCAGCGCCCCGCGCGCGGTGCTGGTGGATTTTGCAGGGCATGTCGCGGCCGGAGATATTCCGGCGGCGCAGGCGGAATGCGATCCGAGCATCACGGCGACGGATCTGGATGATCTGCACACCAAGCTCGCGGCGATGGGCACGTACACGGGGATCACGTCCACGAGCGTGTTCATGAGCGCGGGGACGGGCAAGAGCACGACCTGCACGTTGAGGGGAATTGCGCAATTCTCCAGCGGGGCGCATCTATTCGACGCGGTGCTGGTGAAGGACGCATCAGGCACATGGAAGGTGACGAGCTTTCACGTGAAATGACGGCGGGGCGGCGGGCGGGTTAAAAAAGCGATGCCTGCTTGGGCTTGCCAACGGTGGAGACGATGGCGCCGTCGGCGACGCGCGTGGTGAGCAGGTCGCCTTTTTTGACCTGGGCGGCGCTGCGGACGATGGCGCCGGCGGCGTCGGTGGTGATGGAGAAGCCACGATCGAGAACGGATTGCGGGGAGACGATGCGGAGTTGCTGGGCGAGGGCGTTGAGGCGGTCGTTGGCGGCGGCGTTGCGGCGGCGGAGGGCGGCGTGGAGGGCGGCGGCGAGGGCGTCGAGGCGGTCGCGCTGGCGGTGCAGGCGCGGGGCGGGATTGCAGCGTTCGAGGCGGTGATGCGTGCGTGCGAGCGTGTCGCGCTGGGCGGCGAGGCGCGCGTGCATGGCGCGATCGAGGCGGCGAACGCATTCCTCGATGCGCCGCCAACCCTGGGCAATCGCGTGGCGCGGCTCGATGCGCTCGATGGAGCGGGCCAGCATGTCGATGCGCTGCATGCGGTTGCGGATGGCTTCGCGGAAGGCGATTTCGAAAGAGCTGTGCGCGCGGGTGAGAGTGGCGCGGGACCATTCGGCAAGGCGGCGCATGTCGCGCGTGAGGATGGCGCGGTGATTGTCGATGGCGGCGCGCAGGGTGCGGACGTCGGGGATGGTCAACTCGGTGACGCCGGTGGGAGTGGGTCCTCGGAGATCGCCGACGAGATCGGCGATGGTGGTATCCGGTTCATGGCCAATGCCGGTGGCGATGGGGATGCGGGAGTCGCAGATGGCGCGGGCGACGATTTCCTCGTTGAAGGCCCAGAGGTCTTCCAGCGAGCCGCCGCCGCGGACGAGGAGGATCAGGTCGATTTTCGATTTTCGATTTTCAATTTTCAATTCATACTGGTTGAGCGCGTGGATGGCGTGGGCGATGTCTGCGGCGGCCTGGTCGCCTTGCACGCGCACGGGGAAGAGCAGCGTGTGCAGGCCGGGGAAACGGCGGTAGGCGGTGGTGAGCACATCGTGGAGCACGTCGCCGGTGCGGCTGGTGATGATGGCGACGGTCTGGGGCAGCTTGGGGATGGGGCGTTTGCGGCAGGATTCAAAGAGGCCTTCAGCCTTGAGCTTTTCGCACAGTTGCCGGAAGGCGAGTTCGAGCGAGCCGGCGCCCTGGGGAATGAGCGTTTCGACGTAGAGCTGGAGTTTGCCCTGGGGTTCGTAGAGTTTGACGGCGCCGCGCGCGATCACCGCCATGCCGTCGCGCGGGCGGAACTTCAGGCGTGCGAGGGCGTCCTTCCAGAGGACGCAGGGGAGTTCGGCGCCGGGTTCCTTGAGGGTGAAAAATGCGTGGCCGCGGTCATAAGTGCGGAAGTTGGAGATTTCTCCCTGGATGAAGAAGGCGGGGGGCAGGGCGTCGGTGAGCAGGCCGTTGACGAGGGCGTTGACCTGGCGCACGGTGAGCGGCTTGCCAGGCGTGCCGGAGAGGATCGCGGTGGCGCCGGGCGTTGCCTGAACCGGCGGATCGCCCAGGAGGGATCGTTCGACGGTGGCCTCGCGCATCGCGGCGGTCTTCAGCGGGTTGAACGGTTCTCTGGCCATGGCGGGTATCTTAACGGGCCGGCTCGGGGAAAACCGGGAAAACCCATGCGCCGGAATTAATGAAGCCAGCCAGGGCCTTGAACCGGTCCTGCCCCGGGCGCCTCCAGGCCGCGACGGATGAGGAGCGAGCCTTCGAGCCGGTAGAGGGCCGTGAGAGCCTTGAGATGCTGCGTTACCGCCTGGACCTCCGAAAGCTGGGCGCTGAGCAAATTGTTCTGCGCCTGGGAGACCAGAAGCGACGTGCTGCGGCCTGATTGGAGCTTGGCGGTTTCAACGCGGAGCGCTTCTTCCTGGGCGATGCGGGTGGCGCGCGTGGCGTCGATCTGCTGGCGGGTGCGTTCGACCTCGATGTATTGGGTGCGCACGTCGATCTGCACGGTTTGGCGGAGGTTGTTGAGGGTGTCGATGAGCTGATCGCGCGAAAGCAGGCTTTGCTGATAGCTGGCGTGGGCGGCGCGATTGCCCAAGTCGTAGGAGCCGCGCACGCCGGCCAGGACATCGTATTCATCGCCGTTGATCGCGGGAAAAGTCTGGCCGAAGCTGTTGGCGTAGCCGGTCTTTCCGAGGGTGACGAAGAAATCGAGCTGGGGCAGCAGGCCGTTTTTGGTTTGCACGACGGTCAGGTCGCCGCGCTGCACTTCGAGCTTGGCCTCGTTGAGGTCGGGGCGCAGGCGCATGGCGACTTCGACGTGCTTCTCGACGGGGTCCATCGTGCCGGTGGGCACGAAAGGCTGCGTTTTGACGCTAAACGTGCGTTCCCAGAAGGGCGAGCCCGCCGGCGAAATGAGCCGGAGGAACTGCAGCCGGGTCGTTTCCAGGGTGCTCTTGGCGTTGATCAGGTCTTCCTGTTCGAGGGCGACCTGGGCTTCGGCGGCGGCCCTTTCGCTCTGGGCGACTTTGCCCACCTGGATGTTGGTGATCGTCTCCTGAAGCTGCTCCTTGGCGAAATCCAGGGCGTTCTGCACGATCAGCACCTGCCTCTCCGCGAAGGCGAGGTCCCAGTAGGTTTCCTCGATGTTGTCCACCAATTGCTCGGCAAATCCGCGCAGTTCGTACTGGCTGATCTTCGTCGAGATTTCCGCCGCCCGCAGGCTCGTCAGGTTGACGTCCAGCCCCGCCCCGCGAAGCAACGATTGCGTCACCGAGAGCTGCAACCGGCTGCTGGAAACGGCGTCGGAATAGAAGGAATTGCTGGTGGTGTATTCGCCGCTGACGGTGGTGCCGGTGGGAAGGAATTCCTGGATACCGAGGGTCGCGTCGATCTGGTCGGTGTAGTTGGCGGGGGGATTATCGCCGCCGCCGCGAGGCGTCGCGGAGCGTCCGCCCTGGATGGAGCCACTCACGGACGGATCAAACGCCGCGCGCTGGCTTTCCTCGCCGGCGCGGGAGATCGGCACGTTGTATTTTTGGATGCGCAGGCCCACGTTGTTCTGCAGGCCCACGAGGATCGCCTGCTGCACCGTGAGCTGGTCGGGCACGGCCACGCGGCCCGAGGCGGGGGCGAGCCCGTTCTGTCCGTTGCCCAGCGAGGGGTTGATCGCGGGGTTCGTGGCCGCCGCGCCGGATGCGGGACGGGTGGTCGTCGGTTCGGTCGCCGAGGGCATGGTTCCGGGCACGGCGCCCGATCCCGGGAGGACGACCTCGGTGCCGGTGGCGGTGGGCGTGACGGCGGACAGGCCGGGATCGGTGAGCGATTCGGGGCCGGCGCGGCGCTCGCCGATCTGCGCCGAGGGCTCAGGGCCCAGGTCAAGATAAGAGCATCCAGCCAGTGTCACCGCCAGGCCTAGGGCCGCCAATCGCCAATTCACTCAATGTCTCCGCTGGTAAAAGGGTCTTCCTGTCCTCGGGCCCCCCGGATGGTGCCTTCGCCGGGCGCCGATCATTCGTAACGCAGCGCCTCGATGGGGTCGAGCTGGCCGGCGCGATAGGCGGGATAAAGCCCGAAGAAAATCCCCACGACCGCCGCGAAGAGGATCGCGACGACGACCACGGTGGGCTGCACGATGGTCATGAAGGTGGAGAACATCGGGATCATGGGGATCAGTTTGGCCAGCCCAATGCCGGCCGCCGCGCCCAGGGCCCCGCCGAGTCCGGACATGGCCATGGCTTCGATGAGGAACTGGGTGAGGATGTCGCGGTTCTTGGCGCCGATGGCCTTGCGGGTGCCGATCTCGCGGGTGCGCTCGGTGACCGTCACGAGCATGATGTTCATGATGCCGATGCCGCCGACCAGCAGCGAGATGCCGGCGATCACCACCGACAGGAAGCCGAACATCTTTTGCAGGATTTCGGCCTGCCTGAGCAATTCCTTCGGCACGATGATCGAGTAGTCCTCCTGCTTGTGGAACTTCTTGAGCAGCAGCTTGATGACGGCCGCCGTCTCCTCGACCTCCGAGATGTCGCCGACCGTCACCGTCAATTGGCTGAGCTGAACGATCTCGCCTTCGCGGCTGCCGGCCTTGCTGGTCATCACCTGATCGCCGATGCGGGCGCGCAACGTCTCCAGCGGAATGTAGACGTCCTTGTTGTAGTCTTGGCCGGTGAAACTGCCGCCGATGTTCCCCGATGCTTGTCGTTCGTGAGTGACGCCCACGACGACATAGAAGTCCTTGTCGACCTGAATGGCCTTGTTGATGGGATCTTCG
>DASZZD010000003.1:0-15952 GCA_035545015.1 Phycisphaerae bacterium
CCGAGACGCGACCGTGAGGGAGCGTGGGGGGGGGTGGGGGGGGTGGGGGGGAGGGGGAACGTCGCCATGGTGGAGTGTTACCCGGAATATGAACTACACCCGCGCGTGGGGGCATCGGCGTTTCGCCGATCTTTGCGGGAATGGCGGGTCACGTGGGCGAGCGTGGATGATTCGAACACGGGCGGGACGTCCGTGCCACATTACCGCGTGAGTGTGCGCCCAACTGCCGCACGCCACGCGCTGCGTCGGCAGCGGCGGTCGGCTTCGGTGAGCGCCGGTGTGAACGTCGCACCGGTGGAAGTGGATGGCAAAAGCCTAAGGCCCGCCAGCTTGGCGGCGCCCAGGGCGGTCGTTTCCTGCACCGGGGCGCGCGTCACCGGCAGACCCAGAAGGTCCGACTGCAATTGCAGCAGCAGGTTATTGGCCGATGCCCCGCCGTCGACGTGGAGCTCGAGAGGCGTCTGGGCGAGCAGCTCGGCGGCGTCGGCCTGCATGGCGTCAACGAGGTCGGCGACCTGGTGAGCGATCGCCTCGAGCGTGGCCCGCGCGATGTGCGCCTTCGTGGCGCCGCGCGTAAGGCCGAGAATGGCGGCCCGGGCGTGGGGATCCCAGTAAGGCGCGCCCAGCCCTGCGAACGCCGGGACAACAAACACGCCCGCCGAATCCGCCACGGAGGCGGCCAGCGGCTCGACCTCCGCGGCGCTATCGATGATCCCCAGGCCATCGCGCAACCATTGGACAGCCGCGCCCGCGGTAAACACGCTCCCCTCGAGCGCGTATTCGATGGGAGCGCCGCGCGCCGCGTGCCGCCAGGCGATCGTGGTCAGCAGGCGGTGCTTCGACGCGATCGGCGTGCCGCCCGTGTGCATGAGCAGGAAGCACCCCGTGCCGTAGGTGTTTTTGATGAGGCCGGGCCGGGTGCAGTCCTGGCCGAACAGCGCCGCCTGCTGATCGCCCGCGATGCCGCGCAGCGGAAGCGACGCGCCGAGAAACCGGGCGTCGATGTCGGCAAAATGCGCATCCGACGGCAGCACGCGCGGCAGGATGTCGCGCGGAATGTTGAAAAGGGCCAGCAGGTCATCATCCCATTGGCCCGTGTGAATGTTCAGCAGCATCGTGCGCGACGCGTTCGAAATATCGGTGGCGTGGGTGCGGCCCGCGGTGAGATTGAACAGGAGCCAGGAATCGACCGTGCCCGCCGCGAGTTCCCCGGCCGCGGCGCGGCGCCTGGCGTCCGGAACCTGTTCGAGCAGCCACGCAAGTTTCGTCGCCGAAAAGTAAGCGTCGATCTCCAGCCCCGTCTTGCTCCGAATGACCTCCGCGCGGCCGGCGGCGCGCAGCGCATCGCACGCCGGAGCGGTGCGGCGGTCCTGCCAGACGATCGCGTTGGCCAGGGGCTTACCCGTGCGGCGGTCCCACAGCAGCGCGGTTTCCCGCTGATTGGCAAGCCCCACCGCCGCGATCTGCCGGGCCCCGATGCCCGCCCGCTCGATCGCTTCACGGGCCGTCGCAAGCTGCGATTCCCAGATTTCCACCGGATCGTGTTCCACCCATCCGGGGCGCGGATAAATCTGCCCCAGCTCGCGCTGCGCAAGACCGAGGATCCGGCCCTCGGTCGAGAACACGAGGGCGCGGGAGCTGGTGGTGCCTTGGTCGAGCGCGAGGATCATGCGTTTAACAACATTGGAAAAATGCGTTCAACGGGTTCCATTGGGCGGAGCCGCGGCCTGTTGCAGCAGCGCGGCCAGTTGGGCGACGAAGGCCGAGCGGGGAAGAACTTGGTCCGCGCCCGCGGATCTCGCGGCGGCGGCCAGCTCCGTCTGCACATGCGACAGATACGCCACAACGCCCGGGCCGCTCGGGTGCGATTTGGCCAGCCCAATCGCCGCGATCGGATCGACGCTCGCCGCGTTCAGGTCGATGATCACCAGCGGCGACGGCCCCCCTTCATCCAGCCGGGACTGCAAGGCCTCCAGCGAGCGCACCACCACCAGCGCCACGCTGAGCGCTTTGGCCGTGCCGGTAATCTTGGTCGAGAAGATCAAATCCGTAACGAGGGCGATGGCGGGCATGAGGCTTCCTGCGGCGTTAGGGCGTCGGGACGTTGGGATCTTGCGGCTCGGCGCTCACCGGCGGTGACGGCGGCGGAGACGCCGGCTGCGGCGGTATCGACTTGTGCGAGCCGTCGCAGAACGGCGGATTGCGCGTCAGTTTGCAGGTGCACAGCGAGCACTTCGTGGGCGCGCCGATGACAACTTCCCGCGGCTCGATGCCCGTGCCTTCGTGCGACCCGTCGCAGAACGGCTGGATTTTCGAGCGCCCGCAGGCGCACCACCAGTAGGTGCCGGGCTGGAGTTCCAGGACGATGGGTTTAAGGCCGCCGATTTGAGACATGTGCGTTTCCATGTTGGGGACTTCGTGATTTTTTTCCGGGCAGGCGCTATCATTCGCGCTGGACGGGGTTGGTGAGGTCGCCGATCTTTTCGATGGTCACCGTAACGCTGTCGCCCGGCCCGAGATATTGCGGCGGCTTCATCCCCATGCCCACGCCCGACGGAGTGCCGGTGAGAATGACCGTCCCCGGCAGCAGCGTGGTCGAACCCGACAGGAACGCGATGATGGAGGGCACGTCGAAAATCATGTCGGCCGTCGAGGAATCCTGCACGAGCTGCCCGTTGCGCTTCGTTTGAATCCGCAGCGCGTTCGGATTGGGAATCGCGTCGGCCGTGACGATCGCGGGGCCCAGCGGACAGAACGTGTCGAACGTTTTTCCCCGGCACCACTGCGAGCCGCCCCATTGCCGCTGCCAGTCGCGCGCGGAAACGTCATTCGCGCACGTATAGCCCAGCACGTGCTCCAGGGCGCGCTCCTTCGAGACGTTCTTGGCGCGCTTCCCCATCACGATCGCCAGTTCGCATTCCCAGTCCACCTGCTCGCTCGCCAGGTGCGTGGGAATCAGAATCGGATCGCCCGGATTCTGCACCGCTGCCGGATTCTTCATGAACAGCACCGGAAATTCCGGAATTTTCGCCCCCGTCTCCTCCGCGTGCTTGCGGTAATTCAAACCAATGCACATCACCGCCGGCGGAGCGACCGGCGCAAGGAGCTTTTTGATCGCCACGAGTTGGTGGGTCACGGTGTAGTTCGCAAAAGGATCGCCCTGGATGCGCAGCGCGGAAGAAGCACCGGGCTCCTGCTCAACCCCATAATGAACCTGGTTGACCGAATCGAGGAAGCGAATGAGTCGCATGAAAAGCTCCGGACCGCGAAGAACCGGCAGGGTACTTCGCCACCCGGGCCCATGGCAACCGCACAGGCCATCCCGCCCCCCGGCGGTGCCAGAGCCCGCGAGCCTCGCTCTTCTCCCTCTCGCCATCACCGGCCTTACGATCAAGTCCCGCCGCCCATCGTTCCGACCCGATTAGCAACCGTTTTCGAGCATCGCACTCGGCAACGAAATCAACCCATGGCTCCCCCCCCGCACCCCACCCGCCGCCAGCAACATTCATCCGCGCGCCCGCAAACACTCCCAAACTTTCCGGGGAACCTTCCCCCCCACCCGCCCGCCGCCCCCCCCGAAAATTCCCCAAACTTTTCGGGAACCTTTCCCCCGTCCCATCCGTTCTCTCCCATGCGACACCTTTTAGCGGTCGGCCTTGGCCGACGTTGTCCGCCGCTCGCAGGGAGAAGACCCATGAACCTCACCCATCCCGCGCACCCCTGGGCCCACCCCAGCCTCACCGATTCCCCATCGCTCGCCCCTGCGCAAAAATCGATGCGCACCTTGCGCACCTCTCCCCACCCCATTCACAACCCCCGCACCCCCAACCCGATACAAAACATTCGCACCCATAAAAATTTGCGCACCTGCGCAACCCAAACACCGCTCCCCACCCCCGACACAACGACTTCACGACTTGACGATTTAACCCCTCCCCCGACACTCAGCCCTCAGCACTCAGCACTCCCTCCCCCCTCACGCCGCCAGCACTTCCGCCGCCGGCGCTTCCGCCTTCCGCGCCTCCGCCCGCGCCCGGTTCGCCAGCCACCGGCTATGGAACGTCAACACCCCCACATACAAATACCCGAACGCAAAGATGCACAAAAACGGCACCGTCCCCGCCGCCGATGTCGTCATCACCGCCACCGCGATGCACACCACCAGATACACCCCGCACACCACCTCAATGAACGGCAACAACGACAGCTTGCTCTTGAAACTCCCCGCCTTCTTCTTCCAGTCCGCCCCCCCGCGCTTCCCCGCCGTCCCATACTTCGGCGTCCGCACAAACTCCGTGTCCCGCCGCCCGAACAGCCCCTCCAGCACCGCCACCCCGTTGATCACGCTGATTCCCATCCCGATCGCCATCAAAAACGGCACCAGACCGATCGTCGCCAACTGGCTCCTGCCCACCGCCTTCTGCGAAAGCATGTAAAACGTCCCCGCCGACGCCGTCAGCAACCCGCAGAAACTCGCGATCGCCATCGCAATCAGCTCGCTCCGCGTATCGAACAGACTCGGATCCAGATACCACACCGGAAACAAAATCAACGACAGCACAATCGCCGGCAGATACACCGCCGTGTTCGTCAGATGAAAAAACGCTTCCAGCTTCACCTTCAACGGCAACGGCGCCCGCAAGATCGACGGCAACAACTTCACCGCCGTCTGCACCTGCCCCTTCGTCCACCGGTGCTGCTGCTGCTTGAACGCCACGATTTCCGGAGGCAACTCTGCCGGCGCCAGCAGGTCCTTCAAAAACACGAACTGCCACCCCCGAAGCTGCGCCCGATACGAAAGATCGACATCCTCCGTCAGCGTATCATGCTGCCACCCGCCCGAATCCTCGATCGCCTTGCGCCGCCAGATGCCCGCCGTGCCGTTGAAATTGATGAACCGCCCCGAGCAATTCCGGGCCGTGTGCTCGATCATGAAATGCCCGTCAAGGAAGATCGCCTGGCAGCGGGTAAGCATCGACTGCGTGCGGTTGATGTGATCCCAGCGCGTCTGGACGCAGCCGACATTCGGATTGGTGAAAAAATCCAGCGACCGCCGCAGCATCGACGGCGTGGGAACGAAATCGGCATCAAAGATGACGACAAACTCCCCCGTCGCCTGCGTCAACCCATGAGCCAGCGCCCCCGCCTTGTACCCCTGCCGGTTGGTGCGGTGGATATACTGGACATTATGACCGAGCCGGCGCATCCGGTCGCAGCACTCCCGGGCAATCTCGCGCGATTCGTCCGTCGAATCGTCCAGCACCTGAATCTGCAGCTTCTCCCGCGGATAGTCGAGCTGGCATGCCCCCTCGATGATCCGCTCCGCCACGTACATCTCGTTGTACATCGGAAGCTGAACCGTCACCCGCGGCAACTCGGCGAATTTTCCCGCCGGCACCGGCTCCTTCCGATGATGCTTGAAATACAGGTACACCTGGACGTAACGGTGCACGCCGTAGATCGTCAGGATTCCCAATGTCAGCAGGTAGAGGCTGACCAAGACTGCGTTGAGCGCCTCGATCATGGATGGCATAAGGAATAGGACTCCAAGCGACACCTCTCGACCACCACCCCTCCCCCGCAACGGCTGCACCCGAGGGGGTGTGTCTCCTCTGCTAAACGCCCGGAAAAAGGTTCGGGGTAGTGTAACACGCAAGAAGGCCTTTGCAATGTGTTGACGCGGCGTTAGCCCCGCTCCTTCATCGTGTTTGCGAATGGCCCATAATGAGGCCCTTCACAGCCCAGATCAAGCCTCCCGCAGGGCCCCTTGGATCGCCGAAACCAACTCCGGGGCCTGCACCTTGTCCAGCTCCTCGGGGTTCCAGGGAATGGAAAACCGGTCGCCCGCGCGACGGGGGATAATGTGATAGTGAAGATGGGAAACCGACTGCATCGCCTGGGGCCCATTATTCACCAGCACATGACATGCCGGGGCGCCCGTCGCCCCCAGCACCGCCCGGGCAAGCCGCGGCATCCGGGCGTTCACGGCGGCCAGCACCTCGGGCGGCGTCTCCATCACCGTCGCGTGGTGGGCCTTGGGAACCACCAGGGTATGCCCCTGCACCAGCGGCCCGATGTCCAGGAACGCGAAAACGACCTCATCCTCATAAACCTTATAGGAGGGAATCTGCCCGGCGATAATCTTGCAGAAAATGCAGGCCGGATCGGTCGGGTGGTCAGCCATGAGGGTCTCCTTTCAGCCGCTCTCCCCCCCGCGCCGGAGGGAACCGGGTGCATTGTACTGGCCAAGGGCGGAATCGTGCCTCCAGACGATGCGGTTGGCGGCGCGATCGTGCCGGAACGCGAGGTGGTGGGATCGCTGCACCGGCCATACGCCGGAGCGTGCATCCAGCGTGGCTTCATCCCCTGCTTCGTTCCAGAGGTGCTGCTTGAGAGACCGCACATCCGGCATCAGCGAGAGCACGAACTGCTTGAGCGAGAGGTCTTCCCGCAGTTGCTCCGCGCGCGAGAAGCCGCCCAGGCGGACCCAGCGCGGGCGCAATCCCGGCAGGCGAAAGGTCAGCCGCGTCGCTCCGGGCAGGAGCGAGGCATTCAGCAAGCGGGCGTGGCTGTCGATCCAGCCTTCCGCCCCATAGACGCACCAATACCACGCGCCCGCGTGCCGTGGACCCGACGTCCGGCCTTCGCCATCGCCCAGCGCCGCCAGCGCCCGCCGGAATTCTTCGACCACGCGCCGCATGATCAAGGGATCGGCCGCCTGGCGGGGAAAGTGCAGCTCATAGGCGCGGCGCCCATCGCGCCCGTGCGCCGCCATGCCGCCCTGCCGCCCGGGGATTGGCGTCAATTCCTCACCCATCGCCGCATCCCCGCGCCGCGCCCGCCGCCAGCGCACCTCCAGCCGCGGCTCGCGCATGTCCGCGAACACCAGCATCCCCGCCTGCCGATCGCCGCGATAGGCGTGCAGGTTCCAGTGCTCGGGAACGCTCAGCAGCATTCCCCAGAAACCGACCCGGTGATGCCCCGCCGGCAGCGCTGGCAAAGATTTTTCCGAGCCGACCGTCATGCCCGGATTTTACGACCAACCGAGCGCTTCCGCTTCGGACCGCCTTATCACGCTGAGGCACCGAAACCCCAAACAGCGCCCCTTGGCCGCCGGACTTCTGCCACGGCGATAAGAACTGCGGCACAGAAACGCCGGCCCGATCCAGCTTCCGCCGCGCTCGGCACGAATGCCCGAAGGTTTGCGATTCGCTGGATCGACCCCCGCCGCCTCCGCCGTTTGATAGAACCCGCCGTCGTACCAATCCCGGCACCACTGCCACACGTTGCCTGCCATGTGATGCAGACCGAACGGCGAAACGCCCAGCGGCACCTGCACCTCCGCAAGCGGCAATTCGTGCGGCTCATACGTGGCCCCACGTCGGTAGAGCCCGAACCGCGCACGGCTGTCATCCGGCGCTGCGTTTCCCCAGGGATACAGGCGTGCATCCGTTCCGCGGGCGGCGTATTCCCACTGCGCTTCGGTCGGCAGCGCCGGCGCCTCCGATCGGTAATCGCGCCACTCCATGCGGTTGGCCCAGCGGCCGTACGCGTTGGCGCCGAACCAGGAAACCAGCACCATCGGAAAACGCTCGGTCCCCGGCGCCGGCTTCCAGCGTCCGTCTGCGTGCCGCAAGAGTTCGTGCGGGCGGCGCTTGTCCTCCGGCGTCAGCAGGAACCAGTCATGCAGCATCTCCTCGTTGACGCCGGAAATGGAATTGAGAAAGCGGGCGTACGCGGTGGTCGACACCGGCTCTCGGTCGATGATGAAAGAGGATAGGGATGCGTCGTGAGGCGGATGTTCATCGGGGAAGGGCGTGTCGTCGGCGCTGCCGAGCGAGACGTTCGCGGCAGCGGGGATATGCATGCAGATCATGCCATCGGTGCGGCGGCGAGCAGTGCGCGGACCGGCGCTGGAAAGCGCTTCGAGCAACGGTCCTTCGAGCGGTTCCTCCAGCCGGCCGCCAAGCTGCGTGAAAGGCGCTGGCGAGGGGCCGGCCTGAGATGGCCCGAGTTTGAACGGGCGGCGCTGCGGCGGAGGCGTGCCCTGGCGGAGATATGTGAGTTCCGCCAGATCGCTCACGGAAAAATAAGGACGGGTGAACACGGCCTTGTACGTCGGATCGGCCTCGGCGTCGGCGTCCGGAAACGAGAGACCAAACGCATCCTCGATCTCCATAATCAGCTCGACGAACGCCAGGCTGTCCAAGTTCAGGTCCTGGACGAGCGCGTGATCCATGCGAAGCTTCCGCACCGGCATTCCGGCGCCTCTCGCGACAATCTCACGGACGCGCGCCTGCACTTCTTCCAGCGAAAGATGCGGAGTGCCCATGGGTCATGGATCCTTGTCGGGGCGACTATCGCCGACCATCTTTTCAGGATCGAGCAGATCGGCGAGCTGCGCGTCGGAAAGCGTGGTTTTTTCCCGGGCGACTTCCCGGATGGTGCGGCCGGTCTTGGCTGCCTCCTTGGCGATGGCGGCGGCGGCGTCATAGCCGATCGCGGGCGCGAGGGCCGTGGCGAGCATGAGGCCCTGTTCCACCAGCGCCGGGCCGCGCCCCGTGGCGCGGAGGCCGTCGATGCATTGGGTGGCGAGATTGCGGCACGCGTTGGCAAGCAGCGTAATCGATTCGTGCAGCAGCAGCGCCGCCAGCGGAATCGACATCGCCAGCTCAAAATTATTCCCGCATCCCGCCGCCGTCATCGCCGCATCATTGCCGATCACGCGCTGGCACACCATCAGCACGCTCTCGCAAATCACCGGATTCACCTTCCCCGGCATAATGCTCGACCCCGGCTGCACCGCCGGCAACTCAATCTCCCCCAGCCCCGCCCGCGGCCCGCTGCCCATCCAGCGGATGTCGTTGCAGATTTTCGTGAGGGCCACGGCCAGATTCTTCAAGATGCCATGGGCGGCAACGACGGCATCCAAAGTCGCCTGGTCGGCAAAATGATTTTTCGATTCCTTGAACGGCGGTCGCGTTTTCGTCCACTCCGACAGCAACGCGCACACCCGGGAAGCAAACCGCGGGTGGGAGTTGATGCCCGTGCCCACGGCCGTTCCGCCGATCGGCAGGTAACGCAGCGCGCGAGCCGCTTCCATCAAGCCGCTGGTCAGGATTCCGCCGAGCTGTCCGTTGTAACCTGCGAACTCCTGCCCGAGACGGATCGGCGTCGCGTCCTGCAAATGGGTGCGGCCTGTTTTGATAATTGGCCACAATTCCTTCGCCTTGGCGTAAAGCGAATCCACCAGCCCGCCGAGCGCCGGATCCAATTGGCCGTCGATCTCCAGGAGCGCCATCACTTGCATCGACGTGGGGATCGAATCATTCGAACTCTGTCCCATGTTCACGTGGTCGTTGGGATGCACCGGCTTTTTGTCGCCGCGCTGGCCGCCGAGAATCTCGTTGGCGCGCGATGCCAGCACCTCGTTGACGTTCATATTCGTCGAGGTGCCGCTGCCGGTTTGATAGACATCCACCGGGAACTGATCGCGCGACCACTGGGCATCCGCCAGCACTTCCTCGCACGCCCGCACGATCGCATCCGCCAGCCGGCCCTCCAGCAGCCCCAGCTCCCGATTCACCTCCGCCGCCGCTTTTTTCAGCATCACGTGCGCATGAATAAACGCCCGCGGCAAGGGCGTGCCCGAGATCGGAAAGTTCAAAATCGCCCGTTGCGTCTGCACCCCCCAATACGCCTCCGCCGGCACTTCCAGCTCGCCCAGCGAATCCTTCTCCACCCGCATCGCGCCCGCTGCCATGCAACACCTCCTCCCCGCCCCGGCCCTTCGCATTGTAGCCGCACCCGCGCCGCAAGCGCATCGCCACGCGCCCACGATCACCCGGCCCCTTTGCCAAACAACTTCTCAAACGCCCGCTCCGCCGCCGCCATCCCCGCCGCATCCATCACCACCGACTTCGCCTTCGACCGCGGATCCCCGATCAACCCGCGCTCGTGCAATCGATTCATCGCCTCCCAATCAAAACCCTTCCACGCCCGCCCGCCATATTTATTCACATCGTGCAGCCCCAGGTACAACAGCGCCAGCACGGCTTCATCGACCTTGTCCGTATCGTATTCCATGATGCGTCCACCCTGCTTCACACGCCAGGATCAACCACACACCCCTCCAAAAGATACCCCCATCACGCACGTCCCGCACCACGAATTTCCGCCTTCCCCCCTCCCCCCCGCACCCAACCCACCGGCCTGCCGCAGCTCCCGCGTTGCAGCCCGTCGGCCGGCGGCATAATCTTCCACGCATCGCTTGCACCTCCCGGCAAGCCGAAAAACCTGCGTCCCACCCGGGGTGATCTGTGACCGACGGCCAGGAATTGGCAATCGCCTTGCGCGCCGCCTACTGGGCCATGCATCGCCGCACCAACGCCCTTCTCGCGCCCCACGGCGTCACCGCGGACCAGTTCGTTCTGCTGGCGCGCCTGGCCCAAGAGGATGGCATCACCCAGCAGGAACTCGCCCGCCGCGCCTCCACCGACGCCAACACCATCCGACCTATGCTGCTGCTCCTGCAGAAGCGCGGCCTGATCGAACGCCGCTCGCGCGCCTCCGACCGCCGGGCCCTTTCGGTCCTGCTCACCTCCGCCGGCCGCCGCAAGTTTCACATCATGCTCAAAGCCACCGAAGCCTGCCGCGAGCAGATGCTCGCCGCCATCACCCATGGCGCGCCCCGGGCCCTTTCCCACAATCTCCAACATCTCGCCCATGCCCTGCAAACCCCGCCGGCCCGCCCGCCGGGACCGCGGCCTCGGTCACGCTGACCGGCTTCCCCCCTGCGCACTCCCGCGGAAATCCCCGTTGCAATAATACGTATACGTTGTATTATGCCATCCACATCTCCGGGCCTGCATCTCCGGCATTCGCCGCTCCATCAATCCACCAAGCGATTTAACCGAAAGGGCGTACAAATGACCAAGGCCAAAACACTCTCCGCCTGCCTGCTCGCGCTTGCCCCGCTGCTCCTGCTTTCCACCCGCGCCCATGCCGCTCCACCCCCCGGCATCCCCGACGGCTGGTCCGATGGCTTCGTCTACACCAACGGCATCCGCATGCATTACTACCACGCCATCCCCCAGCCCGGGAAGCCCGTCATCGTCATGGTCCACGGCGTCACCGACAACGGCCTCTGCTGGACCACCCTTACCTGGAAACTCCAGAACAATTACGACATCTACATGATCGATTGCCGGGGCCACGGCCTGTCCGACCCCTTCACTCCCACCGACAACGGCGACACCCTCGTCCAGGACCTCGTCGGCTTCGTTCACGCCATGAAATTCGAAAGGCCCATCCTCCTCGGCCACTCCATGGGCGCCGCCACCGTCATGCGCACCGGCGCCGAATACCCCGACCTCGCCAAGGCCATCATCATGCTCGATCCCCTCCTCCCCGGCGCGGGCGGCTTCGGACGCGGCGGGCGACGCGGCGGGCCAGGCGGAGGTCCACGCGGCGGCGCGCCCGCCCAGGCACGCAACGGCCGGCGCGGCCCCGGTCGCGCCGCCGCCTCCGCTCCCTCCACTTCCCCCGCACGCCTCTCCGTCAATATGTTCGGCTCCCCCGAAACCCTCGTCGCCCAGAACAACTACAACTTCGACGACCTCGTCGCCCTCTGCCACCGCCAGAACCCCAAGTGGGACATGGTCGATTGCCAGTACTGGGCCCTCTCCAAAAAGCAGTACCACGGCGACTACACCTCCGGCGGCTCCCAGGCCATGTCCGGCGCCATGAACCTCGGCGATTCCCTCGCCAAAATCACCGCACCCGCCCTCATCCTCAAAGCCGACGCCCCGCCCGATGTCCGCAAAGCCAACGAAGAAGCCGCCAAAGTCATGCAGCACGGCTACCTCGTCCACATCGACAACGCCGCCCACAACCTTCACCACGACCAACTTCAGCGCACCGTCGAAGAACTGACAAAATTCCTTGCGACGCTCTAAACTATGCGCAGGTAGCTGCCACCCCCTCAGCAAATCGATTCGCCCAGGAGACTTCCCATGCGCCGCCATTTGTCATTTGTAATTTGTCATTTGTCATTCCCCGCTATCCTCGCCACCTCCGCCTTCGCCGCCTCCCCCGCCGCCCCCGCTTCGGTCCCAACTTCGTTCCTGCTGGGCGCCGACATTTCCGCCCTCGCCTCCCCGCGCTTCGGCCCCCGCGCCGCCTCCGCCCCCGCCCCCACCGCGCAAACCTACACCGACCCCGCCAATCCCGCCCTCTCCGGCGAACTCCCCATCATGATGGCCCACCACTGGAACGCCTTCCGCCTCCGCGTCTTCGTCTCCCCCGTCCGCTCCGCCCCCAACAACTCCCTCGAAAACACCATCGCGCTGGCCAAGCAAATCAAAGCCGCCGGCGCCACCTTCCTCCTCGACATCCACTACTCCGACACTTGGGCCGACCCCCAGCACCAGGAAACCCCCGTCGCATGGCGAAATCTAGACACAACGCAACTCGCCCAGAAAGTCCACGACTACACCCTCGACGTCCTCCACCAGCTCGCCGCCGCCGGCGCTGCCCCTGACATGGTCCAGGTCGGCAACGAAATCACCGGCGGCATGCTCTGGCCCACGGGCCACGTGAAAGTCCCGCCCTCCACCGTCAAAACCGACGCCGGCCGCATCCAGCCCCTCCCCGATCCCTACGACGATGCCACTCAATGGGCCAATCTCCTCAAATTCCTCCACGCCGGCACCTCCGCCGTGCGCGAAGCCACCAGGGATCATCCGGTGAAAATCGTCATCCATATCGACTGCGGCGGCGACTGGCCCACCACCCAGTGGTTCTTCGACCACCTCACCGCCGACAAAGTCGATTACGACATCATCGGTCAATCCTTCTACCCCAACTATCACGGCACCCTCGACGAACTCGCCAACAACATCCAGCAATGCACCGCCCGCTACCACAAATCCTTCCTCATCGCCGAAACCGGCTACCCCCAAACCGGCGGCGACGCCATCACCTCCCGCAAATACATGTCCTGGCCCGGCACCCCCGAAGGCCAGGCCAAATTCATGACCGACCTCCTCACCACCGCCAAAAAAGCCGGCGCCATCGGCGTCTTCTACTGGGCCCCCGAAGGCCGCGGCAGAGGCAACGCGCTCTGGACCGCTCAAGGCGCCCCCGACCCGGCAATGCTGGTCGGCGATCACCTCGCCCCATAACGCCGACGCAACGCCACTCCAACACCGCACCCCGCCCGTTGGTTTTCAAAGTCCGTCCACGGCGCCGCCAAACGACCCTTATGATTTTCGAAAACGCCCTATCGCGCCAGATTGACGAAGCCTCAAGCACACCCGAATGGGCTCGCTACGAGGAAAAACGCAACGAGCTCTACAAACTCCGAGACGACAGGTGGGACCACGAACGCGTCGGCGCAATGATTGGCCACACCTGATCCCCACTTCGGCTGGACAGCCGGGCCCCGCGGCATATACTGCGCGCGGGTCGCGGCTGGGTGGAACTATCTGAGAGCGTCTATCTGTGTGTCGGTAGTTTCGGTCCGGTAGCGCTCCTTCCAATGAATCGCGTCTCACATCCCATCCGGCATGGCTCTCACGTCACAATCAAAGGGAGCGCCGCCCATGAAACCGGGTTTGCTCATCGGTCTGCTGCTGGCCGCTAGCGCCGTTTCCTCAGCGAGGGCCGCCGAGCCCGAGACCTTCACGATCCCGCAGACCGAGCTGGTGAGCCGCAGCGCGCGCGCCGTCCTCACCCGGGGCTTCGATTCCCCGGCGCAGCGGGACATGGCCTGGATCGAGGACGGCAACCTGTTCGTCGCGCGCCCGCCGGATTTCGCGCCCAAGTTGAGAATCTCCCGCCGCGAAAACGGCGACGTGAGCCGCCTCTTCTTTGCACGCGACGGATCTCTCTTCGTGATGCGCGCGGGAAAAGGGACGCCCCCCACCCCCGACCTGGTAAAGCTCAATCCCGCCGACGATTCGGCGCTGGAAGTCGTGACCGCCGGAAACGCGCTCCCCTCCGGGCGCCTCTGGTTCGCGCCGGACGGCAACGCATTTGCCTTTGTCGAGGGCACGATCATCCATGAGTTTCGCAGGTCCGCCGCACGCCGCTGGGAACGCAGGCCGCTCCTTGATGCGAATGATCCGCGAAACACCGCCGCCACTGGCGTTGCCGACCTCGTCTATTCGCCCGACGGCTCCAGGATCGCCTTCGAGAGCACGCGCAAGGCCAGGCAGAAGTATATCGCCATCGTCGACGTCGTCACTCACGAAACACGCTACATCGATCCCGCCATCTATCGCGACGACGCGCCCGTGTGGTCGCCCGATGGCTCCGAGCTGGCCTTCGTGCGCGAACCGGGAAACTGGACCATGAACTACCGGTTCACCCCAAGACGCCAGGGCGCGCCATGGAGTATCGTCGCTTACAACCTGGCGACCCGCACGCTGCGCACCGTCTGGAAAGCCGATCCCGGACCCGGCAGCGTGCGCACCGTCTTCGATCCCCTGCCCCTCTGGACCCCCGACGGACAAATCCTCTTCACCTGGGAAAAAACCGGCTGGAATCTTTTGTACGCGGTGCCCGCGCGGGGCGGCCGCGCCACATTGCTGACGCCCGGCCAGGGCGAAGTGGACGGCGTGACCCTGAGCGCCGACGGCCGCACCCTCGCCTACACCGCCAACATTGGCGACCTTCCGCGCAACCACCTCTGGAGCATCTCCCTGCCCGGTGGAACCCCCATCCAACTCACGTCCGGCAACGGAGTCGAGACCCGCGCACAGTTTTCCGCGGAGGGATATCTGACTTACGCCGCCGGAAATCGCGACAAGGGCCCGCCGCTCCTCATGATCAGGAGCCCCGATGGACAGGTGCGCCCCGCCGCGCTGCTCACCGCCGATGCCGCCAAACGAAATGAGGATCTCTGGAACCGGTTTGTCGCGCCGGATATCGTCCCCGTGCGCGCGGCCGATGGCGTCACGAGCTACGACGTCGTCACCAAGCCCCGCACCCCGCCGCCCGCCGGAGGTTATCCCGCGATCGTCTACGCCCATGGCGGCCCGGATATCCAGACCCGGCCCGGCGGCGGAATGGGCTACTCCTTCGGTCAGTATGCCGTGAGCCGCGGCTACCTGTTCCTGGACATCAACTACCGTGGCAGCACCGGTTTTGGCCTCAACTATCGACTCCCCGAAGCCGCCGGGGCGATGGGCGCCAGCGAACTCAAAGACCTCCAGGCGCTCGTCGACTATCTCAAATCCCGCGGCGACGTCAATCTGAAGCGCGTTGGCATCTTGGGACATTCGTATGGCGGACACATCGTGGGTCTCGCCATGTCCCGGCTGCCCGATGACTTCGCCGCCGGCGCCTCCATCAACGGCGTCGCCGACTGGAATATCGAAATGGCCCTGGACGCACGCGATGGTGAGGAGATGAGCCGGCCTCCCGACTATATGCGCCTTTCCCAGCGCACTCGCATCGAGGACCAGGCCTACGACTCGTCGCCTTCCGCCCATATCGCCGCCTGGCGCGGGCCGACCCTCCTCACCTTCGGCGATCTCGACACGCTCGGTCACGCCGAGGCCGTCATCGACCTCGGATACCAGTTGCTGGCGCAGGGTGTACCCGTCGAATTCTATGCCGATCCCGCCGGCGGCCACGCCGTTTTCCCCCAGGAACACGTCTTCGAATTCTTCGAACGCACCCTCCGCAATCCGGCTTCGCCATAAGCGGAGACTGATCCCAGCCGGCCGTCCCAGCACCAAAGCAAAAAAATCTGCAAAAGACAGCATTTCAGCGGGAAGCCTCCCCCTTCTCCCCGGCGCCTTCCTACTTACAATCGCGCCACTTCTTCCCGCCGCAACAACATTCCCAGATCACAACTTTCGTGTCTTTCGTGCCTTTCGTGGCCAATTTACGTCGTCGTCGGCGGGGGAGGCGTCGTCGTCCCTCCGTGCACTCCGTGTGCTCC
>DASZZD010000004.1:0-66449 GCA_035545015.1 Phycisphaerae bacterium
GGAGCACACGGAGTGCACGGAGGGACGACGACGCCTCCCCCGCCGACGACGACGTAAATTGGCCACGAAAGGCACGAAAGACACGAAAGTTGTGATCTGGGAATGTTGTTGCGGCGGGAAGAAGTGGCGCGATTGTAAGTACGAAGGCGCCGGGGAGAAGGGGGAGGCTTCCCGCTGAAATGATTTTTTTGATTTTTTTGTTTTGGAGGTGGGGACGGTCGGGCTTGAATCAACGCCTTCATGGTCTTCGACTGCTTCACCACTTCGTGCTTCAGTTTTGGATGCCGGTTTGGATGCCGGCCAAGGTTGTGTCGGAGGATGTCTGAAAGAGAGGCGCTGGTTGCGGTGAAGGGGGGAGGCGGGTTGTGCGTGGGTTACCGGACATCTTCCGGCGAAACTCGCGTCCGAAAATGGCCGATATTGCCCATGTCCCTTACCCCGCGGAGCCGGACGTCCCGATGATCACCACCGCCGCCAACCGCAAAACGATCGGCCAGTTGCTGCTCGAGAAGAATCTCGTGACGCAGCACGTGCTGGACGCCACCCTCACCTACCAGAAATCAGAAAAAACCGCCGGCCGGCACAAACTCACGGGCGAAATCCTGATCGAGCAGGGGCTGATCACCGAAGAGCAGCTTCTGGAAACCCTGGCCGAAGTGTATGGGGTTCCGTACGCCAAGGTTTCGCCGAAGATCTGCGATCCGAAAGTGATCGAGGTGCTTCCGCGCGAGTTCGTCGAAAAGCACGTTGTGCTGCCGATGTTCCTGGTGCGCAACACCCTCACGGTTGCGCTGGCGGAGCCGTCGAATCTCTTTTTGATCGAAGAGATTCAGCAGATGACCGGCTATCAGGTGCAGGTGGTCGCCTCGTCGCAGCGCGACATCGCCAACACGATGCAGGCGCACCTGCCGGCGGCGAATGTGTTCGTGATCGACGACATCATTGATGAGGTGCGGCCCGAAGACCTCACGGTGGTCGAATCGCAGGTGGAGGACATCACCAACCTGCAGGAAGTGGCCGGCCACTCGCCGGTGATCAAGCTGGTGAATTACCTGATTTACAACGCCGTGCGCGAGGGCGCCTCGGACATTCACATCGAGCCGGACGAAAAGAAGACGCGCGTGCGCTTCCGCGTCGACGGGAAGCTTTACGAGAAGCTCACGCCGCCGCACCAGATGCATCCCGCGGTCATCAGCCGCCTGAAAATCATGGCCGGCCTGGATATTTCCGAGCGCCGGCTCCCGCAGGATGGCGGCATCCACGTGCTGCTCGAAGGCCGGCCGATTGACCTCCGCGTCTCGACGATGCCGGAAAAGTGGGGCGAAAAGGCGGTCGTCCGCATCATCGACAACCGCAACATTCCCGTGAATCTCGAGAAGCTCGGCTTCGCTTACGAGATGATGACCAGCTTCAAGAAAATCCTCGAACAGCCCAACGGCATCCTGCTGGTCACCGGACCCACCGGCTCGGGCAAATCGACCACGCTCTACGCCGCGCTGCACGAACTCCACAAGCCCGACATCAACATCTGCACCGTCGAGGACCCGGTCGAGTTCAATCTGCCCGGCGTCAACCAGTTCCAGACCAACGAAAAAATCGGCTTCACGTTCGCCAGCGCCCTGCGTTCGCTGCTTCGCCAGGACCCTGATGTCATCATGGTCGGCGAAGTGCGCGACGCCGAAACCGCACGCATCGCCATTCAGGCGGCCCTGACGGGGCACCTGGTGCTCTCGACGCTGCACACCAATGACGCGCCGTCGTCGATCATCCGGCTGATCAACATGGGGGTGGAGCCATACCTCATCGCCGCATCGCTCCGCGGCATCGTCGCCCAGCGGCTCGTCCGCAAGCTCTGTTCCGCCTGCCGCGAAGCCTACGAGCCGCCGCTGAACATCCGCCACATCGTCGAAAAATCCTCCGGCCCCGTGGACAACCTCTATCGCCCCAAGGGCTGCAAAAAATGCCGCAATACGGGGTTTGCCGGGCGCATCGGCATCTATGAATTTCTCGCCCCGGACCCCGAGATGCTCGATGCGGTCGTGGCGGGCGCGACCATCCAGAAACTCCGCGATATGTGCAAAGGCCGTAACATCGGCACGCTCCGCGCCGACGGGCTCGTGAAGGTGAAGGCGGGCATCACCAGCTACGAAGAAATCCTGAGGGCCACCGCGCTATGACCATGGCCGCACCCATCACGGGAGCTTCGGCGAACCTGCCGGCGACGGGACCGGCGGTGCGTTACGCCTATCAGGCTCGGGACCAGAAGGGGCAGACCGTCTCCGGGGTCATCAGCGCCGCGTCGCTGCCCGAGGCCACGCGCGCGCTGCGCGCCGAAGGCAAGTATGTCCTCGACATCAAGCCCGCCAAGGCCGGCGCGCTTGCCGATAATTTCACCCCCGGCGCCTCGACGGTGGTCGCCACCAAATCCACGCGCGTCTCCCGCGAAGAGCTCATCAACTTCACCATGCAGCTCTCCGTGATGGTCGATACGGGCGTGCCGCTCTCCGACGCCCTTCACGCGCTCTCGGAGCAGGTGTTTTCCGAGCCCTTCATCGCCGTGCTGAAGGCCGTCGACACCGATGTCACCGGGGGCAAAGACATCTCCGCCTCCTTCGAGCGGTTCCCCAAGGTTTTCCCCCACTATTACATCTCCCTGGTGCGCGCGTCGGAACTCTCGGGCACGATGGGCCCGATGCTCCGCAAGCTCGCCGATTATCTGGTCAGCCAGCGCGAAACCGCCAAGAAGGTGAAGGGGGCCATGATTTATCCCTCGTTCATGCTGGTGATGTCGATCGGGGTCACGATTTTTCTGCTCACGGTGATTCTGCCGAAGTTCACCGCCATTTTCGCCAGCCGCAAGGCCGCGCTCCCCATGCCCACGCAGGTGCTGATGGCGGTTTCGCACTCGCTCATCGCCTACTGGTATCTCTGGATTTTCGGCATTGCGGCGATCGGAACGGCATCCTATTTTTTCTTCAACACGCCCACCGGCAAACGCACGGCGGACTCGTTCAAGCTCAAGGTTCCCATCTTCGGCCCGATGTTCCACAAGTTGTACCTCTCGCGCTCGCTCTCCACGATGGGCACCATGATCTCCTCGGGGGTTCAGCTTCTGGATTGCCTGGGCATCGTGAAAGACGTCTCGGGCAATATCCACTACCAGAACATGTGGGAAGACGTGCGCAACAAAGTGCAGAATGGCGCCCAACTTTCCGAGCCGCTGCTCAAATCCACGCTGATGCCCAAATCCATCGCGCAGATGATCGCCTCGGGCGAAAAGACCGGCGAGCTGCCCAATGTCCTCAACCGCATTTCGGGCTACATGGAAGAAGACCTTCGCACCGCCATCAAAACCGCCACCCAGTTCATCGAGCCCGTCATGATCGGCCTGATGGGCATCCTGATCGGCGGCGTCGCCATCGCCATGCTCATGCCCATCCTCACCATCTCGAAGGTCATGGCGCAGTAACCCGCCCTGGGTCGGGGTTACTTGCCGCGCGACGTTTTTCGCGATTTCCAAAGTCTGGCCTCCGCCTCACCCGATTAGGTATGATGAGCCCGCAAGTATCGGTGGTGGCTTCCATGGCCTTCAACAAACGCTCCTGCACACTCACCGCCTCCGCAATCATCGCGGCCTTTCTGCTCACGCCGGCCCGCGCTGACTTTATCGGCGGCCGCATCGGCGATGCGCCCGCCTCCTCCACTTCCTCCTCGGCGAATACCTCGCCCGCTTCCGACAAGGCCACCCAGGACCTCATCGATTTCCTCCACAAGCAGCAGGCGCTCGCTGACGACGACGTCCCTGGCCGGGTCGCACTCGCCCAGTGGGCGCTCGATCGCCAGATGTACACCCAGGCCTCGCAGATGGCCCGCGAGGCGCTCTCGAAGGAATCCGACAACCGGCCCGCCTACAGGATCCTCCAGCAGGTGGATAACGCCGTCCAGCTTCCCCTCGAACCCAAAACCGAGGCCGCCCTCAAGGCCGAATTCAAGAAGCGCTACGGCCGCGATTTCAAAACCCGCAACTCCCGCCACTTCGTCCTCTGCTACGACACCTCCGACGCCTTCGCCGCACAACTCGGCGGCGCCCTCGAAAAATCCTACGACGCGTTCATGGCCAACTTCACCATGAACAAGCTCCGCCCCCAGTTCCTCGATCACCGCCTCGTGGTCATCCTTTTCCACAACCGCAGCGATTACCTCGAGTACGCCCAAAAAACCGAAGGCGCCGATCTCCAGTGGGCTGCCGGCTACTACTCCCAGCGCACCAACCGCTCCGCGTTTTACGATGAATCCACCGGCGCCGAAGCGGAGGAAGTCGCCCACGATCTCGGCAAATACCGCGCCCAGCTCCAGCAGCTCAACGCCCAGATCGACGCCGCCAACGCCCGCAACAACCGCTCCCTCGCCCTCCAGCTCACCCTCCAGCGCAACAACCTCGCCGACGCACTCGGTCGCGTCGATAACCGCGTCGGCAACACCCTGGGCATGTACAACTCCACCAAAACCACCCACGAGGCCGCCCACCAGCTCGCCTTCAACACCGGCATTCAGAAACGCCTCGTGGATTACCCCCTCTGGTTCTCCGAGGGCCTCGCCTGCTCCTTTGAAGCCGAAGATCACACCGGCCACCGCGGACCCGCGATCCTCAACCCCGGCCGCGTCGAGGAAGTCCACGAGCTCATGGCCGCCAACAAGCTCATGCCCCTCGACAAATTCATCGTCAACCCGCGCCCCGCCTCGATGTCCGACGACGATCTCGAAGTGATCTATGCCGAAGGCTGGGCCCTCTTCCATTACCTCTATCGCACCAACCGCAACGGCATGGAAAAATTCCTCGACGCCTACAACAACGAAAAACCCCTCATGGAAATCCCCATCACCGAACAACGCAAAATCTTCACCGACTCCTTCGGCTCCGACCTCGACGCCCTCGATACCCAGTTCAAAGCCTACCTGCGCACCCTCCCCACCGGCGCGGCCCCGTGAGCGCGCCCGTTATTCGCCGAACATGTCTCCCGCCCGCGCGCTCACCCGATACACCTCGACGCCCTGCGTGAACGCCACCAGCTCACGGCCCGCCATCATCCATCGCGACCTGCCGAGGCCCGTCGCCCGGTCCGCAATCCGCTCTTCCGGCGGCCATTTCCCCAGCGCATCCAAGGGCCCGCGCCGCACAAATACCCCCGGCCAATCGCTGTAAATCAGCACGCCCCGGTCCTTATCCACCAGCAGTTCCACGTCCTGGACATCCGCCCCATCGCGCTTCGCCATGACCGCCGCCGCCGACCATTTCCCCCCATGCTGCGATGTCGCCAGCAGCACTCCCCGCCCCTCCACCCAGCCCACGAGATATTCCCGATCCTCCGGACCCGCCGCCACCCAAGGGTCCGCCCACGCCCGCTTCTGGTTTCCCTCGACATCAAGCGGCGTGAGCTCCGTGAAATTCTCCGGCGTTGCCGCCACGGCGCTTGCGCCATGCCAGCTCAATCGCACCTCGCCATCGGGCTCCGTCGACCACGCGATCGCATCCGGCAACCACATGCCCATCTGCCCCAGCACGCGCGGAAATGACCACCCCTTCTCATCCCCGCGCACCACCATCAACGAATACCCGTTCGTCAGGTCTGACGCTATCCCCAGCCGATTCGATAAAAACGCCACCCATCGCACCCCCTGCGCGTCCACGTACAACGCCGGCCATTCATTCGATCCCACGTTCGCGCCGCGCACCGGCGCCGGCTCGTCCCACGTGACCATGTCCCGCGACGTCGCCGTGTACACCCGATCCTGCGCCTCCAGCACCGCCATCCACCGCCCGTCGGCGCATTTTGCCACATTCCCCACCTGCACCAACCCCAGATGAAAACTTCCGAGGTTCGTCTTCTCCGCATGCAGAATCGATCCCGCTCCAAACACCGGCGGCTGCGTGAGAGGCAGCTTTGGGTCGGGGCACAGCCCGATCAACGCCGCCGTCGCCCCCGCGCGCCGCGCCGCCGCCGACCGCCGCAGCGCCGGCTTCAGCTCCGTCAGGCCATTCTCCAGATCGTAAGGCTGCCACAAGGCCTGCGCCTGGCAAATTCGCGCCCGTGTCAACGCCGCGTCGTCCCACCGCCCCAGCGTCTCCTGCGCTCGCGCCAGCTCGCCCAGCCCCTGGGTGTCCCACCCGCCCCGCACCTGCCCCAGCGGATACATCTTTCGCGCCCGCAGCCCCGCGCGCACGATCGGAATCTCCGCCACCAGCCGCCTCTCCACCTCCGCCAGATCCCCCGCGAACTCCGCATCCGCCGAGACGCCCGACAACGTCTGCGCCGCCCCCGCCGCATCGTGCAACTGCTCCAACTGCGCCGTCGCGATCCGCAGCACCAGCGCGTGTTCCGCACCCGCCAGGCTTCCATCCCACGTCCGCCAGTCCACCACGGGCGGAGGGCCGATCATGTTCACGTGCCGCATTGCCTCCTCCCACCCCGGCAGCGGATACGCCTGCAAATTCACCTTCCGCCCCGCGCGCAACGTCCTCACCTGCGCGAGCGCCCCACGATACGCCTCCACCGCCCCCGCCCATTGCTCCGCCAGTTGCAGATCGTCTCCCAGAGCGATCCAGTCTGGCACCGTGGTCTCCACTTGCCGCACCAGTAACCGATCCGCCTCCGCCGCCGCCAGAGGATCTCCCAGCGCCCGCCCCTGCGCCGCCTGCGCCCGCAGCTCCGCCGCGCGCGCCGGATCCAGATCCACCATCCGCCGCAGCACCACCTCCGACTCCAGCCGCACCTCCGCATCCCGGTCGCGCATCCCCGCCACCAGCGCCCCACGCGCCGCATCCCCCATCGCCATCAACCGCCGCCCCGCCTCTTCCCGCACCGCAAAAGTCGGATCCCCCAGCTTCGCCACCAGTCCCGCCGCTTCGCCGTCGTCCGCCGTCGCCGCGCGCTGCCCATCCGCACCCGTCCCGCGCACTCCACCCGCCGCGCACCCCGCCAGCACGCCCGCCGCCGCGATCGCCCACAGCGCTCTCATCGCCATCCTCCCGCGCGCAACGCTCACCGCTGCGGAAACGCCAGTTCGTGCCCCACCGCGTGCAGCAAGTCCGCATCTTCCGGCGGGATGAACCACCGCACCTTCAGGCCGCGAAGCTGCGAGTAATAAATCGCCGAGTGCTTCCCCAGGTCGACCACCGTGAACGCCGGCTCCTCTTCCGGCGACGCCGGCGAAATCCCCGGACGCATGCCGCCAAACCCGCCGCGCCCGCCGCGCCCGCCCCGTCCCCCCGGCCCAGGCCCTCCGCCGCGCCCCCCGCGCCCGCCGCCATTGAGCACCGCCGCCTTCCCTCCCGTCTTCACCGCCTCCTCATCCATCCGCCACGTCCGCCGCTCGATCATCGGGATCAGCGTCTCCACCCCCGTCAGCTCCGGCAACGTATACGCCCAGGTTTTGCCTTCCCACCCGTTGCTCACCAGGATCAGCCGCACCCCCTGCTTCGCCGCCAGTTCCTTTGCTTTGGCCGCTCCCGCTTCCACCTGCTCGACGCGCACCGGCTGCACGATCCCCACGTTGCTGGTCGCATCCGCAATTTCATCCGCCAGCTCCGTCCCCTTCCGCTGCTCCGCCTTCCACCCCGCCCACACCAGCGTCCCCAGCATCGCCCAGCAAATCGCCACCACCGCCGCCCGCACCGGCCAGCTCCGCAACCCCGCCACCGTCTTGGCCCACCAGCCGCTCGCTTCCGAAACCTTCCCACGCCGCTCCCACCACCGCAGCGGCTTCCAATTCACCAGCATCAGCAGCCACACCACCAGCACCGGCATCGCCAGATACATCCGGGCATACGGAAACGATACCGTCCCGCGCCCGTCCGTCATCCGGCTATACGCAAAGGTCGTCACCAGAAACGCCACCCCCGCCGCCGCCGCAAGCAATCCCCCGATCCGCAGCCGCGCCAGCAGCAGCACCCCGATCACCACCGCCGTCACGATCAGCGCCTTGGGCACCACATCGTCCGACCAGAACCCCTGCTGCGCGTGCCACTCCGGCAGCCACAGCGGCACCAGATCCTCAAACACCCGCCCCGGCAAAATGTAGTCGTTGATGTACCGGTGAAAATTATCCCACGACCACGTGAACTCGCGCATCCGCAGGTACTGCCGGTAGTCATCATGCCACACGTAATAAAACTTGTAGACGTACCACGGATAAGGCGCCGCCGCCGCCAGCCCGAGAATCCCGAACACCCAGAACCGCCACTCCAGAAAGCTCGAAAGAATCGCATACACCGCCACAGGCACCAGCAGCACCAGCACATTCGGATTGAGCTGAATCGCCACCAGCGCCAAAAACCCCGCCAGAAAATACCGCGTCTTCGGCCAGGTCCGCCGCACCGTCAGCGCCGGCGCCGCCTCCGCTCCGCCCGCCTCCACGCCCATCTCCATCACCGGCCGCCCCGCCATCGCCTCTCCTTGTCTCCTTGTCTCCGTGTCTCCTTGTCTTCCCTTCTTCCTGCGCCACATCCCCCACACGCGTCCCCCCACCACCTGCCACCACATCGCCTCCCGCCTCACCGCCGGTGGCAAGAGCAGCATCGCCGACACCGCCCCCACGGCCACCCCCGTCACAAATCCCCGCGGCATCCCGGTCATCATCGCATAGCGCGTCGGCAGCACCAGCGGCACCGCCAGCGCAAGCCCCGCCACCACCGACTGCCGCCGCCGCCACGCCGCATACGCCAACAGCAAAAACGGCAGCAATCCCAGCACCACCGTCACCAGCGGCACCGCCACCGCGTAGCTCACCCCGCACCAGATCAGCGGCACCGCCAGCCACCCCTCCAGCACGCTGTTGTACGCCTGCCCGAAAAAGCAGGGCTCCGGTATCCGCCCGTGCATCAGCTCCCACGCCCCATACCACATGATCGCCTGATCTTCATCCGTCCATCTGAACAGGAACTGTTCGCACAGCCGCCACCGATCCGCGATCAAGAGCGCCAGCAGCGCCAGCACGAGCGCCCCCTCGACCCACCGCCAGCGCCACCATGGCCGTGCCAGCCGCGGTATCGCTCCCGCCTGCCGCGAAACAGCCTCTGCCGGGGAGGAGGTCTGGGAAGTTCGGGAAACTTTGCCGGGTTTTGGCGTCGCTGACCGTTCGCCGCCGGAAGTTGCTTCATCCATGTGCCGGGTCATGATCGCTCGTGTGTCGCCAGGCCAGGGCTCGTCCGGAAACAACCGCGGCAGCCGCTTTGCCTGCCTCCGTTCAACGCGTGCCCGCTGCTAAAGTTGCCGCCAACCGCCCTTTCGCACCCCGGAAATCGCTCTCCCAACCCCCTCCGCCGCCTGCTTTTATCTTCCGGTTTTGTGCAAAAATTCCCCACTTTCATATTGCAATCACGCCCCGTTGGTGGCACAGTAAATCGATCCTTCGCTAAAACCGCATCAAAGGACCAGCACCTTGCCTATCGCCGTGACCTGCCCCCGTTGTGCCCACGCCTACCGCCTCGGCAATTCCCTGGCTGGCAAGTCCGTCGAATGCGCTGCCTGCGGCGCCGTCATCCCCGTCCCCAACACTTCCGTCACCTCCCTCAACGCCGGGCTCCCCAGCTCCATCCCCCTCGACCACCTCCGCGAAGTCCTCGCACGCGCCGCCACCGCCGAAATGTTCTCCAGGCCCACCGCCATCCGCGTCTATCTCGGCCAGCAGCGCAAGCCCACCCTCTGGGAAAAACCCCTCACCTACGCCGTCGCCGGAATCGTCGCCGTCGCCGCCCTCAGCATCGCCGCCCTCGCCTTCAGCCACACCCGCAAATCCCACGCCCTCGCGCTCGATTCCTCCGCCTTTCCACTGGCCCCCTCCGCCTCCCTCTCCTCCATCGTCGCCAAGCACGCCGGCGGCACCGCCGACTCGCCCCCCATGCCCACCGGCGATTTCCCCGAGCTGCCCGCCCCCACCACGCCCGCCGACAGCGTCAGCGCCTACCGCGTCGCCTTCCCCACCGGCGCCCCCTCCTTCGAGCTCATGCACGTCGAACTCCTCATCCCCGATCATCCCCGCACCCCCACGCCCTGCGTCTTCGTCGCGCCCGCGGGCAGCCCCTGCGTCACCGGCAAATCCCTCACCGCAGCCGACCTCCCCGAGCTGCTCCCCTACGCCGACGCCGGCTTCATCGTCTGCGGATACTCCCTGGATGGCGCCCTGGCCGACGACGCGGACAACGCCCAGTTCGCCGTCGCCACCGAAAAATTCCAGCGCGCCGACGCCGGGCTGCTCAACCTCCGCCGCGCCATCGACTTCGTCTCCGCACGCGCTCCCCAGGCCGATCCCCGCCTCTTCTTTGCCGCCGGCCATTCCTCCGCGGGCACGCTGGCCCTCATGCTCGCCGCGCGCGAACCCCGCATTAAAGCGGTCGCCGCATACTGCCCAGTCGTCGATATCCTCGATTTCAACCACGCCGCCATCATGTCCCTCGACATGATCCATCCCGGCGCCGCTTCCTTCGCCCGCGACGTCTCCCCCATCTCCCTGGCCAATCGCATGACCTCCACACCCATCTTCCTCTTCGGTTCCTACCAGGACCAGGTCGTCGATCCCCACACCTTCGCCCCCTTCGTCGCCGCCGTTCAGGCCGCCCATGGCCACATCGTCACCTCGATGACCAACCGCGGCGACCACTACCACGCCATGATCGAGTCCGGCATCCCCCAGGGCATCGCCTTCTTCGATCAGCAACTCAGCCAGTAAACGCTGCGTTCTCCCTTGTGAAAATGGCCGCCCCCGCCGCTTTCGCCATGGACTTTGCACCCGGACCGCCCCTGACATCCTTCCCGTGTGTCTCGGAGTCCCCCTGTGTCTCAGCCCGCCGTCACCGTCGCCATGGGCGCCTACAACGCCGCCGCCCACCTCTCCTTCGCCATCGAGAGCATCCTCGCGCAGACCTTCCGCGATTTCGAATTCCTCATCATCAACGACGGCTCCACCGATAACACCCTCGCCCGCCTCCGCTCTTACGAAAAACGCGATCCCCGCATCCGCATCATCGATCAGCCCAACCGCGGCGTCATCGCCGTGCGCAACACATCCCTCGAGCTCGCCCGCGCCCCCTTTCTCTGCTGCATGGATCACGACGACATCTCCGCTCCCGACCGCATCGCCCGCCAGCTCGATTTCCTCCACCGCCATCCCGACGTCGCCGCGGTAGGGGGGTGGTTCCAAACCATCGACGACGCCGGACGACCCATCCGCCTCATGCGCCTCCCCACCGATCACGCCAGCCTCGACGAACTCCATCTCGGCGGCACCACCGCCATCAATCACCCCACCGCCATGGTCCGCACCGCCATCGCCCGGCAGGTCGGCGGCTACGATCCCGCCACCGCCTTCGCCGAAGACCTCGACCTCTGGCTCCGCATCGCCGAAGTCCGCCGCATCGCCAATCTCCCCGCGCTCGTTCTCCACTACCGCGACCATCCCCATTCTGCCTCCTCCCTCCACCAGCAACGACAGCTCGACTCCATGCGCACCGCCTGCCGGAACGCCTGGCAACGCCGCGGCCTCCCGCCCCGCCCCATCGTCGACCACCACTGGCGCCCCGGCCCCGACCGCCGCAGCCGC
Source organism: Phycisphaerae bacterium (assembly GCA_035545015.1). Classification (GTDB taxonomy): domain Bacteria; phylum Planctomycetota; class Phycisphaerae; order WQYP01; family WQYP01; genus CALCHA01. The sequence goes on from DASZZD010000004.1 coordinate 11,596, forward strand.
CGCGATTATGTCCTCCAACAAGGCTGGCTTGCCTTTCTCCATGGCCACCGCCGCACCGCCCTCGTCTACGGCGCCAAATCCCTCCGCATGAATCCCGTCTTCATCCCCGCATGGAAACTTCTCGCCTGCGCCGCTCTCCAGCGCCGCCGCTCGGTCGCCTGAGACCGCGCCGGCCATCCGCGCCACGCCCCGCTGCGTATCACCTTTCACATCGACCTCCAGGTCCGCGCGAGATTCCAACATGCCCGCCGTCACCGTCCTCATGGCCGTCTACAACGCCATGCCTTACCTCCCCGCCACCCTCGACAGCGTCCTCAACCAGACCTTCACCGATTTCGAATTCCTCATCATCAACGACGGTTCTACCGACCGCTCCCCCGAAGTCCTCCGCTCTTACGCGGCGCGCGATTCCCGCATCCGTCTCATCGAACGCGAAAACCGCGGCTTTGTCCCTTCGCTCAACCAGGGCCTCGAACTCGCCCGGGGCGAATTCCTCGCACGCATCGACGCCGACGATCTCTGCACCCCCACGCGCCTCGCCGACCAGGTCGAGCACCTCCGCGCCCACCCCGACTGCGTCCTCGTTGGCGGCTTCGTCCAGCTCATCGACCACAAGGACCGCCCGCTCCGCACCCTCCGCCTCCCCATTGATCATGCCGACATCGACCGCCATCACCTCGCCGGTCACACCTCCATCCCCCATCCCGTCGCCACTTTCCGTCTCGCCGCCGCCAAAGCCCTTGGCGGATACAACCCCCGCTACGAATCCGCCGAAGATCTCGACCTCTGGCTGCGCCTCGCCGAAGTCGGCACGCTCCACAACATCCCGCGCGTGCTCGTGCGCTACCGCCAGCACGACAACTCCATGAGCAGCACCCGCGCCGCCGCCCAGCTCGCCGCCATGCAATCCGGCTGCCGCGACGCCTGGAAACGCCGCAACGTCGCCGGCACTTTTGAAATGACCGAACACTGGCGCCCCGGCCGCGACCGCGCCAGCCGCCTCCGCTACGCCCTCTCCATCGGCTGGTGCGCCTTCAACGAAGGCCACCGCTCGACAGCCCGCATCTACGCCCTCAAAGCCCTGCGCCTCAACCCTTTCTCCGTTGAGGCCGCCAAACTCCTCGCCTGCGCCCTGCTCAAGCCCACCCCCCAAACGCCGCCCGCAGAACCCTCCCCCCAGTAATCCTTCAAAACTTTCTGAAACCCGATGCCATGGCTATACTGGCAGGCGCAAGCGCCTTTCCGGGGTTCACGCCATGCCCGATCCCTCTTCCACGCGCCCAACCGCCACCCACGCCCCCGCCGCTCCCGCCATCACCGCCGCACGCCGCGAATTCGTCGACCTCTGGGGACAGATGGCCAATCACTGGGGCATCAACCGCACCATGGCCCAGATCCACGCGCTGCTCATGATCTCCGCCGAGCCCCTCACCGCCGAACAACTCATGGACGAACTCCAGATCTCCCGCGGCAACGTCTCGATGAACCTCCGCGACCTCATCAACTGGGGCATCGTCCGCCGCACCAGCGTCCCCGGCGACCGCCGCGATTTCTTCATCACCGAAGCCGACGTCTGGACCATGTTCCAGGTCATCCTCCGCGAACGCAAAAAACGCGAGCTCGATCCCCTCCTCACCCGCCTCGACGAATGCCTCGCCCTCGCCGGCAAAAAACCCGAGCCCGGCGCTGCCCCCGCCGACAAAGCCGCCCACGAAACCTACCTCAAACGCGTCTCCGAACTCCGCGACTTCTTCAACACCTTCCACCGCCTCTTCTCCGCCGTCCTCGACAACCAACCCGGCTCCCTCGCCAAAGCCGTCAAACTGGTCGACAAGTTCGTCTGACCGGCTGCTACAATGCAGCAGCCACTCGCTGGAGGTCCCCATGACCCAAGTCGCCGCACCGGCGCCCCATCTTCGCGAACGTCGCCGCTGGAAAGCAGCCCTCGACGATCTCGCTGACCAGATTCAATCCTGGGCCAAAGCACGCCGCTGGCCCGTTGAACGGCCGAGCGTCGAACTTGAAGAACGTCGCCTCGGCAAATATCGAGCCCCTTCCCTCCATGTCCACACCGGTAACGGCGCCCTCGTCGTCGAACCCATTGCACGATACGTCACCGCCGGTGACGGACGTGTCGATATCTACGGCCTCTTGCACTTCCGCAAACTCCTCCTCATCCGCGAGAAGGATGCCTGGAAGCTCTACACCGAGGACCGCATCCCCTGGCCGCTCCCATGGGGCGAAAAAGCCTTCGTCAATCTCGCTGAGGCCCTCACCGCCCCATGAGGCTCAAGGACATTCTCAAACAATTCGATGGGATTACCGGCGAATATCGCGTTTGCCGGATCGCCGTCGAGCGCCTTTACCACCAGTTCCAACAGGACCCCTCCAGCGTCCCCCGTTCCCAAATCCGTGTGCCCGAACTCCCCAGGACTCTCCGCCGGCTCGAGAATACCTTTCTCGTCCACATCTTCGCCTTGTTCGAAGCCGCCTTGCGCGAACTTTGGGCGAACGCGTTTCATAGAACCACCGATCCACCCGTGAGAGTGCTCATCGACGTGGTTGGCGCCGCAACCAAGTTTCTCCCGTCAAATTTCATCGATCCCGTCCACCAGGTCCGGGAACTGCGCAACGCCATTGTCCACCTCAATCTGCCCGCGCCGCCTCCCTACACCTTTTCAGAGGCTGCCCATGACCTCCGAGCCTATCTGTCTCTTATGCCCCGCCAATGGTGAACCATGAAATCCATCGCCGTCTTCTGCGGCTCCTCCCTCGGCGCCGACGCCCACTACGCCCTCGCCGCACAAGCCCTCGGACAACTCCTCGCCGACCAGAAAATCAGCCTCATCTACGGCGGCGGCAACATCGGCCTCATGGGAACGCTCGCCACCGCCGCCCTCAACGCCGGCGCCCACGTCACCGGCGTCATCCCCAGCTTCCTCATGCAAAAAGAAATCGGCAACATCGACCTCCCCGACCTCCGCATCGTCAACTCCATGCACGACCGCAAAGCACTCATGGCCGATCTCGCCGACGGCTTCATCGCACTCCCCGGCGGCTTCGGCACCCTCGAAGAATTCTGCGAAATCCTCACCTGGGCACAACTCGGTCTCCACCAGAAGCCCTTCGGACTCCTCAACGTCGCCGGCTTCTACGACCACTTCCTCGCCTTCATCGACAACGCCGTCGCCCGCCAGCTCATCAAACCCAAACACCGCCGCCTCCTCATGTCCTCCCCAGACCCCGCCGAACTCCTCGCCCTCCTCCAAAACTTCCAACCCCCCGGCCCCACCCTCGTCACCGCCGCGCCCTCCAATACCTAACGAGCGCCATCAAACAGGCGCTATCGCCCCCTCAAATCCCTCCGGCCGCACCCCAAAGGGTCCCTCCAAAACCGTCACCACTTTCGTGCACTTCGTGTTTTTCGTGGCCATTTACGTCTCGTCGAATTGCCTCGCAAAACCGCTTCCCAACGGTTGGTCCCCGCCCCGCCTTCGATTAAACTGACCGGCTTCCCACTTTTCCCGGAGCTCCCCGCGTGCGACAGTTGATGAAGGATTACGGTAAGCACATCCTCGCCGTCCTCGGCGTCCTCCTCATGCTCACCTTCGCCCTCCCCTCCCTTTTCAACAACAACCGCGACACCAGCTCCATCCCCCGCGGCACCCTCAACGGCAAAACCATCACCCAGGGCCAGATCAACGTCGCCGCCCGCGATATCCAGGTCCTCAACGCCTTCCACCTCCTCCTCCCGCTCCGCGCTCTCGCCCGCATCAGCGACAACCAGGTCCTCGCCATGCCCCTCGACGACCGCAGCGAAGACACCGCGCACATCCACTGGTACCTCCTCCTCACCGAAGCCCAGAAATACGGCCTCTATGTCTCCGATGGCGAAATCGACCAGGTCATCCAGGAGGTCGGCCTCAGCGAAACCGACATCCGCACCAACCTCGACGCCATGCAGCTCTCCGACGCCGAATTCCGCTCCGCTCTCCGCGACGCCCTCCTCATCCACAAGCTCGGCAACCTCGCCATGGCCGCCGTCCAGGTCTCCGTCCCCGAAATGGAACAAACCGCCGACGGTTTCCTCAGCCACGTCCAGTTCAACTACGCCCTCCTCCCCGATACCGGCGCCCTCGACAAAATCCCCGATCCCTCCCCCGCACAGATCCAAAAGCAATTCGACCTCTACAAAAACACCGAACCCCTCTCCGCCCTCGGACCCGACGCCGCCGCCCCCACCATCGACGGCCACACCTATCCCTTCGGCTACAAATACCCCAACCGCGTCCAGCTCGAATGGCTCAAATTCGATTACGCCAAAGTCCGCGCCCAGTTCAAACCCACCCGCGATGATGTCGAGCAGGCCTACAAGTATTACAAAGACCACCCCGAAGAATTCACCGCCGCCCCCGCCTCCCAGCCCGCTTCCCAACCCGCCACACAAAGCGCCACACAAACTGCCTCCGCCCCCGCATCCCAGCCCGCCACCCGCACCGCCTCCACCGCTCCCGCCATCAAGCCCTTCGACGACGTCCGCGACCAGCTCGTCGAGGCCCAGCTCAAAGACCGCGCCACCAAGCTCCTTCACCGCATGGTCGATCGCGCCCTCGCCCAGGCCGCCGAACCCTGGAAAACCGCACTCACCACCGCACAGGGTTTCCGCGAACCCGTCCCCGCTAAAGACTGGACCTCCTACGAAAAAATCGCCGACGGCATCCAGACCACCCGCGAATTCAACGGCTACAAACCCGATTACGCCCACACCGACCCCAACACCTGGGACGCTCGCCCCCAGCTCCAGAAAATCCCCGGCATCGGCGCCGCCACCTACCGCACCACCCACGACAACCTCGCCTTCCCCGATCTCGCCCTCGACGTCCAGGAACTCGTCGATCCCTCCAAATCCCCCATCACCACACGCCTCTCCCTCCAGGTCGGCATCGAAGGCCCCGTCCTCACCGATGCCGACGGCAACCTCTACGTCTACCGCGTCACCGCCGCCGATCCCGCCCACGAACCCAAAACCCTCGACGAAGTCCGCGCCCGCGTCATCGACGATCTCAAGCACCTCGCCCTCTATCAGCAGCACCAGCAGCAGGCCAAAGACCTCGCCGAAAAAGCCTCCCACGCCAAGGCCGCCGACGACCTCCTCACCCTCGCCAAAGCCCAGGGCTTCACCGCCGACACCTCCCCCGCCATCAGCCGCATGGAAGCCTCCGCCGCCCCCACGTCCCTGACCAAAGTCCCCGGCCTCGTCGATGCCGTCTTCGATCTCACCAGCAAATCCCCAGCCACCCAGCCCGCTTCCCGCCCCGCCGCCGCTTCCGCCCCCGCCACTTCCCCGGCCACCGCCCCCAGCCTCCCCTCCGTCGCCACCACCCTCAACGACGACTCCCACCTCGCCGTCTACGTCCTCAACCTCCACCAGTACCAGCCCGTCACCTCCTTGCTCTTCAGCGTCTACCGCGGCTCCCTCTTCATGCAATCCCAGATCGGCGCCGCCAGCCGCTTCCTCAACGAATGGGCCGGCCTCGACGCCATCGCCAAACGCCTCAACTACATCCCCCGCGAGCCCTTCCCCACCCGCAAAGAATCCACCTGATCCGCCCCCCGTGCGCGCCGCCCGCTCCGCCCTCACTCCGTCGAATACGCATGCCGCCCCACCAGCGGCACAAACCGGCATGAAAATAACTCCGTCCGCACCACCTTCCCCTCCCGCTTCTCCACCCGCGTCAACATCTCCGCCCGATCCCCGTGCCGCGCATCCTCCAGCGGAATAATCATCACCCCGCCCTCCGCCAACTGCTCCACCAGCGGCCTCGGAACCTCCGGCGCGCCCGCCGTCACCAATATCCGCTCAAACCGCGGCGTCTCCGGCCACCCCTCCCCGCGCGGCCACATCTCCACCGGCCACCCGTTCGACCCATCCCCCACCCACACCGTCACGTTCTCATACCCCATCCCCCGCAGCCGCCGCTCCGCCGACCTCCCCAGCCCCTCCATCCGCTCCACCGTAAACACCCGCCCCTCCGCCCCCACCAGCTCCGCCAGGATCGCCGTCTGATACCCCGTCCCCGTCCCCAGCTCCAGCACCCGATCCCCCCGCTTCACCCCCAGCTCCTGCGTCATCGCCGCCACCATGTACGGCTGCGAAATCGTCTGCCCCTCCGCCGAAGGCAACGCCTCATCCGCATACGCCCGCTGCACATAATCGTGCGCCACAAACAAATGCCGCGGCACCCGCTCCATCGCCCCCAACACCGACCCCAGCACGATCCCCCGCCCCCGCAAATCCCGCTCGATCATCCGCCGCCGCTCCGCCTCATACGGATCGTCCCGCTGCTCGCCATGCTGCCCCAAATTCCACATAAACCCTCCCACCGAAAAAAACGCAGCCAAACGTCAATTACCAATTACTAATTACCAATTACTCACTACCATTATACGCCCATGACCATCCCCTCCACCCACCATCTCGCCGACCTCGACCGCCAATTCCTCTGGCACCCCTTCACCCCCATGAAGCCCTGGTGCGAAGAAAAAGAAATCATCACCATCGCACGCGGCCAGGACGAATTCCTCTTCGACACCGATGGCCGCCGCTACATCGATGGCGTCTCCTCCCTCTGGTGTAACATCCACGGCCACAACGTCCCCGAACTCAACGCCGCCCTCACCGACCAGCTCCACAAAATCGCCCACACCACCCTCCTCGGCCTCGCCAACATCCCCGCCACCCTCCTCGCCGAGCGCCTCGTCACCCTCGCCCGCTCCCGCGGCCTCGCCCTCGACAAATGCTTCTACTCCGACAACGGCTCCACCGCCGTCGAAGTCGCCTGCAAAATGGCCTTCCAATACTGGCGCAATCGTGGCATGGGCGTCCCCGCCCATGTTGTTCAGAGCCGCGACCGTCAGGGAGCGGTGGGGGGGGGGGGGGCGGTCGAGGGGGGGGCCCGCTCCCGCTTCATCGCCCTCTCAAACGCCTACCACGGCGACACCCTCGGCGCCGTCTCCCTCGGCGGAATCCCCCTCTTCCACCACACCTTCCGCGGCCTCACCTTCCCCGTCGACTTCGTCCCCCCACCCACGCACGCCAACACCGCCGCCACCCTCGCCGCGATCAACTCCCTCCTCTCCAAAAACCCCGACACCTACGCCGCCATCATCATCGAACCCCTCATCCAGGGCGCCGGCGGAATGCTCATGCACCCCCCGCAATTCCTCCGCGACCTCCGCACCCTCGCCAATCAACACAACACCCTCCTCATCTTCGATGAAGTCCTCACCGCCTTCGGCCGCACCGGCACAATGTTCGCCGCCGAACACGCCAATACTCAGTCCTCAGCACTCAGCACTCAGCACTCGTCGCCCGACTTCCTCTGCCTTTCCAAAGGCCTCACCGCCGGATACCTTCCCCTCGGCGCCACCCTCACCACCCAAAAAATCTTCGACGCCTTCTACGTCAACCCCAACCTCCCCGAAAATGCCGCCAAAACCTTCTTCCACGGACACACCTTCACCGGCCACCCCCTCGCCTGCGCCGTCGCCCTCGCCTCCCTCGACCTCTTCGACAAAAGCCGCCTCCTCGACCACGTCAACAAATTGGCCCCACTCATCGCCGAAGCCCTCGAACCCCTCCGCCAAAAACCCTTCGTCAAAGACATCCGCCACCTCGGCCTCGTCGCCGCCATCGACATCGCCGACGAAGCCGGCAACACCTTCCCCTACCACTGGCGCGTCGGCGGCGAACTCTGCCGCCGCATGCGCCCCCTCGGCCTCATGATGCGACCCCTCGCCGACACCCTCGTCATCATGCCCCCACTCGCCATCCGCGAAGAAAACCTTCGCCACCTCCTCCACGTCGTGGTACAGTCCATCGATTGGATACCCGCAATCCTGGCCCAAAAACGTCGCGAGGTCCCGCCGTGACCGACGCCCTCCCCCAACCCCTCACCCCCTACCCCGAATTCCACCCCGACCACCCCCGCACCCGCATCCGCCCCTTCCGCGGCCCCGGACTCTTCATCACCGGCACCGCCACCGATATCGGAAAAACCACCGTCACCGCCGCCCTCGCCGGCGCGCTTCGTCGTCTCCACGTCCGCGTCGGCATCTGCAAACCAGTCGCCTCCGGCTGCCCCAAAAACCCCGACCGCGCCAACCATCCCACCGACCTGCTCACCGATGACGACTACCTCTCCCCCGACACCGACATCTCCGCCCGAGCCGCCGGCCTCGACCCCGCCGATCCCTCCCTCTCCGCTTACCTCTCCCCCGTCCGCTACGGAGCTCCCGTCGCCCCGCGCCTCGCCGCTGAAGTCGAAGGCCGCCCCACCGACTGGGCCCGCGTCGCCGCCGCTCTCGACTGGTGGCAGGAAAACTGCGACGTCCTCCTCGTCGAAGGCGCCGGCGGATGGTGCGTCCCCCTCGACCAGCACGACTTCATGATTGCCGACCTCGCCGCCGCCATCCGCCTCCCCGTCATCGTCGTCACCGACGCCTCCCTCGGCACACTCAACGCCACCCTCCTCACCGTCCACGCCATCCGCGACCGCAACCTCGCCGTCGCCGGCCTCATCGCCAACCGCGTCCCCCCCGAACCCCAGCGCGATCTCACCATCCTCTCCAACCTCCACGAACTCCCCCGCCTCACCGGCGTCCCCCTCCGCGCCACCCTCCCTCTCCTCCCCGAAAAATTCACCACCCACCTCCCCGCCCCCCTCATCCCCCCCCTCCTCCCCTTCGCCCGCACCTGGTGGCAAATGCTCTCCCCCCCCTAACCGCGCACTGCCCCACCCCGCCCCCCAACCTCCGTCGCCTCCGTCCACCCGTCAATCATCAACGCCGACCATCCTCGAACAAAATCCAAACTTTCCCGGAACCTTCCCCATCCCAAATCCGTTCTCTCTAGGCGTCAGCCACTTTTAGCGGTCGGCCTTGGCCGACCTTGTCTCGTGTCGCAGCGGGGAGAAGCACCATGCCACTTATTTCATCATGCTCAACGCACCCACACATGCGAATAATCCCCCCAAATCCCCACCCCTCACCCGCCATCACTGTGTCTAAACCCCGTCCAGCCCCGGTACACAACGAAGAAAACCACCAATTGCAAAAGACACAACGGCAAAAACTCAACCTTTTTTACAAAACCCCCGGAAATCACCGAGCAAAACCCCAAACAATTTCCCCAAGACCTCCGATTCGTGTCCATTCGTGCGCATTCGTGGATAATTCCCCGCCCACCTCTCGCCACTCGCATTTACCCGTGCGTCAGGTACAATGCTTACAATCTAGGCAAGAATTCCGAACGCTCCGTACGCCCTTTTTTGATTTTCCAAGCCGCCTAAAACTTGTGCAGATTTCCGGACAACCTCCTATGCAAAAATATAAGTGGCTGCAACTCATAAACTTGACGAATGATCAGGAGCCCCAGACTGCCCCCAAACGGAGCGCTCCCTTGGCTTCTTCCACCTCTCCCAGCCCCGCTGTGCACGAGGTTTGCTCTACCGAAACGCAAACCCCAGTCAAACACCCCGCATCCCTTGCCCCGGCACCGCACGACCCCCTTGACACCGACCCCGCCGACGGCCAGCACGATGCCCACAGGCGAGAGGTTATGGAACGCGCAGAACTCGAACTCAGCCTCCTCAACGAAATCAGCCGCGCCCTCGGGTCCACCCTCGACCTCCACGCCGTCTTCGAACAGACCATGCGCGTCCTTGCCCAAAAACTCGGCATGGAACGCGGCTCCCTCGTCCTCCTCGACGAACCCACAGGCAAAATCCGCATTGAAACTGCCATGGGGCTCACCCCCGAAGAAATCCACCGCGGCACCTACGCGCTCGGCGAAGGCATCACCGGCACCGTCGTCGCCACCGGCCAATCCATCGTCGTGCCCGACCTCGCCGCCGATGACCGCTTCCTCAACCGCACCGGCGCCCGCTCCATCACCGGCGGCGGCGGGGGCGGCGCCGGAGCAGGGGGCGCGGTCCAGACTTCCTTCATCTGCGTCCCCATCCGCACCGAAGGCCGCACCGTCGGCGCCATCTCCGTCGACAAACCCTACAAAGATGCCGACACCCTCCGCTCCGACCAGCGCCTCCTCGAAATCATCGCCTCCTTCATCGCCCAGGCCCTCAAGATCAACGAAATCGTCGCCCAGGAGCGCGAAGAATGGCAGGAGGAAAAGCGCTCCATGTCCGCCAACCTCCGCGCCAAATACAAATTCGACAACATCATCGGCTCCGCCCCCGCGATGCTCGATGTCTTCGACACCATCGCCCAGGTCGCCTCCTCCCGCGCCACCTGTCTCATCCTCGGCGAGACCGGCACCGGCAAGGAACTCATCGCCAAGGCCATCCACTACAATTCCAATCGCGCCGACAAACCCTTCATCCGCGTCAACTGCGGCGCGCTCACCGGCACCCTCCTCGAATCCGAACTCTTCGGCCACGTCAAAGGCTCCTTCACCGGCGCCATCAAGGACAAAATGGGCCGCTTCGAAGCCGCCAACGGCGGCACGCTCTTCCTCGACGAAATCGGCACCATCGACACCGGCCTGCAGGTCAAGCTCCTGCGCGTCCTCCAGGAACGCGAGTTCGAACGCGTCGGCGACAACCGCACCATGAAAGTCGACGTCCGCATCATCGCCGCCACGAATCTCGACCTGCAGGAAGAAGTCGGCAAGGGCCGCTTTCGCGAAGACCTCTTCTACCGCCTCAACGTCGTGACCATTTTCCTTCCTCCCCTGCGCAACCGCCGCGAGGACATCCCCCGCCTCATCGATTTCTTCCTCGACAAATTCAACGCCGAGAACGCCAAAGGCCTCCGCAAAATCTCCAAGGAAATGCTCAACGTCCTCGTCCGCTATCCCTGGCCCGGCAACGTCCGCGAACTCGAAAACGCCATGGAACGCGCCGTCGTCCTCTCCCGGGGCGACACCCTGAGCGAAGACCTGCTGCCCACGGCGATCCGCGCCTTCGCCCAGCAGGGCCGCGCGAATGTCGCTTCGGAAGGCATCGACGCCCTGACCCGCCGCCTCGCCGAGCAGTCGATCAACGAATTCGAGCTGCGCGAGGGCCAGATTTACGACATGGTGATTCGCCAGGTTGAAAAAGCGCTCATCGAAAAAGCCCTCGGGCGATGCAGCGGCGTGAAAATCAAAGCCGCCGACTTCCTGGGCATCAACCGCAACACGCTGAACAAGAAGTTCAAGGAGCTCGGCCTGGAAGCCGAAGAACTCGCCGCCGAAAACGCGGCCCCCTCCGCATCGGCCCCTCACACGCCCGCCCCGCCGGCCCGCGCCATGTGACCCTCACCCAGCCTCACATGAACGATCGGAGAAGGATCCCATGGCTATACCACCCCTGCCCCGCGGCCCGGTAAGATATGCTCATGCTCAAACTCCAGCTCGAAGACCCGCGCCGGCCCTGGCTGCCGCCGCTGGTGATCCTTATCGTGACCCTCCTGGCATTTTCCCCGCTCATTTTCGGCGGTCAGTTCTTCTGGGACGATTACGATCTCGCGATCTCCAACCCCGCGATACACGCCTCCAACGGTCTCTACACCATCTGGTTCACGCGCGCCTTGCCCGACTATTTCCCCCTGACCTCCTCCCTTTTCTGGATCGAGTGGCGCGTCTTCGGCCCCGGCGTTCCCGGCGGCTACCACCTGGTCAACGTCCTGCTGCACGCGGGCACGGCGATCCTGTTGTGGCGCGTACTCCGGGCCCTCCGCATTCCCGGCGCACTGCTTGCCGCGCTGCTCTTCGCGCTGCACCCAGTCAACGCCGAGTCTCCGGCCTGGATCGCCGAAGGCAAGAACACGCTCTGTCTTTGTCTGGCGATGGCTTCCCTGCTGCTGTGGGTGCGCTCCGAGCGCTCCGGCCGCTGGCCGCTCTACGTGGGCTCGCTGGTGCTGTTCGTGCTGGCGCTGCTGGCCAAGACGGCGGTCGTCATGCTTCCGGTGGCCCTGCTGGCGATCCTCTGGTACCGCCGGCGTCTCACGGTGCCGGCGTTCCTGCGGACGTTGCCCTATTTTCTGATGTCGCTGGCCCTGGGCCTGGTGACGATGTGGTTCCAGGCGCACAACTCGATCGCCGATACCCAGATTCGCACCGACGGCTTTGCGTCGCGCCTGGCCACCGCCGGATGGATCGTGTGGTGGCACCTGGGCAAGGCGATATTTCCCGTGAATATCACCTTCGCGTATCCGACCGCCTGGTGGGAAAACGCGGCGCGTTTCGGGGCAATCGCGTTTGTCCCGGACATCCTCATCGTGCTGGTCATTGCGGCGCTGGTGGTGCTCTCCCGCAGGATCGGGCGGGGCTGGGCCGCGGCGCTGATCATTTACGTGGTGATGCTTCTGCCGACGCTGGGCTTCATCGACATTTACTTCATGCGGTATTCGCTGGTGTCGAACCACTGGCAGTATCCGGCGATGCCGGCGTTCTGCGCGACGGTGGGCGCGGTGGTGGTCTGGCTGGCCCGGCACGGATCGGTGAGGCGGTGGAATGCGGTCATGGCCGCGGCGCTGGGCGTGCTGGCGCTGCTCGCCATCGATACGGGCACGATCGCCGAGGTCTACACGACTCCCGCGGGCGTGTGGAACGATCTGCTGGCGCACGATCCCAATTCCTGGCTGGCGCACGCGCGCCTGGGCACGATGGCGATGGACCGGCTTCAGGACGACCCGACGGCGGTGGGGGAAGCGGTCGAGAACTGGCAAAAAGTGGTTGTCGAAAGGCCGGACCTGGTTGCGGGATTCACCAACCTGGGCAACGCCTACATCGCCATGGGCCGCTTCAAGGAGGCCGAGGAGATGTACAAGCGAGGCGTCGCGGCTCCGACGGGGACCGCGCAGGAGCGTGGGATTCTGTATGTGGACATCGGGGCCCTGCGCGGGAAGGCCGGCGACCCGGCCGGCGCGGAGCAGGCGTTTGAAAAGGCGGTGGAAGTGGATCCCCATCTGGCCGCGGGCTGGCTGCGGGTGGGGTTCATGCGGGCGCAGCGCGGCGATGAGGAAGGGGCGCGTGAGGCGTTGGAAAATGCGGCGGACGTGGATCCGACATTCGCGCAGCCGCGGATGGACCTGGCGCAGTTGGAACTGCGCACGGGCCACCTGCAGGCGGCGCGTCACTGGGCGCGCGAGGCCGTGACCGCGGAGCCGGACAATCAACAGGCGCAGGAGATGGTCGCCCAGCTCGATCGGCTCGCGGAGGCGCCCGCGCCGGCCGCGACCGAGCCGGCGACGAGCCGCCCCTGAGCGCGCGGCCGCTGCCCGGTTCGCGCGGCGAGCGGCGCGGCGAGCGGCGAGGGAGGATTTGCCGGCGCGTTGATGTTTCAGGTTTGGAGAAGCGCGGCGCTGATTGGAGGCGGCTGCCTCTTCCCTTGCGGGGGGCGGTTTGATAGCATCGGGTGAGTTGATGGTCCGGAGACGAGCCGCTCATGACTGAGTGGGATGAAGCCGAACAACGCGTGGAGAAGGCCCACGAGCTTTACGAGCGCGGGCACTGGCAGGAAGCGCTCGACGAGTTGAAGGCGGCGATCGCCATCAATCCGTACAACGGCTCGTGGCTTTTCAACCTGGGGCTGACGTACGACGCGCTGGATCGTTTTGATGAAGCGATCGCGGCGTACAAGAACGCCCTGCAACTGGATCCCCATGACGTGGAGATCCTGCTGGCGCTGGGGCAGGACTGCAACCGGGCGGGGAATTACGATGAGGCGATCGCACATTTTGAGCGGGTGGAATCGATCGACGCGTCGATCGAGGCGTGCTATTGCCACCGGATCGTGGCGTATTCGGAGAAGGGCGAGCACGAGCGGGCGGAGGAGATGTTTTATCTGGCGCGGCAGCAGAAGGAAAAGTGTCCCTTCTGTTTTTACCACATCGGGAATTCGCTGTTCGCGCGGGGGATGTTCGAGCGGGCGCTGTGGTGTTGGCGGCAAGTGACGGAGATGGATCCGGATTATCCGCAGGTGCACGCGCGGATCGGGGATGCGTGCTGGGCGAAGGGGCAGTTGGCGGAGGCGCGGACGAATTTCATCGAGGAGCTGCGGTCGAATCCGGGGGACATCGACGTGCTGCTGGACCTGGGGGAATTGCTGATCGAGATGGACGACCGGGGGGCGGCGGCGGAAAAGTTCCGGCAGGTGCTGGAATTGCAGCCGGAGGAATGCACGGCACATTTTCAGCTTGGGGAGTTGTCGCGGGAAGCGGGCGATTTGCGGGGGGCGCTGGAGCAGTTTCGGCGGGTGGTGAAAAAGGATCGGACGTATCCGGCGGCCCATTTGCGGCTGGCGCAGATTTATCACGAGCAGGGGGCGCGGTCGGAGGCGCTGTATCACGCGAATTGCGAATTGGCGCAGCAGCAACATGAGGAGGAGGTGCTGCTGGAGCTGGGGAACCTGCTGATGGATTTGGGGCAATTGGGATCGGCGGAGGTGGCGTTCAACCGGGTGCTGGGGGCGAATCCGCGGTGCGCGGGGGCGCGGCACAACCTGGCGGTGACGCTGCTGATGGCGGGGCGGACGGATGAGGGGATCGAGCAGGCGAAGCAGGCGTTGCGGATTCAGCCGAAGTACATGGTGGCGATGCACAACCTGGCGATGGCGTATCTGACGAAAAGAGATTTTGTGCGGGCGCGGTTCTGGCTGCGGGAAGCATTGGATATTGCGCCGCACGATGCGGAATTGAAGCAGTTGCGGAGGCGGGTGCGGGTGGCGGGGCTGGTGCAGGCGGCGCGGGGGTTGTCGGGGAAGTTGCTGGGGCGGTGAGGCGGAAGGGGGGAAGAATTGGAAAAATTGGTTCAACTGGTTCAATTGCGTTGGGGAGCGCCCGTTGGAGGCGGGGCTGGTTATGCGATGCGGTGTTCGGCGGTGTAGGCGTTGAAGCGGTTTTCGCGGACGAAACCGAGGAGGGTGATGTTGCTTTCGCGGGCGAGATCGACGGCGAGGCTGGAGGGGGCGCCGACGGCGGCGAGGATGGGGATGCCGGCCATGGCGGCTTTCTGGACGAGTTCGAAGCTGGCGCGGCCGCTGACCAGGAGGATGCGGTCGTGTGCGGGGAGGCAGTTGGCGAGGAATTGGGAGCCGATGAGTTTATCGAGAGCGTTGTGGCGGCCGACATCTTCGCGAAGAGCGACGAGTCGCCCGTGGGCGTCGAAGAGGGCGGCGGCGTGGAGGCCGCCGGTGCGATCGAAGACGGCCTGAGCGGAGCGGAGGAATTCGGGGAGGGCGTGGATGATGTCGGGGGCGACGGTGAAATGATCGTGGAGCGGCGCGGGGCATTGGGTGCGGACGGCGTCGATGGAAGTTTTGCCGCAGACGCCGCAGGAACTGGTGGTGTAGAAGTGGCGTTCGAGGCGGTCGAGGTCGAGGACGGTGTTGCCGGTGGGGGGGGCGAGCTCGACGCGGACGACGTTGTGGAGGCGGAGGGCGGAGGTTTCGGGTCCGCAGTAAAAGCAGCGTTCGACCTGGTCGCGCGTGTGGAGGATGCCCTCGGTGAAGAGGAAGCCGGCGGCGAGTTCAAAATCCTCGGTGGCGGCGGCGTCGCTTGCGGGGGTGCGCATGGTGATGGAGACGGCTTTGACGTGACGGTCGTTGCGGGGGCCATAGCCGATGCGGATTTCGAGGGGTTCTTCGACGGCGAGTTGATCGTGGACGGGGGTGCAGCCGCCGGCGATATAGCGTCGTACGGGCCTGGCGACGCTGGCTGGATCGATCATGGTGTCCTCCTCGCATCCCTGCCGTGAGCTTTCGGTGCGGCGAATTGGCGGGCATCACGGTTGTGGCGGTCCCTGCGAACAATTGGTAGGCGTGCGGCGGCGGAAGTTCCAGTGGGTTGCCGGAAAAATCGCCTCCGCTCAGCCAGTTGAGTTCGAGCTGAGCGCCGCTTTGAGGGAGGCGAAGGCCTGCTCGATGGCCTGGGGGATGATGCGGACATTGCCGATGATGGTCATGAAATTGATGTCGCCGTTCCATCGGGGGACGATGTGTACGTGAACGTGGCCGGGGACGCCGGCGCCGCTGCATTTGCCGATGTTGATGCCGATGTTGAAGCCCTGGGGATTCATGGCGTGTGCGAGGGCCTGCTGGCCGACGACGAGGAGTTCCATCATTTCGGCGCGGTCTTCGGGGGTGCATTCGACGGGCGTGGGGGCGTGGCGGTAGGGGGCGACGAGGAGATGGCCGTTGACGTAGGGGTAGCGGTTCAACATGAGGAGGCAGCGTTGGGAGCGGCGGAGGACGAGGTTGGCATCGTCGGCTTCGGGGGTTTTGGCGGCGGCGCAGAGGAAGCATTCCTTTGGGCCGTCGCTGACGGCTTTGATGTAATCGAGTCGCCAGGGGGCGTAGAGGGTTTGGGTCATGGCGAATCTCCAGGAGGTTTTGCGCGGGCGGCGGGGGCCAGCGCGCGTGGCGGTTTCCCTGCTAAGATCAGGGGATGCATGCGGCATTGCAACCATTTCATCCGGTGATTGCGTCGTGGTTCGAGAAGCGCGTGGGGATTCCGACGCCGCCGCAGGTGGCGGGGTGGCCGTTGATCGCGGCGGGGAAGTCGGCGTTGATTCTGGCGCCGACGGGGTCGGGCAAGACGCTGGCGGCGTTTCTGGCGGGGATCGATTGGCTGGCGCGGAAACTTCTGGAGGCGGATAGCGGTGGGGGGGGGACATTGTGGGGCGTGCAGATTCTTTATGTGTCGCCCCTGAAATCGCTGGCGAATGATGTGCAGAAGAATTTGCTGCGGCCGCTGGAGGAGTTGGCGGAAGAGGCGGCGGGTATGAAGCGTTCGTGGCCGGAGATGACGGTGGCGCTGCGGACGGGGGATACGCCGCGTTCGCAGCGCGTGGCGATCGTGAAGCGGCCGCCGCATATTCTGATCACGACGCCGGAATCGCTGAATTTGATGCTGACGAGCGGGGCGCGGACGGTGCTGGCGACGGCGCGATTTGTGATTGTCGATGAGGTGCATGCGCTGGCGGGATCGAAGCGGGGGACATTTCTTTCGCTTTTGCTGGAGCGGTTGGAGGCGGAGCGGGCGGCGCTGGAGAGCGGGAAGGGCGGGGCGGGGGCGCGGCGGCTGAAGATTGCTCCGGGGGTGTATGTGCCGACGGAGCCGGCGGGGCCGCTGGTGCGGATCGGGCTTTCGGCGACGGCGCGGCCGGAGGAGCTGATTGCGCGCTGGCTGGCGGGATATGACGATGCGGGCAAGGCGCGGGCGATCGAGATTGTGCCGTCGGGGCAGCGCAAGCGGCTGGATATCGGGGTGGTGTGTCCGTTTTCGGCGACGGATGATGAAGAGGAGGCGGCGGTTGATCCGGAGGAAAAGAAGCGGCGGCCGGTGGGGCATTGGCGGGAGGTGACCAGGTCGGTGTTGCAGATGATTCGGGATCACCGCTCGACGCTGGTGTTTGGGAATTCGCGGCGGCTGGTGGAGCGGCTGGCGGCGAAGTTTCAGGATGAATTGATTGCGGAGGCGGAGTATCAGGAGAAGCATCCGGAGCAGGCGCTACCGAAGGCGCCGGTGATTCTGCCGCATCATGGGTCGATTGCGCGCGAGGTGCGGCTGGAGACGGAGCAGAAGCTGAAGCGCGGAGAAGTGGATGCGGTGCTGGCGACGAGTTCGCTGGAACTGGGGATCGATGTGGGGGCATTGGACCTGGTGATCCAGGTGGATTCGCCGGGGAATGTGGCGTCGGCGCTGCAGCGCGTGGGGCGGGCGGGACATTTGGAAAAGGCGACGGCGAAGGGGCGACTGCTGGCTCGCGGGCTTGCGGAGTTGCCGGGGTTTGGGGCGCTGGTGCCGCTGATGTATGCGGGGCAGGTGGAAGAGACGCGGATTCCGCAGAATCCGCTGGATGTTTTGGCGCAGCAGATCGTGGCGGCGTGCGTGCCGCGGTCGTGGAAGCGGGGCGATCTATTTCGCATTTTTCGGCGGGCGATGCCGTATGCGACACTGACGGAGAAGCAATTTGACAATGTGGCGGCGATGCTGTCGAAGCGGGCGGAGCGGGTGACCTCGCAGGGATTGCGGCCGCGGATCACGTGGGATCGGGTGAATGACGAATTGATCCTGATGCCGGGGGCGGGGAAGGTAGTGATGGTGAACAGCGGAGTGATTTCGGATACGGGACAGTTTCCGGTATTTCTGGTGGGGGCGACGCGGGGGAAAATTGATACGGCTGATTCGGCGCCTTCGCCACGGGAAGAGGCGACGGCGGGGCCGGGGGTGCGGCTGGGGGAGCTGGATGAAGAGTTTGTGTATGAGACGAAGGAGGGGGATCGGGTGGTGCTGGGGTCGCAGGTGTGGCGGGTGGTGCGGATCGATGCGGACCGGGTGCTGGTGGAGCCGGCGGCGCCAGGGGCATCACGGATGCCGTTCTGGCGCGGGGAGGCGGCGCCGCGGTCGGAGCTTTTGGGGGCGGCGGTGGCGCAGTTTCATGGAGACATGGAAGCGCATTTGAACGAGCGCGGCGATGACGCGACGCGGGAATGGCTGATTCGGGAGCGGCATTTTGACGATCAGGCGGCGGATAATGCGGTTGCGTTTTATCGGCGGCAGCTTGCGGCGGGATCGGTTCCGACGCGGGCGCGGGTGGTGGTGGAGCATTTTCTGGATCGCACGGGGGAGCCGATCATTGCGATTCTCACGCCGTATGGGTCGCGGGTGAATTATGCGTTGCGGCTGGCGCTGGAGACGCAGTTTGCGGCGCGGCGGCTGCCGGCGCAGCTGGTGCATCATGATGATGGCATTTTGATTCGGCCGCCGGTGGAGACGGGGGAAATTCCGGAGAATCCGCTGGCGTGGCTGCGGTCGGGGACGTTTGAGGCGGAGATTGCGGACACGCTGGAGGCGACGGCGCTGTTCGGGCTGCGGTTCCGGCAGAATGCGGCGCGGGCGCTGATGCTGCCGCGGATGAATGTGACGCAGCGCACGCCGCTGTGGCAACAGCGGCTGCGGGCGAGGCATTTGCTGGCGCTGGTGAAAAAGCAGCGGAATTTTCCGATTATTCTCGAGACCTATCGGGAGATTCTGCAGGATGTGCTGGGGATCGAGCGGGTGCGGGAGCTGCTGGCGGGGATTGAATCGGGAGCGGTGACGGTGCTGGCGACGCGCAATCCGCAGCCGTCGCCGTTTGCGCGATCGCTCTATGCACAGTTCACGCAGACGTATCTGTATGCGTGGGACGATCCGCTGGTGCAAAGCGAAGTTGAGCCGACGGTCGATCAGCAATTGCTCGATGACATTTTGCAGAAGCGTTCGGCGGGGGCGGAGGGCGCGACGGCGGAGCCCGCGCCGTGGACGGAGGCGGATGAAGCGACGCTGCGGCGGCGCATCACGGCGGCGGATTATCCGGCGCGCACGGCGGAGGAGCTGCTGGAAAAAATTGAAGCGACCGGGGCGATCGGAGTGCCCATTGAACGCGCGGACGATGCGGCGTGGTCGGAATGGACGACGACTTCGGCAGCGGAGACCGCGACGTTTCTCACGGAGCTTTCGCTGAAGCGGCGGGTGTTGTCGGTCGAGTGGACGCCGGGGGCGCACCGCTGGATGGCGGCGGAGAATCTGGCGCCGCTGCTGGCGGCGCGGAAAAAGCGGCCGGGGCTGCGGCAGTGGACGGGCAGTGACTTTGTCCCGGTGGCGTACGGCGATCTTCCGGCGGCGATTCTGGAATCGGCTCTTGCGCGGCATGAAGCGCGGAGGCTGCTGGTGGAGCAGGCGCTGCGGCGCGTGCCGGTGACGACGCGCGAGGCGATTGTCGCCGAACTTTCGTGGATGGGGCCTGACGTCGCCGGCATTCTGGACGATCTGGCGCGGGAGGGGTTTCTGCATGAACTGGCCGATCGGCGGATTGCATGGACGGAATATGTGGAGCAACTGCGGCACATCGCGCTTCGGCGGCAGCGGCGCGCGGCGGCGGCGGCGGATGTGTCGGCGCTGCAGCGGCATCTGCTGGCGTGGCAGCATGTCGCGGCGGAAGGGGTATCAGTCGAGCGGGCGATCGATCGGCTGGAGGACGTTCTGGATCAATTTGTCGGCGTGCCACTGCCGCTTTCGATCTGGGAACTGGAAGTGCTGCCGCTGCGTGTGCCGACGTTCGCGCCGGCGATGCTGGATGGCGTGTGCCGGAGCGGGCACCGGGTGTGGGTGGGTTCGCGCGACGGCAGCGAGCCGGGCATTGCGTTCTGGCCGCGGCATGTGCTGGCGGCACGGCCGGCGCCGGCGGAAGCCGCGACGCTGTCAGAAAGTGCGCAGAAAATTTTGACGTTCCTGCGGAATCGCGGCGCGTCGTTTTTTCTGGATTTGCAAATCGACCTTTCGTTGGATGATGGCGAGCTGGCGGTCGCGTTCTCTGAGCTGGTCGCTGCCGGGCTTGTCAGCAATGACCAGCTTGAAGGGCTGCGCGAAATCGAGCGCCTGGCGGAGAACGCCCGGCGCGATGGCAACGGCCATCATCCTCGCAATGCCCGCCGGAGTGCTTCGACGCGCCCGCGCATGAAAACGGGATGGTGGAAGACGCGCGAGAGCTCCGCCACCCTGGGTGGCCGCTGGTTTTTGCTCCCGCCGCCGGTGATTCCCGGCTCGGCGACGGAGCTTGCCGAGGCTGCCGCCGACCGGGTGGACCGGCTGCTGCGCCGCAACGCTTTTGCCTGCCGGGAGCTTCTGGAACCGGGCGTGGATGGCCCGTGGCGCGCGTGCTACGACGTGCTCACGCGGATGGAGTGGGCGGGGACCGTGCGGCGCGGATATTTCATCGAAGGGATCACGGGCAGCCAGTTCACGCTGCCGAACATCACCCTGCACAACTCCGGCCTGGGAACCCCGGATCCGGGAATTGTCTGGCTGTCGATGCTCGATCCGGCGAACCTGTGGGCGCGCCTGAACACGCGCTGGCTGGCTGATTCCGGCGAGGCGGCGCGTATCCCGCGCACGCCTGGTTCCTGGATCGCCCTGCTCGACGGCCGGCCGGTTCTGGCGGCGACCTCTTATGCGCAGCGCCTCATTCCGCTGCCCGCGCCGTGGTCGTCACATGAAGCGGCCTTGCGGGCGTTGCCGACGCTGCTGGCGCGCCTTCCGCGTCCGCGCCATGCGCACCTGGAAGTTCGCCAGTGGAACAACGGTGACATTCATCCCTCGCCCGCTGCTGATATCCTGCGGCAGGCCGGTTTCACGCTCACCCCCGGCGGCCTGCGGCTTTACCGCACCTACGCAGCGGCAGAAATCATCTGAACGGATCGCCCGCATCCGGCACCGGCACGTCCTTGAACTCGAACTTCACGACCTCCTCCTTCATCACTGTTGCCGCCGTCAGCTCCGCCGTCAGTGGTGGCTTGGCCGTCGCCGGATGCACCTGCGCGTGTTGCTGGCCGTCCAGCGTGGCGTTCCACACCTCCGCGCCCGCCGAATCCACCACCCGGATGGCCAGCGGCACATCAGAAGAAGCAACACCGCGGTTGCCCTGCGCGACGTTGATGATCCAGCCCTCATCCCGCAGCGGCGGTATCGCCCAGAGACGCCATGTCCGCCCGCCGATGACCACCGGATCGCCAGGCTGCATGGCGAGAGTCACAGGCGTCTTCTCCACCGCCGTCGCTTCGAGCACCCGCATTTGCCCGGTGATTGTCACCTTGCGATTCTTGCCGTCGGGCGCGGGAAAGCCCGTCGCCAAATTGACCTCCGGCATGTTTTCCGCGGTGCCCATGCTGGCGCGTCTTGGGACGGCGTTGTAGAGCACGTTTCCCTGGTCATCCACCACCGACAGAATTTCCGGGAGATCG
The DNA here is from genome assembly GCA_035545015.1 of Phycisphaerae bacterium. GTDB lineage: Bacteria > Planctomycetota > Phycisphaerae > WQYP01 > WQYP01 > CALCHA01. Next base: position 33,378 of record DASZZD010000004.1, read on the forward strand.
CAACGCACCAGCCGCACGCGCGGATCGCCGCGCATGCCAAATGCCAACATCTCGCCTGGCCTGGCCGCGTTCGGTTGCCGGCCCATGCCGACATGGAACAGGAAATCCCCCACCGCCTTTTCCGTCCAGTCGCCTTGGATCGGCCCGGTCCCTCCCGTCCGCTCGGGACCCGCCGCCACCTCGATGGTGTCGCCGGCGTTCTGGATGTGCAGCATGCTCTGTTTTTCCAAGTCGGCGAAGACTTCCCAGAACGGCTTGTCCACGGCGTGCTCCGTCCACGGGCCGCCCTGTGGACCGCGCGTCCACGGGGTGATCTGCACGCCGGTGGCTTGGGAGAGCGCCGCACACAGATCGGTGATGTTCGCGTTCTTCACATCCAGCGAGATCGGCCGCGGATGAATGAGCCCTTCGAGTTCGAGTTCCTCCACCCGGTTGGCGAATCGCGCTTTCACCTCCGTGTCGTCAGCACCCGCCGCCATCGCGCGCAGCGCGGGCAAGTCGCGCCAGGTGGCGTTCTCCAGCGTCCGGGCCGCCGCCTCGCGCTCGGAAAAATCCGCGCTCGACAGGCCTTTGACGATGCCGTCCCACTTGGTCTGTCCGAAGCAAACTGCCGCCATCCCCACCACCGCGCCCAGCACCAGCGCGCCCTTCCACATGCCGCACCTCCTCACCATCCGCTCCAGTTCCCTAAACGCTCCGCGCTCCCCAAAGTTGCAGGGTCGCGCAGAGGCACGGGCCGGAAATTGCAAATCCCGCCCGATGCGACGACACTCCATTGCATGATGCCCAATGCTGCGTTGAACAGTTTTATTGAACAGGCGGCGGCTCTGGCGATGCCGGAGAATGTGCATGTGTGTACGGGGGCGGCGGAGGAGTATGAGCATCTGACGCATCTGATGGTGGAGACGGGGACGCTGATTCCACTGAATCCGGAGAAGCGGCCGAACTCGTTTTGTGCGCGCTCCGATCCGAATGATGTCGCGCGTGTCGAGCAGTTCACGTTCATCTGCGCGGCCACGCGCGAGGCGGCGGGGCCGACGAATAATTGGGCCGATCCGGCGGCGATGAAGGAAAAGCTCACCGGCCTGTTCAAGGGGGCGATGCGCGGGCGGACGATGTATGTGATTCCCTACTCGATGGGGCCGATCGGGTCGCCGATCGCGAACATCGGGGTGGAGCTGACGGATTCGCCGTATGTGGCGGCGTCGATGCAGATCATGACGCGCGTGGGTACGCGCGTGCTGGAGGTGCTGGGAGATTCGGGGCGGTTTGTGCGCGGGCTGCATTCGGTGGGATGCCCGCTGGATGAGACGACGCCGGATGTGCCCTGGCCGTGCAACAGGGATCACAAGTACATCTGCCATTTTCCCGAGACGCGGGAGATTTGGTCGTTCGGCTCAGGCTATGGCGGCAATGCGCTGCTCGGGAAAAAATGCCATGCGCTGCGGATCGCGTCGGTGCAGGCGCGCGATGAAGGGTGGATGGCCGAGCACATGCTGATCCTGAAGTTGACCAATCCGGAGGGGCGATCGAAATTCATCGCGGGAGCGTTTCCGTCGGCGTGCGGGAAGACGAACCTGGCGATGCTGGAGCCGACGCTGGTGGGGTGGAAGGTCGAGACGGTGGGGGATGACATCGCGTGGATGAAGTTTGCTCCCGAGGCACAGGCGATGCGGGACGGACGGTTGCACGCGATCAATCCGGAGGCGGGTTTTTTCGGCGTCGCGCCCGGGACATCTTACGCATCCAATCCCAACGCGATGAAGACCATCACGCGTAACACGCTGTTTACCAATGTGGCGATGACGCCGGATGGAGACGTGTGGTGGGAGGATTTGACGAAGCCCGCGCCGGCGGAACTGGTGGACTGGATGCGCCGGCCGTGGACGCCCAAATCGCGGCGGAAGGCGGCGCATCCCAATGCGCGCTTCGCGGTATCGGCAAAACAATGTCCGGTGATTGCGCCGGAATTCGAGAATCCCTCCGGCGTGCCGATCTCGGCGATTCTCTTCGGCGGCCGCCGCGCCTCGACCGTGCCGCTGGTCACCGAAGCGCTCTCCTGGCGGCAGGGCGTGTTTCTGGGATCGATCATGGCGTCGGAAACCACAGCAGCGGCGGCGGGCAAGACCGGTACGCTGCGGCGCGATCCGATGGCGATGCTGCCCTTCTGTGGCTATCACATGGGCGATTATTTCGCGCACTGGTTGCGCATGTCGGCGCTCTCACCGAATGCGGCGCAGTTGCCGCGGATTTTCTTCGTGAACTGGTTTCGCAAGGAAGGGGGGGCGAGCAGCGGGCGCTTTTTGTGGCCGGGATATGGCGAGAATTCGCGGGTGCTCAAATGGGTGTTTGAGCGCGCGGATCAGCCGATTGATGCGCCCGGGGCCGTGCGCACGCCGATCGGTTATGTGCCGACGTTGCAGGGCATCGACCGCGTGGGGCTGTCGGTGTCGGATGCGGACATGCAGGCGCTGCTGGCGTTTGATGCGGCGGCGTGGCGGGCGGAAATTCCATCCATCGAGCAGCATTATGCGCGCTTCGGCGAGCGTTTGCCGGCGGGGCTGCGCGAGGAATTGCGGGCGCTGGAGGCGGCGCTTTAGGCGGCGGCATCGCGCTTGGCGAAGCGGCGAAGCCATTGCTGGAGCAGGATGAAGGCCAGCAGCAGGGCGCCGACGGTGATGCGTGTCCAGGCGGGCAGGGCTCCCTGGAAGCTGACGATTTTTTCAATGACGCCGTAGATCACGAGGCCCATGAAGGTGCCGGTGGCGGAACCGACGCCGCCGGTGAGCAGCGTGCCGCCGATGACGGCGACGGCGATCGCATCGAGCTCGAGACCCTGCGCGCGCAGGGCCGCGCCGGCGGGTTGTCCGACGAGCGCCGACAGGCTGGCGATGCCGGCGCACAGGCCGCTCCAGGCGTAAACGGCGACTTTGGTGCGGGCGACCGGCAGGCCCATGAGCAGCGCGGAACTTTCGCTGCCGCCGACCGCGTAGATGTTTCGTCCGAAGCGCGTCCAGCGCAGCATCACCCCGGCGACGATCAACACGGCCACGAGCAGGATGCCCTGCAGCGTGACGGACGGTGTGGGTTTGAAATGCATCCACGGAAGGAAGCGATAGGAGATGTTACTGATCGCGTCGAAGCCAGGATTGCGCACCGGAATCTGGTCCGTGGTGATGAGCAGCGCGCAGCCGCGGTAGAGGAACATCCCGCCGAGCGTGATGAGAAAGGGCGGCACCGCGAATCCGTGGACGATCACTCCCTGAAGCGCCCCGCCGAGGGTCAGCAACAGGATCGTGGCCGCGATGGAGACGCCCACGGAATAATGGTGCTGCATCATGACGGCCATGACCACAGTGCCCAGGCCGATCGCCGCGCCGACCGAAAGATCGATGCCGCCGGAGAGGATCACGAGCGTGACGCCGACCGCGACGATGCCCAGATGCGAATGGTCCTGAATCAGCGTCACGAAGGTGAACGCCGAGCCGAAGCCCGGATATTTGATCCAGCCGAAGAGGATCAGCAGCAGCAGCACGAGGGCGGTCGAGAGCAGCGGCGAGCGGAGGATGCCCAGGGCGTTTTTCATCCGGTCACCAGCCCGCGGATGGCGCCCAGGCCGCTGAGAACGTAAGCCCGCAGCCGTTCCGATTGCAGCAGACAAATCGCGATGACGACGAGGGCCTCGACGACCATGGTGGTTTCAGAGGGGAGGCTGGAGGTAAGGATGGTGGTGTCGAGCGTTTGCATGATCAGCGCCCCGAGAAGCGCGCCAATCAGTGAGAAGCGGCCGCCGGTGAGCGCCGTGCCCCCGACAGCGACCGCGAGAATGGCGTCAAGCTCCCGGTTCAGCCCGGTCTTATTCGGATCGGCGCTCATGACGTTCGAGCATTGGATCAAGCCCGCAAGCCCCGCGCACAGCCCGCTGAAGGTATAGGCGAGCACCGTGACCAGCCGCGCCGGGACGCCGGCATACGCGGAAGCGACGGGATTGTTGCCGATCGACTCGATGAACAGCCCCAGCGCCGTGAGCCGCGTGATCAGAATCGTGGCGATGGACACAACGATCACCACCGTCACCGGCACCGGCAGCCAGAACAGCGTTCCGCGGCCGAGATACGCAAACGCCGGCCACGTGCCCGCCGGAATTGCCGGCTGAAGATCGCGCGTGATGAGCTGCGCGACGCCGCGCCCGGCGACCATCAGCACCAGCGTCGCCACAATCGGCTGCACGCGAAAAATCGCCACCAGCACGCCGTTCCACACGCCCGCAATCCCCGCGAGCAACAGCCCCAGCACGATCGCCGCCGCCGTGCCCTTGGGCGCCATGCCGATGAAAGCGGTCTGGTCCGGCACCAGCATCGCGGCGGCGATCGCGCCGGAAATCGCCATCACCGCCCCGACGGAAAGATCGATGCCCCCCGTGCCAATCACCAGCGCCATGCCCAGGGCCATCAGCATCACCGGCGCGCCGCGGTTGAGAATGTCGATCGGGCTGCCGAAGAACTGCCAGTGTGCCGGCTGCCCGGCGGCCGCGGTGTTGATCAAGCGAATGTGAAAAAACGCCGGCGAGTGAATCAGATCGACCAGCAGCAGCACCAGCAGCGCCACGATCGGCCAGAGCAGCGGAAAGGATCGCAGCCGCCTCAGCAGCGAGGCCCGCGCGTCCCCCGCCAGCGCGGGCGTCGTTTGCGAGGGAAGCGGCGGTTGCGGCGGCGGCGGGGGCGGAGTGGCGGGGCCCGGAAAGGTCATGCGCGCTGAACCTGCACCAGATGCGGGAATCGCTGGAATTTGACGGCCCACCTACTTATCACTATTTAGAACCATCGGCAAGCGCTTCCGGAACCCCTCCATGACCCAGCCAACTCCCACCGCCGCCCCCCATGCCCTCCTGGAATTGCGCGGCATCACCAAGCAATTCACCGGCACACGCGCGCTCGATAACGTCGACTTCACCCTTCGCGCCGGCGATATCCACGCGCTCATGGGCGAAAACGGGGCCGGCAAGTCCACGCTCATCAAAGTCCTCACCGGCGTCTATGCGCGCGATGCCGGCACGATCCGCCTCCATGGCCAACCCGTTTCGCCCGGTTCGCCCCTCGCCGCCCAGCACCTCGGTATTTCCACCGTCTATCAGGAAGTGAACCTTATCCCGCAGTTGTCGGTCGCGGAGAATCTCTTTCTCGGCCGGCAACCGGGCGCGCTGGGATGGGTCAACTGGTTCTCCACGAAACGCCGCGCCCAGACGGCTCTGGCACGGCTGGGCATCGGCCATCTCGATGTGTCCCGCCCGCTGAATTCCTACTCGATCGCCATTCAGCAAATGGTCGCCATCGCCCGCGCCGTGGATGTCTCCGCAAAGGTGCTGATCCTCGATGAGCCCACGTCATCGCTCGATGAGGGCGAAGTCAAAAGGCTCTTCGACATCATGCGCAAGCTCGCCGGCGAAGGAATGGGCATCGTCTTCGTGACGCACTTCATGGACCAGGTCTACGCGGTCTCGAACCGCATCACGGTGCTGCGCAACGGCAAGCTGGTGGGGGAGTACGAAGCGGCGGCGCTGCCCCGGCTGGAACTGATCGCGCGCATGATGGGCCGCGAGGTCGAGCATGCGTCGAAGGTCTCCGGCGGTGTGAAGGCGACGGTCGTCGAAGCAGGCGCCGGGACGCGGGAACCGGTGCTTGAGGCCCAGCAAGTCGGCCGGACGGGAACGATCCATCCGATGGATTTTTCCGTCAAAGCCGGCGAGACCGTCGGTTTGGCGGGATTGCTCGGGTCGGGCCGCACCGAATTCGTGCGCCTGCTTTTCGGCGCCGACCGCGCCGATTCCGGCGCCATCCGCGTCGGCGGAAAACCGGCGCGCATCCGCTCGCCCAAGGCCGCCATCGAGCGCGGCCTGGGCTTCATCCCCGAAGACCGCAAGCTCGCCGGCATCGTGCCCGATCTCTCCGTCCGCGAAAACATCATCCTCGTGCTGCAAACGCGCCGCGGGTGGCTGCGGCGCATCCGCCCCGCCGAGCAGCGGGAAATCACCGCGCGCTTCATCAAGGCCCTGGGCATCAAGACCGCTTCCGCCGAAACGCCCATCCGCTTTCTCTCCGGCGGCAACCAGCAGAAGGCGATCCTGGCGCGCTGGCTCGCCGCCAATCCGGCGCTCCTGATTCTCGATGAGCCCACGCGCGGCATCGACATCGGCGCGAAATTTGAAATCGCCCGCTACGTCGACGACCTGCGCCAGAAAGGCCTCGCCGTGATTTTCATCTCCTCGGAGCTCGAAGAAGTCGCCCGCTCCTGCCAGCGCGTGGTGGTGCTGCGCGATCGCCACAAGGTCGCGGAACTCGCCGGCGCCGACGTCACCGAGGCGAACATCATGCAGGCGATCGCCCACGCCGGCGCGGAGGACGCCAGCGGCGGGGCCGACGCCCATTGACGCCACCGCTCGTCAGGCAATGGACGCGGCGGTACACTTCCCGGCACGTCTCTCTTTCGGAGGAAACTCGAACATGAAGCGAAACCTCTTCCTGCGGGCGGCCGGGGTCGTCGTCGCGGCGCTGGCGCTGGCGGCATGCGGCAACAATGAAAACGGCGGCGCCACCAGCGGCCCCGCCACGGGATCGGCCAACACCGGCAACAAAACGCTCACCGTCGGCTTCGTGCAGACCGGCGCCGAATCCGCCTGGCGCGCCGCCAACACCAACTCCGTCAAGAGCGAAGCCGAAAAACGCGGCATCAAGCTCGACTTCATCTCCGGCGAAGGCGACGTCGACAAACAGCGCGCCGCCATGAACACCCTCATCGCCGAGGGCGTCGACGTCATCATCCTCGATCCCCTGCAGAATTTCGGCTGGGACCCCAGTCTGAAGGCGGCGAAGTCCGCCAATATCCCGGTCATCATCGCCGATCGCGCCATCGATTCCGATCCGAGCCTCTACGTCTGCTTCATCGGCTCCAACTTCGATCAGGAAGGCCAGCGCGTCGGCGATTGGCTGGCGAAACATACCGACGGCAAAGCCAACATCGTCGAAATCGAAGGCCAGACCGGCTCCGCCGCCGCCGTCGATCGCAAGAAGGGCTTCGAGGAAGCGATCTCCAAGTATCCCGGCATGAAGGTGATCGCCTCCAAGAGCGGCGACTTTGAAATCGCCAAGGGCAAGGAAGTGATGGAGTCCTTCCTCAAAAACCCGGACCTCAAGAGCATGAACGTCGTCTTCGCGCACAACGATGACATGGGCCTGGGCGCAATCCAGGCCATCAAGGAGGCCGGCAAGAAACCCGGCAAGGACATCATGGTCGTCTCCGTCGACGGCGAAAAAGCCATGGTGCAGGCCATCGCCGACGGCGACGCGAATTGCACCGTCGAGTGCAAACCGCTCCTCGGGCCGGCGCTCTTCGATGCCGCGGAAAAAGTCGCCAAGGGCGAAACCGTGCCCAAGGTCACCTACTCGAAGGAAGAACTCTTCGACAGCACCAACGCGAAAGCATCCGTGGCATCGCGGCAGTATTGAGGGAAGTAGTCAGAAGTCAGAAGTCAGTAGAAAAACGCAAGAAGCACCCGCGAGGCCCTCCTCACGGGTGCTTCTTTTTTTTTGAGACTTCCTACTGACCACTGACCACTCGTCCCCCTCACTTCGTCAAATCCACCCGGCACACCTGCGTATCGCCGCTGGGCAGGATCACCGAAAACACCATCTCCTTCAGGTCCGGCTTGGCGGTTTCCTTGTCCATCAGGTCGGTGAACGCCTTTTCGTTCTCCACCGTCTGGTCATCCACCTTCGTGATCAGCATCCCGGTGCGCAGCGGCGTCGTGCCCAGCGCCGCCGGCGAGCCGTTCTTCACCAGCGCCACCATCACCCCCTTGGTGTCGTTGGGCAGCCGCCGCGCATATAAATCGGTAAACACCAGGTCGCGCGTCACCACGCCCACTTTCGACGCAAACACATACGGCATGTCCGAACCCATCTTCGGAAACTCCCCCAGCGTCACCTTGATGTCCTGCTTCTGCCCGTCGCGCAAAATGCCCAGCGTCACCGTGTCGCCAGGCTTGTGCCGATCGAGCACGCCCGTGAACTGCGTGACCATCAGGTCCGGCACCGGGCTCTTGCTGAACTCCTTGCCGTCGATCGTCAGCACGATGTCCCGCGGCTTGAGCCCTGCCTTGTCCGCCGCCTCCCCGGGAATCACCGCCCCGATCATCACGCCCGCGGGCTGCTTGATCCCCTTGCCCTCGCGCACGTCCTCCTCCAGCCCCGTCACCTCATCCACCGCCAGCCACGCCCGCTTTTGCTCGAACGGCTGCGTCGGAATGTTCTTGAACAGATAATCGACTTCCTCGCGCGGCAGGAACAGGCTGGTCTGGTCTTCATCGATCAGATCGATGCGCCGCACGCCGGTGGCGTCGCGCATCAGCATGCTGTCGCCGGTCGCCGGCATGGCGATGCCCACGCACGCCCCCGAGTCCAGGTCATACACCGGCGCCGTCCCGCGCGTCAGGCCGAACGAATCCGTCCCCACGATCACATGCGACAGGTGCAGCATCGCTTTCACGCGCGTCACGCCCACCATCGTCTCATAGCCGCCGTTCTTGCTCGCCATCGACGGGCTGAACACCTGCTCCCCGAGCTTCACATCCGCCATCTCGCCCGGATCGAACACCGATGCATCGATCGGCTCCGTCGTCTTCATGTACGCGAACAGCCGGTCGCGCGTCCGCCCCAGAAACTTCGCCGGCACGCTCGCGAAATCCTTCCCCGGCACGCGCACCTTGATGTCCTTGATCCACTCCTTCGGCAGCGATTCGGGAATCAAACTCCCGGAAATCAGGATCACCCCCTCCTTGCTCACGACCAGCCCCAACCCCGATTCCTCCTGCGACGCGTTCTGATTCCGCAGCGTGTATTCCACCGGCACCATGCACTTGACCACCTGGTCCGCCTTGTCCTGCAGGTCCACCGCCGCGCGAGCGCTCTGAACGCCGGCGCCCGCCACCGCCGCCATCAGCACCGCCCCCATCCCCGCCTTAAACATCGTGGGCATCCGCTCTCTCCAAACAAAAGGATTCAAAGATCGTTTCGTCTTTTAGTTCCGGTCGTTTCGTGTCTTTCGTGTTTTTCGTGGCCATTTACAAATCAATCCGATTCCGGCTTGATCATCCGGATCAGCTCGCCGCGATCCCGCCGCACGTCCACCTCGATCGCCTTCGGCGCTTTCTGCCACGCGTCCACCGCCGCCTGCAATTCCTCCACGCTCGTGACCGGCTTATTGCCCACGCGCAGAATGATGTCGTCCGGTTCGATCTGCGCCCGCTCCGCCGGACTGCCCGGCCGCGTCCCCGTGACCAGCACGCCCTGCGTGTACGGTATCCGCTGCTCCCGCAGATACGCCCGTGTCAGATCTCGCACGCTCAGCCCCCACGCCGCGATCGATTGCTCCTCCGTCACCACGCTCTCGAGCTTCTCGGTCGTCAGGCTGACGGTCACCTCCGGTCCGCGGCCGGCTGCGGTGGTGGGCGCCGTGGTCGCCGCCGCCGCACGCCCGCTGCGCAACACCGTGAATTTCATCGTGCTGCCCACCGGATAATCCGCGATCAGCTTCCGCACATACGCAAGCTGTTCCGGAAACCGCACGTTCACCGGAATCCCATCGACCGCCAGCAGAATGTCCTCCGCCTTCAGCCCCGCGCGCGACGCCGGGGAATCCTGCTCCACGCTGGCGATCAGCACTCCCTGATCCGCCTTGATGTCATAAAATGTCTCGAGGTCCTGCAGCGGCTGCAGCGTGATGCCCGTGTAACTCCGGACGACCTTGCCATCCTTCAGCAGCTTGCCGATCACTTCCTTCGCCGTGTCGATCGGTATCGCAAACCCCAGGTTGTTGCCCTCGCTCACCCCGCGCGTGTTGATGCCGATCACTTCCCCGCGCAGGTTGATCAGCGGCCCGCCGGAATTGCCGGGGTTGATCGCCGCATCCGTCTGAATCCAGTTGTTGAACCACCCGGTCTCGTATCCCTCGATCGTCGTCTCATCGAAGAAGCGGTCCGTGTTCGACACGATCCCCGACGTCACCGTGCGCGAAAGCCCATACGGCGTCCCCACCGCCATCACCGGCTGGCCCAGTTGCACATCACTGCTGCTGCCCATCGGTGCGTACGAGAACGTCAGCCCCCGCCGCTTCATGTCATCCAGGTCCAGTTGCACCAGCGCCAAATCCGTCCAATGGTCCGACCCCACCAGCTTTCCCCGAACATGCTCCAGGTTCGACAGCGTCACCTCGATGCGCTTCGCCCGCCCCGCCACGTGGAAATTCGTGAGAATGTGCCCCTGGGCATCAATGATCACGCCGCTGCCGATCGCCCGGCTGCTGCGCGCCTGCCCCTGCGAGAACGTTTCGGTCACCACGTCCAGCCGCACCACCGCCGGGCTGATGACGCTCGTGGCATATTTCACCGCCGTGCTCGGGCCCACCGATATCGAACGCGGATCGATCTTGTGCGCCTTCACCGTGGCTTTCGCCATCGCGGGTTGCGTCGACGATGAATGGGGGCCGCCCGGGGACGCACAGCCGGCAATGCCTGCAATCATCATTGCCGCGAAAAGTCGCTTCATGCCCGCTCCAGAAAAGTGCAATGCTACTTCAACGTTGCCGCCGACCGCCCGTTGCGTGAAAAGAATATCGGCGGAAAACCCAATTACCCGCCATCGCCCAGCATCAAATTGTCGATCAGCCGCGTGCTCCCCACTTTCGCCGCAATCAACGCCACCGCCTGGGAGGGAGGGGCCGCCACCGGCCCCTCAAAAACCGCCAGCGTGGCCCCGTCCGCAACCACCGCATACTGAATCTCATCCACCCCCCGCCCCGGACCACGCGCCCCCAGCCGCGCCCGCATCACCTTCGCCAGGGCAGACCCCTCACGCTCCCCCTCCCGATACGCCTGCTTCGCCGCCAAAAGCGCCTCCCACAACGCCACCGCCCGCCCGCGCTCCTCCGGGTTCAAATACCGATTCCGGCTGCTCATCGCCAGCCCATCCGCTTCCCGCACCGTCGGGCACGTCACCACCTCCACCGGCACATTCAGGTGCCCGCACATCCGCCGCAGAATCGCCTGCTGCTGAAAATCCTTCTGCCCCAGCAGCATATGCGTCGGCCCCACAATGTTCAGCAGCTTCAGCACCACCGTGCACACCCCCCGAAAATGCCCCGGCCGAATCGCCCCCTCCAGCACCGTCCCCAGCGGCCCCGGATCCACCGTGATCGCCCCCGCCGCATCGATCGGCGGAGCCCCATACATCTCCTCCGCCGAGGGCACAAACACCATCCCGCACCCCTCCGCCTCCAGAATCTTCAGGTCCCCCGCCAGCGTCCGCGGATACTTCGTGAAATCCTCGTTAGGCCCGAACTGCGTGGGATTGACGAAAATCGACGCCGCGACAACCCCGCCCTCCCCCGAACCCCGAACCATCGCCGCCGCCTGCCTCACCAGCGACGCGTGCCCCTCATGCAACGCCCCCATCGTCGGCACAAAAGGCACAATCCCGCGGCCCGCCCCCGAGGCCCGCCACGCCCGCACCTCCCGCACCGTGTGAAGCACATCCATCGCTTGCCGAAATCCTTTGTGAACCGCTGATCTTTTTACGCAACATGCGTCTGGGAAGCAACTTGCAGCCGGGAAAGCAGCTCCGAAACTGTCGCCCCCAGCACCGGATGCCGCACCTCCGGGGCGATCTGCGCCAGCGGCCCCAGCACAAATTCCCGCTCCTGCATCCGCGGGTGCGGCAACTCCAATCCCGGCTCCCGAACCACCAGGTCCCCATACAGCAACAAGTCCAGATCAATCGTCCGCGGCCCGTTCTTGGGCTCCCCGCTCCGCTCCCGCCCCAACGCGCTCTCGATCCCCAGCAACGCCGTCAATAGCTCCCGCGCCGACAGCCCCGTTTCCAACGCCACCGCCCCGTTGATGAACTTCGGCGAGCCCGCCGGCGCATCCACCGGGTCCGTCTCCCGAAAATCCGACACCGCCACGATCCGCGTCCCAGGCAACCCCGCCAGCCGCTCCAGCGCCCTCCGCAGCGCCGCCTGCCGCCGGCCTTTGTTGGAACCCATCGCCACGTATGCACAATTCATCCCCGGTGAGAATAGGTGCGCGTCCCCGCCAACGCAACGCTCCCACGAAAAAGTGTCGCATCCCCCAAATGGCACACGCTTCGCAATCCTTACCCCTGTTCCTGTGGAGCCTCAACCAATGGTTCGCAATCTCCCCCTCGAATCCCCAGACCCCTCGCCCCACATGCCTCACTGGGAGCCCAGCGAACCCTACGTTGAACAGTATTTCCCCCAGCAGATGTCCTGGTATGCCGCCGAAGGCCCCCAAGGCCTGGCCGAGGACCTGCTCCGCAAAGTGCGCGAACAACCCTGGAAAGCCATGGGCATCGCGCTCGCGGCGGGCTTCGCTCTCGCATGCCTGCTCGGTCCCGCATGCCGCCTTGGCGCCCGGTTCTCCCATAGTCGGCCCCGAAAATGTAACCCTTCAGGGGGTGATCGGTAGGGGGGGGACGACAATCTCAGGCCACACGGCCCGAGTTTCCATATAACAGCCCGCCACCGTTCCATCTGCCTTGGGCCCAACGCCCCGGGCACGCGGGAACGGTGGCGGGTTTGTTTGGATCGGTGGCCGGGACCGCCCTGCTCCTCCGGCGCACCCCCGGCGTCCGCGCGACCTCACACCATCCGGATCGGCCCCGAGCGCAGCAGCATCGGCGCGCCCGTCACCGGATCGATCAGATACACCGCAACCTGGTGCACGCCCGTGGTCAGGTGCGGCGTGACCGCGAACCCGAAATTCCCGCCGCCCAGCGCGCTCGACACCGATGGCGACGAAAGATTCGCCGTCACCAGCGCCCCCGTCAGGCCATCGACATCCACCCGGATCGTCGTCTGGTGATTGTCCCCCGCCTGCGCATACGCCCAGCCCCCGACGTTCCCCGAATAAAACTGCGTCACCGATCCAAAGTTTAAGCCGTCGTTGATCACCCGGCTGGCGATCAGCACCGCCGTGCCCGAGGGATCGTCGAGCGCGTAAAGATCGATGCGGTGCGGCCCCGCCGAAAGCCCCACGTTCCGCAGGTCGAACCCGAGCTGGTCCGTGCCGAAAAGCCGCACCAGGTCCGACCGGCTTGAATCGGCAAGAAACGACGCGCCCGCCACGCCATCAACATCCACGCGCGCCTGAATCGGTTGCCCCCCCGCGTCCGGATCATACACCCACCCCGCTATCCGTCCCGACGACGCAATATCCAGCGATCCCCGAGGAAGATGCTGCCCCGCCGCAGGCACGTCCACAATCACCCGCGACCCCAGCAGCACCAGCGCCTTGTTGTCATTGTCCGCCGCGTACACCGTCACCGTGTGCGGCCCCGCACTAAGCTGCGGCAACGCAATCGAAAAGCCATGCGCCGTCGTCGTGTACAGCGCTCCCAGGTCCGGCCGGTTGACCGACGCCGTCGCAAACTGCGGCGCGTTGCCGTCAATCGTGTAGCGAATCTGCACCGCCTGCGTGATGTCGTTGGGATCCACCGCCCACCCCGCCAGCGTCGTCGCATCCAGCCGATCCACATACCCCGCCGGAAGCACATTCGTCTCCACCATCCGCGATCCCAGCGGCGCCACCAGACCGCCCGCGTTGTCCACGGCGTAGACATCGATGCGATGCACGCCCCGCGACAGGTTCGCAGGCAGCGTGAAGCTGAACCCGAATTTCCCCGTGCCCCCGAGCGCCTTTTTCAGATCGCTGCGAAACGTCGAGGCCAGCGTGGACGCCACCGCCGTCCCATCGACCACCAGGTTCACGCGCACCGGGCTGGCCATGGTGTCGGGATCCAGCGCCCATCCCGCGACCACCGCCGCGCTGCTCACTTCCAGCCTGCCGATCGGCGGCTGGTCCACCACCGTCGCCGCCCCCAGGTAAACCACCTGCCCCGTGCTGCCCTGCGCATACGCCGCCACATGGTGCGTGCCCGCCCCCAGCGACAGCGAAAATCCGTGGTTATCCGTGCCCAGCGTGTTGAGCAGATCCGGCCGCGTGCCATTGGCCGTGAGAACCTTCGCCACGCCGTCCACATAAAGAATCACGCGCACGCTCCCGCTCGCGTTCGCCGGGTCATACGCCCACCCGCCCACCAGGCTCCCGGCATGAACGTCCAGCGCGCCGATCACCGCCGGCGTGCGATAGCCCGCGACAATCGGCGCATCCTCCGTGATCACCCGCGCCACATCCGCCGTCGCCGCATCGCCCTCCGGCACGCCCTGGTAGCTGATGCGCGGGTTCGAGTAATACGGAATCTCCTGCCCCGGATCGTAAGCCATCACATCGTGATACAGCGTGCCATCGTCGCCCGTGAACCGATACCCATGCGCGTACGCCGCCGCCCCCGTGTCCGTCGGATCGCCCACCGCATGCGTCGCCCCCAGGTTGTGCCCAAGCTCGTGGGCCAGCGTGTAATCCGGCGCCGCCGCCGTCTCCTGCGAGATCACCGAATAAGCAATCTCGTCGTTCCCCCGTCCGGTCGGCACATAAAGCTGGCTGCTGATGCCGATCGTCTCCTGCCCCTGCCCCGCCGGCGAACCGCCCGAGACAAACAGCGACACCAAGTCCGCCCCCATCCAATCGCGCAGCGTCTCGGCGTTGTCCAGGAAACCGTCCCCCGCCGTCTCCAGCCGCGTCAAATCCGTCGACAGATCCCCCGACTCCGTATAATTCTCCAGCATCGCCCCCGCCAGCCGCACCGTCACCGGCACCAGGCTGTTGGTCATCACCGTGTTGACCGCCGCCACCGCGTTCTGAATCTTCCGCAAAATCGCCGCCTGCGACCCCGCCGCCTGCTCCGCCTGCGGCGTGTACAACGCCAGCAGGTCAATGATCGTGTTGGCCGCCAGCAGCGTGCGCGCTTCCAGCGCTTCCAACAACGGCGCGCGATAACGACGTTTCACAATAACTTCCCGGATAAATCTTCCACGAATGCACATGAACGGACACAAATCTTGCAGACTTGAATGGCCGCCAAAAATACGAAAGAAACCACCGTAGAACGAGCGGGTACAACCTGTTCATTTGTGTTCATTGGTGTGTATTCGTGGAAGATTTATCACCGCCGCCGCTTCGTCGGGAACCGCCCCGTCAGCGGCCGCACGCTCCGTTGCTCCGGATTCGCCGGCGTTACGTTCGCAAACCCCGTCGGCATGTAGCCCTCCTGCACCGGCGGTGACGCGGGAACCGCATCCGGCGCTCTCGATTCCTCCCCACCCGCCGCACGTCCCTCCCCTCCCTCCTCCTGATCCTCCCGCCGCCGATGGTTCGGCTCCTTCGACGCCGCGAACCCCTCGATCCGATACTCCTCCATCAAATTGTTGATCAGCTTCTCTATCTCCGTCTGAAGCTGTCCCTGCCCCTTGGATACAAACGTGAACGCCCGGCCCGTCGCCCCCATCCGCGCCGTCCGGCCCACCCGGTGCACGTACACCTCCGGATCCTCCGGAATGTCGTAATTCACCACATGCGTGATCTCATGCACGTCGATCCCCCGCGACGCCAGGTCCGTCGCCACCAGCACGTGAATCTTCCCCGTCTTGAACCCGCGCATCACCCGCTCGCGCTTGTTCTGCATCAGGTCCCCGTGAATCGCCGACGCCGCGATCCCGTCATGCGTCAACCCCGCCGCCACCTTGTCCACGCTGCGCTTCGTCCGGCAGAAAATGATCGCCAGCTCCGGCTTCTCCTGCCGCATCAGCATCTTCAACGCCCGCTGCTTGTCCCACGGTTCCACCCCCACGTAATACTGCGTCGCCTCCGGATTCGTGAGCTGCTCTTCCTTCGATGACGTGAACACCCGCTGCGGGTTGGTCATGTGCTTCGAGACCATCCGCTCGATCTCGTCGGAAATCGTCGCCGACACGAACATCGTCTGATGCGGCGTCGTGCACATCGACAGAATCCGGCGGATGTCGTCCCGGAACCCGATGTCGAACATCCGGTCCACTTCATCGCACACGACAAAACGCATGTGATCCAGAATCAGCGCCCCGCGCTCCTGCAGGTCCAGCAGCCGCCCCGGAGTGCCCACAACCACGTGCGGCTGATGCCCCAGTTGCTTCAAATTCCCCGTGATCTTCGTGCCCCCGTATGACAGCGCAAACCGCACCGGCTTGTGCTTCGCGAAACGCTTCATCTCCGCTTCCACCTGCACCGCAAGCTCCCGCGTCGGCACCACGATGATCGCCTGGAACGGCTGCGCCAGGTCCAGCTTCTGCAAAATCGGCAATCCGAACGCCGCCGTCTTGCCCGTCCCCGTACGCGCCTGCCCCAGAACATCCGCCCCCGTCAGCGCCACCGGAATCATCTTCTCCTGGATTTCCGACGGCGTCTGAAACCCTATGTCCGCCAGCGCGTGCAGCAACGCCGGTTCTATCCCCAGCTTCGCGAATGCCTCCGGCAAATCGATCCGGTCGTGATGCAGCACCGCCGCCGCCTCCGCCGGATGCTCCGGCTGCGCGTGCTGGCTCGCCCATGGATCCTCCGGCTCGTCCTCATACCTCACCGGCGGCGAGCCAGCCCGCTGCCCCTGACCGCCCCCCGCTTGCCCATGATTGCGATTCCGGTTCCTTCCCCGGCCTCCCCGCCGACGCCGCCGGTGCTGCGGCCCTCCCCCCGCGGCAGCCTGCCCGCCCGGTTGCCCGGCCTGTTGGCCGGCTGGTGGTGGAGAAAAGGGGATCGGCGCGGGAGGGGGCAATTCGCTCATAGTCTCGTAAGTGTAGGGCTTGCTCTCACCTCCGACAAGGCCGCCGGCGCCCTCTCTGCGAATCATTTCATAAACCGAAGCTTCCCGATCCATCTTTATTCTTCTACGAAGGTTCGCTATCCTGTGTCCCATCGCGGTGCGGCTTTCCTCCCGAGACCCGCTCCCCGATGGTGCTCCGACGCCCCCTGACCGCACCGATCCGCACCCGGCAATCCGCCGGCCGCGGCACTCGTGTCGCTCGGCGAGCCTCGCAGCGGAAAGTCCTTGCCGCTTCATGGAAATCAAAAAAGGCATCGGCGTCTCTTCAGGCGTGGTGGTCTGCCAGGCGTTGCTCCTGTCCGATGAAGACCTGCGCATCGGTCGCCGCGCCATCCCCTCCACCCAGATCGAAGCCGAACGCACCCGCCTCTCCGAGGCCCTCGCCGCCTCCCGCGCCGACATCCGCGCCCTCCGCGACCAGACCGCCCGCGACATCGGCCCCGACACCGGCGCTATCTTCAACTTCCACCTCGGCTTGCTCGACGACCCCACCCTCCTCGACACCTTCTACCAAGGCATCGAAAAAAACCGCTTCACCGCCGAATACGCCGTCTCCCGCTCCCTCCGCGAATTCTCCAAGCAGTTCCTCAAGCAGAAAGACCTCTACTTCCGCGAACGCGTCAAAGACATCTACGACATCGAAAAACGCCTCATCAACAAGCTCCAGGGCCGCGACCGCGTCCGGCTCGCCGACGTCACCGAAGCCGTCGCCCTCGTCGCCCACGACCTCACCCCCTCGCAGACCGCCTCCCTCGACCGCTCCAAGGTCCGCGCCATCTGCATCGACGCCGGCGGCCGCACCAGCCACACCGCCATCATCGCCAATTCCCTGGGCATCCCCGCCATCGTCGGCCTCGAAAATATCACCCACGAAATCACCTCCGGCGACACCCTCATCGTCAACGGCCACTCCGGCATCGTCATCATCAACCCCGACGAAGCCACCCTCGACGAGCACCGTCGCTACGAAGCCCGACAAATCCAGTTCGAAGACTCCCTCAAACGCCTCCGCGACCTGCCCGCCAAAACCAAGGACGGCACCGAAATCACCCTGATGGGCAACATCGAGTTCCCCCACGAGGTCGAAAACACCCTCGCCAAAGGCGCCACCGGTATCGGCCTCTACCGCACCGAGTTCCTCTACCTCGCCTCCGAAAAAGAACCCACCGAGGACGACCACTACGCCGCCTATGCCGAAGCCATCCGCAAGCTCGCCGGACGCCCCATCGTCATCCGCACCCTCGACCTTGGCGCCGACAAATACTCCCCCTGGCAGGAACGCGACCCCGAAGACAACCCCTTCCTCGGCTGCCGCTCCATCCGCCTCTGCCTCGCCAACCTCGACATGTTCAAGGTCCAGCTCCGCGCCATCCTCCGCGCCAGCGTCCTGGGCGACGTCCGCATCATGTTCCCCATGATCACCACCCCCATGGAGCTCCGCCAGGCCAAAATGGTCCTCAAGGACGTCATGGAAGAACTCGATGAGGCCGGCATCCCCTACAATCCCTACCTCCCCGTCGGCATGATGATCGAAGTCCCCTCCGCCGCACTCATGGCCTCCACCTACGCCAAGGAATGCGACTTCTTCTCCATCGGCACCAACGACCTCATCCAGTACACACTCGCCGTCGACCGCGGCAACCAGAAAGTCGCCGGCCTCTACACCGGCGCTCACCCCGCCGTCCTCGCCCTCATCCGCAACGTCGTCCGCGTCGGCAACCGCGCCAATATCTCCGTCTCCCTCTGCGGCGAACTCGGCGCGGATATCGAATTCACCATGCTCCTCATCGGCATGGGCCTGCGCACCTTTTCCATCACCCCCCAGTCCATCCCTGAAGTCAAAAAAGTCATCCGCTCCATCGACCTCAACGAATGCCAGAAAGTCGCCCGCCGCGTCATGAGCTTCGAGCACTCCCAGCAAATCCTCTCCTACCTCCGCGACGAAACCCGCAAAGTCATCCCCGAAGTCTACGGATCGTGATCGACTGCGTGCGGCTGCGCCTCCTCCACCAACCGGTCATCGGCAATCACCGATCGCGATTCCCCCCGCTTGCTTTACGCCGCCAACTCCTGAGACAATATCATTCCCGCACTTTTTCTCGGACCTCCCATGGCCCTCGACATCCGGCCAACTTCCCCCACCCGGAGAATCCTCCTCATCGCCGTCCTCGCGGCGCTCTTCCTCGCCTCCCTCGGTTTCGCCCAATTCCTTATCTCCCGCCGCCACGACACCGTCCTCGTCACCGCCAACCTCCCCCCCGCCTTCGCCACCCCCATCCATAATTTCGACCGCGTGCAGGGTCTCATCATCGCCCGGCAAGCCCACATCGGAAACCTCGTCCGCCAGGTCGCCCTCTTTAAGTTCCCCACCGACGCCGACTCCGCCCCCGAGCTCCGCGATCTCGCCACCAGTCTCTTCCAGACCCTCTTCACCGACACCCCCGAAGCCTTCAACGAAGCCCTCCTCGATGGCCGCCCCGCCATCGAAGTCGCCGGACGTTTTGGCGAAAATTCCGCCGCCTGGCTTCGCGTCACCCATGCAGGAGACCAGGCCGTCGCCTTTTGTTACAGCGGACCCGACCCTCAACCCGATCAGGACTCCATTATCTTCAACAACCTCGCGACCCGGTCCGTCCGCATCGGCGTCGTCCTCCCACGTTCCCTCCCGAAATGAGGCCGCCATGCAGTCTCCCTTCCGATCACCCGCCGCTCTCCTCCTGGCCCTCCCGGCACTCCTCTTCGCCCCGCGCGCCTGGGCCCAGACCGCCTCCACAACCCCCCCCGGCGCCACCCCCATCGACGACCCCGTCATCGATCCCGCACGCGACAACGCCGCCATGCTCCTCGGACCCCTTTACAAAGACGAACGCGCAGGCATCGAAATCGCCCCGCCCTCCGGCTCCCGCATGGTCGCCCGCGCAGGCCTCGAACTCGTCAGCTTCGTCCAGGACCAAAAGCAATGGGGCGGCAGCATCCAGCGCGATGTTCTCAAAACCCCCCAGTCCCTCGACCAGTACCTCCAGGCCGCCGCCACAGGCCTTTCCCAAAACTTCAGCGCCGTCCAAATCCTCGAGTCCCGCAAAACCACCTTCGACGGCAAACCCGCCGGACGCCTCTCCGCCAGCATGTCCGGCACCGCTCAGTCCGCCGGCCAAACCACCACCATCGCCATCCTCCGCCAGCAGCTCCTCGTCCAGATGTCCACCAGCGAATACATCGTCCTCACCCTCTTCTCCCCCCTCAAAGATCGCGACGCCGCCACCCGCACCTTCGACGCCATGATCGGCTCCTTCGAGGTCATGGACCCTGCCACCCTCCTCAAACGCCGCGAACGCGCCGTCGCCGCCGGAAAAGCCTGGCTCGCCGAGCGCTCTGCCGACGAACTCCGCGCCAAAATGCTTAACCAGCCCCAGCTTTTCCGCACCCGCATCGGCGGCAAAGACTACGGCTACGTCCAGTTCTCCGAATACGAAACCCCACCCAACGACCAGAAATCCTCCGTCGACGGTCTCTACGGCTTCTTCATCTCCATCGATTCCCGCTCCTTCCCCCCTGACGATCCCAAAATCCTCTCCATCTTCGGCCACAATTACGCCTTCTGGGCTTACAAGAAAACCCCCAGCGGCGACGAGCAGCCCTTCCACAGCGTCTGGGACAACCTCACCACCACCAACGTCATCAACCCCAAAAATCCCGCCGAGGGCATGGCCTTCTGGCTCCGTGAAGCCGGCGTGCTCGACCTCACCGATTACAACATCCCCGCCGACGAACGCGCCCGCGCCAAAAAACAACGCGACGACCTCATCGCTCGCGGCGTCGCCCCCGACAAGCTCCCGCCCCCCGTCCCCGATCCCCAGTTCCGCATGAGCGTCACCTGGACCGGCGATCCCACCCAGCCCCTCAGCAGCGCCAATCGAGGCATTGACATCACCATCCCCGCCGCCGCCCCCGCCGCCCTCCCCAAAGTCCTCGAATACACCTGGCCCCGCCTCGTTGATCTCACCAGGCCCTCCGAAATGTCCTTCGTCGTCTACAACAACTCCACCCGCAAGCTCGCCCTCCGCACCCTCTCCGTCCGCGGACACGAAAAAGTCATCATCAACGGCCAGCCCACCGACACCATCAAATGCACCGACGAAATGGACCCCGGCAGCACCATCATGTGGGTCAACGCCTCCGGCAAAATCCTCATGATGCGCACCAGCGACCAGACCCTCCTCACCCCTACCACCGTCCCCGAAATGCAGGCCCTCTGGAAAAATCGCATCAAGTGATCCTCCCCGCTTCCCCTGACCGATCCTTCTCGTTCCGTCCCTCCCCGGCGCTGCCATGAAATCCTTTACCCGCCTCATCTTCACCTTCGTCATCCTGAGCATTGTCGCAGGCCTCGCCGTCGTCCTCGTCGCCAACGCCCGCAGCAGCGCCCGCCAGCAACGCGATCTCGGCCTCGAGCAGCAACGCTTCGCCGACATGATCCACCGCCTCGACAACCATTTCCGCCGCGCCGATATGGTCGTCGATTGGCAAAAAATCGACGGCGACGGGCACATCACCGAAACCTCCCTCCTCGTCCGCGAATACCGCCTCCTCGATTCCGGCGCCGAGCCCCTCCCCGTCCAGCACGTCACCATCCCCGGAAGCGAGGTCCACGTTGACGGCATGATCGTCAACTTCCTCCCCTCGCTACCCCCCGAGTTCGCCGCCGCGCGCGATACCCATCTCGCCTTCTTCAACCACCTCTTCGGCACGGGACAACCGCTCGCCGACCGCTTCACCTTCTGCCCGCGCGATGCCGTCCCCGCCACCGTCCGCATCCACAAGGATTACGTCACCCGCGCCGAGCAGCAGTTCTGGGACGCCATGTGGAGCGCCCTGCCTCCGGACGACAAAAAAGCCGCCGAGCCCCCCCAAAATGCACCGCCCCCGGAGATCACCTTCACCATGCTGCCGCCCGCGATGCGCACCGTAAAGCGCGGCCTGCTCTACACCGCCTCCATCAGCCCCGACGGCCTGACCATCGACGAAACCGACGACCGCCGCCGCGTCAGCGACATCGTCACTGCCGCCCAGGCCCAGGCCGCTCAAAACGCTTCCCAGCCGTCGCGCTGACCAATCCCCGATTTTCCCCCACGCGTCTCCCCCTTTCCCGGCCGCTCGCCTACCATCTGTCGAGCCGCTCGCACGCCGGCCCGGTGGTGGGGGGGCACACTACCTTTTCGCTGGAGGGGCATCCCGTGAAACGCCGCCATATTCCCGACCTTCTCCCACCGCGCGATCTCCAACCCCTCGAACAGCGCCTCCTGCTCTCGGCCTCCAGCGCCCCGCTCGCGCCCCTCGCCCTCCTGCCCAACGAGTCCGCGCTCACCTCGCCGAAATTCTCCGACCAGTGGTATCTCCGTAACACCGGCCAGACCCTCTCCAGCAATCCCTCCGGCCCCGCCGCCGGAAAAGCCGGCGCCGACATCGGCGCCGTCAACGCCTGGAATCTCACCACCGGCAGCAAAAACGTCGTCGTCGCCGTCTTCGATACCGGCATCGATCTCTCCCACCCCGACCTCGTCAACAACATCTGGCACAATCCCGCCGAAACCGCCAATGGCCTCGACGACGATCACGACGGCTTCGTCGATGATGTCAACGGCTGGAACTTCGTCGACAACAACAACAACGTCCAGGATACCTCCTTCACCGATCATGGCACGCTCGTCTCCGGCGTCATCGGCGCCCAGGGCAACAATGGCCTCGGCGTCACCGGCGTCAACTGGAACGTCAGCATCCTTCCCATCAAGGTCGCCACCGACACCGGCGTCAGCGACTCCGCACTCCAGCAGGGCATCGCCTACGTCGAAATGCTCAAATCCCGCGGCGTCAACATCGTCGCCATCAACGCCTCCTACGTCTCCTTCGGCTTCCCCTCCATCGCCGACATCAACGCCATCTCTTCCACCGCGAACTACGGAATCCTCTACATCGCCGCCGCCGGCAACTCCGCCCTCAATTTCGATTCCCTCATCCCCGGCGGTTTCCTCCCCTCCAACATGATGCTCGTCGCCGCCACCGACAACCAGGACAACCTCGCCTCCTTCTCCGATTACGGCGCCAACAGCGTCGCCCTCGGTGCGCCCGGCGTCGATATCCTCACCACCGTCCGCGGCGGCCTCTACGGCATGTTCTCCGGAACCTCCTTCTCAGCCCCCATGGTCGCCGGTACCGCCGCACTCCTCAAAGCCTACGCCCCCAACGCCACCATGCAGCAAATCCAAAACGCCCTCCTCGACGGCGCTACCCCCGATCCCGCGCTCGCCGGAAAAACCATCACCGGCAAACGCCTCAACGCCTTCGGCGCCCTCGAAGTCCTCGTCGGCAACCGACAGCCCATCGGACACGTCGAATCCCTCTCCAAAGCCGGCATCTCCGGGTGGGCCTTCGATTACAACGCCGGCATCCAGCCCGTCGCCGTCGAAGTCCTCATCGATGGCCACTTCGCCGCCGCCGCCTTTGCCTCCACCCCACGCAACGACCTCGCCGCTGCCTTCGGCTCCCCCGGTCACGCCTTCTCCTTCTCCTCCGCTCTCTTCTCCAACCTCGCCCCCGGCAACCACACCGTCCAGCTCTACGCCGTCGATATCCCCGGCGCAGGACCGCAGTTCCCGCCTTCGCTCATCGGCTCTGGAACCGTCGCCGGCGCTCAGCTCCCCATCGGCAACATCGACTTCTTCAACGCCACCTCCGTCGCCGGATGGGCCCTCGACCTCGACACCCCCTCCACCGCCGTCACCCTCCGCATCGATGTCGACGGCGCCACCGTCGGCACGCCCACCGCCAACCTCGCCCGGCCCGACCTCCAGCAAGCCTTCGGCTCCGCCAACCACGGCTTCCTCTTCACCCTCCCCACACCGCTCTCCCTCGGCTTCCACCGCCTCGACCTCTACGCCCAGGACACCACCTCCCACGCACTCACCTACCTCGGCTCCAAAGAACTCAACACCAACACCGCCCCCATCGGCAGCCTCGACCTCTTCAACGCCACCACCCTCGCTGGATGGGCCTTCGACGCCAACGCCGGCGCTACCCCGATCCAGATCCGTTACCAACTCGACAACAACGCCCCCCAACTCGTCACCGCTTCTGTCTCCCGCTCCGATCTCCAAAATTACGTCGGCTCCACCAACCATGGCTTCTCCATCACCCTCCCCCAGCTCACCGCCGGCGCTCACTCCGTCACCGTCTGGGCCGTCGATCCCGACCTCAACGCCGTCGAAGCCTTCCTCGGCACACGCACTATCAGAATCACCAGCCCCGCCGGAAACCCCCTCCCCATCGGCAACGTCGATGTTGCCGCCACCACCCACATCGCCGGCTGGGCCTATGACGCATCCACTCCCAACGCCCCCATCCAGGTCCGCATCGACATCGACGGCGCCCCCGGCACCCCCTTCACCGCCAACCTCGCTCGCGCCGATCTCATCCCCACCCTCCACCACGCAAACTTCGGCTTCAACCAATCCCTCTCCCTCACCCCCGGCCCTCACCGCATCGACCTCTACGCCCTCGACGCCTCCACCGCCACCCCCGTCCTGCTCAAATCGCTCCTCGTCGGCAATCTTTCCCCCGCCGCCACCGCCATCACCTCCCTCACCCCCACCCTCGCCACCGGCGCCGCCACCCAGGCCAACGCCCGCCTCATCCTCAACATCAACGGCATCGACGCCCTCGCCGCCACCTCCGACGCCACCGGCCACTTCTCCATCCCCCTCCCCCACCTCCTCCCCGGCGCCTACCAGATCACCGTCTACGCCCTCGACCCCGTCACCCTCACCGCAGGCTTCAACGGCCCCAGCAAACCCATCACCATCACCGGCCTCCTGTAACCGTGGCATGGGCGTCCCGCCCATGACGGCCCGCAGGCCGCTCCCGCACCAACAATCACCCTCACCCCCGCCGCTGCGGTTATAATGACCCCATGACCCGCGAAGAACTGCTATCCCGAATCTGGATCGACCCCGGCCGCTGCTTCGGTAAGCCCTGCATCCGCAACCACCGCATCTGGGTCTCCCTCATCCTCGACATGCTCGCCTCCGGAATGTCCGCCCCGGAAATCCTCGAACAATATCCAGGCCTCGTAGAAGCCGACATCCAGGCCTGCGTGGCATACGGCTCGGAAATGGCACGCGAACGCTACGTTGCCATCCCGTTGGAATCCGCTTCGTGAAACTCAAGCTTGACGAAAACCTGGGGACGCGCTGCCAGGAACTCCTGCGCGCCGCTGGACACGACGTAATGACCGTCGCGGATCAACAAATGACCTCCGTATCGGACAGCGTCCTGATCGCCGCCTGCGCTACCGAGGGACGTGCCCTCGTAACCCTCGACCTCGATTTCTCCAACCCCCTGCTATCCCACCCCACAAATACGCTGGCATTGCCGTCCTGCGGCTTCCCGCAAAACCGACGTTTAATCACGTCGTTCGTGCCATGGAAACCCTCGTCGCGGCATTACAGCGGGAAACTCTCACCGGCCGACTCTGGTCGGTAGAAATCGCACGCATCCGCATCTATCAACCGCCCGACGCCTGACGTCCCCTCTTTCCCATCCGTGGCGAATCCCCCCCCCAGAATCCTGCACCGCCGTCGCATGCTGCGTCCGCCTTACTTCACATCCGCCATCTCCGGAATCATCAACCACCCCGTCAACTGCTCCGGTGTATGCCTGCTCAAAAACTGCCGGAACGTCTCATCTCCATCCAGCCGGTTCGCCTTGTACGCATCCACAAGCTGCTTGATCGCCTTGTGCACAAAATCCGCCGGCACCTTCTTCATCGTCAGCGTCGCAAACTTCGGATCCGCACCCAGCGCCCCGCCCAGCATGATCTGGTACGCCTCCGTCTGCCGCACGCCCTTGTAATTGCACACCACCCCCATCAACCCGATGTCCGCAATCTGATACTGCGCGCACGAATTCGGGCATCCCGTCACGCTCAAAAAGATCGGCGAATCGATCTCGCACTCCTCCTCCAGAAACTTCAAAATCCGGTGCGCACGCTGCTTCGTCTCCACGATCGCCAGGTTGCAGAACTGCGTCCCCGTGCACGAAATCAAGCTCGTCCGCCACAGCGGTGCGTGCGGCGGCAACCCCGCATCCGTCAACTCCTTCACCAGCCCCTCCAGGTTCTCCGTCGGAATGTTCGCGAGAATCAGATTCTGCTTGTTCGACAGCCGAATCTGCCCCTTCCCCTTCGCCGCATACTTCTCCGTCAGGTTCGCCACGATCTCCATCTGGTCCGACGTCACCCGCCCGCGCTCGATCGGTATCCCCACGTAATTCAACCCCGGCTGCTTCTGCGGACCGCTCCCCATGTGATCCGTGTGCGGCGCATGCACTGGCCCGATGATCGTGTCATCGTGCTCCAGCGCAAACCCGATCTTCTCCTCCAGCACCGTCCGGAATTTCTCCCACCCCCAGTCCGCCACCAGGAACTTCATCCGCGCCCGCGTCCGCTTCTCCCGATACCCATGGTCCCGGAAAATATGCGCAATCCCCCGGCACACCGCCGGCACCTGCTCCTCCCGAATGAATACCCGCAGGCTCGGCCCAATGTGCGGCGTCGTCGACAACCCGCCCCCCACGCACACCCCATACCCCCGCTCCTCCGCCCCCGTCTGCGGATTCTTCCGCATCACCCCGAACACCCCGATGTCATTAATCTGCGGCTGATGGCAATGTAAATGGCATCCCGCCAGCGCCGTCTTGAACTTCCTCGGAAAATTCGAAAACTCCCGGTTCCCCTGCATGTACATCTCGTTCACCGCCCGCACCGCCGGACTCGCATCGATAATCTCCGCCGGCAGCAACCCCGCCATCGGGCAACCCACTACGTTCCTCGGCGTATCCCCGCACGCAAACTTCGTCCCCAGCCCCACCTTCTCCAGCCGCGGCAAAATATCCGTAAACGCCGTGATCGTGTTCCAGTGCAACTGAATGCACTGCCGCGTCGTGATGTCCCCGAACCCCCGGCAGTGCTGCCGCGATATCGCCGCCACCTCCCGAAACTGCGCCGGCGTCAGAATCCCGTTGGGAATCCGAATCCGCATCATGAAATACCCGTTGTTCGGCAACTGCTGGTAAATCCCATACCAGCGCATCCGCACGAAATCCTCCTCCGGTATCGCCGCCTGCCGCGCCGCCGCTTTCAAATCCTCCTCCCGCCCGCCCGCCTGCATGAACGCCGCCGCCTTATCCTCCGGCAACGCCGGCGCATCCGCCGCCCCATACGCAAAAATGTCCTTCCAAATCTCCACCCCGTCCTTCCTCAGCTTGATCGCCTCAACCTTGTTGAGCTTCTTCCCGTCGATTTCTTCAAATCCGTGTTCCGCTGCCATGATTCGGCGTCTCCGCGTGAATTCCTAGTACGTTAGTAGATTCGCGAAATGGCCACTGTATCACGTCCCCCCCACAAAACAAACTCCCTTTGCCTCCATCTCCTACTTAATCCGTGGGATTTCTCGGCCTTTCATATCTGACCCTCACCATCCGTTACAAAATGGGCGCTTTGGGCGATTAGGCAAAAGATCGCTCCCACGAAATCCCCCCCCTCTACCGCATCCCCCTCATACCCCCTGCCCCCCTCCCGACCTTAGCACATCTCATGTTTTACGCCACACAAATGCCCAATTTTCCCACACTTTGCGACACTTTACCCCCCGCCCTACCCCCCCATTCTTAGCCCTGCCCGTCCATTATTTATTGCTCAACCCGCAACCCGCTTTGACCGATGAAGGGGAGGTGCATGGGAGAGCACCGCGTTCACCCTCCACGCCCCGGCGTCCCGCGCCGGTCCACCATCCACCAAACCCAAAGCGAGGCATTCATGGCGCGTAACAAAGAAGTCCTCACCACCGGCGAAGTCGCTCGCATCTGCAAAGTCGCGCCGCGCACCGTCACCAAGTGGTTCGATTCCGGCCAGCTCCGCGGATACCGCATCCCCGGCTCCAAAGACCGCCGCATCCCCGTCTCCCAACTCATGCGCTTCATGCGCCAAAACAACATGCCCCTCGATGGCATGCTCCACTTCACCAAAACCCGCGTCCTCATCGTCGACGACGAAGCCGACATCGTCGACATGCTCCGCGATCTCCTCGGACAGCACGCCACCTACGACGTCCAGACCGCCGCCACCGGCTTCCAGGCCGGCATCGCCGCCGAAAAAATCAAGCCCCACGTCATCCTCCTCGACATCAACCTCGGCGACATCAACGGCCGCGACGTCTGCAAAGCCATCCGGATGAACCCCGACCTCCAGATGACCAAGGTCGTCGCTATGTCCGGACACCTCACCGACGACGAAGGTCAATCTCTTCAGAAAGAAGGCTTCGACAGCTTCCTCAAAAAACCCTTCTCCATGCAACAAGTCGTCCAAACCATCGAAGACGCCGTCGCCGTCGTCTACTAAATCCCACCCCCGCCGCCCCCCCGCGCGCCCACCACAGAGTTTAGCCGTCGATCGAAGATCGACGCTTCGGCGCCTCGCATGACTTTCCCCCGCGCCTGCGATACAACCACGCCATCTCTCAAGGAGCCCTGGCATGGCCCGCACCACCACACCCCTCCTGCTCCTCCCCGCTCTCCTTCTCGGCGCCTGCTGCAACTGCGCCCCGCGCCAAAAATCGCTCACCAACAAACACCCCACCACCCTCCCCGCCCCCATCTCCCTCGACGAACAAATCCAACAGCTCAACGACCGCGCCCGCCAAATGCCCATGCTCAGCGCCACCGCCCCCCTCGGCGGCGTCGTCGTCTTCTATCTCGACGACAAAGGAAAGTCCCACCGCGAAGCCCTCGACGGACACCTCTGGATCCGCCAGCACTTCAACGCCAATCCCCCCACCGCCGACGTCGCCCTCTTCGGCACCGTCGCCGGTCAAACCGTCCTCGACGCCGGCGCCAACGACACCGACTGGTGGTGCATCCTCAGCGCCCAGGGCAAACAAGCCTGGACCGGCAAAATCCATCCCCCCGGCCAACAGTCCCCCGACGCCCCCTCCGCCAACGCCGTCCTCCTCCGCGCCGACAAAGTCCTCGACGTCCTCGCCATCACCCTCATCCGCCCCAGCCCCGCCCTCGAAGTCACCATGTACCCCTCCCTCGACAACACCGCCAACATCCTCCTCTTCACCCGCCACGCCCCCGACTCCCCGCCCTACGTCGAACGCGAACTCATCATCGATCGCGCCACCGGCCTGCCCACCGACGTCCGCCTCTTCTCCCCGGACGCAACCCTCCTCGTCCGCGCTCACCTCGACACCTACCGCGATGTCACCTACGACAACCCCGCAGCCGCCCCCAAAAACGCCCCGCCCCCGCAAATGCCCCACCACATCATCGTCCAATATCCCGCCGCCAAATCCTCCGTCGAACTCAACTTCAACGCCGTCTCCGTCCCGCGCACCATCCGCGACGCCGCCTTCGAAACCCGCGACTGGCAAGACCTCAACATCACCCCCCAGGTCGTCAACTAACCCAACCGTAAATGGCCACGAAAATCACGAAAAACACGAAACGACCAACCCGTCCACAAATACCCACAAATCCACACAAATACGCATCACTTCCCGCACGTCAATCTACAAACAATAAATATTTAAATTCAAATATATAAACTGTATAAAATCAGTTGGCCTGCCCGATCCATTCACACCCCATTCGTGCAAATTTGTGTCCATTCGTGGACAATTCCCGTCGTCGTCTTTCGTGTTTTTCGTGCCTTTCGTGGCCATTTACGTCGTCACCCCTCGCCACAGTCCCGAAGCCTTCCGCTCCTCCCACCGCTCGTCCCCCGCCAATTCCATCCCTCTCAAAAACCCCAACCGAAACGCCAGCCTCTTCAGCGGCACATGCATCTGATACACCGTCTCCAGCACCCGCCGTCGCTCCTCCCCGACCCCCAGCACCCCCTCCTCCAGCTCCGCCCACCCCTTCATCCGCTCATATATCCACCGCTGCATCCCTCCATCCATCCCCGTCCACACCCGATACTCCCGCGCCAACGCCTCCGCGCCCTTCCCCCCAAACAGCGCCGCAAACACCTCCGGACACACCCGCCCCACCACCGGCGCCATCAACCCCAACAATTCCTCCCGATCCAGATACTGCTCCAGCGTCGTCGGATGCCGATGCACCACCCGTGCCGCCGGTTCATACAAAATCCCCTTCCGCTCCCCCAGCATCTTCCACCCCAGCGCAATATCCTCGTAATACACCGGCCGCAACCGCTCCTCGAATCCCCCCGCACGCAAAAAATCCTCCCGCCTCACCGACAAATTCAACGTCCACGCATGCCGCCAGTCATACCACTCCCCGCCCTTCATCCCCCCATAAAAAAATACCGCCGCCGTCTCCGCCAGCAGCGCCTCAAACACCGTCGGCCGCGCACTCTTCTCCCAGGGCGCAGCCCCCAACACCATCCGCGCCGGCCCTGCCCCCATCCGCCGATGCGCCGCCACATGCCCCGCCACCATCCCCTCCTCCGGCCGCGCATCGGCATTCCCAAACACCACCAACTCCCCACGCGCCCCCCGCACCAACTCATTCCTCACCCCCGCCGCCCCCATCCGCCCAAACCCCATCAACTGCACCGGCGCCCCCGCCTCCATATCCGCCAGCAATCCCACTTCCCCGCCATCCAACCCCACCAACACCTCCACCTCATCCCCCGCCTCCAACTTCTGGCCGCCATACCCCTCCAACACCCACGGCAACGTCCCCTCCGCCCACCCCTCGCCCCGACAAGCAATCACCACCGAAACCTTCATATCCCAAATCCTCTCTCAACCCCGCCCCCCCAAACCCCTCGCATGTTACGCCCACCCCCCACACATTCAACATTCCCCCGCGTTAGCCGTCGCCGCAGCGGCGACGTTTCCCCCCCGCACTCCCTCCTGCATCATCCATCGCCCCATCGCCTGGAAATCACCCTTCACAAACCTCCACCTTCTCCAAAGAAATCCTCCCATCCCTCTTTATGACGATCTCGAACCATCTTCCTCCGCTGACAAGATTTTCCCGCCCCAATCCCATCGGCATCCATTCGCGTCGGGCGGCCGCTTCCAGTCCATTCAATTCCACACCTCCATTTGTGCAAATTTGTGTGCATTTGTGGACAATGCCGTCGTCTTTCGTGTTTTTCGTGCCTTTCGTGGCCATTTACGTCGCTCCCCATCCCCAGCGCGCACAACTTGGCGCACCCCGCGCGCATTCAAACCCAAAAATTCCCTCCCCAACCCCATCCCCCACAACCCCTTACCCCAATCTTCGCAAAGCTGTGTGCGCACAAACTGGGCGCGACTCCCCTCTATAGAGGAGCACTGCGCCATGACCAAAAACCAAAAGAATCTTCGTGGTCCTTCACCTCTTCGTAACTTCGTGTTTCCGTCGTCGGCCGTGGGGAGGGAACAGTGTGTCGAATTCCCCCAAAACCCTCATACACAAGCACAAAAACCCCACATGTGCAAAAACACAACGGCAAAAACTCAACCTTTTTTGCAAAACACCCCCGATACATCGAAGAAAACCCCACCTCTCCACCCGCCATCTCCCATCCCCCACGCCGCTCGCACGCCCCGCCGCCAATTACCAATTACCAGTTACCCTATTACCATTCCCCCTCCCTTGCCCCCCTCCCACCCGCCCCCTACCATCCCCCCATGCCCCTCAACATCACCAACGACCCCGCGCCCTACAACCACGCCGCCCAACTCCTCGCCGCACGGGGCCTCCACAGCCAGGCCATCCCCCTCTTCCACACCGCCGCCACCCTCGCCGCCACCCCCCTCGATCGCGCTGGCGCCCTCAACAACCTCGCCGAATCCCTCCTCCACCAGGGCCACCTCCAACAGGCCGCTCAACTCCTCCATCAAGCCGCCGCCGCCACCCCGCCCCACCACCCCATCCGCTCCAACGCCCTCCGCATCCTCGCCTTCCTCCCCAACGCCGACCCCCTCGACATCCGCCGCCAGCACGAAGCCTGGTGGTCCAACCTCCCCACCGCTCCGCCGCCGCCGCTCCCCCAGCCCACCCGCCCCCTCCGCGTCGGCCTCCTCTCCCCAGACCTCCGCCACCACGCCGTCGCCTCCTTCCTCCTTCCCCTCCTCGAACACGCCGACCCCGCCGACATCCACTTCTTCTGCTACGCCAACCTCCCCCAGCCCGACCCCATCTCCCACCGCATCGCCCAGCGCTCCACCTGGCGCGACATCCTCTCCCTCCCCGATCCCGACGCCGCCGCCCTCATCCGCAACGACCACCTCCACTTCCTCATCGATCTCGCCGGCCACACCAACAACCACCGCCTCCCCCTCTTCGCCCTCAACCCCGCTCCCCTCCAACTCACCTACCTCGGCTACCCCCAAACCACCGGCTCCCCCTTCATCCACTACCGCCTCACCGACGCGCTGGCCGATCCCCCCGGCACAACCGACCCCCACAACACCGAACGCCTCCTCCGCCTCCCCACCACCGCCTGGTGCTTCACCCCCCTCGTCCCCCTCCCTCCACCACCCCCCAACCCCGCCCCGCGCCCCTTCACCTTCGGCTCCTTCAACGCCAACCCCAAACTCTCCCCCTTCATCCTCGATCTCTGGGCCCAAATCCTCGCCGCCGCCCCACACACCCGCCTCCTCCTCAAAAACCCCGCCCTCGCCGACGAACCCACCCGCACCCGCCTCACCGCCCACTTCGCCGCCCACCACATCTCCCCCGACCGCCTCACCTTCCTCCCCTTCAACCCCGACCCCGCCGCACACCTCGCCGCCTACCACCTCATCGACCTCGCCCTCGACACCTTCCCCTACCACGGCACCACCACCACCTGCGAAGCCCTCGCCATGCTCATCCCCGTCCTCACCCTCACCGGACAAACCCACGCCTCCCGCGTCGGCGTCAGCCTCCTCACCAACGCCCACCTCCCCACCTTCATCACCCCCACCCCCGAAGCCTACCTCGCCCAAGCCCTCGCCTGCGCCACCAACCCCTCCCTCCTCCCCACCGCCCGCCACACCCTCCACACCACGCTCCCCACCTCCCCCCTCCTCAACGCCCCCCAATTCACCCAGGACTTCCTCACCACCCTCCACTCCCTACTCCCCCACCCCAACCCCGAAATCCCGCCCTCTCACACATGATCCCCCTGCGCCCCCCACACATCAGCCCAATCCGTAAAATCCACCACCCCATCCCCATTCACATCACCTGCCGTCCC
>DASZZD010000005.1:0-3657 GCA_035545015.1 Phycisphaerae bacterium
CAGCCGCAGGGGGGTGCCGCAATGACACAGAACCCTTGAACGTCAAAACACCCGGATCGGCGTCAGTTCAGTTGCAATGAGAAATGTCCATGTGTTTGAAGTCTATACATTCAAGTGGCGTCAGAAATGGGGGCTGGACACTCTGGCGAAATAAACTTCTCACGAATCTTCGACAGCCCCTCCCGCACCACCTTCTGCCCCACATGCGGCCGAAACTCCTCCGCCAACGCGGCGTTTCCTCCCGGGAAATTCCGCAGGCAAAAATAAATGTCCCATGCGTCCTTTGCCTTCAGCCGTTCCGCCAGGGCCATGGCTTTCATGACGATAAACGGCACCACGCCCGCCACCTTCACGCGCACCCGATCCTTTCCTCCCATCGGAAGCTCGCCCTCCACCGTGACCTCCTCGCTTAACGCAAATGCAAGGTCACACCCGCGCACCTTCCTCGCCCTGATGTCCTGAACCTTCTGATGCCGCCGGCTCCTGCCCGTCCCGCCATATTCGCCGGACAAAAGATCCACCTGCACCGTCACCTGCTGCCCATTCACGCGCACCGTTCGGAAATAAATAAAAGGCTGATTCCCCTCCACGTATCCCTGCTTCTGCAAATGCTCCAGAATCGTCCGATACTTTTCCGCGTCGATCGTGCGGTGATTGATCGCCAGGTCCACATCCGTGCTTCCAACATGCCGCGGGTTTGCCTGCGAGAACAAAAGCTCCGGCACCCATCCCCCCACGAGCACGAGATCATCGCGATACTCCCCCAATATCCTCACCAGCTCCAGCATCACCATGTGTGCCGCCGCCGTCGCCTGTTCTGAATAATCCGTGCGGCTGTTCACCATGAAGGCCTGAGCACCTCGCGATAAATCGCTTCCGCCGCTTCTTCGCCGCGACCCACGTTTGCCTGCAAATCCAGATACGCCTGAACCGGACTCACAACGGCGACTCCCTCAACGTCTTTTCCCCCGGCAAAAACCCCTTCATCATATGGTTCAATCAACGATACGTTGCCGCCGCTGGGCACACGCTTCCACCTCATTTCCGCCGCCACGGAATCCGCGCCCGCCCTCACGTACGCGGAGACTTTCTGATAACGCACCGCCGGCGCAAACCGAGCCGCCGCCGAAAACGCGGTCAGAACGCCACGAGGTTCCCCCGCTCTTCTCTCCGCAATTGCTCGTTCAACGGCATCGATCGACTCCATCGCATACACTTCCACGGTACGACTTCGGCCAAACCGATAATTCGCCGACCATTCCCGCAGCAATGCCTCCGGTGCAGTCATGCGGAATCCCCTCTCTTCCGCCTCTATCCATTCGCGCGCATCCAGAAGCTTTTTCACGTTGAATGCCTGCCCCAGGCTCACCTGCGCCGCTTCCGCCAGCGCCTGTACCAGCCACGTGCGTCGCGGATTTTCCATTAGCACCCGCAGCACGCGTTCCGCCTTCGGTGAATACAGCGAGCGAAGGCCGCGCTGCTCCGTGAACGGATTCGACTTGCCCTCCTTCACGATGTAGACCTTCCCAACGGTAATCCGGCAATTCCCCGCGAAATCCACATATCCCACGCCCTCCCGGGTCAGAATGTCCGCCGCCGCATCAGAAATGTACGGCGCCGCCACCACCCCGTAAGGATTCTCAAACGACTCCCCATACCGCCGAAGCGCATGCGCCGCCTCTCTCACCAGACGCGGCTGCCCCGCGGATTTGGCCTCCAGCAGCAGCGTTCGGTCCGCCTCGCCTTCAATGGAAAGGCGCCCCAGGGCGTCAATGCCTCCCGTTCCCACGCGCACCCGCCACCTGGTCCATCGCAGGGAGCAAAAGGGCACATCGGCGAAGCACTCAGCTACCACCTTCGCCGCCCGCCTCTCAAGCTCCGGCCCGTTCAGTTTCATGAGAAGCAACCCTTTCAACGATTGCTGATTCCGAGCCTAACATCGAAAGCCCGGGAAATCAATAAATTCATTTGTGACACCAGTTTCATCGTCCGTTGAAATAAGCAAATTAATTGAAACATCCTTCCTTTATGCCTTCGGGCATCACCGCAAAAAATTCCCAAAAGATTTCCCTTGCCTCCTCCCGCGCACCATGTGTACTATTCCATGTAGTACACATCCTACACCCTCCCCGCTCCCAGGTGCCGCCGTGCTCACCATCCGCATCACCCCTGGCTCCCCCGCTCCCCTTTACACCCAAATCGTCACCCAGGTCCGCACCGCCATCGCCTCCGGCGCCATCCAGACCGGCGAGCTCCTCCCCTCCGTCCGCTCCCTCGCCGACCAGCTCCTCATCAACGCCAACACCGTCGCCAAAGCCTACAACGAGCTCTCCCGCGATGGCCTCATCGAAACCCTCCCCGGCCGCGGACTCGCCATCGCCCCGCGCCGCCCAGGCCTCGGCCTCACCAAGGCCGAACGCCTCCGCCGCATCGATCCTCCCCTCACCCAGCTCCTCCACGAAGCCATCGCTCTCGAACTCTCCCCCGACGACCTCCACGACCTCCTCGCCAAAAAATGGAAATCCCTCGCCCCTGAAATGCCCGCCACCTAAGCGCGTCCTTCGCTACACACGCACCATTCCCCCCAAGGAGAAGCCCATGGTCAACGACCCCCCCCCACCCGTCATCGTCGTCGAAAACCTCACCAAATACTTCGGCAAAAAGTGCGTCGTCGACCACGTCTCCTTCGCCGTCCCCCGTGGCAGCGTCACCGCCTTCCTCGGCCGCAATGGCTCCGGCAAATCCACCACCCTCCGCATCCTCCTCGGTCTCCTCGAACCCACCCTCGGCCGCTCCGAAGTCCTCGGCCACGATTCCCAGAATCTCCCGCCCGCCCTCCGTGGCCAGATCGGCTATCTCCCCGAAAGCCACCCCGTCATCGGATGGATGTCCGTCGACGCCACCGAAAAATTCCAGTCCGCCTTCTATCCCAACTGGAACCGCGAAGTCTTCCAGGCCACCATCGAACACTTCGGCCTCGACCGCTCCGCCAAGGCCGGCGCCCTCTCCCGCGGCCAGCGCGCCGGTCTCGCCCTCGCCTGCGTCCTCGCCCCCGAACCCGAACTGCTCATCCTCGACGACCCCGCCCTCGGCCTCGATCCCGTCGCCCGCCGCGCACTCCTCGAAACCATCCTTTACATCACACGCTCCCCCGGCCGCACCGTCCTGCTCTCCTCCCACCTCCTCGACGACATCGAACGCATCGCCGATTACCTCCTCATCCTCGATCGCTCCGTCCTCCGCGCCGCCTGCCCCGTCGAAGTCTTCCGCGAACGCATCGCCCAGTTCCAGGTCGTCTTCGATCACGCCCCGCCCGAACTTCCCCCCATCCCCGGCCTCCTCGATTCCCTCCGCGTCAACAACGCCCTCCGCATCACCGTCGCCAATCCCCCGGCAGACCTCGAGCAAACCCTCGCCGCCCTTAACCCCATCGAAATCCTCCGCCAGCCCGTCAATTTCCAGGATGCCGTCACCGCCTACATGTCCGACCACCGCAACCGCGGCTTCTTCCTAGAACGCCCCGCCTCCGCCCCCCCCCACGCCCCGCGCTCCGCCGCCGGAGGTGCCGCATGATGATGATGACCGAGCGCGCCCCCGCGCGCCCGCATACAACCGAAGGCTCTGGAAGGGATCGGGAGTCGGGCGCAGCGCCGCCGC
>DASZZD010000006.1:0-17947 GCA_035545015.1 Phycisphaerae bacterium
ACCCCACACCAACCCAACACCACCGCAACCGCCACCACGCTCACCCGCATCACAACCTCCATCCTCTCCTCCCCGCCACCGCCCCCCGGCCCGAGCCGCTCCTACTTCCCCCCGCGCCCCACGCGCGAAAGCCGCCGCAACGCCGACCCCTTATGCATCGCCACATGATCCGTCTTCTCACTCTTGATGATGTACTGCGGCTCCTCCTTCGACGCATGCCGCTTATACCCCTTGAACACCATCTCCGAAGTCACCTTCCGCTGCACCACCCCCGTCACGCGCCCCGCCTCCGAATCCCACGACACCCGATCCCCCCGCCGAAAACCTTTCGCCACGCGACCCATCACAATTCCTCCCAAGCAGCACCACACCCCCCCTCAAATAATACCCCAACCCTCCCCCAACCCACGAAACATCACCCCCACCCCCCTCTCAAAAGTTCCCAGCCGCCACCCGTCTGCTCCCCCCACATAGCCCCGGGCTTGCCCGGGATAACCCCTCCTCCCCGCACCCGCTCCCACATTACCGATTCCGCCCCCGCCAACGCTTGCGTCCGCCGCGACCCGCTCGCACACCCACTCCTACCGCTCCTCCATCGCCCGCGCCTTCTCCCGAATCTTCGCCGCCAACTCATCCGCCCGCCTAAACCGCTCCAAAACCTCCTCCCGCAACCTCACCAATTCCCGGTACTCCGCACTCGCCTCCGGCACCGCATCTATGATCCCATACTTCTCCAAATACCGGCCTATCCTTTCCAACCGCTCCGCCCGAACTGCCTCAGGCAACTTCATCTGCCCGAGGTAAGCCCGCCAATCTTTATTGCCCTTCTTCGAATTACAATGCTTGCAGCATGGCAACAAATTCCCCAGGCGATGCCCATGCCCGCTGAATTCCTTATCCGCCACCGTCGCATGCACATGATCCCAGGTCTCCGCCGCTCCGCCGCAGTATGCGCATGCTATCTCCGCATCCGGATCTTGGCCCAACATCCGAATAGCCCCGCGGACCCGTACATCATCAAAATCATCATGTGGCGCAATCGCAGCAGCAAATGCATGATTGATGGTGGTCGTCCGCTTCGCCACAATTGAATAGACCTTGAGATGATCCTTGATGCTCGTGTACCGCATCACACCCCACCCTTCCGTACAGTCGTCCGACGCGAGGACGCGTCCTTACTCGAAACTCGTTGCGGTGGCGCGGGCCGTGAACCAGGCGAAAACGCATGACGCGGGTCCGCCCCGCACGCCTCCGCAAATTCCTTAAACTCGATCACGTCCAACCGGCGCTCCCCCGACTCCACCTTCGCCACCCAGCTATGCGGCACTTTCAAAATCTTGGCCAGCGCCCGTTGCGACAGCCCGGCATCGCGCCTCATCGCCCGCAACTTGGCGCGTAAACTTTCATACGCCGATCTGTGCACCGACCTCGTCATGACCCTATTCTGGGAGCATTGCATCGCTGCTCCCAAAATCGGTACACTACCCTTGGTCGTCTCTCCTGGCGCCCCGTTGACACCCCTTGAAGGAATTTTCTGTGCCGGCCGGCCTTGCATCGCAATACCGCATTTCCGCCGATTTCAAAGATGATCAATCGTTCGGTCACACGGAACACTCGCTGCAATCAATCATTGACAGCACACCCCCTGCGGGAAAGGAATTGGTTGCGTATGCTCTGTTTTACGGCTACATGTCGGTGCGTCTACCCAATTGCCGGATTTCGCCTGCCCCGTCGCATTTCGCGGGAGAGCCCGATGCGAAATTTTATCTGGCTATCGTCGACGCAATCTTCCTCATAGATTTTTCCGCGCCCCCGCTGCGACCGGTCGGTGAATTGCGGACTGCGCTCCGCTCGCCATTATGCGAAGCTTATATCATGACAGATCGCCACCTCCACGAAATCTGGTGCGCACGCATTAAGACGTGGCCGCCAAAGTCACGCAACCGGGCCAACGCTCGCACCGTTCCTGACTGGATTACCACCGGATTGGCACTCATGTCGGGCCTCAGCCACTACGACCACGTTTGTTGCCTCCGCACTCTTATCGAGCGTGCAAACGAGTGCCTCCAAAATCTTGAGCCGCACGTCGCTAGCGAGTAACACCGCCCCCGAACTCCTCGTCCGCCGCCTCCTCCACTCCCTCGGCTTCCGCTTCCGCCTCCACGTCAAATCCCTCCCCGGTACCCCCGACATACTCCTCCCCAAATACAAAAAAATCATCCTCGTCAACGGATGCTTCTGGCACGCCCACCCCTGTCCCCGCGGCAACCGCCTCCCCAAATCCAACACCCCCTACTGGCGCGCCAAACGCTCCCGCAACCACGCCCGCGACCTCCGCACCCGCCGCCAACTCCGCTCCCTCGGCTACTCCACCCTCACCCTCTACGAATGCCAACTCCACAACCTCCCCCGCCTCGCCCGCCGCCTCACCACCTTCCTCCATGCCCCCTGACCCCCCTCACCCCCCCCACCGAAAAAAGTCCAAACTTTCCGGGAACCTTTCCCCCGTCCCATCCGTTCTCTCTCATGCGACGCCCCAACGCGCCGCCAAGGGAGAAGCCATGCAAACCCCCCTCATTCCTCAACACCCGCGCCCCATCCCCCCAATTACGAATTACCAATTACCAATTACCCGGGGGGGGAAGCCTGTGTCAAAATCCCGCAAAACCCCAAGACACAAGCACAAAAACCCCACATTTGCAAAAACACAACGGCAAAAACTCAACGTTTTTTGCAAAAACCTCAAAATCTACGAGCAAAACCCCACATTCCCCTCACTCATTCCTCAGCACTCTTCCCCACACTCCCCCCCGCGCCAATTACCATTTACCATTTACCAGTTACCATTGCTCCCCGGAGGCCCCATGCGCCATTTCCCCCCCCTCCTCCTCGCCGCCGCACTCCTCCCCGCCTGCACCCCCGCCCCCGCCACGCGCCAACCCCCCGCAACCCCCGGCCAAACCTCCCTCCTCGATTTCGAACACCCAAACCCCGATGTCTCCTGGACCCCCGCATCCCAACCCCCCCCATCCCAGCCCCCCCCGTCCCAGCCCCCCGCAACCTCACAACCCGCCACCCAACCCGCTCCCCAAATCTCCCGCACCTCCCTCCACCCCCACACCGGCCTCTGGTCCCTCAAGCTCACCCTCCCGCCCGCCGCCGCCGGCACGCTCCTCCACACCTTCCCCACGCCCCTCGACCTCCACGCCGCCGACACCCTCCAGCTCGCCATCGCCCACATGGACTCCCCCGCGCGCTCCGCGACCTACGCCGCCGCCGTCGTCGCGATCGACTCCGCCGGCACCCGCGCCACCGGCGACTTCTACCCCCTCTTCTCCCAATGGCAAACCATCCCCCTCGACCTCCCCTCCGCCGCCACCCCCACCGGCGACGCCCCGCCCCTCGACCTCGCCCACATCGCCTCCATCGGCCTCGCCCTCAAACCCCTCGCCAACGCCTCCACCGTTCCCCCTGCCGCCGAGCCCCTCGACATCCAAACCGACTCCTGGACCGCCCTCTCCGACTCCCGCCCCTACACCGGCTTCCGCCTCGCTCCCCCCAACTCCTTCTACGCCGAACGCCACGGCACCCGCATCCTCGTCGGCGTCACCGGCGCCTACGAACTCACCTTCACCAACGCCTCCACCTTCGGCGCCGCCACCTCCCATCCGCCCTTCCTCTCCATCACCCAAGGCCCCACCCATCGCCTCGTCCTCGGCCAATCCAACACCGGCCTCATGCTCCTCGGCCCCGACGCCCTCGCCGCCCTCTCCCCCCAAAATTCCCCCGCCACGCCGCCCGCCTCCTCCGCCGCCTCCCTCGGCCTCCCCACACGTGGTTCCGACAACACCGCTGCGATCTCGCCCTGGCCGGGCGCCCAATCCACCATCTCTTTCGAATGCACCTGGGCTTCCCCCGTCGCCGTCCTCATCGAAGCCAAGCAGCAAGTCGGCCCCTACGACCGCCTTTCCCGCCCCGCCGCCGCCCTCACCTGGCGCTTCATGGTTTACCAATGGGGCCAGGTCTTCGTCCACGTCGATTGGACCAGGGAAGGCGACACCGACCTGCCCGCCCCCAACTCCTGGGCCCTCGCCCTCGACGCCGCCACCCTCAACACCGACGCCACCCTCGACGCCAAATCCCCCGCCGACGCCCAGCGCCTCCTCGCCGCCCTTTACCCGCAAAACTTCCACACCAATACCCAGGCCACGCTCCCCCACCAGATGCAACCCGGTGCTCCCATCGCCATGCTCGCCAAAACCTATGCCCAGATGCAAAACCCCTGGTGGTGGTCTGATCACGGCAACACCCGCTTCTTCGGCAACGGCATCCCCGAAGCGCCCAGCCCCACCGATCAAGCCCCGCTCGACGCCATGCTGCTGGTCAACGCCCCCAACGCCCTCGCCCAAGCCAGTTCCTTCTCCCAATACCTCTCCCCCCCGCGCCTCCGCATTCGCCAGGGCGAACTCGACCGCAACTTCCCCGGCGATCCCGACAACGACGGCTTCGTCGATTCCTACGGCTTCCAGGTCATCCGCCTCGCCTCCGGCCGCGCCGCCTTCACCGTTTATCCCGACAACCGCCCGCTCTTCTACCCCGCCTTCCTCTTCACCATCCCCGCCGTCGAACGCCCCGCCCTCGATCTGCCCCACGAACGCCTCCTCATCAACGTCGATGGCAAACAATTCGCCGACCCCCCGCAATTCCCCGACGGCTCCTTCCTCCTGCAACTGCCCTACACCCTCGACCGCCCCGTTTCCATCGAAGCCCTCCTCGTCAAGAAATAGCGGAGGCTTCCTCAGGAGCGCGCCGCAATTGCCCGATCCTCGGCACCACCTTTGCAAAAGCCCTCGCGTCCACTCGCCTGCTGGAGCACTTCATGGCCAAGGCAATTTCCAACCGCATCTACTCCTTGTACGGCCGCTTTTACGATGCGTCGAAGTTCCTCTTCCGCAAACGGCTCCAGAAAGCCATCAGCTCTGTGCCCTTTCATCCCGGCGACCGCGTGCTGGATGTGGGCATCGGCACCGGTTTGTCGCTGGAGTTCTACCCGGACGATGTGCAAGTGACCGGCATCGACCTCTGCCCCGCCATGCTGGCGCAGGCCCAGAAAAAGCTGGACACAAAAGCCACCCGCGCCGCTCCTCGCTCGCACACCCAGCTTCTCCAGGCCAACGCGCTGGACTTGCCGTTTCCGAACGAATCCTTCGACACGGTCTTTCTCTCTCATCTCATCACGACCGTTCCGGATCCCTATCGCTGCCTCGCCGAGGCTTTCCGAGTCGCCCGGCCCCACGCGCATCTTGTCATCGTCAACCACTTCCGCTCGCCCTATCCCGTGTTGTCGTGGCTCGAAACGGCCGTCGATCCGATCTGCCGCAAGCTCGGCTGGCGCTCCGATCTTTCCCTCACGGAACTGCTCGCGCCGGCCAGCGTCGAGAACCTGCACCTCGCCCCCGAAACCCCGGGCCTGCTGTTCCGCATCGTTTATCTCGAAAAATCCCACGGGAAACTGCGCCTGGCGCGCTTCCCCGCGCCGCTGCCGCAGACCGAGCCGACGTTCGATCCGGCCTGACCGTCAGGCGAAAGGCTCCGCCACGACCCAACGCCAAACCGCTGAGCGAAGCGGTGATCGTGGTCGTCGGCGCCTCCTCCTCCCTCCTCGCACGCTCTCGGGACGCGCGCGATCAAGTCGTCAGCCGCATTCAGGCTGATGGCGGGACGGCGATCGCCCGGGAGTGCGATGTGGCCGATTGCGGCGCCGCGGCGGGAGGGAAGCGGCGTTTGCGGTATCATGCGGGTTTCCCCGGTCCCGCACCGCGAGTTCTCCATGCCGCAGGCCGCTCCGCTGTTGCTCACGCTCAACGCCGGTTCATCAAGCATCAAGTTCTGCGCGTTCACGCCGGCGCTGGAGCGGGAACTGGCCGGACAGATCGAGCGCATCGGCTCGCCGCGGACGCGGCTCCTGGCGCACGGACCGGATGGCCGGTCCAAGACCCGCGCGATCGAGGCGGCGGATCATGCGGCGGCCGCGGGCGCGCTGCTGGATTTCCTGGACGCGCGCCTTGGGAAATCGGGCGTGTGGGGAATTGCGCATCGTGTCGTGCACGGCGGGTTGCACCTGCTGGATCACCAGCGGATCACGCCGGATGTGATGGAGGAGCTGCGGCGGAGCGAGCCGTACGATCTTGCTCATTTGCCGCGGCAGATTGCGCTGATCGAAGCGTGCGGGAAGCGTTTTCCGGAATTGCCGCAGGTGGCCTGTTTTGATACGGCATTTTTCAAAGATTTGCCGGCGGCGGCGCAGGCGATACCGCTGCCGGGCGAACTGATTCCGGGGTTGAGGCGATTGGGTTTTCACGGGCTTTCGTACACGTATTTGATGTCGGAGCTGGAGCGGTTGGCGGGAGCGGAGGCGGCGCGCGGACGGGTGGTGCTGGCGCATCTTGGCGCGGGGGCGAGCCTCGCGGCGTTGCGCGATGGAAGGCCGGCGGATACCACCATGGGCTTCACGCCGCTGGCGGGATTGGTGATGGGGACGCGGCCGGGCGACATCGATCCGGGGCTGCTGGTGTATTTGCTACGAGCAAGTAAACTTTCGGCGGAGGAGCTGGATGATGTGCTGTCGACGGAATCGGGAATGTATGCAATTTCCGGCGGGTCGGCGGACATGAAGGATCTGCTGGAGCGGCGGCGGAAGGATCGGCGGGCGGCGCTGGCGGTGGAGATGTTCACGTATTCGGCGCGCAAATTTATCGCGGCGATGGCGGCGGCGGTTGGCGGACTGGATACGCTGGTGTTTTCCGGCGGGATCGGCGAGCACGCGGCGGAGATCCGCGCGGAGATTTGCGGGCCGCTGGAGTTTTTGAATGTGCGGCTCGACGTGGAGAGGAATGCGGCGCACGCGCGGGTGATCTCCACATCGGAATCGGGCGTGACGGTGCGGGTCATTGCGACGGATGAGGAGCTGGTGCTGGCGAGAATCGCGTTGAAGGCGTTGACGATTTCGTGACGAAGGAAGTTTTTATGGCTGGGCCGTTGTCGCCGGAAATGCTGGAAAAGATGGACGCGTACTGGCGGGCGGCGAATTATCTGTCGGTGGGGCAGATTTACCTGCTGGCCAACCCGCTGCTGCGCAGGCCACTGGAGAAGGCGAACATCAAACCGCGGCTGCTGGGGCACTGGGGCACCACGCCGGGACAGAATTTTATTTATGTGCATTTGAATCGGATCATCAACGCGTATGACCTTGACATGATTTACATCGCGGGGCCGGGGCATGGCGGGCCGGCGCTGGTGGCGAACACGTACCTGGAGGGGACGTATTCGGAGATTTATCCGGAGATCACGCAGGATGAGGCGGGGCTGCGGAAGCTGTTCAAGCAGTTTTCGTTTCCGGGGGGGATTCCGTCGCACGTGGCGCCCGAGACGCCGGGATCGATACACGAGGGCGGGGAACTGGGGTATTCGCTGTCGCATGCGTTCGGGGCGGCGTTCGACAATCCTGAGCTGGTGGTGGCGTGCGTGATCGGGGATGGGGAAGCGGAGACGGGGCCGCTGGCGACGGCGTGGCATTCGAACAAGTTTTTGAATGCGGCGACGGACGGGGCGGTGCTGCCGATCCTGCATCTCAACGGGTACAAGATCGCGAATCCGACGGTGCTGGCGAGGATTCCGCGCGAGCAACTTGCGGAGTTGCTGCGCGGGTATGGGTGGAATCCGCTGTTCGTGGAGGGGGATGATCCGGCGGCGATGCATCAGTTGATGGCGGAGACGCTGGACCGAGCAGTGGCGGAGATACGGCACATTCAGGCGCAGGCGCGGCAGCATCCGGATGCGGCGCTCCAGCCGGCGCCGGCGTGGCCGGCGATCGTGCTGGTGAGTCCGAAGGGGTGGACGGGACCGAAGGTGGTGGATGGGCAGCAGGTGGAGGGGACGTTTCGGGCGCACCAGGTGCCGCTGTCGGAGCCGGACAAAAATCCAGAGCATTTGCGGCTGCTGGAATCGTGGCTGAGGAGCTATCGGCC
The DNA here is from genome assembly GCA_035545015.1 of Phycisphaerae bacterium. Classification (GTDB taxonomy): domain Bacteria; phylum Planctomycetota; class Phycisphaerae; order WQYP01; family WQYP01; genus CALCHA01. The sequence goes on from DASZZD010000006.1 coordinate 8,028, forward strand.
GGAGGAGTTGTTTGATGAGACGGGGGGGCTGAAGGCGGAGATTGCGGAGATTGCGCCCAAAGGGGAGCGGCGGATGGGTGCGAATCCGCATGCGAACGGCGGGGTGCTGCTGCGCGACCTGCGGCTGCCGGATTTTCGGGAGTACGCGGTGAAGGTGCCGGCGCCGGGATCGGTGGAGGCGGCGGACACGCTGGTGCTGGGAAAATTTTTGCGGGATGTGGTCAAGGCGAATCTGGACCAGCGGAATTTCCGCATTTTCGGTCCGGATGAAACGCTGTCGAACCGGTTGAACGCGGTGTTCGAGGCGACGAATCGGCAGTGGGAAGCGGCAACGGAGCCGAATGATGAATTTCTTGCGCCGCGGGGGCGGGTAATGGAAATGCTGTCGGAGCATCAGTGCCAGGGGTGGCTCGAGGGATATCTGCTGACGGGGCGGCATGGGATTTTCAATTCGTATGAGGCATTCATACATATCGTGGGTTCGATGTTCAATCAGCATGCGAAGTGGCTGAAGGTGACGAACCATCTGTCGTGGCGGCACAAGATCGCGTCGCTGAATTACCTGCTGGCATCGCACGTGTGGCGGCAGGATCACAATGGGTTCACGCACCAGGATCCGGGGTTCATCGATCATGCGGTGAACAAGAAGCCGGAGATCGTGCGCGTGTATCTGCCGCCGGATGCGAACTGCCTGCTGTCGGTGATGGATCATTGTTTGCGGTCGCGGCATTACGTGAACGTGGTGGTGGCGGGGAAACATCCGGCGCCGCAGTGGTTGTCGATGGAGGAGGCGGAGCGGCATTGCACGGCGGGGGTGGGGATCTGGGAGTGGGCGAGCAACGACGCGGGCGCGGAGCCGGACGTGGTGATGGCGTGCGCGGGCGATGTGCCGACGCTGGAGACGCTGGCGGCGGCGTCGATTTTGCGGGAGGCGTTGCCGGGGCTGAAGATTCGGGTGATCAACGTTGTGGATTTGATGAAGCTGGTGCCGCCGACGGAGCATCCGCACGGGATGGCGGATGCGGATTTTGACATTCTGTTCACGCGGGACAAGCCGGTGATTTTTGCGTATCACGGGTATCCGTGGCTGATTCACCGGCTGTCGTATCGGCGGACGAATCATCACAATTTGCATGTGCGCGGGTACAAGGAAGAGGGGACGATCACGACGCCGTTTGATATGGCGGTGCTGAATGAGATGGATCGGTTTCACCTGGCGCAGGATGTGATCGATCGGCTGCCGCAGTTGGGGGCGAAGGCGGCGTATTTGAAGCAGCATTTGCGGGACAAGCTGCTGGAGCACAAGAGTTACATTCGGGAACACGGGCAGGATATGCCGGAGGTATTGAACTGGAAGTGGGGAACGACGGGGAAATGATCAGACGATGCGTTCGCCGGGGGAGACGGGGCGTTTGATGCGGATGGCGCGTTTGCCTTTGAACTGGCCGATGAGGGCGGCGAATTTATTTTTTCCTTCGATCTGCACGATCATTTCGCCGGAGGCGGGCTTGTCGAGCTGGACGATGTCGCCGGCGGTGAGGTGCATCAGCTCGTCGAGCTTGATGGTCGTGTGGCCCAGGAGGACTTTCACCAGCAGCGGCGCGCCGGAGAGGTTTTTGTGCATGGCCTTAATGTCTGAATCATTGGCGGCTTTTTTGGTATAGGTGAACCAGTTCTGCTGGGAGAGCTTGGACATCACCGGCTCGATGACGTTGAAGGGGACGCAAAGGGACATGGTGCCGGCGCGATTGCCCATTTTGATCTCGAAGCCGATGACGACGACGACTTCGTTGGGCGGGACGATCTGCACGAGCTGCGGGTTGGATTCGGTTTCGGTGAGCTCGAAGTTGATTTTCAGGATGTTGGCCCAGGCTTCGGAGAGGTTGGCGAGGGCACGATCGGTGAGGCGTTTGACGAGGCGCCACTCGATCTGCGTAAGCGGGCGCTGGGGGATGAAGAGGTCGGCGCTGGAGCCGCCGAGGAGGCGGTCGATGATCGGGTAGATGATGAGAGGGGAAATTTCGAGGCACATCTGGCCATCGAGAGGCTTGGCGGCGAGGAGGTTGAAGCAGGTGGGGTTGGGCAGGGCGTGGATGAATTCGGAGAAGGTGAGCTGTTCGATGTTGGCGACGGAGACTTCGACGATGGTGCGGAGATAGCCGGAGAGAGCGGCGCCGAAGTTCCGGGAGAAGCCTTCGTGGAGGGCTTCAAGGGCGCGCATCTGGTCCTTGGAGACGCGTTCGGGGCGTTTGAAATCGTAGGTGCGGATTTCGACGTCGGTGATGCGTTTGGAACGGGAGAAGATTTTGGCGGTGGATTCCTCCTTCACCGCGCCGGAATCGACGGCGGCGAGGAGGGCGTCTACTTCGGATTGATCGAGGACATCTGGCATTGGGTGTTTATCGACCGGTTAGGCTATGGCGCTTGATGGAGCACACAATGTGCGAAGACAAGGAGACAAGGAGACACGGAGACAAGGAGACAAGGAGATTTTTCAGCGGCGGTTGTTGCCGATGATCCAGGATTCAGGGTGGTTGATCATGTCTACGATCATGCGGATGAGTTGCTCGTATTCGGCGTAGAGTTCGGCGGCTTCATCGCGGTCTATGTAGCCGCACTTTACGGAGAATTCCAGCCATACTTGTGTTTCGGCAGCCTCCCCCTCGGCGTCAGAGAGTTTGGCGATGAAGGCCGCTTCGTAGCGGCGTTTTCGCCAGGCTTCGGCGATATTGGTGCAAACGGAGCGAGAGGAGCGGCGGATTTGATCGGTCAGGGAGTAGCGTTCTTCCGGCGGAAAGGACTTCGAGGCTTGAAAGATGCGCATTGCAGCATCAAACGCGCGCCCATAGACATCGAGATCGCGATGCGAACGAATCTTAGTTTTCACGCCAGCTCCTTGCGTAAATGTCCACCTTTTGTCTTCGTGTCTCCTTGTCTCCGTGTCTCCGTGTCTGCCTGATTAAGCGACCGGCTCCACGACGCCCAGCGTGGCTTCGAGGAGGGACATCCAGTTGGCGACGGCGGCGTCCATTTCGTATTGGAGAATGTCGGCGAGGAGGACGAAATCGTGGTTGGTCAGGGCGGACTGGATTTCGGTGAGGTGCTGGCAGAATTCTTCCATGACGGCTTCGCCGTGGAGGTCGTGGACAGGGAGGTCTTTGAGGGTGATGCCGGCGAGCTTGGCGAGGTTGCCATAGGCCTGCTGGATTTGGTGCCAGGCGGAAAGGATGGAGTTGAGGCGTTCGAGGGCGGGTCCGGTCTGGCCGGCTTCGAGCTGGGCGGCGACGGCTTTGTGCTGCGGGGAGAGCCATTCGATGAGGGCGGCGAGCTTGCCCAGGAGGGTGAGGGAGAGTTCCTTTTTATCGCCGGTGAGGACGGCGACCTGGCGATCGGCGATGGCGGTGGCTTTGGCGCGGGAGAGGGCGGGTGCGTCCACCGGGGTGCCGTCGAGTTCGACGCTGACGACGATGCGCCCCGCGGGGAGGTGGTTGTCAACCCAGTGGAGAGCGTCGTCGAGGGTGGAGAGTTTCTTGGCCGCGGTGACAGGTTTGCGATCGAGCAAGAGGGACATGTCGGACTCCGAGTGCGGATGCGAAATGACTCACTGCGAGTTATCGGTCTGAAAGGGTTGAATCGGTTAGGGAAACTGGAGAAGGGGAGGGCGGGGCGCGCCGGGTGCGGGGGATGTTTGGGGGGGAGCCTGCCTGCGAAGTTGTCGAAGATGTCCTACCCATGAAAAAGGGCGGGCGTCTTGCGACGTCCGCCCTTTGGCGTTTGGCGTTTGATGGAAGCGCGACTCAGGCTTCGGCGCCGGCGACCTGGTTGCCGGGGGCGACGGCGGCGGATTCGTGGGCGGCGCCGTTGCCTGCGCCGATCGGCGCGACCACGGCGGGCGTGGCGGGTTCGGGCGGCGGGACCGGAATCTCCTCGGGCTCCTCGACGGGTTCGCCGTTGCGGCCGAGGGTCATGTCGAGGTAGGGCTTGAACGCGGTGCCCGCGGGGATCAGGTGGCCGAGGATCACGTTTTCCTTGAGGCCCTGGAGGGTGTCTTCCTTGCCGGCGATGGAGGCTTCGGTAAGGACCTTGGTGGTTTCCTGGAAGCTGGCGGCGGAGACGAAGGATTCGGACTGGAGCGACGCCTTGGTGATGCCCAGGAGCAGGGTCTTGGCGGTGGCCATCTTGGGGCGTTTGCCCTTGGCGGCCGACCCGCTCTTTTCCTCGACCTTGGCGTTAATTTCCTTGAGTTCGTCGCGCGAGACCACGGTGCCGATGGCCAGGCCGGAGTCGCCGGCCTCATCGATCTTGAGCATCTTCGCGAGGGCTTCGTTGCCATGGCGGAAGCGGAACTTGTCGACGACTTCGCCGGGGAGGAACTTGGTGTCGCCGGCGTTGTCGACTTTCACCTTCCGCAGCATCTGCGCGATGATGATTTCGATGTGCTTGTCGGAAATCTTCTGGTTCTGGGTGCGGTAGACGTTCTGCACTTCGGCGAGCAGATAGGTCTGGAGGGCGTCCTCGCCCTTGATGCGGAGAATGTCGTGCGGGACGAGCGGGCCTTCGATGAGCGGATCGCCGGCATCGACGGAGTCGCCGGTGTGGACGCGGAGCGTGGAGGCCTGGGGAACGTGGTGTTCCTTTTCGATGCCGCCCTCGCCGCGGACGATAATCGTCTGCTTGCCGCGGCGTTTGTCGCCCTGGATTTCGACGGTGCCGGAGATTTCCGCCATGATCGCGGGATCCTTGGGCTTGCGGGCCTCGAAGATTTCCGTGACACGGGGGAGACCGGAGGTGATGTCCGCGGTGCCCTTGGATTCCTTGGGCTGGCGGGCGAGAAGCTGTCCGGGGACGACCATCTGGCCGGCATCGACGTCGATGCGCGCCTTGGCGGGCAGGAAGTGGAAGTCGAGGATTTTGCCATCGGCGGGATCGACGATCTTGATCTGCGGGTGGCGTTCGCCCTTGTGCTCGACGACGACGAAGCGTTTGGGGCCGCCCTTGCCTTCGGATTCAGCGCGGACGGTTTCGCCTTCTTCGATGTCCTGGAATTCGATCTTGCCGGCTTTTTCGGCGAGGATCGGCACGCGGTGGGGATCCCAGGTGGCGAGCTGCTGGTTGCCCTTGACGGGGTCGCCTTCGCGCACGAGCAGCGTGGCCCCGTAGGGGACGGCCTGGCGTTCGAGCTCGCGGCCCTTGGCGTCGGTCACGGCGATGTTGCCGTTGCGTTTGAGCACGACGAGGTGCTTGTTGCCTTCCTGATCGGCGATTTCGACGGCATTGAGATCGCGGTAGACGATGATGCCGCCGGCGCCGGCGCGGACGTCGTTTTTGGAGATTTCGCGGGTGCCGATGCCGCCGGTGTGGAAGGTACGCATGGTGAGCTGCGTTCCGGGCTCGCCGATGGACTGCGCGGCGATGATGCCGACGGCGAGCCCTTCTTCGACGAGCTTGCCGGTGGAGAGATCGACGCCATAGCAGCGGGTGCACACGCCGACGGAGGCTTCGCAGGTGAGCGGCGAGCGGACGCGGACGGTTTCGAGGTTGAGCTGCTCGATCTTGTTGGCGATGGCTTCGCTGATGATCTGGCCTTCACGGACGATCACTTCATCGGTGATCGGGTTGATGATGGTGTCGCTGGAGCAGCGGCCGATGATCGCTTCACGCAGCGGCACGTCGATCTGCTCACCCTTATAGATGGCGGTTTTGCGGATGCCGTTCTGCGTGCCGCAGTCGTGCCGGGAGACGATGACGTTCTGGGCGACATCCGCGAGCTTGCGGGTGAGGTAACCGGAGTCGGCGGTCTTGAGCGCCGTGTCGGCCAGACCCTTGCGGGCGCCGTGGGTCGAGGTGAAGTACTCGAGCACGGAGAGGCCTTCACGGAAGTTGGTCTTGATGGGCGTTTCCATGATTTCGCCGGAGGGCCGCGACATCAGGCCACGCATGCCGGAGAGCTGCCGGAAGTTGTCGACCGAGCCACGGGCCTTCGAGTCAGCCATCAGCGCGACCGGATTCAGGTAGGGCTTGCCGCTGGGATCGTTGGGGGGCAGCGGCCGGCCGCCGACGTCGCGGGTGTCGAACTTGAGTTCGTCCATCATCTGCTTAGTGACTTCCTCACGGGCGTGGGCCCAGATGTCGAGGAGGGCGTTGTAACGTTCACGCTCGGTGATGGCGCCGATGGACATGTTCTTCTCGACGCGGTCGGCCTTCTTCTGGTTGGCGTCGATGATTTCCTGCTTCTTCGCGGGGATGCGCAGGTCGGTGATGGCGAACGACAGGCCGGCGAGCGTGGAGTTCTTGAAGCCCAGTTCCTTCATGTTGTCGAGCAGGTCGATGGTGGCCGGACGACCGAGGAACTTGTAGCAATCGGCGATGACGCGCGAACCGCCCTTGGCCGAGACGCCGATGTTGTAGAACGGCATGCCCTGCGGAATGATGTCGTTGAAGATGAGGCGGCCGACCGTGGTGGTGACGATCTTGTTGGCCGGCACCGGCTCTTCGGATTTGGCTTCATTCTGGACGACGTGGTCGCGGTCGATGCGGACCTTGATGAGGGTGTGCATGCCGATCTGCTTGCGGTTGTAGGCGAGCAGGGCTTCGTGGATGTCGTGGAAGGCGAGTTCCTTGCCGGGCTCGCGCTCGCCGGTTTCACCCTTGTGGGCGACGGTGAGATAGTAGATCCCGAGCACGATGTCCTGCGACGGGCCGATGATCGGCGAACCGGACGCGGGGGAGAAAATGTTGTGCGTCGAGAGCATGAGGATGTGGGCTTCGGCCTGCGCTTCGACAGAGAGCGGAAGGTGGACGGCCATCTGGTCGCCGTCGAAGTCGGCGTTGAAGCCTTTGCACACCAGCGGGTGAATCTTGATGGCGTTGCCTTCGATGAGCACCGGCTCGAAGGCCTGGATGCCCATGCGGTGCAGCGTCGGGGCGCGGTTCAGGAGCACCGGGTGGCCCTTGATGACTTCTTCGAGGATGTCCCAGATTTCCTGGTCGCGGCGTTCGATCATCTTCTTGGCGGACTTGATGGTGTCGGCCAGGCCATGCTCTTTGAGCTTGCGGATGATGAACGGCTGATAAAGTTCGAGGGCGATCTTCTTGGGCAGGCCGCACTGGTGAATCTTGAGTTCGGGGCCGACGACGATGACGGAACGGGCGGAGTAGTCGACGCGCTTGCCGAGGAGGTTTTCACGGAAGCGGCCCTGCTTGCCCTTGATCATGTCGGTGAGCGACTTGAGCGGGCGGTTCGAGGAGCCCAGCACCGGGCGGCGGCAACGGCCGTTGTCGAAGAGGGCATCGACGGCCTGTTGCAGCATGCGCTTTTCGTTGCGGATGATGACTTCCGGCGCGTTGAGGTCGACGAGCTTCTTCAACCGGTTGTTGCGGTTGATGATGCGGCGGTAGAGATCGTTCAGGTCGGAGGTGGCGAAGTTGCCGGACTCGAGCAGCACCAGCGGGCGAAGATCGGGCGGGATCACGGGGATCACGTCGTAGATCATCCACTCGGCCTTGTTTTCCGAGTTGCGGATGGCTTCGATGATCTTGAGCCGCTTGGTGAGGTCCTTGATCTTCTGCTTGGAGTTGGTCTTGGTGATGCCTTCGCGGATATTGTTGGATTCGAGAGCGAGGTCCATGGCCTGGAGGAGGGTGCGGACGGCTTCCGCGCCCATGTCGGCCTTGAAGCCGTCGCCGAATTTTTCACGGGCGTCGCGGTATTCCTCTTCGGTGAGGAGCTGCTTGCGCTTCAGCGTCGAGGTGCCGGGATCGACGACCATGTAGTCCTGGTAATAGACCACTTTTTCGAGGTCGCTGGTCTTCATGTCCAGGAGGTTGCCCAAGCGCGAGGGCATGGCCTTGAAGAACCAGATGTGGACGATGGGGGCGGCGAGGTTGATGTGGCCCATGCGCTTGCGGCGGACGCGGCTGTGGGTGACCTTGACGCCGCAGCGGTCGCAGATGATGCCCTTGTACTTAGTGCCCTTGTACTTGCCGCAGGCGCATTCCCAGTCGCGTTCGGGGCCGAAGATGCGTTCGCAGAAGAGGCCGTCGCGCTCGGGGCGGTAGGTGCGGTAGTTGATGGTCTCGGGCTTTTTGACCTCGCCGAAGGACCACGAACGGATGTCGTTCGGGCTGGCGAGGGCGATTTTGACGGCGCCGTAGTCGTTGATGCGGTCGTAGATCGTTTCAGCCATGAGATATTCGCCTTTCGTATCAGGCATTGGCGGTCGTTAAAATGCAACCACCGAAAATTCTGTACAACAGTTTTAAGCCGCGGGTTTGCTCAGCAGTTGCTCCACCGCAACGATCTGATTTTTCCGCAGGCGCACGATCATTCCTGATTTTGGTTCGGAGCAGAACACGTCAGCGGGGCTGATGACCATCGTGAAGGGATCATCAATCCGGTACCGGTCACCGCTGGCCATCACAATATTGAACGACTCAAACGGAACCTGGTGCTGAAGGCGGCGCAGAATATCCTCGAAGGATTCATTGGGTCTCTCTGGCTGCCGCTGTTCGCTCATAAGAAATCACCTCTCGTTCAGATCGCGTTCTTCTTTTCGAGCGTGATGTTGAGGCCCAGGCCGCGGATTTCGTTGCACAGCACGTCGAACGAGACCGGCGTGCCCGCTTCCAGCGTGTTGGTGCCCTTGACCATGGATTCGTAAATCTTGGTCCGGCCTTCGACATCGTCTGACTTCACGGTCAGCAGTTCCTGCAGGATGTACGCGGCGCCGTAGGCTTCCAGGCCCCACACTTCCATCTCGCCGAAACGCTGGCCGCCGGTGCGGGCCTTGCCGCCCAGGGGCTGCTGCGTGATCAGCGAGTAGGGGCCGGTGCTGCGGGCGTGAATCTTGTCATCCACCAGGTGGTGCAGCTTCAACATATAGATGTAGCCCACGGTGGTGCGCTGCTCAAAGGGCTCGCCGGTGCGGCCGTCGAAAAGCTGGACCTTAAACGAGGGCGGCATCTCGACGAAGATTTCATTCGTCGGCGGGGCGATCTTCTTGTCGTCCAGCTCCTTCTTGCGAGCCCGCACGTGCTTGTTCGCTTCCTCCACCGCGGCATGGATTTCCGCTTCCTCGGCCCCATCGAACACCGGCGTGACGGCCTGGAATCCCAGGATCGCCGCCGCCCAGCCCAAGTGCGTTTCGAGAATCTGGCCGACGTTCATACGCGAAGGCACGCCCAGCGGGTTGAGCAGGATATCGATCGGGGTGCCATCATCCATGAAGGGCATGTCTTCTTCCGGCACGATCCGGGCGATGACGCCCTTGTTGCCGTGGCGGCCCGCCATCTTGTCGCCCTCTGAGACCTTGCGCTTCTGCGCGATCGAGACTCGGACCAGCTCGTTGACGCCGGCCGGCAGCTCGTCGTGGTCCTCACGGCGGAAGACGCGCACGTCGATCACCTTGCCGTGCTGGCCGTGCGGCACTCGCAACGAGGTGTCCTTAACTTCACGCGCCTTCTCACCGAAGATCGCGCGCAGCAGCTTCTCCTCAGCGGTCAGCTCCGTCTCGCCCTTCGGCGTGATCTTGCCGACCAGGATGTCGCCCGCCTGCACCTCAGCGCCGATGCGAATGATGCCTTCCTCGTCCAGGTCCTTGAGGGACTCGTCGCCGACGTTGGGGATGTCGCGCGTGATCTCCTCAGGGCCGAGCTTGGTGTCGCGCGCTTCGATCTCGTGCTTCTCGATGTGGATCGAGGTGAACTTGTCGTCGCGCAGCACCGACTCGGAGAGGATGATCGCGTCCTCGAAGTTCAGGCCTTCCCACGACATGAATGCCACGAGCACCGACTGGCCGAGCGCGAGCTCGCCCTTGCTGGTCGAGGAGCTGTCGGCGAGCGCGTCGCCCTTCCGCACGCGGTCGCCGCTCGCGACCGTCGGCCGCTGGTTGATGCACGTGCCCTGGTTCGAGCGCACGAAC
>DASZZD010000007.1:0-105082 GCA_035545015.1 Phycisphaerae bacterium
AGATTTTTTGGAGGAGGTCGGTGCGGATGCGTTTGGCGGTGACGGCGTCGGGGGGGGAGCAATCGTCGTCGGGGGGGAGTGCGTCGAGGGCTTTGGCGTAGTTGCCGCAGCGGTAGTGGAGTGCGGCACGGCAGAGCTTGAGGCGGGCGGCGAGGGGGCCGTCGATGGGGTGGGATTCGAGGGCGTCGAGGAGCTGGGAGGCGCCGGTTTCGTCGCCGGACATGACGCAGGCCTGGGCGGCGGCGAGGAGGTCGTCGACGGTGGCGGCGTCTTTGGGGATGCCGGCGAGTTCGCGGCGGGCGGCGGCGGGGCGACCGACCATGCATCCGGCGATGCCGCGGAGGAGGCGGACGCGGGGGGAGCGGGCTGAGGAGTTACCCCCCCCACCGGGTTGTTGTTCGAGGAGGAGGGTGTTGAGTGCGTAGAGGGCGTCGGCGGGTTTGTTGGCGTAGAGGGAGGCTTCGGCCATGAGGCAGACGGCTTCTTCGCGGAGGGGTTCGTAAGCGGCGGCGCGTTCGAGGTGGCGGCGGGCATCGGCGTAGTTGCGGCGGCGGAGGGCGGCCTGACCGAGGCGGAGGGCGCGTTTGGCCATGGCGGCGGGGGCGAGGACGGCGGTGCCAAGCCAGGTGAGGGTGAAGACCATGTCGACTCCAGAGCGGACGAGGCCGTGGGACGGCTCGGCGGCGTTATCCGCCCCCCCCGGGAAGGATAACGTGTCGAGGGACTCATCGGATGGAGGCAAATGGCGTGCTTGGCGCATTTTCGTAAAACTCAAAAGTCAAAACGCAAAACGCAAAACGGGAAGGGGCGGGCCGATCCACAAATCATCACAAATCGGCACAAATCGGCAGGGGCTTGGGGTTTGCTCAGGAGTGGGGACATCGCGGTATGGCTCCGCGGGGGGGTGGATTTCGGACAAGTTGCGCCGCAAGAAGGAGGGCGCGGCTCTCCCTTTTTTCGGCTGAGGGGAGCTGGGTGCGACAACCTTTCGCGCGGCACATCAGGAGGCGTTATGGCTGAGGCACCGAATGAGGCCCGTACGCGGGAGGGGGGCGAGGCACGGAATCCTGGGGAGCGTGGGGCTGAGGAGCGCGGAGGGATATCGCGGCGCGGTTTTTTGGGGGTGGCGGCGGCGACGGGGGCGGCGGTGGGGTTGGGGGGGTGTCAGGCGGGGTCTTCGAGTGCGCCGGTGGTGGGGAAGGTGGATACGACGCCGGTGGGCGCGGGGGAGCATCGGTTTGTGTTGCATATCAATGGGGAGGAGCACGCGGTGGCGTTGGAGCCGCGGGTGTCGTTGCTGGATGCGCTGCGGGAGCATCTGGGGATGACGGGGACGAAGAAGGGGTGCGATCATGGGCAGTGCGGGGCGTGCACGGTGCTGGTGAATGGGGAGCGGCGGTTGAGCTGCCTGTCGCTGGCGATCATGCATCAGAACGATCGGATCACGACGATTGAGGGGCTGGCGAAGGGGGATGAGCTGCATCCGGTGCAGGCGGCGTTTATTGCGTGCGATGCGTTTCAATGCGGGTATTGCACGCCGGGACAGATTTGCTCGGCGGTGGGGTTGATCCATGAGGGGCGGGCGAAGACGGACGAGGAGATACGGGAGGGGATGGCGGGAAATATCTGCCGATGCGGGGCGTATCCGAACATTGTGCGGGCGGTGCGGCAGGCGATGGGGTGAGGGAGTGGTCAGTGGCCAGTAGCCAGTGGTCAGTCACCGGGGGCGAGGGATTGGGGCTTGAGGAGTGATTGTTATGCAGGCGTTTTCTTATGTGGCGGTGACTTCGGAGGGGGAGGCGATTGGGGCGAAGCGCAGGGGCGGTGGTGGTGAGGGGGGAAATGGGGGGCGCGGGGGGTCGGCGTTTGTGGCGGGGGGGACGACGCTTTTGGATATTATGAAGCTGGGGGTGGAGGAGCCGGGGGAGTTGGTGGATATCAATCATGTGCCGCTGGTGGGGGTGGAGGAGGTGAAGGGTGGGGGGTTGCGCATTGGGGCGAATGTGCGGAATACGGAGCTGGCGTATCACCCGCTGGTTGTGGAGCGGTATCGGGTGTTGTCGGAGGCGATTTTGTCGGGGGCGTCGCCGCAGTTGAGGAACATGGCGACGACGGGCGGGAACCTGATGCAGCGGACGCGGTGTTATTACTACCGGGATGTGAGTTATCCGTGCAACATGCGCGAGCCGGGGAGCGGGTGCTCGGCGATCGAGGGGTATAACCGGATCCATGCGGTGCTGGGGACCAGCGAGAAGTGCATTGCGACGCATCCTTCGGATATGTGCGTGGCGCTGGCGGCGCTGGAGGCGGTGGTGATCGTGCATGGCCAGAGCGCGGGCGGGCACGAGGCGACGATTGGGGAGGCGTCGGAGCGGCGGATTCCGTTTGAGGAGTTTTATGTGGGGTATGGGAAGGACCCGGCGCGGTGGAACACGCTGGGGGAGGATGAGTTGATCGTGGCGGTGGAGATACCCCCCCTGCCGATGGCGAAGCGCGGGCGGTATTTGAAGGTGCGGGATCGGGCGAGTTATGAGTTTGCGCTGGCGTCGGTGGCGGCGATGCTGGAGGTGGAGGGCGGGGTGGTGAAGGATGCGCGGGTGGCGTTGGGGGGTGTGGCGACGATGCCGTGGCGATCTCGCGAGGCGGAGGGAGCGCTGGTGGGGAAGCCGGCGGGGCGGGAGGCGTTTGAGGCGGCGGCGGAGGCGGCGATGAGCGGGGCGATGGGGCGGAAATACAATGCGTTCAAGATTGAGCTGGCGAAGCGGACGATGGTGCGGGGGTTGGAGATGGTCGTTGGTAATTCGTAATTGGTAAGTGGGCGCGGCCAGGAGGGACGTAAATGGCCACGAAAGACACAAAAGACACGAAAGGCGGGGGTGTCTTCGATTGGGCCGGCGCTTCGAGCGAGCGGCTTCTGTTTTTTTGATGCTGATTTCTTGATTCTTCTGTCTGACCTCGGGCGAGTGCCCATTGGAGATTTGGATGGCGACGTTGATTGGTGAGGCGGTTTCGCGGGTGGATGGGCGGGCGAAGGTGACGGGGGGGGCGCGGTATGCGGCGGAGTTTTCGGTGGCGGGGTGTTTGCATGCGGTGGGTGTGGGGGCGACGGTGGCGCGGGGGAAGATTGTGAAGCTGGATGTGGCGGGGGCGAAGAGTGCGCCGGGGGTGGTGGAGGTGTTTACGCATGAGAACATGCCGAGGGTGGGGCAGCCGCCGGAGCCGCCGCGGGATCGGCCGACGGCGGGGCAGCCGGGGCAGCGGTTTGTGCCGATGCAGTCGGATCAGATTCGCTATGCGGGGCAGGTGGTGGCGGTGGTGGTAGGGCGGACATTGGAGGCGGCGCGGGCGGCGGCGATGCGGGTGCGGGTGGAATATGACAAGGAGGAGGCGGTGTTCTGGAGCGGGGAGATGGGGGAGCCGACGGAGGGGAACAAGCCGGCGGAGCCGAAGCAGAATCTGCCGCAGCCGGATTCGAATCGGGGGGACCTGGATGCGGCGATGGCGAGCGCGCCGGTGACGTTTCGCCGCGATTACGTGATCGACCAGGAAGCGCACAATCCGATGGAGATGTCGGCGGCGATGGCGGTGTGGCAGGGAAGCGGGGCGGGGGCGAGGGTGACGGTGTACACGGCGACGCAGGGGGTGATGGGGGCGCAGCGGGTGCTGTCGCAGGCGCTGGAGATACCGGCGGAGAACATCAAGGTGCTGTGTCCGTATGTGGGGGGCGGGTTTGGGTGCAAGGGCTCGACGTGGCCGCACGAGTATTTGACGGCGGTGTTTGCGCGGGAGCTGGGGAGGCCGGTGAAATGGATGTTGAGCCGGGAGGGGATGTTCACGGGGTGCGGGCATCGGCCGATGATTTTGCAGAAGATCGAGGTGGCGGCGGACGAGGGGGGGCGGCTGCTGGGGCTGGGGCATCACACGTTCAACGCGACGGCGACGTATGGGAACTGGGTGGAATCGGCGAGCCGGCAGACGCCGATGCTGTATTCGTGTCCGAGCGTGCGGACGAGCCATCGGCTGGTGCCGATCGACATACCGATGCCGTGCCAGATGCGGGCGCCGGGGCATGCGCCGGGGACGTGGGCGCTGGAGATCGCGATGGATGAACTGGCGTATGCGGTGAAGAAGGATCCGCTGGCGATCCGGTTGATCAATTATGCGGAGAAGGATGAGGGGGAGAAAAAGGAATTTACGTCGAAGAATCTGCGGGCGTGTTATCAGCAGGCGGCGGAGCGGTTCGGGTGGGCGAAGCGGAACCATGAGCCGGGATCGATGAAGGATGGGCGGCTGCTGGTGGGGTGGGGACTGGCGACGGCGACCTATCCAGCGAACCAGAGTCCGTCGAGCGCGCGGGTGCAGGTGTTGATGGATGGGACGGCGAAGGTGTCGATCGCGTCGCAGGATTTGGGGACGGGGACGTATACGATTCTGGCGCAGATCGCGGGGGAGCGGCTGGGGTTGCCGGTGGAGAAGGTGCGGGTGGAGATCGGGAATTCGTCGCTGCCGGAGTCGCCGACGTCAGGGGGATCGCAGACGGCGGCGACGGCGGGGAACGCGGTGTGGGCGGCGGCGAATGGGGCGCGCGAGGAAGTGGTGAAGGCGGCGATGGGGATGATGGATAACACGGTGGCGCCGGACACGAGCATGTTCGACCTACGTGATGGCAACGTGGTCATGGCGCGCGACGGCAAGGCGGTGCGGAGCATTGCGGAGGTGGTGAAGCGGCGCGGGGCGGCGATCGAGGGATCGGTGGAGCGCTACGGCGGGCGGCAGCGGGAGTATTCGGCGCATTCGCATGGCGTGCAGATCGTGGAGGTGAAGATCGATCCGGAGACGAAAGAGATTCGGGTGACGCGGGTGGTGTCGCGGTTTGCGGCGGGGACGATTTTGAACCGGAAGACGGCGCGTTCGCAGGTGATGGGGGGCATTGTGATGGGGCTGGGGGCGGCGCTGCTGGAAGCGGTGGCGTATGATCCGCGGCGATTTGCGCCGGTGAATCGGAATTTGGCGGATTACCACGTGCCGGTGAATCCGGACGTGCCGGCGATCGATTGCGATTTCGTGGAGGAGAAGGACACGCGGATCAATCCGCTGGGGGTGAAGGGGATCGGGGAGCTGGGGATCACGGGCGTGGGGGCGGCGGTGGCGAATGCGGTGTTTCATGCGACGGGGAAGCGTGTGCGGAAGTTGCCGGTGCGGATGGAGATGCTGCTATAATCGCGGAAGTGGAAGGAAAGCGATGGGCGGTGACCGGATGTTGGACGATCATGGAGAACGCGCGGGGGTGAAGGGCGGATCGGGCGGGCAGCGTTGGGAAAAGAAGACGGGCGCTGCCGGGGAGCCGTATGTGGTGCGTCCGGGTCGGACTGCGGCGCAGGTGGAAGCGGAATTCAAACATCATTTTGCGAAGTGGGTGGAAGAGACGGGATGGGTGTCGAATTACGGGGTGTTGATGTCGCACCCGTCGTATCTGGCGATCGTGGGATTGGGGTTGCCGGCGGTGCCCTATCTGCTGGAGGAGATTCGCCGGGGGGGAGGCGGGGCGTTGCTGGCGGCGTTGGAGGCGATCACGGGGGAGAATCCGGTGTTGCCGGAGCATGAAGGGAGTTCCGAGCAGATGGTGGCGGATTGGCTGGCATGGGGCCGGGCGCATGGCATCGTATAAGGATGCCGAGAATTTTCGGTTGAGCAGGATGTTTCCGGCGGTGGATGTGCATCCGGTGGTGCGCACGAGTGAAGCGACACGGAATGACAACTGCCGTGTATGGGCGGGCGAAATACTTTATGAGCCGGCGGCGTTCTGGATCATAGAATGAGGGGCGCGGGATCAGGGGTGCATACACAGCACTGGAAGATTTATGAAAGATGTACCGGCGATTCTTGAGGCTTATCGGCGCATGAGGGAGGCGCGCGGCGGGGCGGGGGAGGAGACGGTGCTGGTGACGCTGGTGAGGACGAGCGGGTCGACGTATCGGCGGGCGGGGGCGCGGATGCTGGTGATGCCGGGGGGCGGCGCGGGGGGGACGGTAGGGACGATTTCCGGGGGGTGTCTGGAGCCGCAGGTGGCGCGGGAGGCGTGGGAGGCGACGCGGCCGGGGGAAAGGGCGGTGCTGGAGGTGGATAATTCGTCGGAGGAGGAGACGTGGGGTCCGGCGTCGGGGTGTCATGGGAAGTTGCTGCTCTTGGCGGAGCGGTCTGGCGCGGGGGGGCGGCATGGGGTGCTGGAGGAGATCGCGCGGGTACGCGAGGGGGAGGCGGTGGGTGTGTGGGCGCAATTTTTTCGGCGACGCGGCGCGGGGTGGGAGCCGGCGGCGTTGTCGGAGAAGGACCGGGCGGCGTGGCGGGAGGAAATTGAAACGACGCAGGGGAACGAGACGTCGCGCTGGGTGGAGCGTGGGGAGGTTGGAGCATTTTTGGAATGTTTGTGTCCGCCGGTGCACTTGGTGATCGCGGGGGCGGGCAATGATGCGCAGCCGGTGGCGCGGATCGCCCAGGAAGCGGGATGGATGGTGAGCGTGGTGGACACGCGGGCGCGGCTGGCGACGGCGGAGCGGTTTGTCGGGGCGCGGGAGGTGCGGGTGGGCGGGGCGGAGGCGCTGGGGCAGGTGTTGCGGAAGCGTTCGGTGGCGGTGTTGATGTCGCATCGGTTTGTGGATGATGCGGCGGCGCTGGCGGAGATTTTGCCGCGGCGTCTGGCGTATGTGGGGTTGCTGGGTCCGCGGCGGCGGACGGAACGGCTGCTGACGTATGTGAGCGAACAGGGCACGGCGATCGATGCGGCGTGGCTGTCGTCGGTGCGTTCGCCGGTGGGATTGGACATCGGGGCGGATTCGCCGGAGACGATTGCGCTGGCGATCGTGGCGGAGATACAGGCGGCGCTGGCGGGGCGGATTGCGACGCCGCTGCATCAGCGTGTGGGGGCGATTGATGTGCCGGGGGATGTGCGGATGGGGGCGCGGTAAGGGCGGTTCAGGCGGGAGCGTTGCGGATGCGGATGACGGCGGGGATCGTGCTGGCGGCGGGAGAATCGCGGCGGATGCGTGCGGGGGCGGCGGCGGGCGCTTTGCCGAAGCAGGTGATGAAGGTGGGCGGGGTGACCCTGTTGGGGCGAGCGATCGGGGCGGCGCGTGGGGCGGGGTTGTCGCCGATCGTGGTGGTGCTGGGGGCATTTTCGCAGGAGATTCGCGCGGGGGTGGCGGAGCTGGCGGGGACGCACGTGGTGGAGAACGAGGGCTGGGCGCGGGGGATGGGCAGCTCGCTTCATGCGGGGCTGGAGGGGGTATTGCGCGTGGCGCCGGAGGCGGAGGCGGTGCTGGTGACGGTGTGCGATCAACCGCGCGTGGGCGTGGCGGAGCTGCGGCGGTTGCTGGAGGCGCGCGAGGCGACGGGGAAGGGGCTGGTGGCGGCGGCGTATGGAGGGGCGGCGCGAACGGTGGGGGCGCCGGCGATTATTTCGCGAAAGTATTTCGAGGCGGTGCGCGGGCTGGATGAAGCAGCGGGGGCGAAAGTGCTGTTTGTGAGATTTGCGGAAGATGTGGCGTGCGTGGAAATACCCGCGGCGGGAACGGATGTTGATGATGTGGCGACGTATGAGAAATTGGTGATCGAGGAAGGCGGGACACCTTAAGGGGGTGCGTAGAAGTACGGCGCGAGAAAAGGGCGTCTTTTTGGGCGTGGTGTGGGGCGGGCTCCCCCTTTTTCAGCATCGGGGCAATATACGCAAATGGCCCGTTGCCGAGGACCGATTCGTAGGGCATAGAGAAGGTGTCGCGCGGCGGGGAGATCGCGCGGAGTTCAAGCCCGAAGGAGCAACATGAACAGTGCCGGTGGATCAGCAATCCCGCCTCCCGTTCCGAGCGCGTCGCCAGGGGCGCTGGTGCAGGTGGCCATTGAATTCGGGCAGGCCGGGACGACGGTGCCGGTGATGCGTTGGGAGCGTTCGTCGCCGGCGGATCCGACAGCGCCGTTCATGCTGCTGGGCCGTGCGTTTGACCTGGCGCGGGAACTTTCGCCGGCGGATTTTTCGTCGGCGCTGGTGGCGTTTCTGAAGGGGGCGATGCTGGACAAGCAGGACATTGTCGATGCGCTCGAGGCGTTGCCGTGACGAGACGAGGGCGGGGGAGGTTTTGCTCGGGGGGCGGGATGGGATGAAGGGTCGGATGTGAAAGGGAATCGCGCGTGCGGGGTTGTGTGGCGCGCGGGGCAAAAATGGAACCGACCACGGCATCCGTGCCGTGGTCCGGGCCCTTGCGTTGGGAGCGTGCGATCCTGCCTGGCGAGCGCGCGGTTCCCTGGCGGTGCTCGAAAGGGGCGGGAAGAGGGGAAGCTCCGCTTCACTCTTCCCACCGGAGGCGTCCTGCCGCCGGCGGCGCTTTCGAGCGTATCGGGTGCGGCGCGTCGGCTTCCAGCGTCGGCGTTTGCACCTGTTTCCCCCCCCACTCCTGCCGGGACACATCCTGCGTCCGCGGGTGATGCGGTCGACCTCCGGTCGCCGCGTGATGGTTTCTTGAGGCGCCAGATACGGCGGGCAAGCCCGCCGGCTAAACTTTAGAGGGCGATGGCGCCCTGTTCGAAGCGCCGGGCGAAGCGGCGGCGGAGAATCGCGAGGGCCTCGGTGTGAAGCTGGCTGATGCGTGTGGGGCTGACGCCGAGGGTGGCGGCGATTTCGCGCATGGTCATGTCCTCGTAGTAGTGGAGGATCAGGGTGAGTCGTTGGGCGCGGGTGAGCTCGTGGAGCAGGGCCTGTTTGACATCGTGGCGATGGACCAGTTCTTCGGGCGGGAGGGCGCGGGGATCGGGGAGGGCGGCGGCATGATCGTCGTCGGTGGAGGCGGCGGAGATGCTGTGGGAGACGAGGGAGGCGGCGGCGCGTTCGAGCTTGCGGATTTCGTGGGGGCAGACGCCGATGTGGGCGGCGAGGGTTTCATCGGAGGGCGGCGTGCCGGTTTCGGCGAGGAAGGCGGCGCGGCGGGCGGCGAAGGCGGCGATTTTGCGGCGTTCGAGGCGCGGCGCCCAGTGCTGGGACTTGAGGCCGTCGAGCATGGCTCCGTGGATGCGGCGTGAACAGTAGGTTTCGAACTTAACGCCGCGGGCGGGATCGAAGCCGGCGATGGCGGTGCGGAGGCCCAGTGCGCCCCACTGGGCGAGTTCATCGACATCGGGGCGTCCGCCGGCCCGCTGCGCCGCGCCGGAGAGGCGGCGTGCGAGGCGCAGCGCGGCATAGCGGGCCAGCGGCAGGTAGTGGGTGAGGAGTGCATTGACGGCGGCGTCACAGGGTTCGCGGCGGTAGGCGTTCCAGAGGGCTTCGACATGTGTTTCGAGTATTGAAGTCATTTAGATACCTCTATCAGGTAACACGAAGGATGACCAGGGGGAACAGCGGCACGGGGGAGCGGAGACGATGGGGCGGGGAAAGAGACCAGGGACAGGGATCGCCGGGGAACGAGGGCCGGCGGAGCTTGAGGCGATTGGTTGCGAGGTGTTGGCCTCAGGCTCGGCGGGTGTAAAGGCAACGGGTATGCCACAGCCGAGGCGTTTTGATTCAGCGGCGTCCGATAACAGAGGACCATTCAGTATTGGCGTAGGCTGCCATTGGACGTGGAGGAGTGAGGACGGCGGAGCATTGCAGAAAAAGCGGTGGGGACATTGCACGCCATGCACATATGGAGTTCCCAATACACTTCTCCGCACAGCAATTCACGACTTATCCACCGGCTGTTCACAACGGCGTCGGGCATCAGCGGCCGGTGACAGGGGCATTGGCGCGGGCGCAACGCGTTGGCGTGGGAGGATGCCTTGGGTGGGCGTTTGGACACTCCCCAATCGGGTGAGGCAAGTTTTCCACGGGATTGCAAACGGGATGGGCGACGTGCGTAGGTTGGGCAATATGGAGAAGAAAGCTGGTCGTTTTAACGGGTTTTGAAGGGGTGATGCAAGTGGCATCCGGAGCGCGGGTAAGGGCGATCTCCCCGAACTGAGTTGCTCCGGAAAGGGCGATCCGGGCGGCGGTCGCATCGCCGGATTGGGGGGTTGCGAAATGCGCAACAGGCGTTTTTCAGCCTATTTTTGCCACATTTTTAAGCAATCGCGAAGGGTGCGGCAGGGATCGCGAATGTTATAAGACATTGGCGGGGGGCTTCGCGGGGCGAGGGCATGGATTCACACATGGGTGCACACGTTGTGGGCAAAAATCGGGCTCTGGCGTGGGGAGCGCGGGAATCTGGCAATGCGCGCGGTGGGGAGTTGGGAAATTCGCGCGCCGGCAGGCGTGCCCGGATCAGGGGAGCGGGCGGGTCTGAACGGGGACGGGAGGATCGGCAGATAAGTTCGCCAGACGCTGACGGGGACCGTCGGCACGTGCACCTCTCACGTGAATCAGAAAGGGATTGGATGATCACGTCTACGGAATACCTATTGGAGCGGCTGGCGCATCATGTCCTGGCGGGCACGCCGCGGCAGGCGTCGGCGATGGTGCGCGAGGCGCTGGCGGCGGGGGCGCCAGCGGCGGGGCTGATCGCGGATGTGGTGTTTCCGGCGATCGAATGTTTGCAGCAGCTCAATTATGAACGGGCGCTGGCGGCGCGGACGGTGAACATGGCGGCGCGGTCGCTGACGGGGGTGCTGCACGAGTTGGAGGGAATCGCGCCGCGGGCGGCGAGCGTGGGGCGGAGCATGCTGCTGGTGGCGGGGCCGGGGCATGGGGATGAACTGGGGGCGTCGGCGGTGGCGGCGCTGGCGGAGATTCATGGATTCGCCGTGATGTTCGCGGGGGCGGGGGTGTCGGTGGAGGAGATCGCGTTTGCGGCGGGGCAGTTGGCGCCGGACATATTGATGATGCATGCGGGGTTGCCGGCGGAGAGGGAGGCGACGGCGCGGGTGGTGCGGCGGTGGCAGGAGATCGGGCTTTGGCCGCGGGCGCAGGTGGCGGTGACGGGGGCGGCGGTGGAGGAGGGGACGGCGGCTTCGCTGGGGGCGGATGTGGCGGGGAGCGCGCCGCTGGCGGTGTTGGAGCTGCTGGCGCTGTGTCCGGAACATCGCGGGCGGCGGGCGGGGCGGGTGATGCTTTCGCGGTTCCATGTGAATTGAAGCGAGGTGCATGGCCATGAACGGACGACGTAAATGGGCCACGAAGGGCATGGCGTGGCGAAGCCGCAGCCAAAAAACCACGGAGCGCACGGAGAGCACGGAGGAAGGGAACGACGGTTCCCCCCCCCCACGACGACGACGTAAATTGGCCACGAAAAGCACGAAGGACACGAAATCTGTGATCTGAAAATCTTGTCGCGGCGGGAAGAAAGGTCGCGATTGTAGTACGAAAAGCACGAAAGGCGGTGGCGAGATTGGGAGCGGGGACTTGCCGGGATAAGCGCGGCAGGGGCGTGGAGACGCGGGGGACGATGCTCACTTCCTTGCAAGCCCGGAGGCGTCTGCGCACCACGCCGCGCCTTCGGGCTTCGCGTTTTTTGCGGGGGTTGGCAAGAATGGCGGTCTGGTCCGGGGGAAAACTCCAGCGCGCAGCAGCGACGGAACGTCGATTTTCGATCGACGGCTAAACCCGGCGGACGGGTGCGATCGTTGGTGGTGGGGAACAAGTCCTTCTCATGGTTGTGTGTCTCTCAGGGTTTTACGGCGGGCGTGGTGGGTTTGGGTTTGGCGCTGGGGTCGCCGGTGGGGGGTGGGGCGAGGTCGGTTTGGGCGGGCGGGCCGAGGAGGTCGGTGAGGATGGGTTTGAGGGCGTCGGCCCAGAGCTGGTAGGCTTTTTCGGTGGGGTGGAGGTTGTCGCGGTTCATCATGCCGGGGAAGAGGTGGCCGTCCTTGTCGGCGAGTTTATCGTTGATGTTGAGGAAGCGGATGTGTTTGCCGTCGGCGTAGGTGGCGAGGATGGCGTTGATTTTGTTGATGGTGGGGACGGCGGCGAGGTTGTCGTTGCGCGGGAAGATGGCGGTGAGGATGATGGTGGCGTCGGGGGCTTTTTGCTGGAAGCGGTCGAGGATGGCTTTGATGCCTTTGGCGACGGTTTGGGCGTCGGCGTCGGTGCCGGCGCGGGGGCCGACGTTGTTGGTGCCAGCGAGGAGGACGATGACTTTGGGGTGGAGGTTATCGAGTTCGCCGTGGTCAAGGCGCCAGAGGATGTTGTTGGTGGTGTCGCCGCCCCAGGCGAAGTCGGCGGCGTTCCAGCCGTGGAAATTTTTGTTGAAATTGGCGAGGTATTGGGGGTAATCGGTGGCATCCCAGCGGCGGGTGATGGAGTCGCCTTCGAAGTAGAGGTCGATGGTGCCGTGTTTGGCTTTGTCGAGGAGCTGCTGGTGGGCGAGACGGGAGTTGGGGTCGCGACGTTCGATGGGGACGTCGGCGGGCGGGAGGGCGGCTTGGACGGCAAGGGGGAGGAGGAGGGGGAGGAGGAAAGCGAGGCGGCGCATGGGCGGATCCTTTCGGAGGTCGGGAGGCGAAGGCGCGTATGGCGGGGTTAAATCGCAAAGTCGTCACAGCGTCAAGTCCACAATATCCCCGATCGAGGGCGCAGACCGAAGGTCGAGGGTACAGACTGAAGCACGAAGGACGAAGGGACGAAGGGCCACGAAGGCGCTGGCGATGGTTGTCACAAAGTTGGGCGCGCCCGATTCTCGCGGGTCCTGAGGCGTGCGTTGGCTTCGCCATCGAGCTTCGGGCATAATGCGGGGCTGTCCAGGACCCAGGAGAGATCCGGCCCCGTGAGCGTCACCACCCCCCAAAAGTCCATCGCCGCCGCGACTTCGATCTCCGGCCGGGGCCTGTTTACGGGCGTCCAGACGACCGTGACGTTCAGGCCGGCGCCGGTGGGGCACGGGATCGTGTTTGTACGCACGGACCTATCGCGGCCGGTGCGGATTCCGGCGCTGGTGGCGCACGTGACGAAGCGTTCGCGTCGGACGGCGATCAAGTCGGGTCCGGATGCGGTGGAGACGATCGAGCACTGCATGTCGGCGGTGGCGGGCCTGGGGATCGACAACCTCGAGATCGACATCAACGGGGGGGAGGTACCGGGCGTGGACGGATCGAGCCTTCCGTTTGTCGAAGCGTTGGAATCGGCGGGCATTGTCGATCAGCCGGCGGAGAAGCCATTCCTGACGATCACGGAGCCGGTGGAAGTTCGCGATGGCGGCGCATCGCTGATCGCCTCGCCGCCCTCGACGGATGAATTTCAGATTTTTTACGATCTGGATTACGGCAGCACGGAGCCGATCCGGCAGCAGCTCTTCGCGTATTCGCTGAACGGGGAGTTCAAGGAACAGATCGCCCCGGCGCGGACGTTCGTGACGCGCCAGGAGGCGGAGATGCTCCGGGCCCGCGGGCTGGGCACGCACCTGCAGGCGGGGGACGTGCTCGTGCTGGACACGACGGGCCCGATCGGCACGGAGTACCGCTTTCCCAATGAATGCGTGCGTCACAAGGTGCTGGATCTGATCGGCGACCTGTATCTGCTGGGTTGCGCGATCAAGGGCAAGATTGTCGCCTATAAATCCGGGCACTCGCTCAACCACGCGCTGGTGCGGAAGCTCACGCGGATGCTGCAGGCGCAGCGGCGCGCGAAGCTCGCGATGGGCGAGCCGGTGATGGACGTCAAGCGGATCCTGCGGCTGATGCCGCACCGCTACCCGATGATGCTGGTGGACCGCGTCATCGAAATGGATGGCGACAAACGCGCCCTGGGCGTGAAGAACGTGACGATGAACGAGCCTTTTTTCGAAGGCCATTACCCGGGGATGCCGGTGATGCCCGGCGTTCTGATCGTGGAGGCCCTGGCGCAGCTTTCGGGCCTGCTGCTGTCGCGGAAGCTGGAGCACTCGGGGAAAATACCGCTGTTGCTCTCGCTGGACAAAGTGAAGCTGCGCCGCCCGGTGGTTCCTGGGGACCAGCTCATTTTGGAATCCGAGAACATCCGGGTGAAGGCCCGCACGGGGCACGTCCGCTGCCGGGCGTACGTGGGGGACCAGATTGCGGCGGAGGCCGAGATCAAATTCATGCTCGTGGACAACGAACTGGTCGGTTAACGGTAAAAGGAGGTAATTGGTAAATAGTAATTAGTAATTGCCGGCCATGGCGGGCGCCTCCGCGCGTGCGAGAGCCAATTACCGGTTACCCCCCTTGCCAATTGCCCAGTACGAATGCCCAACATTCACCCACTCGCCCTTGTCGAACCCGGCGCAAAGCTGGCGGCGGACGTCATTGTCGGGCCGTTCGCGTATGTCGGCCCGCACGTGACCCTCGGCCCGGGCTGCGTCCTGCATCATCACGCGCAGATCGAGGGCCACACGACGGCGGGCGCGAACAACACGTTCTTTCCGAACTGCCTGATCGGCGCGGTGTCGCAGGACCTGAAGTACAAGGGCGGCGACTGTCGCGTCACGATCGGCTCGGACAATGTGTTCCGGGAAAACGCGACCGTGCACATCGGCACGGAAGTCGGGGCGGGCGAAACGCGGATCGGCGATCACAACCTCATCATGGTGGGCGCCCACATCGCCCATGACTGCATCCTGCACAACCACATCATTCTGGCCAACAACGTGCTGCTCGCGGGGCACGTGCTGGTGGAGGATCACTGCGTGCTCTCGGGGGCCGTGGCGAGCCACCATTTCGTGACGATCGGGCGCCACGCGTTCATCGGGGGCATTTCGGCGGTCACGCGTGACGTGCCTCCGTTCATGGTGTTCGACGGCATGCCGGCCATCGTGCGGGGGATCAACAAGACGGGCCTGAAGCGCCGGGGATTTGATGACAGCCGGATCGACGCGCTGCGGTGCGCCTACCGGCTGCTGTTCAAGGACACGACGCCATTCGCCGCGGGCGCGGCGGAGCTCGAGCAGCTTTACCCCGACCAGCCGGACATTCGTTTTCTGCTGCAGTTCATGCGGGCCTCGCTGTCGGGGAAATTCGGCCGGGCGAGGGAGAATCTGCGCGGCAAATCGACGCTCGCCTCCGACGACGAGGACGCCCCGCCGCCGCACGTGTCGGGGAACTGAGCGGCCGGAATCCAGAATCCAGCATTCAAAAGGGTTGAGATGGCGGAACAGATTTTCAACGCGGCGGTCGTCGGCGTGGGGCGCATGGGCCAGCACCATGCGCGGAATTACGCACAAATTCCGGGCTTTCGGCTTGCCGCGATCGTTGACGTCAATCCCGCCAATGGCGAAAAAGCGGCCGCGCAACATGGCTGTCCGGCGTTCCATTCGGTTGAGGAATTGCTTGCCTGGAGTCGCTCCACCAACACGGCCATTCACGCCGCTTCGATCGCGGTGCCCACCGTTCACCACCGCGCCGTTGCCGAAACGCTGATCGCCGCGGGCATGGACGTGCTGATCGAGAAGCCGATCGCTCCGTGCGTGGAGGACGCCCGTGCGATCGTGGCGGCCGCCAAGACGCACAAGCGCATTCTGCAGGTGGGGCATACGGAGCGCTTCAACCCAGCGTATCGGGCCCTGTCGAAATACCGGCTTCGCCCCGCGTTTATTGAAGTTCACCGCATCAGCCCGATGACGTTTCGGTCGATCGACATCGGGGTGGTGCTGGACATGATGATCCACGACATCGATCTCGTGAATCATCTGGTTCGCGCGCCGGTCGTCGACGTCAAGGCGGTGGGCGTCGCGGTGATCGCGCAGCATGAAGACATCGCGAATGCCCGGCTGACTTTTGCCAATGGCTGCGTGGCGAACCTCACGGCGTCGCGTCTGGCGTTGCGGACGGAGCGCAAGATGCGGTTATTTTCGCCGTCCGCGTATGTCACGGTGGATTACCAGAAGAAAGCGGGCGCGGTGATCACGAAGACGGCGAACCAGGACGAGCTGGCGCGGGTGCGCAACGAAATCAAGGAAGGGCGCATCACGGACCTGATGCAGCTCAATTATCCGGAGCTGGTGAAATACGAAGACCTCGCGGTGGAGGATACCGAACCGGTGCGCGCGGAGCTGGAGAATTTTCTGGAGGCGATCCGCACGCGCAGCGATCCGGAAGTGACGGGCGAAGACGGGCTGGCGGCGGTGGACATCGCGGCCCGGATCGCAGCCTCAGTGGCCGAGCACAAATGGGAAGGCGTGGTCCCGCCATGACTGCCGCCGCCGCAACCTCCGCCCGCCCGCGCCGCCGGCCACTGCGCTTCCACGATTTCACCGACATCACCGCCGATATCGCCACTTTGCAATCCCACGGGTATGACCGTGCGGGCAACTGGTCGCTGGGCCAAATCTGCGACCACCTCCGCCTCGCCGTCGACAGCTCCATCCACGGCTTCGGCGAAATCCGCACCCCGCCGCTCTTTCGGGTCTTCGGTCCGCTTTTTCTGCGCATCACGCTCGCGCGCAAGAGAATTCCCGCCGGCGCTCCCGCCCCCGCCGCCTACCTTCCCAGTGCCGCGGGCGACGAAACGGCCGCCGTGGAACGCTTCCTCCAAAGCCTGGCCGCTTTTGCAAATTTCGCGGGCCCAGCCATGCGCAACCCGCTCTTTGGCCCGATGACGCTGGACCAATGGCGCCGCCTGCACCTCATTCACGCCGCCCACCATCTGGGATTTCTCACGCCGCGTCCGTGAGGGAGATTTTTGTGGCCCGGCGGACAGCGCGGCGGTACACTCCGGGCACTGAGAAGTCATTTCAAGAATCGGGGCATGGGCGTCCGGCAGATGTTCGGGATCGGGAGACCGGCGTTCTTCGGACGCGGGCAGGAAGCCCATGCCACTTTTGAGAGTGATTCACATCCGGGATGGAGGACTTCCATGGGCAAACTCCTCAACGTGCTTGCGGCGGCGGCGCTCGTGCTTGCCGCCGCTGGGTTTATGGTGTGGCGGCTCTATCCGAGCGTGCAGCGATCGCGGCTGGCCTCGGCGGCGCACCAAGCCGCCGCCTCGCCGCGCTCCATCGCGCCCGCCGCCGATCATAGCGTCCGGCCCGTGAAAGCCTCGCGTCCCGCGACGCGGCCGGTCGTCAATGGCAACGACGACGTTCCGCGCAATTTCGCTCCGCTGCGCACGCTCGCGCACAACAGCCGCGTGCTCGCTCTCGCGTGTTCGCCGGATGGTTCGCTGCTGGCGGCGGCCTATGGCGACGGGGCGATCAATCTGTGGAATCCCAGCACGGGCGCGCTGGTGCGCACCATCGCCACGGGCGATCCGGCCATCAATCACATGGCCTTCGCGGCGTCCAAACACCTGCTGGTCACATCCGCGGCGGATAAGACCTGGTCGGTCTGGGATATCGACAGGGGCAGCCGCGTGGTGCGGTCCGCGGGCGCGATGGCATCGGGGCCGGTGGTGTTTTTTCCCGACGACGACCATGTCGCGATCGCCGAGACCGACGGCATCGGCCTGTGTGACGCCCAGGATGCGCGGGTGATGCAGGAGGTTCCCATCGGCGGCCACGTGCTGTGCATGGACGCGGCGTCCGAAGGTCCCACGCTGGCGGTGGGCTCGGACAACGCCACGCTGGCGCTCTTCGACAAAACGCTGACGATGACGGCGAGCAAGACGCCCACCCTCACCGCGGCGGGCAACGAGGCGCTCAAGCATCGGCCATACGCTGTTGGGGCGGTGTACGATGTGCATTTCGCTCCGTCCGTTCCGGGGAAAGCCGACGCGCCACGGAATGTGCTGTTTGCGGATGATTACGCGATCTGGGAATGGAACCGGGCATCGGATCGGGTCACGGTGCGATGCGAGGCCGCCAATGCCCGGGCGTTCGCGGCCACATCGGACGGCGTCGCCTGGGTGAACTCGGCGTTTTACGAGGCGCCGGCGTCAGAGACCAGCGCCGGCTCAGGCTCATTCTCGCACACCTTGATGACGATCGCGGCCGCGCCGACGAAGGGCCTGTTTGCCACCGGCGCCGGCTATGACAAAGATCTGGCGTTGAGCAAGCCGACCGACGGGACGATCCTGCTGTTCGGCCCCGAGATCCTGCCGGAGATAGAGCGTCACATCCGCTTCCACAAGACGCATGCCCTGGGCATGAAGATCAAGCCTCCGACGGACTTCATCACCTGGTAGCGGGTTTTCGCAGCGGCTGTCGATCGCAAGGTTCCGGAGAGCGCCATGAAAATGTTGCACATCCTGCTGGGGAGCGTCCTGCTGGCGGCGATCGGCGGGGCGGTGTGGACGACCGTTGCGCAGCGCGACACGCTGGCCGACGCCACCCGGCCCTATCGTCCCGCTTCGCGTCCGCACGTGGTAAGCCCGGAGGAGCAGGCGATTGCCGAGTTCCATGCCTTGCACCCGCACATCACGCAGCAGAAAGACATTGGGCGGATCAGCGCGCCGCACCAGCACCGCGTGCAGGCCGTGGCTTTTTCCCCGGATGGTTCGCGTCTGGCCACCGCCGGCGCGGAAGGTGACATTTGCACCTGGAGCCTGCCCGATCTTAAGCCCCTGCTGCACATCGAGACCCATGCGGGCGTGCTGTATGCGCTCGCGTGGTCGCCCGATTCACGGCGGCTCGTGTCCGGCGGCCAGGACACGTGGATCGAGGTCTGGGATTCCACGACGGGCGAGCTGGTGGATCGCCACAAGCAGGCCTGTCCCGTGACAGGCGTCGGTTTTTTTTCTGATGGCACGCACCTGGTGTCGCTCTGCGGAGAGGTGGTGCGGTTCTGGCTAATCGGGCAGGACGATGAGCTTTTCGAGGCAACGCCCGACACCGATTCGGAGTTCAGCCAGCTTGCGGTGACCTCCGACAACCTGGTGGCCATCGCGGACAGGACGGGGGGGCTGCTGCTGCTCGACGCCCAGGGGAACCCGTTGGACCATCTGCGGCGGCGAACGCAGCACGTGCGGGGCTCGCCGATGGCGGCGGATGACGAGCGCAACTGGGTCATCGGCCTGCGCCCCGTGGCGGATGGGAGAGTGCTGGTGTGCGATTCCTCGGGGGTGTGGATGTGGGACCGGCGGAAGTCCGGCGGGGCGGCGATGTCGCTGATCGTGCCGGGCGTCGGGAACTGGCATGCGGCGCTGGCGCCGGACGGGCATACGCTGTTGATCGGCATGGAGCACGCCGGAAGGGTGATCGATTTGACCTCGGGCAAGACGCTGGTCGATTCGTTTGTGGCGGGGTCGGAGCTGGGGACCGTGGACATCGATCCGCAAGGCCGGTGGTATGCCATCGGCAGCGGCGGCGTGTACAACGAGCAGGGAATCGAGGACCGCGGCCCGACGGCGGTGCAGCTTTTCGACCTGCGGGCGGTGCTGGCGAGGGGGCCTTCGAAGGACCAGCCCAAGCCGGCGGACATGCGGGATATTGAGCCCTGGCAGTGAAGACATCGGCGTGGTTTGGGCGGCGGGAACGTTGCGGCAACACCGATCGGGCCACGCCGTTAATCCGATGCGCCTGCACATTTCCACATTTCAAGGAGCTTCCATGCGCCGTCTCCTGCCTGCCGCCCTCGTGTTGGTTGCCGTTAGCGCCGCCGTCGCACAATCCACGCCGTCCACGCAGCCGGCGGCGATTCCGCCGGGGGAAGAGGGCGCGAAGGCGCGTCTTAATTCCTCGCCGCGCCATGGCGAATTCATCGACATCACCGTGCCTGGCAGGGACAAGCCGGTGAAAGCGTACATCGTGTATCCGGAGCGCGCGGACAAGGCGCCGGTGGTGATTGTCACGATGGAAATTTTCGGGCTTTCCGATTGGTTGCGCGGGGTGACGGACCAGCTTGCGGCGGACGGTTTCATCGCGATCGCCCCGGATTATCTCACCGGCAAGGGGCCCAACGGCGGCGGCACGGAGGCGTTTCCCGATCGCGATTCGGTGGTGCGGGCGGTGCAGGGGGTGTCGACGGCGGACGTGATTGCGATCAACAATGCGGCGCGCGATTACGGGATGAAGCTGCCGGCGGCGAGCGGCAAGACAGCCTCGATCGGTTTTTGCTGGGGCGGCGGGAAATCCTTCGCCTACGCCGCGGCGCAGCCCGATTTGAACGCGGCCGTCGTTTACTACGGCACCCCGCCCGCGGATCCGGAGATAGCGAAGATCAAATGCCCGGTGCTGGCGTTTTACGGCGCCAAGGACAATCGCGTGACCTCCACCGAAGCGCCTACCGCCGAAAAGATGAAGAACCTTGGCAAATCCTTCACGCCCCACATCTACGACGGCGCGGGGCATGGCTTTCTGCGCGCCCAGGGCGATCCGGCCAACCTCAAAGCTTCCGAGGAAGCGTGGCCGCTGACCATCCAGTTTTTGCGGGAAAATACGAAATGACGGCGCCGCAGTAGCGCTATTCGGCGACTACGGCAGTTTTCCCGGAACGACGGAAAGGTCTTTTCGGGGCAATTTTTGCAGGTGTAGTCAGTGGTGATTCGCCACCAATTCCCTTTTGTTCCCGCGGCGTCAGCGTCAGGATCATACTAATCCGCATTTGCTCCTCGGGAGAAAGCACCTTCTCCACGATACGCCACACCAGGCTTTGCCGCTCCGAGTGCTTCATCGCCGCGAATTGGGGCGCGTACACACCAAGGCGATAAAGTTTGGTCTGAGGTACCGGTGAATGTTGCACGGTCGCATCAATGCCGACGCAACGAAGTCCCTCAACGATTCCCTCCTCCGCGCGTCGCACCAGTTCCGGAACATTCTTTACTTTAGCCATTCTTTAAGTTCCTCGATCTGAGCCAGGAAATGGCGTGCATCATCAATATCTGCATTATAGGGAGAATAGCGGGCGAAGATCGACCACTCGGCGCAGATTGTTTTCAGGGATTGAATCAAACGGCTCCCCTGACCGTGTTCGAGTTTGGAGAGCGTTATCAGGATATCCGGCAGCTTCTCGAGAATCTCGTCGAGATCATGAGAGCGATAGCAAAGGGACCAAAGCCGCAGATCCTTCGCTGTTTTTCCCGTATGTGTGCCGGCACTTTGCAGCCAGGGGTAGCGCTGAAGGAGTTTCGCTTTGAGCAGACACTCGACCACGAAGCCGGCAAGATAGATCGCTCCATTGGCACGGGCGTTTTCACCAGTGTCGCGGAGCGCTCGCGCATCGTCGAGACGTCGCTCGGCGACGGTGCGAAGTTGGCTCGGCCGTAACTTGATCCGCTGAAAAATGTCCATCGGCGGAATGATATAGGTAGTTCGCCGAGTTTGGCGAGTTGCAGCGCATCGTGCTGTCCAAAAGCAGTATGGCTCTCGTGTCCTGCAACTCCTTCACGCCACGCTGAGGCGGATCGTTTTGTCCGTCCCCAGCACTCCTGCCGCCGTCACGCCGATCACCGCGACGGCCAGCGCCGCCAAGCCGATTGTGCCGGCATCGAGGCTGCTGCTGGAACTGCCGCTCACGCTGGTGGTGTCGCTCGAACTGCCGGCGCTGGTGTCGCTCGTGCTTGTGGATGTCGGCATCAGCCAATAGCCCACGCCCAGCACCACGACGATGAGCAGCCCCGCCGCCACGCCGAGCATTCGGCCCCACCAGCGCATCCGCGCGACGCGGGCGAGCGCCGCTTCGCGCACCCGGACTTTTTCCAGGGCCGCCGCCGCCACATCGATTGATGTGGCCGGCTCGGGCTGCGCCTGCATCGCGCGCCGCAGAAGGATTCCGAAATTGTCATCCAACAGATCGCTCATCGTCTTGCCATTATATCGTCCGCGCCAGCGGGCCGAGTAACGTTTTCAATCGTTCCCTTCCACGGAACAGCAGCGTTTTGATCGTGCCCTCCGGCTTGCCCATCGCGTCGGCGACCTGCTCGACGCTCAGGCCGCGCCGATAAAACATGTCGATGGCGGCGGCCTGGTCGGGATCCAGCCGGGCGACCGCGCTCCAGATGGCCTCGGTCGTTTCCCGTATTTCCATATCCTCGCTGGCGGGGGTTGCGGGGCCCTCGATCTCGGGCATTTCGCCGCCGCCGCGACGGGGGTAGCGCTGCCGCACTTTGAGCGCCGTGCGGTAGGCGATTTTATAGACCCAGGTCGAGAGCTTGGAGTCGCCGCGGAAGGTCGGCAGCATGCGGTAGGCGACGGCGAAGGTTTCCGCCGCCAGGTCATCCCGGTCCGCCGGTCCCAGCCCCAGGGTTTGGCCAAGCCCCAAAACGAGATGTTGGTAGGATGCGACAAAATGACGAAACGTGGCCGGGTCGAGTTGTCGCAGTGCGGTGAGATCGACTTGTTCGTCCACGGCCGGCGTCACAGAGGCATCCTTCGGACGGTGAGTGCGGGGCGGGGGGGCGGAGGTTTCAGAAATGTGCGAAAGAAGAGGGGTGTGGTAATTGGTAACTGGTAATTGGTAATGAGCTGGCGCCGGTTGGTGCCCCATCCGTATCGTAACTTGTGTGGTGGCGGGAAATTACCGATTGCCGATTACCGATTGCCACTTACGCGTCACAGCACTTCGGCGGCACGTGGGAAGCTTCCCAGCACGGCCAACTGCAAGCAATGCGTCCGCACTTCTTCGAGCGCTTTCGACAGCGATTCGTCCTCGATGTGCCCGACCATGTCCACGAAAAAGTAATATTCGAAGTTGCGTTTCTGGGAGGGGCGGGTGTCGATGTTCGTCAGGTTGATGCCGAATCGGCGGAACACGTCGAGCACGTCCACGAGCGCTCCGGACTTGTGGGCGGTGGTGAAGATGATGGAGGTTTTGTCGTCGCCGGTGCGCTTGGCCGCCGCCCCCGCGCCGCCCGCGCCCTTTTTGCCGATGACAAAAAACCGCGTGACGTTGTTGGGATTGTCCTCGATGTTGGCGAACAGGGTTTTGAGGTTGTAAAGCTCCGCCGCGAGAGAAGATCCAATCGCCGCCGCCCCGGTTTCCTTCGTCGCCATCTCGGCGGCTTTGCTGCTGGAGGCAACCGCAATGCGCTGCGTGTCGCGATACGTGGCCGTCAGCCAGTTGCGGCACTGATTCAGCGGCTCCGCCTTGGAATAAATCACCTTCACCTCTTCCGGCGCGCAGTTGGCCAGCAGGTGGGAGTGAATCGCGATCAGCGCTTCGGCGACGATCGTCACGTGCGGATGTTCGAGGAACGCGTCCATGGTTTCGACGATGCCACCGATCGTGGAATTCTCGATCGGCACCAGCCCCAGGTCGGCATGCCCCCGGCCGACCTCATCGAAGACGCTTTCAATCGCCACGACGGGGACGTGCTCGACGGAGGAGCCGAACTTCTTCACGGACGCCAGGTGCGAAAAGGACCCCTGCGGCCCGAGGTACGCAATGCGGAGCGGTTTTTCGAGGGCGAAGGAGCCGGACATCAACTCGCGGTAGATCGCTTCGAGGCAGGAATCGGGGAGCGGTCCGCCAGCGGTGCGGTTGGCCGCGCGAATCCGCTCCAGGACGATTTTCTCACGATCCGGGGCATAGACGGGCGTGCCGGATTGATGCTTCACCTTGCCAATATCGATGACGATGCGGGCCCGGGCGTTGAGCAGTTCCACGATTCGCCGATCCAGTTCATCGATCTTTTCGCGCAATCCAGCGAGTGCGTCGCCATCCGCCATAGAAAATCCTCAAACAGGCCGTACACCGCAGTTTACCACACCCCCCCACCGCCGTCCCCCCTTGCGGACCGGCGGCGCCGGCGACGCGTATCTTGGTGAACTGGCCAGGCGGCCGATTCCTCTTCCCCCGATGCCCGGCTTCCACGGACATCGCTGACGGGCCAGGCGGATCGGCCCCCTGGCCTCAGGTTTGCTAAAGGCGAATCATCATGCGTCCGACAGCGTTCACCCTCACCCTCGTGATCCTGGCCGTCCTGGCTTTGGGCGCTCGTTTCATCCACACGTCCGCGAGCGCCACGCCCACCGCCACCCCGACCATCGCCACCACCGCTCAGTAGCTTACGAGACCTGAGGGCACCCGCCCCGGCGCTGGTCGCCAACGCCCCTCTCTCACGTCGTGCCGAAGCAGCGGTCTCCGGCATCGCCCAGTCCGGGCACGATGAACTTCCGTTCGTTCAAGCGCTCGTCCACCGATGCCGTGTAGATCGGCACCGCGGGATGGCATGCCTGCACGGCGGCCACGCCCTCGGGCGCGGCGATCAGGCACACAAATTTGAAACGGGTGATTCCGCGCTTGGCGAAAGCGTCGATGGCCATGCACGCCGATCCGCCGGTGGCCAGCATCGGATCGAGGATGATCACGAGCGTCTCGGGGTCGAGGCGCGGGGGCAGCTTCACATAATATTCGACGGGAAGCGCCGTTTTCTCGTCGCGGAATATGCCGATATGGCGCACTTGCGCATGGGGGAAGGTTGCCATCGCGCCTTCGATCATGGCCAGCCCGGCGCGCAGGATCGGCGCCAGAATGATACGTTCCTCCGCCACGCGGTGCGCGATGGTTTTCTGGACGGGCGTCTCGATTTCCACCGCCGCCAGCGCCAGATCGCGCGCGGCTTCATAACTCAAATACCGCGCCAATTCCCCCACGCGCTCCCGGAATTCCAGCGGCGGCGTTTCCTTGCGGCGCAATTCGCCCAGCGCCTGGCGGATCATCGGATGGTCGCAAATGGTGACGGGCATGAAGACCTCGCGAGAGATGTGTGGGGCGGAGAGGGAGGGGTCGCGGGGAACCGCAGGGCATGGTAGCGTGAGGGATCGGTCGAGGCCATGGTTTCCGGGCGAATGCGGGGAGCATTACCATGCAGGCAGGCATTCCAAGCCGCACCGCGTGGCGCGTGGCGCTGCGGCGGGCGGGCCATCAGCTTTGGGACGATCCGCTGGTGTTTGCCGATCCGCTGGCGGTGCGCGTGCTGAGAACCGACGGCGACCGCGCCCTCCGTGAAATGGCCCAGCGCCGCGATGATCCGTTCGACCGGGCGCTGCGCGCGTTTATCGTGGCGCGCAGCCGGCTTGCCGAGGAATTGCTGGCCGAGGCGGTTCAACGCGGCGTGCGGCAATATGTGGTCCTGGGCGCCGGCCTGGACACGTTCAGCTGTCGCAATCCCTTTCCCAACCTGCGCACGTTCGA
This sequence comes from Phycisphaerae bacterium, assembly GCA_035545015.1. Lineage (GTDB taxonomy): Bacteria > Planctomycetota > Phycisphaerae > WQYP01 > WQYP01 > CALCHA01. The sequence continues at coordinate 24,907 of DASZZD010000007.1, forward strand.
GGTCGATCATCCCGCGACGCAGAAGTGGAAGCGCGGCCTTCTGAGCGAAGCGGAAATCGTCACGCCGCCGACCGCCGCCTTCGCCCCCTGCGATTTCGAGCGCGATGCGCTTGCCGCCGCTCTCGATCGCGCCGGCTTCGATCGCCAATCTTCGGTGTTTGTCTCCTGGCTCGGTGTCGTTCCATATCTCACGCGGGATGCTTTTCGGGAAAGCGTGAGATTTCTCGGGGCCATCGGTCGCGAACGGGGCGGCTGCGGCGTGGTGCTGGATTATGCCCTTCCCGCCGACCGGTTGCCCGAGGCCGAACGAGGTCTCTTTGAAAAGCTCGCCCAGCGCGTCGCCGCCGCGGGCGAGCCGTTTCAGTTGTTCTTCACCGAGGAAACACTTGCCGAAGAACTCGCGGCCGCCGGTTTCGCCCCGCTGCACTCCCTGCGCCCATCGGACCTGAATGACCGCTACTTCGCCAACCGCCGCGACGGCCTGCGCATGATGGGCTCCGCCGCGCGCGTGGGATGGGCGCGGAGCAGCGACGAACTCTCATGAAAACGAGTTTCCATCTGAATGCGGCGCAACGTTCCCCTACCGCCCCGGGCCCACCAGCTCCGCGATCACCGTCAGCAGTTCCGCCGGCTCGACCGGTTTGGGCATGTGCGATTGAAATCCGGCCTCGAGCGAGCGCGCCCGGTCTTCCGTGCGTGCGAAGGCCGTCACCGCCACTGCCGGGATATTGATGCCGTGCCGGCGCACGTCGCGGATGAACTCATAGCCATCCTGGCCGGGCATGCCGATGTCGCTGAGGATGATGTCCGGTTGGAATTCGTGCAGCAGGACGCGTGCTTCAGCCGCGGAGGCGGCCACCGCGGGGACCGCTTCGCACGCCAGCAAAAAACGCCGCACCACATCGCGCGCGTCGGGCTCATCATCCACCACCAGCACTTTGAGTCCGCGCAGCGCCGCGTGGTGGCCATCCGACAGCGGCAGCAACGGCGCCCGCGCCGCCGTCGCCGCTCCCGAGGGCGCCTCGATCGGCAGTTCCACCGTGAACGTCGCCCCCTTGCCGCGTCCCCGGCTCGTGACGCGCACCGTTCCCCCGTGCATCTCCACCAGGCTTTTGACGATGGACAGGCCCAGCCCCAATCCGCCGTGCTGGCGCGTCGAGGAAGCATCCGCCTGGCTGAACCTCTGGAACATCAGCGGCAGAAAATCCTCTCGGATTCCTTCGCCGGTGTCGGTCACGGTGATCACGAGCCGGTCGTCGACCCGCTGGGACGCCACGGTGATCCGCCCGCCGCGCGGCGTGAATTTGATCGCATTGGTCAGCAGGTTCCACAGCACCTGCTGCAGGCGCGCCGAATCTCCCATCATCGTCACCGGCGGCGCCTCGAACTGGGCCTGCAGGCGAATCTCCTTGGCATCCGCGGCCGGCTTCACCGATTCGATCGCCGCCGCCATCCAGACCGCCGGCTCGACCGGGCGGAGATTCAACAGCAGCTTTCCGGAAATGATCCGGCTCACATCCAGCAGGTCTTCGATCAACTGCGTCTGCACGCGCACGTTGCGGTCGATCGTCGCCACCCCATCGGCCACCAGCGCCGCATTCGTCAAATCCTGCTTGAGCAACTGCGTCCAGCCGAAAATCGCGTTCAGCGGCGTGCGCAGTTCATGCGAGAGCGTCGCCAGAAATTCATCCTTCATGCGGCTCAAGCGCTCGGCCTCGGCGCGGGCCTCGGCGATTTCCTGCATCTGGTCCCGAATCTGGTACTGCCGCCGCCGCGACCGGATCGCCGTGCGCACCGCGCTGATCAGCGATCGGATCGACGCCGGCCTTTCCAGCAGCGTCACGTTTCCCAGCGCCCGGAGAATCCGCGCCGCCGCCGGCGATTCGTTGGCGCCGCGCATCTGCATCACGATCGGCAGGTCCGACCACGCCTGCTGGCGCTCGATGAATCCGATCAACTCGCCCATCGACGGCGCCGCGATCACTTCCTCGGTCAGCAGCACCGCCCCGGCGCCACGCTCCAGCTCGCCGATCAACTCCTCCATCTTCACCGCCATCGCTTCGATCCCCGCACGCCCCAGCAACTCGCACGTCACCTGCCCGTCGCGCGACGTGGGCGCCACCAGCAACGCGCGGTTTTCAAATCCTTCTGACACGGGCCTGTTCATACGCTCCTCAGGATTCACTATCCCCCGGCGGAGGGACCGCCGCCGCCGATGTTTCCGAGCCCAGTTCCACCGGCACCCCGGTCAAAATCCCGCGAAAACGCCGCAGCGGTTCGCTTAAATGGATTCCCTGCCGGTCAAACCAGATCTCCCGAATCGTTTCCTCGTGCGGGCCGCTGCGCTTCTTCACCACCGATATCGCCTTTTTCACCATCCCGGCATATTCAAAATACCGCAGCAGCACCACGGAATCGGCGAGGTAACTGGTGTCCACGGGCGACTGCATCGTCGAGCCCAGCAGGCCGTGCTGGGCCACCACGAGGAACGTCGTCACCCCCTGCTGGCCCAGATAGGTCAACAATTCGTGAAGCTGGGCCGTCAGAAACTGCTCCTCCGGCATCGCATTCATGTATCCGTTCAAACTGTCGATCACCACCAACCGCGCCCCATCCTCGTCCACCGCCCGGCAGACGCGCGCCGCAAATTCCCCCGGCGACAACTCCGCCGGATCGATCTGCTGCAAGTCCACCTGCCCCACCCCCTTCCCCACTTCAAACCTGCAACCCAGCGACGCGCAGCGCGTCGTCAGCGTCCGCAAACTCTCATCAAATGCGAAGATCACCGCATGAACCCCGCGCGCCGCCGCCGACGTCGCATACTGGCAGGCAATCGTGGATTTGCCCGAGCCGGCCGGTCCCATGAGCAGCGTGCTGGTCCCCCGATGAGGTCCGCCGCCCAGCAGGGCGTCCAGCCGCTCGATTCCGCTGGAAATCGCCGACGGCTTAAATTCCGTATGGTGTTCCGCCGCCACCAGGCGCGGAAAAACCACCAGGCCGCCGCGCACGATTGCGAAATCGTGGTAGCCGCCGCGGAAGTCCGTCCCGCGCAGCTTCAGCACGCGCAGCCGCCGGCGCGCCGCCCCATAGAGCGGCGACAACTGTTCTAGCCGGATGACGCCATGGGCAATGCTCTGAATCTGCAAATCTCCCTGTTCGGCCGTGTTGTCGTCGAGCAGCAAGACGGTGCACTTGCGGCCGATCAGGAACTGCTTGAGCGCCAGGATCTGCCGCCGGTAGCGCAGCGAGCTCTGGGCCAGCAGCCGCAATTCGGAGAGCGAATCGAATACCACACGTGCGGGATTGATGCGTTCCACCGCTTCGAGCAACCGCCGCGTCGTCTCGCTGAGCTGCACCTCGGAGGGATGGAACATCGTGACCTGGTTGTCCGGGTCCAGCTCGGTCTCATCGGACGCGAGTTCCATGATCTCGATGCCCTCGAGCGACCAGCCATGCGATGCCGCCCCGGCCAGCAGTTCCTCCCGCGTTTCCGAAAGGGAAATGTACAGACATTTCTCGCCGCGCCGCACGCCCTCCTGCAGGTATTGCAGCGACAGCGTGGTCTTGCCCGCGCCCGGGTCGCCATCCACCAGGTAGAGGCGGTGCGGAATCAATCCGCCGTTGAGAATGTCATCGAGTCCTGGAATACCCATCATCAAGCGGCCGGCGGCGGGCGCGGGAGGTGGGGCGTCGGAACCCTTCATAGGCAGGTACCTCAAGGTGATCGGGGAGGCCTCCGCGAAGCGTGCCGTGCCATTCAGGCAGGTGGCGGATTATGCTTTAAGATAAACACTCGCCCGATGGCTCGCCACGAAGAAAATCGCTCGTGACGATGAACGTATGGAGTTCCGGCTCAGCCGATCCATGGGTTGTCGGAGCGCCGCGCTCGCAGTTGCGATGCAGGCCGCTGCCGCCGCGGTTACGATAGCGCCCCTCCGCCGGCGCCGCGCGGCGCCGACACCACGGCCTCGCTTTCCCGCTCCGATCATGCTGGACATCGCCACCGTCATCGTCATGATTCTTCTCCTGGCGCTCCTGGGCGTGGGCATCTTCCTCATGGTCCTGGATATCTCGTACTGGAAACGCCGCCCCGCGCGCGGCTTCGACATCGACAACACCCGCGACCGCTCCCCCTGATCCGCACCCGCCGCCGCGTCGCTTCCTTTTTACGTGGAGAAACCATGCCCTCCTGGCAGGATGAACTCGCCCAAGTCGTCGCCGCCATGCGCGACCTCTCCCGTGAAAAAGACCCCTTCGTCGCCTCCCAGGTTTACTCCGAACGCGTCCGCAATGGCCTCGTCCCCGCGGACGAATATCTCGGCCTCAGCCGCCGCGGACTCGAATTCCCGCAGTTCCGCATCACCCGTTACACCGGCTGGAAGGAATCCGTCAATCCCTGGAAAGACACCGCCAGGCTCCCGCTGCTCTCCGGGGGCCTGCTCGCGGATCTGCTCTACGCCGATGAACCCACCGTCATCGAAGACCTCCCCGCGCGCCTCGCCGCCGACGATCCCGCACGTCCATACGTCGAAGGCATCGAGATGCTCGTCACGCTCCCCAATTACGATGACGGCGTCGCTCTCAACATGGGCATCCTGCTGCTGAAGGACAAACGCAAACTCCCGCTCGAACGTGTTCCCATGATGGTCTGGCAATCCAATCTCTTCGGCCGGTCCACGCTCAACCTGGTCCTGCGCCAGCAGGTCAAAGACGCCTATGACACGCTCGATCGCGAGCTTGCCGTCGTCGGCGAAATCCAGCGCTCGCTTCTTCCCGCGCGCCTCCCCGAAACGCCCAACGCCCAGTGGGCCGTGCACTATCAGACGAGCCAGCGCGCCGGCGGCGATTACTACGATTTTTTCCCCCTCGCCGATCAGCGCCTCGGCATTTTCCTCGCCGACGTCTCCGGCCACGGAACTCCCGCCGCCGTCATGATGGCCGTCACCCACGCCATCGCCCACACCTACTGCGGCCCGCCCGCCCCTCCCGGCGAAGTCCTCTCCCACGTCAACCGCGTCCTCGCCAAACACTACACCAAGGGCGACACGGCCGGCACCTTCGTCACCGCCTTCTACGCCGTCTTCGATCCCCGCCAGCGCACCCTCACCTACGCCAACGCCGGACACCCCCAGCCCCGCTGGCGCCGCCCTGACAAAATCTGCGGCCTTTCCTGCGAATCCGGCCTGCCCCTGGGCGTCGATCCCGGCGAACTCTACCCCGAATCCCAGACGCAGCTCTCCCCCGGCGATTCCGTCATCCTCTACACCGACGGCATCACCGAAGCCATGAACGCCGACGGCCAACTCCTGGGCGCCGCCCGCCTCGATCAGGCCCTGGCCCCCAGCGCCGACCCCCAATCCACCGTCAAAAATATCATGGAATCCGTCTGGTCCTTCACCGGCGGCAGCCCCCTGACCGACGACCGCACGCTGGTCGTGATGGAAGTGACATGAACCCGGCACCGCTTCCCGCGTCAGCTTACCGGTTGAGACGCAATGGGAAAAACACGACTGCCAGGATGCAGGCAAGAAACGCACCATAGATCGGAATCCGAAACCGCTCGCCACAATTGGGAATGAACATCAGCACGATGCCGAGCAAAATTCCCGCCGCCGCCAGCATTGCGCCCCACTCATACATGCCCCCCGTCACCATGCCCGATTCCCAATTGGAAGGATGCGAATCCAAACGGACGCACAGCTCACCCACCATCTCGCCGCCCTGAAAAGCCACAACGGTACAACCCGACAACCAAAGCTGCACCCGCCGCGCCGCGAGTGCCCACGCCGGCCTCTCCACTGCCGCCCCTTGTCGTGATGGAACCGCGATAGCCACACCAACTCTCACGCAATCGACCACGACGCGCTATCCACGAACATGCCGACGATACAAACCGCCATGCAAACCAACGACCACGCGTGGTGCCGCGCCTTTCGCTGTGACAGGTAAATCAGCACAAACGCAAGCACCACTCCCACCAGCCCCGCCACCTGCCCCCGCTCCCTGAATCCGATAAGCCACCACCAGCGCCCGGTCCACCTTCACCGGCACCATCCCCGCCCGGCGCACCACCATCGCGCTCCATCGCATCGCGCCCACCGAAGCGCACGCCATGCATAACTCGATCCACTCGACCCGCCGCTCCCATCGCGGAACCCGCCTTCCCGGCGGCACCGTACAATAATCCATCGTCTCCATTCTCATGAACCTCCAGCCGCGCAAACACGCTGCGTTCTCAACGACTGTACGTTCCTCACGGTCGGCGTGTTCGCCCTTTCCCGCCGGCGCCCCTCGCCCCCGTCTCCCCGTCTTCGTGGTCCTTCGTCCCTTCATCTCTTCGTGTTTAACCGTCGTCGAGCGTCACCGCTCCAGTACCCCCAAACACCCCTTCATGAACGCCGGCAAATCATCCGGCCGGCGCGACGACACGAAATGCCGATCCACCACCACCTCCGCATCCTCATAAATCGCCCCCGCATTCATCAAATCATCCTTGATCCCCGGCGACCCCGTCACGCGCACCCCTTTGTAAACCCCCGCCGAAATCGCCATCCATCCCCCGTGGCAAATCGCCGCGATCAGTTTTCCTTCCGCGCTCATCTCCCGGATCAGCGATTTCACCTTCGCGTCCCGCCGCAGTTTGTCCGGCATCCATCCGCCCGCCAGCACCACCCCTGCAAAATCACCCGACCGCATCTCCGCGATCGCCGCCTCTGATACCGACGGATATCCATGTTTCCCCAGATACGTCACCCCCGCCTTCGGGCCCGCCAGCGTCACCCCATACCCCGCCTCGCGAAACCGATACCGCGGATACACCAGTTCCATGTCCTCGTACGCATTTTCAACAAATATCAAAATAGATTTCATGGGCAAGAAGTCCGAGTAGTCAGTAGTCAGTGGTCAGTGGTCAAGAAAAGCGGCCTCCCCCGATTGAATCGGCCCTTCAGTTCATTCCGCACGATCCGTGAGGCTTCCCGCACCCGCACATTGACGAATGCACATGCCCTCCCGCGGCGCTCGCGCCCGCCGAAGCGCCCGACGCCCCCACCGCCACCACCGACAGCTTCCGCCCCGTTTTCTTCGACCCGCACGCCGGACACTTCACCTTCGCATCCCGCTGGCTCATCGTCATCATCTGCTCAAACGTCGCATCGCACTGATCACAATGAAACTCGTAAATCGGCATTGAAAACTCCTCTGCATGTGCTTCCCCGATTATACCACAGCCCCCCGGCCGGGCGCCTGCCATCGATTCCGCTGATTCCGCCCGAGCGCGCCACCATCCCCTTTACGAATTACAAATTTCCAACGACCGGGGGGGGCCGCGGGGCCGCCTCATTCCAGAATGCCGGCGACATGATCCGCAGTGCATCGGCAAAATCGCCAAAGGCCACCCGCATCAACCCCTGCCGCGCCCCTTCCCCGCTCAATCCATGCTTCTCCACAAACGCCGCCCGCTCACGCCCGTCCACGATCCCCGCGTTCCACACCGCCGGCACATCGCACGCCACCGCCAGCTTCTCCCCCGCCAGACCCGCCCGATAGGTCGCATCCGCCAGCGCCATTTCCCCACTCGCAAATCTCCCCGTATCCAATCCCACGCGCTCCATCACCTCCCGCCGCATCGCCACCACCGCCGGACACAACACCGCCATCCCGACCACCACGCGCTCCGGCGCACTCCACACCACCACCCGCGCCTCGGTTTTCCCGCCCGCAGCATCCCCCTTGCCGCCATCCACATATTGCCCATAGACATACGGTGGGCCCGCCCCGCACCACTCGCCGTCCACCACGCGCATTGCCCCGGCCACGCCCACGGCCCCATGCCGCTCCAGCAATCCCACCAGCCGCGCCAGCCCCTCCACCGTCAAAAACGCCCCATTCTCCTCCACAAATACCACCGCCTCCCCCTTCGCCCGCGCGACAGACCGCGCATAGCTCTCCGCCACCCTCGTCCCGCCCACCTCGAAAATCATCTCAGCCCCCACCGCACCCAGGCGCGCCGCCACTTGCGTCAAATTCTCGCGCATGCCGCGCAGCATCCCCTCGGTCCGACAATGCACGATCAATGAAATCACACACGCACCCGCTCGCCAAAACCCTCACGCCCCCGCCGCCGCCGGCAACTGCCGAATCTTTACCCGTGTCCCCGTCACCGTATACAGGCGCCCCCCCGACAACCGCTTATACCGCTCAAACAACCGGCCCATCGCCCCGGCCGCCTCGACCCCCTCCAGCAGCAGCACGATCGAATACCCAAACCGCAATCCGTCCTCATACACCTGCCGCACCAGCCTGCTGTCATTGGTCACCAATCCCCACTGCTTCTCGGTCAATATTTTAAGCAATCCCGCCACCGGTTGCACATCCCGCCCTTCTTCCAGCTCCCCCAGCCCATGCCCCGCATGCCCGTGCTTCTTTAATTCCGCCACTACCCCCGCCTCTTCCGGTCCCGCCATCACCACAAGAAACTGCATATGCATCCCACCAAATACATCGTGACCATTCTACGCCCCCCGAAACTTCCCCACCATCCCCCTGCCGCCCCCCCCCCCCCGCGAGCCCCCCAAGCCCCCCCTGTATTCGTCCTTCATTTGACATTTTTCATTTGACATTTGACATTTACCCCATCCAGGAGGCCCAATGAACGATCCACAATCCACGATGAATCATCCCTTGCGCATCGGCATCATTGGCCTGGGCAACATCGGCACGCTCCACGCCAACAACCTCGCCTCCCTTCCCAGCGCCACCCTCGCGGCGGTCTCCAACGTCAACGCCGCGCGCCTCGACGCCTTCCGCGCGAAATTCCCCGCCGTCCCCATCTTCCCCAACGCCGACGCCCTCCTCGCCGCCGATCTCTGCGACGCCGTCATCCTCTGCGGCCCGCATCCCACGCACGTCCCCCACGCCCTGGCCGCCTTCGAACACAACCTCCACGTCCTCGCCGAAAAACCTCTCGCCTCCAACCTCTCCGCCGCCCAGCACCTCGTCGACACGTGGCGCGAAAAATACTCCCATCTCAAGTTCGCCATGATGTTCAACCAGCGCACCCACCCGCTCTATCAGAAACTCCGCTCGCTCTTGCGCGATGGCGAGCTCGGCCCCATCTCGCGCATCTCCTGGACCATCACCAACTGGTTCCGCCCCAACGCCTACTACGCCTCCAGTAAATGGCGCGCCACCTGGAAAGGCGAAGGCGGCGGCGTCCTCATCAACCAGTGCCCCCACAACCTCGACCTCCTCCACTGGATCACCGGCCTCATACCCACATGCATCACCGCCGTCGGTTTCGCCGGCAAACATCACCCCATCGAAGTCGAAGACGAAGTCTCCGCCATCCTCGAATACCCCCCCCAACCACCAACCACTTCCGCGCCGCACCCATCAGAGCCGCGACCGTTAGGGAGCGGTGGGGGGGGGCGTCCAGTGTCCGGCGCCATCGGCCACTTCATCACCTCCACCGGCGAATTCCCCGGCACCAACCGCCTCGAAATCGCCGGCGCCCGCGGAAAACTCACCGCCGAAAACAACACCCTCACCTTCCACCGCTCCCGCACCCCCGTCCCCGAATTCTCCAAAACCGCCACCGAACCCTTCGCCTCCCCCGAACTCTGGACCATCGACATCCCCGTCGCCAAACCCCCGCCCAACGAACACGCCCTCCTCCTCGAAAACTTCGTCACCGTCATCCAAAAAAATCTCCCCAACGACGCGCTCATCGCCCCCGGCCCCGAAGGCCTCCACTCCCTCGAACTCGGCAACGCCCTCCTCCAATCCGCCCTCACCCGCACCCCCATCGCCCTCCCCCTCAATGCCCAATCCTTCGACACCTTCCTCAATGCCCTGTAACGTGGGCATCCCGACCGCAATCGGCCGCAGCGGATCCATCACCGTTCACGAACCGGAGACTTCAAATGCCCCGCACCTTCTTCCGCAGTCTCCTCCCCGTCTCCCTCCTCCTCACTTTTCTCGCCGCCGCCACCGCCCCCGCCACTCAGCCCGCCGCGCCCCTCCACCTCTTCGCCAACCTCGCCGCCGGCAAAAAACAAACCGTCATCACCTACGGCACCTCCCTCACCGCCATCACCGCGTGGCCCAAAGGCCTCCAGGCCTGGTTCGACAAAAACTTCCCCAACCAGGTCACCGTCCTTAACACGGCCGTCTCCGGCGTCACCTCCGACTTCGGCCTCAAAAACCTCCAGACCCGCGTCCTCGATCACCACCCCGATCTCGTCTTCCTCGAATTCTCCATCAACGACGCCGTCCCCTTCTTCCACGTCCCGCTCGAAAAATCCATCGCCAACCTCGACGCCATGGTCACCGCCATCCGCAAGCAAAACCCCAACGCCGACATCATCATTCAAATCATGAACCCCGTCTGGGACACTCCCCAGCAGCCAGGCAAAACCGCCGCCCACGACCGCCCCGACTACGCCGCCTACAACGACGCCTGGCGAAAATATGCCGCCGATCACCACCTCCCCCTCATCGACCACTGGCCCGCCTGGCAAAAACTCGAACACGACGACCCCGCCCAATTCCACAAAGACCTCCCCGACGGCACCCACCCCACCCCCGACGCCTCCCGCGCCGTCACCCTCCCCATCATCGAATCCTTCCTCGACCACGCCCGCAACGCCCGTGTGAAACCCTGACCAGACGATACTCCGTCCGAGATCCGAAATGCCTTCTGCGAATCACACTCCACAGAAGTCGTTTCGTAATCTCTGAAATGAAGCGTCGGCGCAGTTTATGACTGAGGCAAAGGGACCGCAGTTTTCCTTAGTACCCCTCTTCTCGGATACTATTCGGCCCTCCGGCTTTCCATGGAACGTGGCGAATCCTTCCATGATTACATAATCGTTATGGACGCAGAAGATGTAGCTTCCAGAGTCAAAATTCTTCCCACGCGCGTCTTCAAAAAGCAGATCTACTCGGTTTCCGACAATCTGCCCACGGTAAACAAAACGACGATCAGAAGGAAGCCCTTGTCGCGTTTCTGTACGCATGCTGTCGCCTGTGAGGTGTCGCCCCTCCTGTCGAAGCGTGAGCTTTCCACACTCCATCCACGCGTATGCCGTCGTATAATAAGCGGTCATATATAAATGGCTTTATGTACTTTGCGGTTATCCAACCCAATCAATGCGGCTATTGTACTGCTTACAATCCCTAGAATGAATGAGAGCATTAGCGCAACCCTTAATACCCAGAGCCCGTAAATCTCGGAGGCTATTGTGGAAGTGAGGCTATCAGGTGTTGGATCTTAGGAACATAGGGTGCGACAAAATTCCAAACTGTGGACAGGTTGGCAGCGAATCCGACAAAGTCAGAAAATTTTTTCATTCCCGCGGACCTAGTCGTCGCGCCTTCCAGATCGTCGATCTTCTGCAGCAATTCCGTCTGCTCGTGGCCTTTAGCATGCTCCTGGATGTGTTTCCGTACGTCATTAAGAACACTGGGCATTGACAAGTAGCTCACGGAATTGTCTGTAGAATCCGCGTATGCTTTATTGCCATTTCCAACCATGTTAATGAACGTCCGAACGTGAACCGCATCCGTCGCAGCAGCCTTCTCCTTTTCCGAATCAGAGAACGTCATACCGTCACCGATGATTCCTTCCTCTTCGAGCTTAAGGGACCAATCTAATATGGTGTTGCGTACAGCGTCCAATATAGACGCGAGCCCAGACCGACTTATGTGTTGCGACGGCTCCATTGGCAACCGTTGCTCGCTCATCAGGATGGCGGCAATTTTTGGGGCGAATTTGGAAACAAAGAAAGTGCTATCGCTCTTCAGCAATTCGTCGATCTCGCCAATGGATTTACCCATGCGGGCACTGCTGACAAAGCGATAAAGTGGTCCATCCTCCTGGAAAATAATTGGAATCCAGCCACGAACCGGATTCCATGCGTGAACCGAAGCAGGGAGCACGCGGTACGCGGGCAGGACTTCATCTCCTACGTATCCGTTCAACTCCAGATTGATCCACTTTCGAAACTCGTCGAGCCGAAGTTTGACCGCCACTATGAAGGCCTTTCGCAGCAGTTCAGACACATTGCCAGTTTCAGCAGCGAGCCCCTGCAATTCTCGGATAATGGACGTGGCCATGCGTGCTCCTCTCTGCAATTAATATACCGTTCTGTTTGATGCATCGTAAAGTTACTTTGGCGAGGCCCGGGGTAGGTTGCACCTGCTTCTGCACCAGAAGTAGGTTGTCGTATAAATTGTCGATGAATCACTGGTGACGACGTGTGCAGGTGCAACTCGTTGCGATTCTGCGCCGGAGGTTACTCCGGAATCACCAGCTTCATCCCCGCCACAATCCGATCCGGATTCTTAATCGCCCCACGATTCGCCGCATAAATATCCTTCCACCGCCGCGCATCCCCGTAAAACAACTTCGCCACCCCAGACAACGTCCCCTCATCCTCCAGCACGCCCATCGCATAGGTCGTCGGCCGCGCCGCTCCCTGCACCGCCTTCCGCAAATCCCCCTCCACATCCGCCATCGCCTTCTGCATCTCCGCATCCCCCGGCGCGATCTCCGCATACAGCCCCGCCACCCCCTGAAGCTCCACCAATCCCCCTTCCCGGCTCACCGACACCTCATACCGCGTCCCGTCCTTCCGAATCCCCTCCACATGGACATCCGTCAGCACCGGCTCCACCAGCATCCGCCGCTGCTCCGGCGTCTCATGCGCCCAAGTCCACGCCCCCCAGTCCAACAGCGTCGTCCCTCGATGCAGCGCCGCAAACACCGCGTCCCCATGCGCCTTCGTCACCGCCGTCGTTCGAAACCCCGACATCACCCGCTCATAGCGCACAAACTCCCCGGCCCCGGGCGCCACCACCTGCTTCCTCGCCTCCGCCGTCGCCGGCTCACTGGCAGCCGTGCCCTGCCCCGCCCCCTTCGCCCACAGTCCCGCCGCCCCCATCCCCGCCAACACCGCCGCCACTCCATACCGCCACATAAGCATCCTCCTCTTCACCCGCCGTCCCCATTCCCATTTCTCGTCCTCCCCGCCTCGCGCTCTCCAAAATCATACACCCCCGCTATCCCCACCCAGAAACAGTCACATAGCCGTGCCGTGGCAACGTAAGGCGCCCCTCGCGTAACATGCACCTTCACAACCGCACCCTCGCGCCCTCATAGCAGCGCCATTCAAACCCACCGCCGACCGTTCACAACTGCTGGCGAATCAATCATGAAATTGCTCCCGCGCATACGCTCAATCCTCCGGCTCCTCCGCGCGTCCGCCACGGCCCTTTCCATCCTCCTGCTCCTCACTACCCTCGCCGGCTTTTTCTGCTCCTTCCACATTGCCCACGTCACCGGCCCCTTCGCGCGCGGCTCGCCCGCGATCACGCCCCGGCTCATGTTTTTTCCCCGATCGTCATTCGGCCCTCCCATCCCCCCCCCTCGCGATGTCCTCCTCATGCGCAGCGTTGTCGTCGGCCCCCTCGGCCAGTGGACAATCGAGGCATCGGCCTATACCACCACCGGCTGGCCCTCGCCGCCAGGCGGTTGGAGCATCGGAAAAGGATCCTCCCTCCCAGGCACCCCCATGATGATGGGCCATCAGCACTTTCTGGGCTTCTCTCACCAGGCGGGAGGCGCAGCGGTTTCCTTTGGCTCATTCATAATGGAACGTGCGGACCAGCGCTGGACCGCGCCCGCATGGTTCATGCTCACCCTTTTCTCCATCCTCCCCGCCCTCTCCCTCCTCGCCCGCCTCCGCCGCAACCACGCACGCCACCAAAACCGCTGCCCCACCTGCGGCTACGACCTCCGCGCCCACACCCCCGGCCAACGTTGCCCCGAGTGCGGCAGCCAAATAACGTCCGTGCCGCACACCGCAGCATCCCCCGCGCTGGCCGGCGCGCCCCACGCCTCGGACCACTCCTGATCGCCGTCCTCTACCCTTGTCACCCCGCCCAGCCTCCCCTTACCCTTCCCAATTGAGCCAAGCGACTCCGTCCCCAATTTTACCAGTTGAACCCGTCCCCCAATTTTTCCAAGCAAGGTCCCCCATGCCCCACTTCGACCTCCCCCTCAAAAAACTCCGCGCCTACAACCCCCCCGAACGCGCCCCCAAAGACTTCGACGCCTTCTGGAAAAACACCCTCGCCCACACCGCATCCCTCGGCCCTCCATCCCCCCACTTCATCGAGCGCCTCCCCAACCTCTTCCCCCTCGTCGACATCTACGACGTCACCTTCGCAGGCTTCGCCAACCACCCCATCAAAGCCTGGTTCCTCGAACCCGCCGGCAACGACAAACCCCTCCCCTGCATCATCTCCTTTATCGGCTACTCCGGCGGCCGCGGTCTCCCCGCCGATCACCTCGCTCCCCCCTGCGCTGGCTACGCCCACTTCGTCATGGATACCCGCGGCCAGGGCGCTTCCTCCTCCGGCCACTCCTTCGGCGAAACCCCAGACCCCGTCGGCTCCGGCCCCGCCACCGCCGGCTTCCTCACCAAAGGCATCCAATCCCCCGATACCTACTTCTACCGCCGCGTCTTCACCGACGCCGTCCGCGCCGTCCAGTCCGTCGCCCAACATCCCCACGTCGATCCCAAACGCCTCGCCGTCAGCGGCGTCTCGCAAGGCGGCGGCATCGCCCTCGCCACCGCCGCCCTCCTGCGCAACAAGATCAAACTCTGCATGGCCGATGTCCCCTTCCTCTGCCACTTCCGCCGCGCCGCCACCCTCGTCGACACCCACCCCTACCACGAAATCGCCCACTACCTCCGCGCCCGCCGCATGGACGAAGACCTCCTCTTCCACACCCTCTCCTACTTCGACGCCCTCCACTTCGCCCCGCGCATCACCGCCCGCACCCTCATGTCCGTCGCCCTGATGGACAACATCTGCCCTCCCTCCACCGTCTTCGCCGCCTACAATCGCATCCCCGCCAAAAAAGAAATCCGCATCTACCCCTTCAACACCCACGAGGGCGGCAGCCTCCTCCAGCTCGAAGAGCGGCTCGCCTTCGCCGCAAAACACCTGTAACGCGGGAGTGCCCGCCGCCTCGGCCGCAGCCGATCCCGTCGCGAACGCCCTGGGCGCATCGCCGGCTTACAACTCCTTCACCACAAGGCTCGCCAGGCTGCTGCGTTCCGGGCGGGCCAGGGTGACGTGGCCGACGAGGTCGAAGGATTTGAGCTTTTCGATGGTGAACGAGAGGCCGTTGGAGTTGGCGTCGAGGTAGGGGTTGTCGATCTGCTCGGCGTCGCCGGTGAGGACGAGCTTGGTGCCTTCGCCGACGCGGCTGGCGATGGTTTTGATTTCGTGGGGGGTGAGGTTCTGGGCTTCGTCGACGATCATGAACTGGTGCGGGATGGAGCGACCGCGGATGTAGGTGAGCGCTTCGAGGACGAGCTTGCCGGAGTCGACATAGCCCTTGAGGCGAGCTTCGACGTTGGCGGTTTCGCCGGAGTGAACGCGGCGGTCGGTGAGGAGGAATTCGAGGTTGTCGAAGATCGGCTTCATCCAGGCGGAGAGCTTTTCATCCTTGGTGCCGGGGAGGAAGCCGATGTCGCGGCCCATGGGCATGATGGGGCGCGCGACGAGGAGGCGTTCGTAGCGTCCAGCCCCCCCACCGCCCTGTTCCTGGAAGCATTTATGCATGCCGGCGGCGAGGGCGAGAAGCGTCTTTCCGGTGCCGGCGGTGCCCATGAGGGTGACCATCTGGACGTCATCATCGAGGAGCAGGTCGAGGGCCATGATCTGCTGGAGGTTGCGCGGGGTGATGCCGAAGATGGCTTTTTTCATGCGGGAAAGGGGCAGCACGGCGTTCATGGCCGGGACGTAGCGCGCAAGGCCCGTGTGGGATTCCTCGCCGCTGGCTTTGAAAAGAACGTACTCGTTGGGGTGGAGCCTGGGCGCGAGGCCGGCGAGCAGCGGATCAGTGACGGCGATGCGTTTGTCGGCGTAGAGGCGATCGATGACGGAGGGCGGAACGGCGATCTCGCGATAGCCGGAGTAAAGCGTTTCGTAATCGACTTTCTGGTTTTCGAAATCTTCGGTGATGATGCCCAGGGCGTCGGATTTGATGCGGGCGTTGATGTCCTTGGAGATGAAGACGGCGTGCTTGCCTTCCTCTTTCAGGCGATAGGCGACGGAGATGATGCGGTTGTCGGGCTTGTTGAAGTCGAGGCCGTCGATGGGGGTTTTGGCGTGGTCCATGGAGACGCGGATGGTGCCGCCGTGGCCGTTCCACTTGACGCCGTCGAGGAGCGTTCCCTTTTCGCGCAGGGTATCGATGTGGCGGATGGCCGTGCGCGCGGAGCGGCCGACGTCGGTGGAATCCTTCTTGAACTTGTCGAGCTCCTCGAGGACGTCAAAAGGGATGATGACGTGGTTGTCGGCGAAGGCAAAAAGGGAGTTGGGATTGTGCAGCAGGACGTTGGTGTCGAGGACGAAATATTTGGTGTCGGGATCGGGGGACGACTTCTTCTCAGCGTTCTGAGAAACGGCGGGGATGTCTTTGGCCATCCGGCGTAAACCTCTGGCAGGAGGCGCGGGCAGGCGTTGGTGCGGCCGGAAATCCGGCGGCGTAGGGCGGAACCTTCCGCCGAGCGGAAGGAGCGGTGGAGAGCGTCGGTCGCCCCTGGAGCCTGACCGTGGCCCGAGTCCAGCAACCTCGATGGTTGGCGGCGTGTGCCGCAAGCCCCGTTGGCGAGGGGCCGGAGGGCGGTGCTCAAGGACGTTGGACGCGGGCCGAATCTCCACCGTGGCCACACCGCCATCCACTAAGCTAAGCGTATCCGCAAAAAGCGTGCGAGCAAGTGGATTATCGTTAAGGAATCGTCGCGAGTGCAGGATTTCCGCGGCGAGGCGGCGACTGGCCGGAGAGGTCCGAGAATGGCGGGGAAATACCGGCCGGGTGATGGCGCCGGCGATCTCCCAATTTCCCCGGGAGGCGATACGCACATGCGGGTATAGTGGGGGCGATGAGCGAAACGCCGCAGCCGCCGCCGGAGGAGAAGGACAAGGTGCCGTTAGTGCCGGAGTATCGGGGGAAGGTGCTGGATTACCGTAAGCCGCCGGAGAACCACGGCGGTTCGGCAATTTTGCAGGTTCTCGGGGGAGGCTTTGGATACCTCGGGTTGCTCGCAGGCACCGTGTTTTTGGGCCGGTCGCTGCTGGATTATCCGTGGGGGTATTGGGTTGAGCCCATTATCGCATTCGTCATTTTCGCGCTGCTTGCGTGGCTGCTGCGCGCTCCGGTGGCGTTTTTGACCGGGCTGATCGTCTTCGTGTTGATGCTGACCATATGCAGCATTTGCGGCGTGTTGATGCAGGGCATCTAAACGGCGGCGGAGCGCGCGGCGGTATCCCAAATGGGGCGATTCGCGTATTCTTTCGGGCCATGAATATCGCGCTGATTCCCAATCCCAGCAAACCGGATGCGGTGGCGGCGGCGACCCGGCTCCTCACGCTGCTGTCGGCGCGCCCCGAGATCACCGCCACGGTGCTCCTCACCCCCAATCGCCAGGAACTGCTGAAGGCGCAGCCGGACCTCGTCGTGGTCCTCGGCGGCGATGGGTCGATCCTCAGCACCGCCCAGTCTCTCGCGGGGATCAATGCGCCGGTGGCAGGAGTCAATTTCGGAAAGCTCGGCTATCTGGCGGCGTTTTCCCTCGAGGAATTCCTGCACCACCTCGATGGCATCCTCGCACGCCGGCTGCCGACGACCCGCCGGTTGATGCTGCACGCGGCGACGTTCAAGGCGCCGCACGGCGGACATCTCTTGCCGTCAGAATTGGCGGGCCTCACGCCGTGCGCCGCCGGTTTTGCGGTGAATGACGTCGTGATCAACGCCGGCGATCCCTTCCGCATGATCGAGCTGACGGTGCAGATCGACGGGCATCAGACGACAACCTTCCGCTCGGATGGCGTCATCGTCTCCACGCCCTCCGGATCGACCGGCTACAACCTGTCGGCAGGCGGACCGCTGGTCTCGCCGGACGTCGAAGCCATGGTGCTCACGCCCATCTGCCCGCATTCGCTCTCCTTCCGGCCGGTGGTCCTGGCGGCGGACGTGCAGGTCCTGATCCTGCCCTGCCGCCTGAACGCCGGGACCAAGGTGATCTTCGACGGGCAGATGACCCACCCGATCCGCGAGGATGAGATTTTGCTGATCAAGCGCGCAAAAACGCCGCTGACGCTGTTGGAAAATCCGGCGGTTACACATTGGCAAATGTTGGCCAAGAAGCTCCACTGGGCCCAAAATCCTCGGCAATGATCCGCGCGTCCTCATTGAACGAGTTGGACGAATTTTTTCCAATTTTTCCAGAGGTTTCATGTCGCAGGCTCCTCTTTCCTCATCCCCTTCCCAGCCGGCGCCCCCGCGGCATGTCACGGTGGTGGCGGTGCGGTGGGAGAATTTGTTTGAGTTCATTCATCTGTTTCGCGGGTTTCGGCTCGCGATCAACCCCGCGAAGATTCTGCTGGCGCTGCTGGCGATTCTGCTGCTGTATGGGGCGGGACGGCTGTTCGACGCCGTGTGGGGGCCGCAGGTGTACGTCGGCGAAATCGAGCGCTATCAGACGCAGAAGCCCGAGGCGTTCGCGCGGGCGCGGGACGATCAACTTCGCCAGCGCGTGGCGAACCTGGAATCCGCCCTGAGCCTCGAGTCGATGAACGACACCGCGCTCACTTCCGATCAGATCGCGCGGGCGAAGGATGATCCGCGGGCGATGTACCGGCTGCTGAAGGAATCGTACGAGCGGCGATTCCATCAGGAGGTGCTCGACGCCCATAAGCAACGGCAGGCGCACGAACTGCTCGAGGATGGCGCGGGGCGCGGCGGCCTGCCACCCGGAACGCCCACCCCGGCGGAACTCGAGCAGCAGGAGCGCGCGGCGGCGGCGGGACGGTTGTACTCCTCCATCACCAACGCCCGCGCGACGGCCGGCCGCGGTATTTTTGATGCGTTCCTCGCCTATGAACTCCGCCAGTTCGACCTGCTGATCGCCAACACTTTGTCCTTCGTGCGCGTCGCACCGGTGCGCACGGATGTCGTCGCGGGAGAGTCCGGCGTCAACGCGCCCCCGGGCGATGCCGCCGCCGTCTCCGGATCGCTCTTCACCACCAGCGGCGATCGCCTGTGGGGCTCCGATACGGTCGCGGGCTGCGTCGCCAACATGACGATCACCGCCCCCTCGTGGCTCTTCACCGCCACCGCACCGATGCAATACCGCCCCGCGAACGCCGACACGTGGGCGGGATGGCTCAAAATGGTGGCGTATCGCGGGATGTATCTGTTGTCGCTGGTCGCGCTGGCGGTCTTTGCGCTCGTGGTGGTGGCGTTCACGGGAGCCGTCATTGCGCGCCTGTCGGCGCTGGAACTGGCGGGCATCGAGCGGGCGCCGCTGGCGCAGGTGTTTGGCTTTGCGGGCGGGCGGTTGTGGACGTTCATCAAAACGCCGATCGCGCCGTTTCTGATTCTGCTCGCGATCGGCATTCTCATGGCCCTCGCCGGGCTGCTGGGAGCGATTCCGTTCGTCGGACCGATCATCCTCGGGGCGATTTTCATTCTGTTCCTCGCCGTCGGTTTCGTGCTGATGCTCCTGCTGCTGGGGATTCTTGGGGGGTTCAACCTGCTCTATCCGACGCTCGCGGTCGAGGGCGCCGACGCATTCGATGCCATGTCCCGGGCCTTCGCGTATGTCTACGATCGGCCGTGGCGACTGCTGTTTTACACCACGATCTCCCTGATCTACGGCGTGGTCACGCTGCTCTTCGTCTCCTTCGCGATCTATCTGCTCCTGATCCTCACGCACACATTCGCCGGGTGGGGAATGTCCCTCCTGGGGTATCACTATGGGGCGTATTCGGGCGTGGCGAAGTTGGACACGCTCTGGCCGGCGCCGGCGTTCATGCATCTGATTTCGCCGATCAACTGGTGGGCGATGAGCTGGCCGGAGTATCTCGGGGCCCTGCTGCTGCACTTCTGGCTGTTCCTGCTGATCTCGTGTTGCGGGGCGTACGTGATCTCGTACTATTTTTCCAGCCACACGATCATTTATCTGCTGCTGCGCCGATCGGTGGATGCCCAGCCGCTGACGGAGATTTATCTCCACGAACCGGCGGAAAAAACCTCGCCCCTCGCGGAGGCGCCGGACGCCGCTGTTCCGCCGGCTGCTGGGCCGGCGGCCCCGCCGTCGCTCGGTCCCGCATAAGAAGCCGAAAGTTCGTGCATCGCGGGGGGCGATCGTGCTATACTTAGGGACTCGATTCGTACTCAGCAGAAGCCTCGCAGGAGCGACACATGCCCTCTTCCCAGCCCATGACCATGACGGAAAAGATAATGGCCAAGCACGCCGGGCGCGACAGCGTGCGCCCGGGCGAGAACGTCTGGGTCGATGTCGACGTGCTGATGACCCACGATGTCTGCGGGCCCGGGACGATCGGCATTTTTCACAAGGAGTTTGGCAGGAACGCCAGGGTCTGGGACAAAAACAAGGTGGTCATCATCCCTGACCACTACATCTTCACTGCCGACGACAAGTGCCACCGGAACATCCAGATTCTTCGCGATTTCGTCAAAGAGCAGGACCTGCCCTACTATTACGACCCGGAATTCGTCTCGATGAATCCCGGCAAGCCCAACCCTTATCTGGACCCGACACGGACGACCTACAAGGGCGTCTGCCACAAGGCGCTGCCCGAGGAAGGTCACGTGCGCCCAGGCGAAATCATGCTCGGGACCGACTCGCACACCTGCACGGCAGGGGCGTTCGGCATGTTCGCCACCGGCGTGGGCAACACCGATGCGGCCTTCACGCTGGGCACGGGCAAGACCTGGCTCAAAGTGCCGCCCACCATGAAGTTCACCTTCCACGGCCAGATTCCCTCCTATCTGACGGCCAAGGATTTGATCCTGGCGGTGATCGGCGACATCTCCGTTTCCGGCGCCACCTACAAAAGCATGTATTTCGCGGGTGAGGGAATCGCCTCGCTCACCCTCGAAGACCGCATGACGCTGACCAACATGGCGATCGAAGCCGGCGGCAAGAACGGCGTGTGCGATGTCGACGAAAAGACCCTGCAATACGTGCGCAAGCGTTCGCGCGTCAAACAGTGGGAAGTCTTCAAGGACGATCCGGCGGCGGTGTACGCATACGAGGGGGATTATGACTTGTCGATCATGGAGCCGATGGTTGCCAAGCCGCACTCGCCGGACAACAAGGACACGGCGAATAATTGCCGGGATGTGAAGCTGGATCAGGCCTACATCGGTTCCTGCACGGGCGGGAAGATCACCGACATGATCATGGCGGCCAATATCCTGAAAGGAAACACCGTCAAGATTCCAACCTACGTCGTGCCCGGATCAACCGAAGTGCACGCGGACATGAAACGGCTGAACCTGCGCGGCGTGCCCAAAGGACCGAATGAAAAATCGGTCGAGGACATCCTGCGCGACGCCGGCTGCAACATGGGAGCATCGGGTTGCTCGGCCTGCCTGGGCGGGCCGGCGGATACCTTCGGCCGCCTCAACAACGCCGAAGTATGCATCTCCACGACCAATCGCAATTTCCCCGGCCGCATGGGCTCGATGGCGGCGTCGGTCTTCCTCGCCAGCCCGTTGACGGTCGCCGCCAGCGCGCTGACGGGGCACATCACCGACCCGCGCGAATTTGTCAGCCAGCCCATCGAAACCGGCGTCGCGGGCGTGGTCTAACCGGCGTCGCGGGCGGGGTGCCCTCTGGTGCTTCGCCCATGCGCCCGTCCCATGACGGCGGAGAAGGATCCAAACGTGACGTCCGCGGCCCGCCTCGGGCCGCGGTTAGAGCAGCCGGGTGAGCAGGTCGACGTCGATCGGCTTGATGAGAACCACAGAGCCGGGGATGGCGGTTTTGAGTTGCGGCACGCCGTCGTAGGCGGTGACGAAGAGAATGCGAGTGTCGGGGTGTTTGGCGTGGAGTCGCTGAGCGTAATCGGGGCCTTGTTCGCCGGGGAGGCGGATGTCGATGATGGCGGCGTCGTAGGGGTGACCGTTGCAGGCGGCGGCTTCTTCGGCGGTGGCGTATCCCGTGACGTCGTAGCCGCGGGACTGGAGCACGGAGTGGAGGGCGAACAGGGAACGGGGGTCGTCTTCGATCAGGAGGATCCGCATGGCGAACTCCTTTCTGTCCGCGGGGCGTTGCGTGTGGCAAAGTGCGGACAAAAGGGCAATTCGCAACGGCTGTGCCAGATGGCGCCCGTGAAGGCCGGATGAAAAATCGCACAATGTTCGGTTCAATGGGGTTAGTGGCCGTGGGGGCGTGGGTTGTGAGCGCGATTAGCCTGCTGGACAAAGGCCGCGCGTTCGCGGATTCTCCCAAAATTGCGGCGCCTGCTGTCAAAAAACGCATTGGCGGAGGATATGGAAGATGTGGACACGTCGAGATTTCATGGGGGCGATGGGCCTGGCCGGGGCCGCGATGCTGGGGGGATGCGCGGTAGGCAGTGAAACCGCGGCGCGCACCGGCACCACAGGGAATACGGCCCCGGACGGAAGCGGGATTGATCGCCGGGCAGTGGTCGAGCGGCATGCGCCGGTGGTCACGAAGATCGATCCGCAGGCCGTCTTCAGCCTCGGAAACGGGCAGCTTGCCTTCAATGTCGATGCGACCGGATTGCAAACATTGAATGATGCCTATACCGCAATACCCCTGTGCACGATGGCCCACTGGGGATGGCATTCGTTTCCGGTGCCCGGCGGCGTGGACCTGACGAAGGTTCGCTACAAGATGTTCAACACGTATGGGCGGGAGGTGCCGTATGCGACGGATCAGAATGGGCAGCCGAACAAATACCTGCGGGAAAATCCGCACAAGTTTCATCTCGGGCGGATTGGGCTGGTGGCGAAAGGGGAGGCAATCGCGGCCCACCGCGTGACGGGCATCGAGCAGAAACTGGATTTGTGGCGCGGAGTGGTGGAGAGTTCGTTTTTGCTGGATGGCATGCCGGTGAAAGTGACCACGTGCGTGCATCCGGAGCAGGATGTGGTGGCGGTGCGGGTGGAGTGTGCGAAGGCCGGGGGCGGGGTGGAAATGGGGCTGGCGGTGCGGCTCGCGTTTCCCTATGGCTCGGAGGGAATGTCGGCCGCGGACTGGACGACACAGAGCGCCGCGAAGCATCAGTCGACCGTGCTGATGAACGAGGGAGGCCTCACACGGATTGCGCGGCAGATGGATGATGCGAAGTACTGGGTGCGAATGCGCTTGTCCGATGCGATGGCCGCCGACCTGCGCAATCCGGCACTGCACGTGTATGACGTGCGTATGGCCAAGCCGGCGCTGCTGGAGATGAGCGTGGCGTTCGATCGAGCGGAACAGCTCGGCCCGGTGCCCACGTTCGGCGAGACGCTGGCGGCGAGCGAGAAACACTGGGCGGCGTTTTGGGGGAGCGGGGCGGCGATCGATTTTGCGGCATGCACGGACGAGTGGGCGCCGGAGCTCGAGCGGCGGGTGGTGCTGTCGCAATACCTGACGGCGATTCACTGTGCCGGGGAATGGCCGAGCGCCGAAACGGGGCTGCTGTGCAATAGCTGGTATGGGAAGTTTCACCTCGAGATGCACTTCTGGCACAGCGCCCATTTCACCATGTGGGGCCGGCCGGAGCTGTTTGAGCGGTCGCTGGGCTTTTATGAAAAGGCCCTCGAGTCCTCGAAAGCGCGGGCGCGGCAGCAGGGCTATCCCGGGGCGCGTTGGCCGAAGATGACGTCGCCGGATTTCGCCGACTCGCCCTCGTCGGTGGGAGTGCTTCTGATCTGGCAGCAGCCGCACCCGATCATGTATGCGTGGTTGTGCTATCGGGCCAAGCCGACGCCGGAGACCATTCAGCGGTGGAAGGTGATTGTGCGGGAGACGGCGGATTTCATGGCGGGCTTTGCGCACGATGAAGGCAGCCGATTTGTTCTCGGGCCGCCGATGAAGACCGTGTCGGAGAATGCGGACGCGAACACCACGATCGATCCGACCTGGGAGCTGACGAGCTGGCGGTTCGGCCTGATGACCGCGATGTGGTGGATGGAAAAGGCGGGGGAGAAGGCGAATCCGAAGTGGGGGGCGGTGCTGGCGAAACTGGCGAAGCCGACGGTGCGGGACGGCGTGTATCTGATGCAGGAGAATATGCCCGACACCTATACGAAGATGAATTACGAGCACCCCGCGCTGTGCGGGGCGCTGGGGGTGTTGCGCGGCGATGGCATCGATCCGGCCGTCATGCAGGCGACAGTGCGCAAGGTGCACGATGTCTGGCAATGGGACCGGGTCTGGGGATGGGATTTTCCGGTGATGGCGATGTGCGCCGCCCGCAGCGGTTTGCCCGACCTGGCGGTGGAGATGCTCCTGAAGAAGTCCACGATGAATGGATATCTGGCCAACGGGGGAAATTTTCAGCGGCCCAATTTGCCTGCGTACTACCCGGGAAACGGAGGCTTGCTCCTGGCCACGGGTATGATGGCCGGCGGCTGGGGAGACGGAGGGACGCGTCGCGGATTTCCGCAAGGCGGAGGATGGAACGTGCGCACGGAAGGCTTTGGCCGCTGGGTGTGAGGGTAAATGGTAAATGGTAATTTGTAATTGGTAATTAGACGGCGCATTGCGAGTGTGTCAATTACCAATTACCAGTTACATGCCATCAGCTCGCCTTGCGCAACTGCCGCGCGCCCTTTCCGGCGAGTTCGTAGACGTAGGCGAGAATTTCGGCGATGGCTTGATACAGTTCAGGCGGAACTTCGTGGCCGACGTCGACGGTTTTGTAGAGCGTCTGGGCGAGGGGTTTGCGCTCCAGAATGGGCACCCCGTTGGCGATGGCGATCTGGCGGATGCGCGCCGCGAGAAAGCCCGCGCCTTTGGCCACGACTTTGGGAGCCCCCATGGAGTCAGGATCGTAGCGCAGGGCGATGGCGAGCTCCGTGGGGTTGGTCACCACGACGTCGGCCTTGGGAACGTCCCGGTGAATGCGCTGCATGATCATTTTCCGCGCAAGCTGGCGGCGCCGGCCCTTGGCGGCCATGTCCCCCTCCATGCGCTTCGCTTCGTCCTTGACGTCCTGCTTCGACATGCGGATGTCCCGCTCGAATTGCCACTTGTGATAGACCCAGTCCACCGCCGCCAGCACCAGCAGGATCATCACCAGACGCCAGGCCAGATCGTAGATGATCGAGCAGCCCGCCTCGAAGTTCGCGGGAAACGCAAGGCCCGAAAGGCCCATGATCGTTTCCAGGTGCGCGTTCACACGCTGCCAGGCGACCGCCGAGATGATGACCAGCTTGATCAGGTTCATGGCGAGCTGGACAAAATTCGGAGCCGAGAAAAGCCGGCCGAAGCCCTGGAACGGGTTCAGCTTCGCCAGGTTGGGCATGAGCGGCTGGAAGTTGACGCGGAACCCCACTTGAAAGCCCGTGGCGATGATCGCCGCCGCGGAAACCGCGATCATGATCGGCGCCAGCGCCCGCGCCATCCCCGGAGCCGACACCCGGTAGACGTTGTCCGTCAGGCCCACGGGATCGGACCAGACTCCCTGCGGCCCCAGGAGATCGTGCATGATCTGGGCCAGCGCATTGACCACCGCCTTGCCCGTGAACGCCACCGCGACGATGCCGGTGAGCAGCAGGATCGCGGAGGTGAGGTCGGCCGACTTGGGGAATTGGCCCGCGTCGAAGGCCTCCTGGCGGCGCCGCGGAGTTGCGGCCTCTGTTTTGTCGCCCGAGGAATCGTCTTCAGCCATGCGAAGCTCCGGGTTGGGAAAAGACCACAGACAAACGACGAAACGCGAATGGCGACAGGCCGCGCGTCAGCCGCCAAAGAAACGCGCGATCGCATCGAAAAGGTTCTGGAACACGCTCTGGGACACGATCGCCCATCCGGTGAGGCCCACCATGATCATGATGAAGCCCACGATGAGATTGATGGTGATGCCGAAGGACATCAGGTTCATCTGGGGCATGGTGCGGGAGAGCAGCCCGCCGGTGAGCGTGGCGATGAAAAAGGCCACCAGCGCGGGCATCGCCACGCGCGTCGAGGCGTGGAAGGCCGCCTGCAGCGAGCCCAGCGCAGCGGCCATGAGGGCATCGGGGCCGATCCCGCCGGAACCCAGCGGCACCACGCGGAAGGAATACACGAGGGCCTCCACGATCTGCCGATGGCCTCCCATCGCCAGGAAGGTGACCAGCGCCAGCCAGAAGGCGATCTGCTCGATGACCGTCGATTGGTCCTCAAAAGAAGGATCGTAGAGCGTGGCCATCGAGAGGCCCATCTGCTGCGAGATCAGGTGCGCGCCAAGCTGAATCCCCGCGAACGCCGCGCCCACCATCATCCCGATGAGCAGTCCCACCGACATTTCACCGATGATGGCGGTCACGATGGAGACCAGCGAATCGGGAAGGGCATGAAGATCGGTCGCGGGCACGACGTTCCACAGACAGAAGGTGATCGCGAGGCTGAGCAGCACCTTCACGTTCATGGGAATCGAGGAATTGTTGAAAAACGGCACGAACGCGAAGATCCCCAGCACGCGAAAAAGCACGAGCAGGAACGGCAGCACGAGCGGGAGCAGCGGCGTGAGGGAGTCGAACATGGAACCAGTGATTGGTAATCGGTAATGGGTAATTGGTAATTGGGACTTCGCGGTGCTGGGGCGGTGATGGAGGGGTGGTCAGTTCGAGAGGGTGAACAGGTGATGCGTGTATTCCAGCAGCCGTTGGAACATCCACGGAAGCACGAACACCAGCGCGATGGCCATGGCGAAAATTTTCGGCACGAAGGCGAGCGTCTGTTCCTGAATCTGAGTGACCGCCTGCACCAGCGAGATGATCAGGCCGATGACCATGCCGATCAGCAAAATCGGCCCGATGATGATGAGCGTCATCATCATGGCGTCACGGAGAAGATCGATCGCAGATTCAACGGTGAGCATGACAAGTTTCCAGTTTCGTATTTCGTGTTTCGTGTTTTGTGTTTGCAGCTCTCAGCCGGTGGCGAAGCTGGCGAGCAGCGTGGCGCACACCAGGTGCCAGCCGTCGACCAGCACGAACAGGAGGAGTTTGAACGGCAGCGACACCATGACCGGCGGCAGAAGCTGCATGCCGATGGAGATCAGGACCGAGGAGATAACCATGTCGATGATGAGGAACGGAAGGTAGATGCGGAAGCCCATGAGGAAGGAAACCTTGAGCTCGGAGAGAACGAACGCGGGCACGAGCGTCGTCGTGTCCACCTGCGCCCAGGTCTGCGGGTTGCCGGAGTTCGGGTGCGCGTAGGCGTGAAAGAGATACACGTCGTCTTCGTTGTGCGCCGCTTCAATCTGGCGGATCATGAAATCGCGCATGTCCGAAATGGCGTTCGTGAACGCCTGGGCCTGGGTGATTTTGCCCGCGTTGTAAGGGGCGATCGCGTCCGCGTTGACCTTGGACCACGTCGGGGTCATCACCAGAAACGTCATGAACAGGGAGAGGCCGATCAGGATTTGGTTCGGGGGAAGCTGGGCGGCGCCCAGGGCCTGCCGCAGCAGCGACATCACGATCACGATGCGCGTGAAGCAGGTCGTCATCAGCAGAATCGACGGGGCGAGGGTGAGCACCGAGAGAAGAAGCAGGATTTCGATCGAGGCGGAGAGCTTTTTGGGCGAGGTGGTGGTCGGGACGGTTTCCGTGATGTCGGGTAGCGCGATGGCCGTGGGATCGCTCGAAACCGAGGCGGGCAGCGTGAAAGGAATATCCGTGGAAGGGGCGGCCGCATCGGTGGGGGAAGCGCCGGGCAGGCCGAGATCGCCGATCAGTTTGCGGAGCTGCACATCGCGCTGGGCGCTATCGAGCGCGGCGGCGGCGGCGGACGCCGTGGAAGGAGCGCTTTGCGCGATCGCGGACGACGCCGCGGCCGCCGCCTGGGCGCCGGCCCGGCTCGTGAAAGCCGCGAGCATCAGCAACGTGAGAATGAAAATCTGGCGAAACCAGCGGTGCATGTCGTCATCCTGACTATCCCCCCCCTGCCGGGACTGTCCGCCGGGCTCCGCCCGGCACGCCGGAGCGAACCGGCGCTATGCACGCGGAAGCTTTTCACGCACCGTCCGCACCTGGGTGCGCAGGTCCATAAGCTGCCGGCGGGCGGCGGCCATCTCTTCAAGCTGGTCGTCCAGCGACCGCGAATCCACCGGATCGGCGACCTCGCGGTCCGGATCGTTCGCGCTGTCCTCAAGATCGACCGCCGCATTGGCCAGCAGCCGGTTGAAGCCCGCCTGGATGGACTTGGGACTTTGCCCTTCGACCTGCCCCAGCAGCTTGGCCACTTCGCTCGGTTCGGAAATCACGAGAACAGACTGGCTCTGCTCTTTGCCCTGGTTGAGCGCCACGATCTGCGACCCGATGCGCACCAGCACGATCGACTGGTTTTTGGTCAGTGGATGGCGGGCGAGAATTTCTATCGCGCCCTTCACCCCCGCTGTCTTCGCCCCCGGAACATATTTCCGGGCCAGCCCTTTGCCCACGAAGATCAGGCCGATCACCACGCCCAGCGCGGCGGCCACCTGCAGAACCGCCGTGATGCCCGAGGGAAGCTTGGCGCCCGCGCCGCTCGCGCCGGAGGTGGAGCTGGCGGATGTGTCAGCGGCGGGTTTGCGGATGGATTTTTGTTCCAGCGAGGTCAGCGGCGGCACCACCGTCGGATCCGTGAGGGGGTTGCCTTTGTCCGAGGCGGCAGGCGCCGGCGTAGTGTCCGCGGCAGGGAGTGCAGCGGGGACCGGCGTTGCGGCCATGGGCGCGGGCGCGGGAAGTGGCGCCGGGGCGATGGCAGGCTTGGCGACGGCGACCGGTTGGGGCGCCGGACTCGCGGCCACCGGCACCGCGGTCGTCACCGGCGTCGAGTCGAAGGTAAGCCCGGGCGTGATCGAAGCCGGCGTCGAGTGCGGTGCGCCGGGGCCGGACGTTGGAAGCGCGCCGGAAGGCGCCGCGGGCGAAAGGGAGGCAGGAGGGGCCGCGGGATCGTCGATCGCCGCCTGACCCATCGCCTGCCCGCGCACCGGGGCCAGGGCGACGGCAAAGGCGGCCGCGGCGATCCCGATCGCCGCGATCCGGGTGAACTTCTTGCGGGAAACAAACGCCGTGGGAGCGATTCGACCTTCCATGGTCCACCTTTTCGTTAGCGTACAGCCTGACCCGGCCGGGGCTAAACGGGCGTCGATCTCCGATCGACGGCTAAACAGCATGCGCTACTCTTCGACCGCCGTGATGATCTCGTTGATGCGGACGCAGAAGTTGTCATTCAGCACCAACACCTCGCCGCGGGCGACGAGTTGGTCGTTGACGAAGACATCGACGGGGTCGCCGGCAAGCTTGTCGAGTTCCACGACGGAACCCTCGCCGAGCTTGAGGACGTCTTCGATGAGCATTTTGGTGCGGCCGAGCTCGATTTTGACGTTGAGATCGACATCTTTTAGCAGTTCGATGGCGGCGGGGGAAATGTTGCCGAGGGCTTTGGAGAAGCTGGGGAGCGCGAAGTTGCCGGGGGCGTCGGGGGCGGCGGGCGTGGCGACGGGAGCGGGGGGTGAGCTCATCGGGCGCCTCCTTGGGAGCGGTGGAAACCCGCTGAGGAGCGGGCGGCGGCTTCGCAGATCCAGCGCGAAGCTTCAGAGGATATATCTCCCCGGGGGCGCATTTTTGTGCAGGGGGAAGCGCAAAATTGATCAATAATCGGCGCGGATGGGGGTGCACTTGGGGATGAGGACTTCCTTGACGAGGTCCTTGCCGATGTCCTGATCGAGCTGATAAGCGATCTGGCGGCGGAGAGTTTCAAGACCGGGCTCGGCGAGGGACTGGGGATCGAAGCCGGCGATGATGGTGCGGATGTGGTCTTTGATCTGGGCGTCGCGCTCTGTGAGCAGGTCCGCGACCTTGTCCTTGTCCTTGTCGGCGACTTTGGCGACGACTTGGAGGTCATAAAGATAGAGGTGTCCAAGGCCGCCCTTGGCGTTGGGGAGCTTGGCATCGACAATTTTGACCTCGGCATCTTTCTCAACGACCTTAGGTGCGGTGGCTGGGGGATCGGCCGCCGCGCGACGCGGACCGCCCGCCATCATCATCGTGACCCCGACCGTCCCCGCTTCCAGCAAAACCACCACCGCCGCGACCAGGATGGTTTTCTTGCCCCCCTTCTTCGCTGACCCTTCGGCTTCCGCCGGGGGTCCCTCGGGGGGCTTCGCGGACTTTTCTGCGGACATCTCTCGCCTCCTGATCTATGCCGTTTAGCGCGGAAAATGCGCGGTGGCTGTCAGGAGTATCGACGCGCGCAGCGGTCGAGTTAACTCTCAACGGTCTACATCGTCCCATTACCGGACGAGCCTGCAGAAAAATGGCAGCGCGGGGGCATATTATCGGGAATCACCCCCCGAAAACTGGAAAAAGTGCGGCAAATGGGCCGACATTGCCGGTTGCAGCGACCGCACAAAAGGGGAAAGCCCGCGGAACTTCTGCCGCATCCCTGAGGCCGGTCCTTTCGAACTTCCCCCAAACGGCGAGCGGCCGCCGAAAACCAACACACGAAGCGCAGGAACGATGGCGCGGATGGCATGTGCGGGAAGTTGATGAAATCGTCCGTTCGGCTACACTCGCGGAAACGGGCGGGGTTTATTGGAGTGGCGACGTGATTCTCATTGCCAAGGTGGTCCTTGCCCTGATCATCATGAACATGATGCTCGGGCTCATCTCGTATGCGATTCTGCTCGAACGCAAAACGGCCGCGTGGATTCAGGACCGCGTCGGCCCCAACCGCGTCGGGCCCAAAGGCCTGTTTCAACCCCTCGCCGACGGGGTGAAGTTCATCCTCAAGGAAGAGTTCATCCCCAAAAACGCCGACAAGGCCCTCTTCCTCATCGCCCCCGTCGCGATTCTCACGCCCGCCCTCTGCGGATTCTCCGTCATTCCCTTCGGCGGCGTGCTCAAGGCCGGATCCACCGTGTTCGGCTGGTGGACCTTTCCCCAGGATTTTCCCTTCATGGTCAGCAACCCCTCCGCCGGTGTCCTCATCGCCGTGGCGGCGGCCGGACTGGCCACCTACGGCGTCGTCCTGGGCGGGTGGGCCTCGGGATCGAAGTTCTCCTTCTTCGGCGCACTCCGCGCCGCCGCCCAGATGCTCTCCTATGAGGTCCCCATGGCCCTCTCCCTCATGGCCGTCCTCGTGGTCATGGGAACGCTCAACCTCGAAGAGGTCGTGATGGGACAGGCCGGCTATTGGCTCGGATTCATTCCCAAGTGGAACGTCTTTGAGCATCCAGTGCCCGCCGTCATCTTCACCATCGCCATCTTTGCCGAGGCCAACCGCACGCCCTTCGATCTGCCCGAATGTGAATCCGAACTCGTCGGCGGCTATCACACCGAATACTCTTCCATGAAGTTCGCCCTCTTTTTCCTGGCCGAATACGCCGCCATGATCACCGGCTCCGCCGTCATGGTCGCCGTTTTCCTCGGCGGATGGCATCTGCCCTGGATCGACCTGGCCATCTATCACGGACCCCAGGGACTCCACGAAGTGACCGGCTGGCTCGGCGTGCTCCTGAAATTCGTCGTGTTCTGGGGCAAAGTCGTCCTCTTCCTGTTCTTTTACATGTGGGTCCGATGGACCCTCCCGCGCTTCCGTTTCGACCAGTTGATGGGGCTCGCCTGGCGCGGCTTGATCCCCATGTCGCTCGCGGCTTTCCTCATCACCACCGTCGTCGTCTTCCTGCAGCGCCAAACCGGACTGCGCTACGGACCCCTCTGGATTTTCCTCGCCAACATCGTCGTCTTCGCCGTCACGCTCGCCATCCTCTCACGCCGCCCACCCAGGGGCGGAAACAAACGCATACCCGTCGCCGGCAGCCGCTACAACCCGCAGTTCGCCAAGCAATTGGCCGGCATGGCCGCGCAGTAAGCCCGTTGCGGCCGGAGTCTGTTCCAGTTCGAAGCGCGGTAAGGGCGGCCGGCCCCGTTACACGCTCGCGAGCTGCTTCTGTAGTTTCTCGATTTCCACGGCGCGCTTGTTGATGTCCTGCTCGTGCCCCTCGTTCAAAATATCCACGCAGTATTTGTTCTCCTGCGCCGCCAGCGCCTCCACCTTCGTCAGCTCCGCCGCCTTTTCGTCCAGACGCTTCTTGAGCTCGTTCCGCTTGTTCTGTATCTGGCCCACGATGGACTGCAGTTCCTTGCGCCGCTGCTTGTCCGTGAAACGCGGGTTCTTCAGCGTGGCCTGCGCCTTGTCCAGCGTCCGCCTGGTTCTCTGAATCCCTTCGTCATACGCCTTCTTCGCGGCATTCATGTCCGCAACCGCTTTGCCGTAGGCTTTCTGCAGATTCTCGTTGTGCTTGAGGACGACGTCTTCCATCGCGGATTGCTTTTGCCGCAGCTCGTTGGCGGCGGATTGCATCTTTTCCAGCTCGATCGCCGCCGCCTGCTTCCACTTTTCCTTCTCCTTGGCGGTCGTGGGCATCTTGGACAGCGTCCAGTTGTTCCACCCCGTTTCCAGCGTCTGCCACACCGATTTGCGCTCCGTCCGCCACTTGTTCGTCGGCGCGCGGAACGTGTTGATCGTTTCCCTGAAATTGTACAGCCCCGCGACCGTGTTGAGCGCGAGCTGAATCGTGCCCCCAACGTCCCACAGGTTCACATCGTCGGAAAGCGCCAGCATCAGGTCGGCGAATTCCTTGGCCTGCGCGGGGTCCGTGATCGCCTCCGAGCCCGGCGTTTCACCCTTTTTACCCCCCGATTTCTCAAGCTGCTGCGCAAACCAGTCGGTCCCCTTCGCCGTTTCAATCTCCTTTTCCAGCCCGTTAATCGTCGTCGTGCACTGGTTGATCAGCGGAGCGCCCCGCTTCCACAGGTCGTTCGCCGTGTCCATCACATATTTCTGGTGAAATACCGATAGCTCCTTGTGGCTGGCGATGATCTTTTCCATGCCGGTCACGATCTTGTTGAACTGCTCCGGCGTCAGGCCCGCCTTGAAGCACTTGATCAGAGCCGACGTGTTCGTCTCGAGATGCTTGTGCCACTTGAAGGCCGCCGCCGAAAGCTGCTGCGTCTCCTGGGTCAGCTCCGTCTCGCGCCCAATCCATTCCGCCCGCGCGCTCTTGAGCTTCACCACCTCCTTTTCCAGCGCCGCCACATACAGCGCCCGGGCCTTCAGATCGTCGCCCGCCGCCGATTGCAGCGCCGCCATCCGGCGCTCCTGCAGCTTCTCCGTCGCGTAGTCCGCCAGACGCGTGAGCGCCGACTTGGAAATCTCCGCGCCCCATTCGTTCCGCCGATTGGCCAGACCAATCCCCATCCCCACCGCCGTGTCCAGCACTTTCCACCCCGCCGCCAGCAGCCCCAGCGGATTCAACCCGACCGCCGGCGCCGCGATGATGAAGGTCACAAAGTCCTTGATGTTCCCCGCCGCATCCAGGTACTTCAGCGTCTTCTCGACTTTCGCCGCCTTGGAATCCGAGGGGTCCGGCGCCTCCACCTTCGCCTTCCCCGACGACAGCCCCTTGCGGTTGATGATCTCCGGCTTCGTCTGCTTCGCAATTTCCTTCGCGGCCGGCGTCTTGGGCGACAGAACCCACGTGAATTCCTTCACGCCAATGCTCAGTTCCATCGTCGAGCCCGCTTCGCAAAGCTGCTTCATCCCCAATGCCCAGCATTTTTTGACGATCGCCATCGAGTACAAATGCTGATCGCCCGCCTCCACGATTTTCTTCTTGAAGCCATCGTCCCAGTGCGCGGGATCCACATCTTTGCCATACCGGATGAATTTCGTGGGCATGCGAACGCTCCTTTTCGCGACACGAGCGAGTTATACCGCGCCCCCGCCCGCGGGTAGAAAAAAGCGCCGCCCGATCGAAACCCCCGATTCAGCGCCGCCGCCGAGCGGGCGCACGCGCCGCGCCCAACGCCAGGGCCTCCCCCAGTTTCCGCTGCGAGAGCGCCGCGTGCGGCGAGTTCATCGCCGCCTGAAGATTCACCAGATCGGTCCGCAGACGCAACGCTAACGCCTCCGGCGAAAGCTTGCGCCATTCCCCCGCGCCGATCGCTTTGCCGTGGCGGATGCGGATGGGATGCGGATGCGGGAATCGCGCGGACCGCGGCCATGCTTCAAACGCCCCGTCGATGCACACGGGAACGATCGTGATCTCATTCTTGCAGCGGTTCAGAATGAGCGACACGCCCGGCGCGATCGCCCCGATCGAACCGTCCTCCGACCGCGTCCCCTCCGGGAAAATGTTCAGCACGAA
Organism: Phycisphaerae bacterium; assembly: GCA_035545015.1. Lineage (GTDB taxonomy): Bacteria > Planctomycetota > Phycisphaerae > WQYP01 > WQYP01 > CALCHA01. Next base: position 59,155 of record DASZZD010000007.1, read on the forward strand.
CCCCTTGTCCAGACGCTCGACCGCCGTGCGGATCGCCGTGAGGTCGGCCGCCCCGCGCTTCACCGGAAACGCGTTGAGCAGTTCCATCAGCCAATGCAGAAAGCCGCCCTTGAACAGCGTGTCCCGCGCCATGTAGTGAACCTGCCGCCCGGGCGCAATCCCGATAAGCCACGGGTCGAGGAACGACTGGTGGTTCGTCACCAGCAGCACGCCGCCGGATTGCGGAATGTTGCCTTGACCGGCTACATGCAGTCGAAACAGCAGGATCGAAATAATGCGCGACACCAGCCGCCCCGTGTTCCACGCCAGCCGCTGCAAAACGCCGTGCCCTTCGCCGCGAAAAACATACGGCGGGGCCGACCGCTCCTTCACGGAGGGCTCGGCGGGCAGGGAAGGGTTGGTGGGCGAGGAAGGCATCGCTGGTAATTGGTAACTGGTAATTGGTAACTCAGTGGCGCGAAGTCCGCAGCGCCCGCGGTTGGGCAGCCTCATTTGTCATTTGGCATTTGGCATTTGGCACTTGGCATTGGTCACTGGCATTTTCTGGTGGATGACCGTGATCATCGCGTCCACGGTCTCTTCCAGCGTCAGGTCCGTCGTGTCGATGTCCAGTGCGTCCTTCGGGCGGGCGAGCGGGCCCACCGCGCGAGCCTGGTCGCGCATGTCGCGCTGCAGGATTTGTTCGAGCACATCCGACTGTTCCGCGGAGATGCCTTTCGCCGCCAACTGCGCGATCCGGCGCCGCGCTCGCTCCTCCGGATGCGCGTTGAGATAAAATTTGAAGTCCGCATTCGGAAACACGATCGTCCCCTGGTCCCGCCCTTCGGTCACCAGCGACCCCTGCTCCCTGCCGATCTGTCGCTGCAAACGGACGAGCTCCTCACGAACCCACGGGTTATCGGCGGCCACCCACGTCACCTCCGTCACCCGCGGGGCCCGAATCTGCTCCGAAACATCATGCCCGTTCAAAAGAATCGGCGCCGGCGAACGCGAAAAATCAAAGGTCAGCGAGAGCAGCCGGCACCGTTGAGCGATGCGGTCGGGGTCCGCAAGTATGCCCTCTTCGAGCGCGTCGAGGGCCACCGCCCGGTACATGGCCCCCGTATCCAGGTGCGGGATGCCGAGCTTCCGGGCAAGCTGGAGGGCTGCGGCTGATTTTCCAGAACCTGCGGGGCCATCAATGGTTACGATCACAGGAAAGCCTCACCGAAGGGGCCGGCGGCGGGTCTCGGCCGCGGAAGCGCCAAAAAGATTAGCTGTCGCCACACCGAACGCGAATTTTTTTCTTGAAAACGAACCCAGGTACCGATAAGGTAAATGAGGCGGACCTGAAAGACAACTCCTATCAACGCGTCCGTCCTCGTGAACGTGCTATTTTCTCCCCTCCGGTAGGCGAAGCTCCATCCCAGGCCTTCGCCTACTTTTTTTGTTTTTTCCCCTGAGATAATCGCCAGCCGCCCCCCCCACCACCCGCCGCAACGCACTTGCATCTTCTTGCCGCGAGAACCCCGCCGCTGTGCGTCCCATCGCCCGCCCTCCCCGGCCGATTCGGACCCCCCAACCGGTTGGCGGGCGCGCGGTTATTTACTAGAATTGTGCGCTTGGCAGAACATGCCCGGCCCGTACCTCCAGGCCCCCAGCGCGCGCGAAAGGAAGCAGCTCGTGACCACGATCTCGACGCCCCCCTCCAGTCCCAAAGTTGAACCCGCTCCGGCGCAGTTGATGGACTGGTATCGGCAGATGAGCCTCATCCGGCAGTTTGAAGTGAAGTGCGCCCAGTCCTACCAGCAGCAGAAAATCGGCGGGTTCTGCCACCTCTATGTCGGCCAGGAAGCCGTCGCCGTCGGATCCATCGCCGCCACCAGACCTACGGATTACATCATCACCGCCTACCGCGACCATGGGCATGCCATCGCCCGCGGAATGGACATTATGCCGCTATTCGCCGAGCTGTACGGGAAGGCGGCGGGATGCTCGCGCGGCAAGGGCGGATCAATGCACTTTTTTGACAAAGACAAAAATTTCTTCGGCGGCCATGCGATCGTCGCGGGACACATCCCCCTCGCCGTGGGACTTGGGTGGGCCGCAAAATATCGCAAGCAAGACCGTGTAACGCTGTGCTATTTCGGCGATGGGGCGATCAACCAGGGCAGCTTTCATGAAGCCCTCAACCTCGCCGGCCTTCACAAGCTGCCCTGCATCTTCATGGTCGAAAACAACGGATACGGGATGGGGACGCACGTGCATCGGGCGTCGGCGGTGACGGACCTGAAGCTGCGAACGGGCGATGCCTATGGAATCCCGGGCAAGGAAGTCGACGGCATGGATTGCATCGCGATGTATCAGATGATGAAGGACGCGCTCGAATATTGCCGTAGCGGCAACGGCTCCCTCTTCCTGGAAGTGAAGACCTACCGCTATCGCGGCCACTCGATGAGCGATCCGCAGAAGTACCGCACCAAGGAAGAAGTCGCGAAATACCAGGAGCACGATCCCATCGGCCGGCTCGAGAAGCTGCTCAAGGAGAAGAAGCTGATCGACGACGCCAAAGTGACCGCGATCAACGAAGAAATCCACAACCTCGTGGAAAAGGCTTCCGCCGAGGCGGATGCCGCCCCCTTCCCGACCAGCGAGGACATCTGGAAAGATGTGTACGCCGAGCCCTTTGCGCCGTACGTGCCGAGAAAGTAATTGAGTAATTGGTAATTAAGCTAACTGGGACTTCGCGGCGTTTGGGCGAGGAAGAGGACATGGCGTTGTTCGAGTTTGAGAAGTTGGCTGTTTATCAGAAGGCGCGGGAGTTCCGGAAGCGTATTTACAAATTGGCGAAGCTGCTGCCGCGCTTCGAGTACAAGTTGCAGGCGCAAATGCGGGATGCAGCGCGGTCGCTGACGAACAACATCGCGGAGGGCCACGGACGCTACACCTACAAGGAGCGGATCCGGTTTTGCCGTGACAGCCGTGGCTCGTTGCAGGAATTGGTTGACGATGTCAACCTGTGCATGGATGAGGAATATGCCAAACTGGAACATCTGGTGACACTGCGGGAAGACGCCGCGGAGGTTCTGCTGCTGATCAACGGGTATGCGGCGTACCTGAAGCAGTGCGCTGTGAACGCAAAAAAGATGAAGTCGGCGCGGAGATCGGACGCGAAGTCCTAATTAACTCAGTTACCAATTAACTCAATTACTACGAGGTACTCATGCCCGTTCTTCAATTCCGTGAAGCCCTCCGTGAAGCCATGTCCGAGGAAATGCGCCGGGACCCCGATGTCTTTCTCATCGGCGAAGAAGTAGCCGAGTACAACGGCGCCTACAAGGTCTCCGAGGGAATGCTCAAGGAATTCGGACCCATGCGCATTGTCGACGCGCCCATTTCCGAGGCCGGATTTTCCGGCCTCGGCGTCGGCGCCGCCATGGTCGGTATGCGCCCCATCGTCGAATTCATGACCTTCTCCTTCTCCCTCGTCGCCTTTGACCAGGTCGTCAACAACGCACCCAAGATGGCCTATATGAGCGGCGGCCAATTCAAGGTGCCCGTCGTCTTCCGCGGCATCTCCGGACCCGGACAGCAACTCGCCGCCACCCACTCCTGGTCCGTCGAGGCCCTCTACACCCATGTGCCCGGCCTTAAAGTCGTCGTCCCCACCACCCCCGCCGAAGCCAAGGGCCTCTTGAAAACCGCCATCCGCGATGATGATCCCGTCATCTTCCTCGAAAATGAGTCCATGTATGGCAACAAGGGCGAAGTCCCCGACGGCGACTTCCTCCTCCCCTTCGGCGTCGCCGATGTCAAACGCGAAGGCATGGACTGCACCATCGTCGCCTGGGGACAGGGTTGCCTGACCGCCATCGCCGCCGCCGAGCAGCTTGAAAAAGAGCATGGCATCCGCTGCGAGATCATCGACCCCCGCACCCTCCGCCCCCTCGATCTGCCCGCAATCGTCAAAAGCGTCAGGAAAACCGGGTACTGCGTCACCATCGAAACCGGCTATCCCACCTGCGGCATCGGCGCGGAAATCGCCGCCCTCGTCCACGAGCACTGCTTCGACGATCTCGACAACCACGTGGTCCGGGTCGCCGCCCTTGACGTCCCCATGCCCTACTCCAAGCCCCTCCTGCAGCAGGTCGTGCCCAGCGTGCAGCGCGTCGCGGACGCGGTGAAAAAAGCCATCTATTTTCGCGGCTGATTCACCCCAAACCAAAAACCCGCAAATCACACGGATGAGCGTCGCCACACAAAGCGACGCTCATCCTTTTTCCCCACAGAAAAAAACAGCCCCTGGCCGCCAAGCCCGCATTTCCCCCCCACGCGCCCTGGTGGCCCTTCATCCCTGCACCTTCGCGCGTCTGGACTCCGAACCAAGCCTCCGGCACCCGGATTGCACTGTAGACCGGTGTTATGCCACCCGATGACGCACAACTTATCCGCCGTCTGGCCGGCCACGTGACCCGCTGGGAACCCCCAACCGACGGTTCGGCAGAGCTCCTCAACCGCATGGAGCAGGCACGCATCGTCTGCATCGGAGAAGCCTCCCACGGAACGGAAGAGTTCTATCGCATCCGCGCCGACCTCACACGCCGGCTCGTCGAAGAGCGGGGATTTACCGCCGTCGCCGTCGAGGCCGATTGGCCCGACGCTTACCGCGTCAACCGCTACGTGCAGGCCCTCGGAAACATCGGCGACGCCCAGGACCGCTCCGCCGTCCAGGCCCTGCGGGGCTTCGAACGCTTCCCCGCCTGGATGTGGCGCAACCAACCCGTGCGCGAATTTGTCGAGTGGATGCGCCGCCACAATGACGACCTTGCCGCCAATGAAGTCCACGCCGGCTTCTATGGCATGGACCTTTACAGCCTCTACCGCTCTATCCAGGCCGTCGTCAACTACCTCGAAAAGGTCGACCCCGGAGCCGCACGACGAGCACGTACGCGCTACGCCTGCTTCGAGCAGTTTGAAGCCGACCCTCAGCATTACGGCTATGCCACCGGCATCGGGCTGGCCGACCCGTGCGAGGGAGAAGTGGTGAACCAGCTTCTCGAACTCCAGCGCCAGGCCGGCGACTACGCTCGCCGCGACGGATCGATTCCCGCCGATGAATACTTCTTCGCCGAGCAGAACGCCCGCCTCGTCAAAAACGCCGAGGAGTATTACCGCAGCATGTACCGCGGCCGCCATAGCTCCTGGAACCTCCGCGACACCCACATGGTCGATACCGTCGATGCCCTCCTGCAACATCTGGGCGACCGCGACGGCCAGGCCAAGCTCGTCCTCTGGGCCCACAACTCTCACCTCGGCGATGCACGCGCCACGCAGATGGGACGCCGCGGAGAGCTCAACGTCGGCCAACTCGTGCGCGAACGCTACCCGCAAGAGACCTTCCATCTGGGATTCACCACCCACGAAGGAACCGTCCTCGCCGCTTCCGATTGGGATATGCCCTATGAAGTGAAACGCGTGCGCCCGGGGATGGAAGGATCATATGAGCGCCTTTTTCACGAGCTGAGCCAGGAACTCGGCGGAAACTTCATCGTCCACCTCCGTGATGGCGACACGGCGCGGACGGCGCTTGTCGAGGCCGGAGAACGGCTCGAACGAGCGATCGGCGTGATCTATCTGCCGGAAACCGAGCGGCAGAGCCATTACTTCTACGCCGATATCGCCAACCAGTTCGACGCGGTGATCCACATCGATCGCACGCGGGCGCTCCAGGCCCTCGACCCGCCGGGACCACGCGTAACCGCCGAAGCGCCCGAGACCTTTCCATCCGCCGTGTAAAGGGCCGAAAAAAAAAGATACCGACAGCGCCGGCCGGCGCTATTGTTTTGAGGCAGGACGAGCTTTTAAGGAGCATACCATGGAGACGATCGACGATATCCGGCGCGAAGAAGGCAACCCCCGCGGCAGTGGCGCCGACGGCATCCCCGAAGGAAAGCCCGTCCCCCTTAACCGCGCCTTTTCGGAAGTCAGCGTCCCCCGCGCGGCATCCCTCATCACCCTGTTCCTCGGATTCCTTTCCATGGCCGCCGGAGCTGTGACCTTCATCGTCTACTTCTGGATCGCCGCGTTCATCTTCTTGGTAGCGGCGCTGGTGCTGTTCATCAAGACCAAGCGGCTCCATGAGCCGACATCCATGTGAGCCGCGCGCCCGAGGTTCAGCACGAAGCCACGAAGCGATGAAGGCCATGAAGAACGGCCTCAGGGAAGGTTCGTAATGTCGTCTTCGGTATCGGCAACGCCGTCCTTGCCGCCGGAGATGATGTCGAAGGATCCATGGTGGAGTTTGCCGGGGTAGCGGTATCGGTAGGGACTGCCCCAGGGATCATCGCCGATGGGCTTGACGTAGGGACCGTGCCAGCCGGCAGTATCGGGCGGCGCGGCGAGAAGGACAGCGAAGCCTTCGGCGGTGGAAGGGTAGCGGCCTGTGTCGAGCTGAAATTGCTCCACCGCGCTGGCCAAGGTGGAGATGTCGCTCTTAGCGCGGACGATTTTGAGTTCAAGGTGGGGACCTTCACCGATTGACGTCGTGAGTTTCGCGAGAAGCACGATGAACGCGGTAATCAGTGTCAGAGCGATGAACAGAGGGCGAATCGCAGGAGGCTTCCCATCGTCGGGGGTTCGATAGTTGAGGAGAAGGTGTTGATGCACGGCCTGCCCCCGATCGGGCGCGATTCATACACGTCATACGTTGCTCATTGGAAACGGTTCGGATCGCTAAAACGCACGGTGCGCTGAGCACCCTGAGTACGTCGTCAGTTCCACGCCAAGGCGAGCTGCTGGAACGATTGAGCCCGGGGCCGCCGGGCGCTGAGCCACGGAGTCCGTTCATATTGGTCCGCCAGCGTGAGTACCTGCGCGATCCGCGGATCCTGCGTGAAGAGCTTACGCACAAGGTTCGGGCAGTTGCACTCCCGGCTCCGATGGAGGAGCACAATGTGATGCGGCAGCCGATCCGGACCACACGTCGCCAGCGTCTGATCCAGCATTGATTGAATCGCCGCCAGCGCCTGGTGGTTCGAGAGGTGCCCGCTCCCGCCCATGATCCGCTGCTTGAGAAACCAGGGACGATCGGAATTCTGCTGCATGTCAGGATCGTAATTCGCCTCGAGAGCGAGGACATCCACCCCGCAGAAGCGGGCGATCAGGTCCTCAGGCACATGCCCGAGATCGGTCGCAAAACCCACCCGGTAGCCATCGCATGAAAGCAGAAACCCATGCGAACCCTCCGCATCATGCGCCAGGTGAATGGCTTCGGCGTGGATGCCCGCGATGATGTCGAACGGCCCCTCCTCGGGAAAGGGATGAATCAGTTCCTCAAGGCTGTGTCGCAAGATGTTTTTCGCGCGAAGCTGCTCCTGGGCATACAAACCTTCGCGGCATTTGACGAGATGGCGGGCGTTCCCGGCGGCGGCAAAAAGATGGATGCCCTGTTTTAGCACCGTCTGGAACCAGTTGGCATTGAAGTGGTCGCTGTCGAGGTGCGTCAGCAGAATCGCCTGCACGTGGGCCAGCTCGACCCCGGTCCCTGAAAGACGCTGCGCCGTCGTGCGCGGGCCAAAGCCCGCATCAATGAGGAACGAGCCCCAGGGCCCGCGAACAACCGTGGAATTGCCGGAAGATCCGCTTCCCAGCACGCATAATTCAAGGGACATCCGTGTCTCCGACTCGGAACCTGCAGGACACGGACGCGGACGTCCGTGCCACTTGACGGCGAAGAGGGGAGTGTACAGAAACCGTACGGGGAATCACAAGCACCCCCGAACCGCCGATCAGGCAAATTCATTGCAATTCAACCCGGTCGAGCCGATAAGTAGGAGGTCTCATAGCGAGGAAGAACACTGTGGTTGCATCGATGAAGCATTACGAGCTGGCCGTGATCGGGTCCGGGCCGGCGGGGCAAAAGGCCGCGATCCAGGCCGCAAAGCTGGGCAAACGGGTGTGCATCATCGAGAAAAACCCCGTCCTCGGCGGCGCCGGCATCAATACCGGCACCATCCCCTCCAAGGCCCTGCGCGAGGCCGTCCTCCATCTCACCGGCACCAATAAACGCGCCCTCTATGGCGAAAATTTCCGCTTCAAACGCGACATCACCATCGAAGACCTCATCTATGTCTCCCAGCAGGTCATTCACAACGAACTCTCCGTCATCCGCGAACAGCTCGATCGCAACAACGTCGATTTGATCTGGGGAGCCGCCCATTTCGAAGGGCCCAATCTCCTCCAAATCCAGATGTCCGAAGCCTCCGAAATGATCACCGCCGACAAGTTCGTCATCTGCACCGGAACGCGTCCCGCCACGCCCCTGTCCGTGCCCTTCAACGACACCACCATTTTCACCTCCGACGGCCTCCTCAAGCTCAAAACCCTGCCCAAATCCATCATCATCGTCGGCGGAGGCGTCATCGGCGTCGAGTACGCCTGCATGCTCGGCGCCCTCGGCGTGCGCGTCATTCTCGTCGAAGGACGCCCCGACCTCCTCGATTTCCTCGACCGCGAAATCGTCGAGGCCCTCCAATACCAGATGCGGCAGATGGGCATCACCCTCCGCCTCGGCGAAAAAGTCGCCAAAATCCAGGAAATCCCCTCACCCGCCGACCCCACCCAAACCCTCGTCGAAGCGCGCCTGGAATCCGGAAAGCAGTTGCATGCCGCCTGTCTGCTCTATTCCGTCGGACGCCAGGGAACAACCCGGGCCCTCGCCCTCGAAAACGTCGGCCTCATCCCCGACGACCGTGAACGCCTCAAGGTCAACGAGCATTACCAGACCGCTGTCCCCCACATTTATGCCGCCGGCGACGTCATCGGCTTCCCCGCACTCGCCTCCACCGCCATGGAGCAGGGACGCCTCGCCGTCTGCCACGCCTTCGGCGTCGAAACCCAGAGCTTCCCCGATCTGTTCCCCTACGGCATCTACGCCATCCCCGAAATCTCCATGGTCGGCAAAACCGAAAAACAATTGACCGACGCCGGCATCCCCTATGAAGCCGGCATCGCCCACTACAAAGAAGTCGCACGCGGACAACTCCTCGGCGATTCCTCCGGCATGCTCAAAATGCTCATTCACCAGGACACCCATGCCCTCCTCGGCGTCCACGTCATCGGCACCGGCGCCACGGAGCTCATCCACATCGGCCAGGCCGTCCTCGCCTTCAACGGCACCGTCGAATTCTTCATCAACAACGTCTTCAACTATCCAACCCTCGCCGAAACCTACAAAGTCGCCGCCTTCAACGGCCTCAATAAACTTCGCAACATCTGACACCGCTTCACGATACAATGGCGCCATGAGTTACTTGAAAGTACATTTTGATGGACGCGTGCTTGTGCCTGAGGAACCGGTCAACCTGCCGCTGGACGAATCCTTCGAAGTCATCGTCCCGGACTCCATGAGAAGCCACGCCGCTCGAGAAGGAGCGCCATCGAACCAGTTGCCTCATTTTACGGTTCCCGCCGACGCGCAGCCCTTGCGTTCCCAACGCATCCGTGAAGCCCAAGATGATTGACCATGCCTACCGCGCTGCTCGATATCAATGTGCTCCTGTCGCTTGCCTGACCGCACCATGAATTTCACGAGGCCGCTCGTGCCTGGTATGACGCGTGGGCGCCAAACGGATGGGCTACCTGTCCGTTGACCCAGTTGGGATTCATCCGAGCGGCTGTCAGGACTCCATAGACTCATCCGCCACGCCAACCGCCTCCCGCAAAACCCGACGCGTCGATTCCGACCCCAACGCCGATTTCCCAAATCCCCCAACCGCACCCGCCGCCCGCGCCGCCGCCTGCGCCTCCGCATAATCCGACACCAGCATCACCGGCGTCGCTACCCCCGCTTCTTTCAACTCCGAAATCAGCTCCAGCCCAGAGCCCCCCGCGTCAAACTGCCGGTTCACCAGAATCAGCGCGTACTCTTTCTCCGCCAGCAGGCGTTTGGCTTCGTGCCCCGAGTGCGCACGCTCCAGGGGGACGCCAAGCGCCGCTCTCACAACCTGCCCGATGCGGGAATCGTCGTAGCCGCATTGCCCCACGCTGAGAACTTTTTTCGTGACCGCTGGGAATTCGCCGGGGTCGCTCATGGGTGCTCCTTGCAACGCAACTCTATGATAGCCGCAAAATCCCTGCCCTTCTCGGCGACGTCCTGACCACAACGGCCCCGTCGAACCCGCCGCCTCCCGCGCACCAACCGCTCAGGTCCCGCCAGGACGCCCCCGCCAAAAACCCCCGCCCCCGCTCCCATCACCCGCCCGCCCCAGCCCTCTTCCAGAACGGAAGCGCCACCACCGTCGCCCTTTCCCGCGATCCCTCCGCAAGAACATCCACCTCTTTCCCCACGCCGGCAAAGGCCTTTTTCACATATCCCATCGCCACCGGAACGTTCCCCAGCATCGGCGACATGCTGCTGCTCGTGATGATCCCCACCTGCTGCACCCCGGCCGCCCCAGCCCCGCCGCTGGCATCAAAAATCTCCGTCCCCGCCACCGGCAGCTTCGATCCTCCCACCCGCAGCCCCACCAAAAGCCGCGCCACCGTGTTGTGCGCGTGCATCCGCGCCACTATCTCCTGCCCCAGATAGCACCCCTTCGTCACGCACACCGCCCGCGGATACCAATGCGCCGTCTCCATCGGCAGGTAATGCTCCGTGATGTCGATCCCATACAAAGGCGTCCCCGCCTCGATCCGCGCCGTGTTGAACGCCGACCACCCAATCGCACGCAGCGGCGGAACCTCCTCGCCGCCCCCCCCGCCGTTCTCCTCCGTGTGCCCCGCTTCGTGAAGAATTTGCCACAGCGCGACAAGCTGGTCCCGCGGAACAATCAGCTCATATTCCGCCTCCCCAGCAAGATCGTTCCGAAACACCGTCACCATGATCTTCCCGATAAGCCGCTTCGCATGCCGGAACGGTTCGTTGAGCGTCTCCACCCCGGCGTCCATCGCCCGCCCCAGAACCTCCCCCGCGCGCGGGCCCATCACCGTCAGCCGCGCAAGCTGCTGCTCCCCGCTCAGCACCCGCACGTCTTCCGTGAAAATGTATTTCTCCGCCGCCGACACAAACGCGTTGATGAGCCGCGCGTCCATCTCGATCAGCGTCGCTTCTTCCCCCTGCAAAATGTTCATGTCCATCACGATCCGCCCCTTCAGGTTGAGCAAATACGCGTAACAACCCTGCCCCGGCGTCAGCCCGTTCGTGTCGTTCGTTACCTTGTTGTGCAAAAACGACAGCCGGTCCTTCCCCGTCAATATCGCCACCCCCCGATGCGGCGCATCCATCAACGCCGCCCCCTTCCGTATCGCCGCATACTCCGCCTCCACTTCCCCATAACTTTCCACCACCTGCAGCTCCGGCCCATACGGCAAAAACGCCGCCTCGGCCTGCTCATGAAGAGATTGAAGCGGATTCAACGCCATGAATTCTCCAACAACCCGCCCGCCCCATTATATCGGCCCAACCACCGAAAAATGTATCGCCTTCCGCCCCCATCCCGCCACTTCCCACGCCACCCCCCCAATTGAACCAGTTGAATCAATTGAACCAATTTTTCCAAACTCTTCCCCAGTTCCTTTCTTAGTCGTGGCCTCCCAGGAACACTGCTTCCGCCCCGCCCGATGTGTACAATGACTCCCGTATGAACCTTGCCCACGGAATCAACATGGCGGTGCTGGCCATGCGCGTCGGACCGCTCGATTTCGCCGACCCGCTCTGGCTCCTCGCGCTCCTCGCGCTCCTGCCCGTGGTCTATTGGTGGAAAACCTCGCGCGTCGCAGGCTCCCCCCTTCGCCGCTGGGTCTCCCTTGCCCTCCGTTCCGCACTGATCCTCGCCCTCGTCCTCGCTCTCGCCGGCACACGCCTCGTCTGGTTCTCCGACGGCATCTGCGTCGTCTTCGTCCTCGATCAATCCCAAAGCGTCCCCGGCGCCGCCCGCGATGTCGCACGCGAACGCATCCAGAACGAAATCCAGAAAATGACCAAGGACGACCAGTTCGTCATCGTCGAGTTCGCAGGAGACGCCATCCTCGAAAGCGTCCCCTCCCCCAAAGGACCCATGCCTCCCGCCGCGAAAGTCGCCGACCCTGGCCGCACCGATATCGCCCGCGCCCTCCGACTCGCCATGGCCTCTTTCCCGCCAGACCGCCAGAAACGCATCGTCCTCTTCAGCGACGGCAACCAGAACAACGGCGACGCCCTCAAGGAAGCACGCATCGCCGCCGCCAACATGGTCGATGTCGACGTCCTCCTCATCTCCGCCCCGCCTGGTCACGAGGTCATGGTCGATCAGCTCGTCGTTCCCCCCCACGTTCGCAAGGATGCACAGTTCGTCGTCCGCGCCCTCATCAACTCCGACACCGCCCAGACCGCACAGCTCGTCATCACCCGCGACGGGTCCCTCCTCGATCCCCTCACCGTCCAGCTCAAGCCCGGCGAAAACGTCATCGACATCCCCCAGGACGGCCTCTCCGATGGCGGCTTCCACCAGTTTCAGGTCACCGTCCAGCCCGACCGCCCACAGGATGACACCTTCGCCGCCAATAACACCGGCTACGCCTTCACCCAGGTCGATGCCCCCGGCAAGGTCCTCCTCATCGACGCCAACCCCGCCGGCGACCACCTCTACGATGCCCTCCGCCGGGCCGGTATCTCCGTCCAGCAGGGAGGCGTCGGCGCGCTTCCCTCCACCGTCAAAGATTACGGCCCCTACGACTCCGTCATCCTCGACAACGTCAACGCCTACAACCTCACACGCGTCCAGATGACCCAGTTGGAACGCTGGGTCAAGGAAATGGGCGGCGGCCTCGTTCTCGTCGGCGGCGACGATTCCTTCGGCCCAGGCGGATACAAAGGCACTCCCCTCGAAGACGTCGCGCCCGTCGATATGGACGTCAAACGCGAAAAGCACGTCGCCTCCCTCGCCATCGTCGTCGTCATGGACAAGTCCGGCTCCATGGGTGTGCCCATCGACGCCAGCGGCACCGAAAAAATGAGCCTCGCCGATGAGGGCGCCGTCCAGGTCATCAAGCTCCTCGATCCCTCCGATTCCGCCATGATCGGCGCCGTCGATACCGAGGTCCAATGGGTCGGGCCCGCCAAGCTCCTCCCCATGACGCCCGGCAACAAATCCAGGCTCATCGACGACACCCGTACCGTCGTCTCCGGCGGCGGCGGCATCTACTGCGAAACCGCTCTCGCTCACGCCTATGACCTCATCAACGCACCCGGCGTCGACGCCATGGCCAAGCACGTCATCATGTTCGCCGACACCCAGGATTCCGAGCAGCAGGAAAATTGCGTCCAGATGGCCCGCGACAACTTCACCCGCCACGGCGTCACCACCTCCGTCATCGGCATGGGCGATAAAACCGACCCCGACTCCCCCTTCCAGCAGGATGTCGCCCGCGCAGGCCACGGCCGCTGGGACGCCAGCAGCAACGTCATGGCCCTCCCGCGACTCTTCGCCAAAGACGCTTTCCTCGTCTCCCGACAGGCCTTCGTCGAAAAGAAAGAGGGCATCACCCCCACCCTCCATCCCTCCCCCCTCCTCGAAGGCTTCGAAAGCACGGGGGCCGCCGGCGGCGCGGGCGTGCCCAAAATCTATGGCTACGTCGGAACCACCCTCAAGCCCCGCGCCACCCTGGCCATGCACGGCCTCGAAGCCGACGATCCTGTCCTCGCCCACTGGTCCATCGGCCTGGGAAAGTGCGTCGCTTACACCTCCGACACCGGCGACCGCTGGGGACGCGACTGGGCCGCCTGGAACGGCTATTCCAAATTCTGGGCGCAAGTCGTCCGCTGGGTCTCCCGCGGTACCCTCTCCAACGGCGTCGCCACCAGCACCGTCATCGACGGCTCCGACGGCCACATCGTCGTCGAAGCCAACGATTCCACCGGCCGCCCCATCAACAACCTCCAGCTCAAGGCCGACGTCATCTCCCCTGACCAGACCGCCGCCAGCAAAAACGTCCCCCTCGAACAGATCGGCCCGGGACGCTATCAGGGCCGCTTCACCGCCTCCCAACGCGGCACCTACCTCGTCAGCGTCGCCGACGCCAAAACCAATGACCCCGTCGGCGTCGGCGGCGGCGTCCTGTCCTATCCCCCCGAATACCGCGACCTCAAACCCAACGCCGCACTCATGACCGCCATGGCCGAGGCCACCGGCGGTAAACAGCTCTCCAATCTCGATGGCGTCTTCGCACCCAAGCCCGAGCCCGTCCGAACCTTCTGGCCGCTCTGGCAAACGCTCCTCGTTGTCATCGCCTCAGGATTGCTGGCCGATGTCGCCTGGCGGCGGCTCAACGTGCTCGACTGGCTGCGCCCCCGCCGGCCCGTGGGAATGCCCGTCCTCCAAACCCCCGGCCAGGCCGCCGCCGTCGGCGCGTGGCGCTCCGTAAAGACCGGCCGGCGCGAGGTCGAGACCCAGCGCGAAACTCTCCGCGAAAAGGTCGAAGCACGCGCCTCGGCGATGCCGGCGATGCCCGAGCAACAGCCGGCTGCACAGACGGGAACAGCAGTGATCGATCCACCAACACCCACCAAGCGGCCCAAGCCGGGCGTGTCCGAGGGATATTCCAATCGCCTCCTCGACGCCAAGCGCCGCGCCGCCGAACAAATCCGCGAACAAACCGACGACCCGCCCCAATAACCCCCCCATCGTTTCGCGTTTCACGTTTTAAATTTTGCGTTTTAAATTTTGCGTTTTGAGTTTTGAGTTTTGAGTTTTGCGTTTTGAGTTTTCCTTCACGCCCCGTATTTCGCCATCAGCTTCGCAAACTCCTCGTGATACGCCTCCCCGCCCATCTTGTCCCCGAACAACTCATGCAAATCCGATAGCTTCTTCTTGATCTCCGGCGCCGCGCCATCCCCATTGATCGCAATCACGCACTGAATGATCCGCAGCCAGCACTCCCAATACGTGTCCACCCCCGGCGTGATCTGCGGCTGAATGCGCTCGAAGAAATCCCGCGCATACGCATAATCCTCCCGCGACCCGCTCGCCTGCGCAATCGCAAAACACGCCCGCGCCTCCGTCATGAACGACCGCAAATCCCCAGGCTTCTGCTTCTCCAGCGACACCGCCAGGTCCCGCCCCTCCTTCGCATGCCCCGCACGCACCAGCATGTCCGCCTGTATCTCCTTGTACTCGAACACCGTCTCCCCTTTCCCTTCCTTCTGCGCCTCCGCGATGATCGGATCCATCAGCTTCGCCACGTAATCCGCCAGCCGCCGCGCCTCCCCCGGATCCGTCTTCTCCACCTTCTTGATCTCATCCAGGCTGCTCACCGCCATCCCCTTGATCACCTCCAGCGCATCCTGCCCGTGCACCTTCGCATACGCCTGCACCGCGTCGAACGCCTTGTCCGCCTGCCCCGCCATCTGATACGCCTGCACTTGATACCGCAGTACCGCCGCCTGCTGCGCGTCCGTCAGCTTCTCCTTCATCGCCGCCAGCTTCCCCAGCCGATCCAGCGCCGTCTTCGTGTCTTTCACCGCCGGATTCAACGCCGCCCCCGCTTCGATCAGCCAGATGTCCGGCACGTAATTCCTCGCCTGCGCCAGCGCCTCCGCCGGCACCGTCCCCGGCGGATTGTCCAGCAGCTTCATGAACCGGTCGCACGCGCCAAACAACTCCTTCGCCGCCGCACGCGCCTCGTCCCCCCCTCCACCCTTCGCCGCCGACAGACGCCGCGTCGCAATCGCGATCAGGTGAAACTGCGCGTCCAGGTAATTCTTGTCCGTCGACGGAATCCGCTGAAATTCCGCCTGCGCCTGCTCCAACTGCCCCCCGTCCTCCAGCGTCCGCGCCTCCGCATACCGCCACTGCTCCTCCCCCAGCTTCCCCGTCGATACCGCCAATGCCCGCTCCGACAGCGACTGCAGCTCCGGCGGTATCTTCTCCCCCGCCGCCTTCCTCAACTCCCCAATCTGCTGGATCGCCAGTTCCACGATCGGCTTCGTCCGTGGATCCGACGCCGGCGCCACCTCCGCGAAATCCACGTTGTACTTCGCCGCTTCCGCCACGTTCCCGATCAACGCATTGCACACCCCCGCCAGAAACGCCGCCTCCAGCTTCTCCGACGGATTCGCCCCCGGTGACGCGTACACCGCCTCCGCCGCCGACGCCGCCGCTTTCACCTTCTCCTTGCTCTCCGCCGTGTCCCCCTTCTGCCCCACGCTGTCCGCATACGCGATCGCAAGCTGCTGCAGCGGATGCAGCCCCTCCAGCTTGCTGTGGTCCGGTATCTCCTCCGCAAGCTGCTCCAGCACCACATCCCGATACCGCGGATCACGCCGCACGATCCCGTCCAAAATCCCCAGAGCCCCCTGCTCCGCCTGATCCCGCGCCGCCCCCTCCTTCGTCTCCGCCTCCGCCCACGCCACCCGATACGCAAGAATGTCCGTCGCGTTGCGCGCATCGCTGTTCTCCGCCGGCAGCGACGCCGTCAGGCTCGTCAGCGCCCCGTGCGCCCCCGAAAAATCCTTCTCCCGAATGTGCACCACCACCGCCTGATACCGCGCCTGGTACTGCACCCACGCCGGAGCCTTCGCATTCTCCGCTTTCCCCAGGTCCTTTAGCGCCGCCTCGTAATCCCCCGCCTCCGCCTCCGCCTTCCCCCGCAGCAGCAGCGACTGATTGTTCACCCCCGTGTCCTCCTTCGCGTCCGCCCATTTCCCCAGCGTCTTGATCGCCGCCAACAGTAACGCCTTCCTCTCGCCCTCCCCCGGCTCCAGCGCCATCGCCGCGTAATAGTCCCCCCACGCCCCGTAGTATTCCGCCTCCGCCGCCCCGCTGTACGCACGCATGTATCCCGCTTCGTCGAACGCCCCCTTCTCCGCGTCCCGCATCCCCGCCGCAAGGCTAGTTTTCGCCTGCCCCAGCAGCCGCTGCGCCAACCCCGCCAGCGGCGCCAGCTCCTTCCGCTCCGCCCCATTGTTCGACCAGTATTCCAGATGGTTGATGATCGGATCCGCCAGCCGGCTCAAAATAAACTTCGCCTGGTCCAGCGCCCACACCCCATCAATCCCCTGCGTCTGCGAATCCAGATACGCCGCCACCGCCTCCGTGTATATCGCCCCGTTCCGCTGCGCGTCCGCCCGCGTCTTGGAAAGATCCCCCCACGTCGCAACGATCCGCTCCGCTTTCCACAGATTCTCCGCCGCCGTTCCCTTGCTCGCCGCCTCCTCCGCCGCCATCACATCCACCTGCCCCAGCCGCAAAAGTTCGCTCGCGAAGCGCGAGTCCGACGCGCGATCCAGCACGTAATCCGCCGAAGCCTCGGTCGTGGACGCCGTCGACGGCGGCGGAGGAGGTGCGGCCGCCGTCTCCTGCCCAACAGCCCCTGGCGGCGCCAGCGCGAGCATCCCCCCCGCCGCAACGGCCAGCCACCCCCTCCCCCGGCTCTTGCTCCGCACCAACGCCAACGTTCCGCCGCTCCTTGCCTGCCGCCCAAAACCCGTCAAAAAAACAAAAGTCTTCCGAGTTCTTCCTGCCACTACCGCGCACATCCTCCGCACCGCAACAAGATTTCCAAATCCAACTTTCTTGCCTTTCGTGCCCTTCGTGGCCAATTTACGTCGTCGTCGTTGGGGGAGCGTCGTCGTCGCTCCTCTGTGCTCTCTGTGTGCTCCGTCTGCTCTGTGTCCAACTTCACTTGCGGCCCCTCCGCCGAATCCTTAACCAGCACCTCATCCCTGCGCCGCCGCAAACGCCACCTGCTTGTAGCGCGCCCGCACGCAATCATTGTAAACCGTGATCACATCCTGGTACGGCACCATCTTCTCCGGCACAATGATCACCTGCACGTCATCGCTCAAATGCGCCTTCTTCAATTGCAGCGCCTGCGCGATGAGCTGATTCCCCGACTGGTCCGGATCGTCGATCCCCTCCATCTTGATCGGATCCGCATCAAACGCCTTCACATACGTCACATCGTTCCGCCGCGTCATCACGATGTTCATCCGCACCGCAGGCATCTGCGCGTTCGTCACGTCCTTCCCCAGCCCCGCCTTGTCCACCGCCGTGTTGCTCGTCAAAAATAACTCCGGCACCGCCAGCCCCGCGCCCAGCATGAAAAAAATCAATATGCACAACACAATGTCCACCATCGGCGTCATGTTCGGCCCGACGTTGATCGACATCTTTCGCAATGGCCCGTGCCGCTGCATGAGGGTCCCTTCAGTCCGGCTTCGTCGAAAAATTCACGCTCTTGATGTTCGCCTGCGCGCACGATATCAGAATCGGCGCGATCCAGTCATACGCCAGCCCGCGGTCCGCCCGCAAAATCACCTTGATGTCCGGCGCGTCACGCTTCTCCCGATCCAAATAGTCCGCCAGCGCCGCCTGCGACACCTGCTCCCCCCGCACATAAATCTCCGGCTCCACCGACGCGTCGATCCGCCCCTCGTGCTCCGATCCCGGCGCATGCACCACGTTGATGATCAGCCGGTCCCGCTGATCCGCCAGCTCCTGCCCCAGCGACGCCGTCGGTATCTTCACCGTGTCATTCGCCTCATCCTTCGCCAGCTTCCCGCATATCATGAAAAAAATGATCAGGCACATCACCACGTCGATCAACGGCGTGACGTTCACGTGCTCGTCGTGCATCGGCTCCAAACCCCTGCGCCTCACGGAAAGCTCCGGTAAATGGCCACGAAAAACACGAAAGACACGAAACGTACGCGTGGAGTTTCAAGGGAGCGGGAGAGCGGGCCGCACGAAATTTATTCCTCCGCCACCTGCGCCTCCGCCACCGCTTCGCGCTCGCCCGAACCCGCATTCTCGCGCGATGACTTCCGCCGCCTCAGTATCTCGTCCCCCTCGCCCGGCGACGGTCGCAGGCTCTCCAGCAGTTCTTCCGCCTCATTCGCCGCCCGGTTCGTGATCCGGTCCACCTTCGTGCGATAAAATCCGTAAATCACCAGGCACGGTATCGCCACCAGCAACCCGAAAAACGTGTGCCACAACGCCGTCCCGATGCCCCCCGCCAGCTTGCTCGCCGTCGGCGTATTCCCCCCCTGCCGCATCAGCTCATAAAACGCCATGATCATCCCCAGCACCGTCCCCAGAAGCCCCAGCAGCGGCCCAATGTTCCCAATCACGTTCAGCGGCTCGATCCGCCGAAACAGATTCGCCGTCTGCTCCCCGATCGTCGCCTCCAGCGCCTCGTGCATCACCGCATACTTCAAATGCGCACGCTTGATCGCCGAATACAGCGCCCGGCTCACGAACGTCTTGTCCGTGGCCGTGAAGTCCAGCAGGTCCTGATACTGCCGCCCTTCGATCAGGCTCCGCAAATGCGCCGTCGTCCGCGCCGGCGCTATCTTGCTCTCCCGGATGTGCAGGATCGCATCGATCGCCAACGCGATCCCCGCGATCGACGCCAACCCCAGCAGCGACAGCACAAATATGTCGAACCCCACGAAGATCCAGTTCGGCGGCACGAACGACGGCGTGCCCCCCGACCCCTCCGCGCCAAGGTCCGCCGCCATCGCCGGCCCCGCCGCCAGCAGCACCACAGCCCCTATCCCCCACGCCAGACATCTCTTGGAAAAGGCCATCAGCCGCGCCTCCTGACTCGCACGCCACCACACGCTACACGTTGTCCGCCAGAATATCAGATTATTGCCCAAGGTCCTTGGCCGCCACAAACTTGTACACGCCCCCGTTCCGCTTCGCCAGGTCCTGCAACTGCTCCTCATAGCTCGGATCGTGCGCCACAAACGCAATCGTGTTGATCCGCACCTTGTGGTCCTTATTCAACCGGTCGATCACCCCGATCAACGCCGGATCGAAGTGCCCGTCCGTCAAAAAATAAATCAGCTCCGGCTTCATCGCAAAAGCACGCTGAAACGCATCCTGAAACGGCGGCAAAAGATCGTCGTTCTGCCCCTCCGCACGAAAATCCAGAATCTTGCTCGCAAATTGCTCCTTCACCGTCGGCGTCGCACGCTGCAACTCGTTCCCCCCCACCGTCTCCGCCGTCTGCGACACCATGATCACGCTGAAAAACTGGATCGGCACCAGGTTCCGCACCGACCGCGTCGCCTCCCTCTGCAAAAAATCAAAGTTGCTGATCATCGACCCCGAATGATCCAATATGTACACAATCCGCTTCGCCGCCCCGCCCGTGCCGTAAAAACTCGTGTTCGGCGCACCCCCGCCGCCGCCGCCCCCCACGCTCCCATACGGAGCCAGATTCCCCCCCTGGCCCGTGCTGTCCGCACCCGCATTCCCCACCGAACCCCCGCCCCCGCGCGCGATCACAAACGGATCCTTCCCCGCGTCCGCCCCCTGCAGAAAGCTCGATGGATTCTCCGTCCCCGCCGCCTGCGCCCACCCCTCGCTCCGCAGCAGATCGTGCAACCGGTCCTGTGCGATCTGCCCCGGATCCTCGCTCGATCCCGCCGCCTTCCTCATGTCCGGCCCCCCCGGCGACAGCGACGGATCGGTAAACGAATTGGGAATCACGATCTGCTGCTGGTCGTCCTGCAGCATCGCCCGCCGCGCCGCCACAAATATCAACGCCGCCGCTATGATCAACGCCAAATGAAACGCCGCGCTCAACATCCACGCGAAAAATGGCTCGTTCCAAAACCGCGGCCCCCTTTCCCGCACCTCAATAACCGGTTCCCCCCCCGCCGCTCCCCCCGCCATCAGCGACGCCTGCCCCTCCGCCGTCACCGGTATCATCGACCCCGGCGCTACCCCCCCTGGCGGAGCCGCCGCTTCCGTCGGCGCTGTCGGTGTCTCGCTCATGTCTGCCTCCGCCTCGCCGGTCTCCCCCCCTGCCGCAGCTTCCCAAATAATCCCCCCTCCTGCCGCCATCCTGCCCCCATCACTATAAAGCTTCCCACGCCAAATGGCTACGTCTTCCTTGACAGACCTCCCCGAATGCGTTAATCCAATGGCGGTTTTTGATGTTGACCCCGGGTCCCTCGCAGTCCCAATGGCGGCAGCACCGCCTCCTTCACGCGCGGAACGCCCGATAATTCCTATCGCCGGGCTCAGCAGTCCCCCCTTTGGAGAGTGAACTATGCCTCCCCCACGTAAATCCCCTAAACCCATCCCTGCTCCCGCCACCCCGCCCGCCGCTCCCCCCGCACAAGCCCCAAGCCCCCCCGCCGCACCCGCCGTCACACGCTCCGAATCCAAGGGCTCCGGCACCGCTAAACCCGCCAAGCCCGCCGCCCCTGCCACCCGCGAGATCACCCACGACATGATCGCCCAACGCGCCTTCGAAATCTACGCCGGACGCGGTTACGCCCCCGGCGACCAGGACGCCGACTGGCACGAAGCCGAACGACAACTCCGCGCCGGCCTCTAACCCGCCACTCCCACCCACGCCGGCATACCCCAATCGACCTGCAAACCCCACGGCCCACCCGCCGTGGGGTTTTTCCATCCCCCCACCCCACCCCCCCCTCTGCCGGACACTCCTGCCGCTCCGGTGGCCCCAATGCGCCCCGCAAAATCCGCACCCGAAAAATCTCCGAACTTTCTGGGAACCTTTCCCGCCCGCCATCCGTTCTCATAGAGGCAGCAGTCGCGCGCCCAAAACGCGCGCCGCCGAAAACAAGGAGAAGGCTATGACCACCACGACACCCCATTCCGCGCCCATATTACCCAGTCTACCCAAATTTATACGCGCGCCCTCAAATTCATGCGCACCTTCGGCCTGCCCTGCGCACCTTCCGGAGGTTTCCCACCAAAATCTCAAAGAACCTGCGCACCTTCCCGCAAAAACCCACCTTCTCCCCCGCCTACCCCCGCCCCGATGCCAGCACGCTCCGCTGCGCCACGAACGCCCCACGCGCCGCAGGCCAGATCGACGCCACCCACGCCAGCACGATCGTCAGCCCGATCGAAACTCCCATGAACCCCGCCCCATACCCCGCCGCCTGCCATGGGTCCGCCGCCAGAAATCGCGTCGGCAATCCGATCATCCGATCCACCAGCGTGAACGAATACGCCAGCTCCAAACCCGCCGCCGCCCCCAGCACCCCCGCCACCCCGCCAATCAGCGACACCTCCGCCAGCACCAGCCGAATCAACTGCCACCGCCCCGCACCGATCGCCCGCAGCACCCCGAACTCATACCGCCGCGCATGCACCGACGCGATCACCATGTTCGCCACCCCCAGCGACGCCACCGCCAGCGCCCCGGCCGCGATCAGCGACATCGCCCCCACGATCCGCGAAATCAGCGCGTTCAGATTCGCCTTCAAATCCACCGACGACGCCGTCTGGTACCCCTCCGACTGCAAATCCAGACGCAGCTTCCCCATCGCGCTCGAATTGATCGTCTGCGGCGTCACGTCCAGCAACATCAGATTCACATCGCTCAAACCGAAATACTTCTTCGCATCCCCCACCGACCCCATCACCGTCGACACCGCCGCGTCCTGGAACGTCGAGCGCATGTCGAAATAGTTCTTCACCAGGTCCATCCCCGTGGAGCTGACCACCGCCGCGATCGTGAACGTGACAGGCTTGCCATGAGCGTCCAGAACATGAAGCTGATCGCCGACCCCAAGACCGTGAGCGTGGTAAAATTCGCTCGTCACGAAGATGTGCCCCCCCTCGGCAAGCTCGTGAATCGCCGTCCTGGGATCGCCCTGGTCGTAATGCATTTCCACGAGCCGCGCGAACGATTCGGGCTCGACGCACACGAAGTTCGCCCCGTTCATACCCACCAGGTCGCCGTCCTTGAACGCGTTCCCCCGCAGCTTGATCGGAAACGCCGCCAGCGTGGTCAGGTCCCGGATTTCCGGATGCTCCTTTTTCAGCAGCGCCACCCGCTGCTGGTTCATCGGCGCCAGCGAAAGCAGAAACAGGTCCGGAAACTTCGACGGAAAGCTCCAGGACGCCAGAACCGATTGGCCCCGCGCCCGCACCGCCGTGAACAGCGTCACGCCGATCATCAGCGCCGCCACCATCGCCGAGGCACGCCACGGCGTGCGCGACCACGCGCCCCGCAGCATCGCCGGCCGAATCCGCAGCAGCACCCCGATCACCGCCGCCGCGCCGCGCTCGCACATCATCAACAGCGCCGGACCCAGCAACGTCCACCCCGCGAAAATCAGCGGCACGCCCACGAACATGAAGCCGTAAATCCGCACATCCCGACCGGGAAGAAACGCCCAAAGCGCCGCTTCCAACGCAATGCTCACAACCCCCACGAACGCCGCCAGCCCGATGAACCGCCGCCGCGGACCCCGGCCGACCGACGTCACCGCCGCCATCGGCGAGACCCGCGTCACCTGCCACATCGGAATCAACGCCCCCACCGCCGTCGCCGCCGCGCCGTTGATCACCGCGATCACCACGGACATCGGCGCAATGCGAAACGCAAGGAAAAACTGCGGCACGCTCCGAATCAAAATGACCGCCGCCACGAACCCCAGCACCAGGCCCAGCGCTTCCCCGATCATCAGCATCACCAGCGCGTCGCCGCTGAGAAACACCGCGAGCTGCCGCCGCGACGCCCCGATGCACCGAAGCTGCCCGAACTGCCGCACACGCTCCTGCACCCCCACCGACAGCGTCGTCCCGATGATCAGCGCCGCGCACAGCCCCGACACGATCGACAGCAACGTCAGCCCCAGCTCAATCGTCTCCGATTCATTGGCCAGCCGCGACTTGGAATTCACCCCCGGCGTCACGGTCACGCCCGGACCGAGCTCTTTGTGCAGCCGCTTCGCATACGCGTCCAGGTCCTCGATGCCCGCCGAATCACGCAGTTTCAGGTCGATCACGTCGTACGCCGGCGCCGTGCCGAGATCCTTCGCCAATTGATCGATCGGCAGGTAAATCGTGGGCTTCGAGATGATCTCGATCGTCGGCCGCTTCACGATCCCCACCACCGTCACCTTGCGCGAACGCATGCCATCCGACGTGTAGTTGATGACGTCGCCGACTTGCGCATGCAGGGAATTGGCGACGGCGGCGTCGATCACGATTTCGTTCGCAGCGCCCGTCAACGCATGCCCGCTGTTGTAAATTTTGGGACGCAGCTCCTCATCGCGCTTCGGATCGACGCCGACCGAATCGAACCACAGGTCCACGTCGCCCTTGGTAAGACCCGCCTGCGCCTGCATGCGGCCGCTGACCGTTTCGACCTCCGGCCGCTTTTGCAGTTGGTCAAACAGCGATTGCGGAAGCCGGTCCTGCGTGCCGCGCTGCGCGGTGCGGATATGAATCTCCGCCACCCCGAGCATCTGCCCCACCGTCACGTGGAACGAATAACGAAGCGATTCAAACGCCGCCCCGCAGCAGATGATCAACGCCACCGCCGCCGCAATCGCCAGCGAACACAGCAGCGGCCGCACCGGACGCGCCAACCATTGTCGCACGGCAAGCCGCAGGGCAATGAACATGGGCGAGGCTTCCTTGAAATGAACGGGCGGACGCTAACGCGCGATCGCCTGGTAATGCGCGGCGAGCGCGGAGGAATCTTCAAAACTGTTCGGATCGAACTCGCCGGAAATCTGCCCGTCGCGCAGCACCACCACGCGTTCCGCATGCCGCGCCGCCGCCGGTTCGTGCGTCACCATCACGATGGTCGTCGCCGACGCCTGGGCCGCCGAATCCAGCAGCGTCCAGAACTGGCTCGCCGAATGCGAGTCCAGATTGCCCGTGGGTTCGTCGGCAAACAGCACCGGCGGCGACATCACCAGCGCCCGCGCGATCGCCACGCGCTGCTGCTCGCCGCCGGAAAGGGCGTCCGGACGATGATCCGCCCGGTGATCGATCTTCAGCACCGTCAGCAGTTCACGAATGCGTTCCGCATGCTGGGCCTTCCACGAGCCGTCAAGCTGCAGCGGCAGCGCGATATTCTCAAACGCGGACAGCGTGGGAATCAGGTTGAACTGCTGGAAAATAATGCCGATGCGGCGGCGCCGAAAAAGCGTGAGCTGCGATTCCGAAAGGGTTTCCAGCCGCTCCCCCGCCACTTCGATCGACCCGGAATCAAAACGATCCAGCGCCGCGCACAAATGCAGCAGCGTGCTTTTGCCGGAACCCGAAGCGCCCATGATCGCCACGAATTCGCCCGGGCGAATTTCAAGGTTCACGCCCCGAAGCGCACGCACCTCGCGGTCGCCTTGCCAATACGTTTTGACGAGATTGGTGACCTTCAGTGTGTGGGGCATGAAAGGCGATTCCGGCGGCACGAGCAGACCGAGCATCATAGGGTCAGACGCCGCGCTGCGAAAGGCCGCCCATCCCATGATTCGCACCGGAATTCGTCATTGGGGAATCACCGCCACCCGCGACAGCAGAATGTCGTCCCCCGATCGCATCCCCAGAAACTCGATCACGTCCCCGGGCTTGGCCGGAAACGCCGTCGGCACCACCGTCGGAGCTTCATAGGCGCCCACCGGAGGATCCAGCATGCTCTGCGGCGGCACCACCGTTCCGCTGTGCGCCACCACGATCTCCGGCTTCCAATAAATGTTGAATCGCTTCCCCCGCATGTCCACCGTCGCCACCCCCAGCCGCGCGTTGACTTCCACGACCTTGGCCTTCCCCGTCACCATCGGCGGGCCCTGACGCGTGATCGTGACGGTCTGCTCGCGCACGCAGCCCGCGGCCAGCAGCGCCACCGCCAGGGCCCCCCACCGCCCCACGCCAAAGACTTTGCGCATGAAAACCTCCGTGCCCCTTCGCCCGCGATTATAGCGGCACGCGACGGCGGGAAGCACGGAGCAGCGCGGGTTCCCCTGAAAAATTCAGGGCATCGGTTTGAGCAGCAAATCCACCGTCGGGCCCGTGGGAGAGTTCACATGACGAAGCACGACCTTGCTCGCCTGGATATCCACGACGCGGGCGTTGCCCACCACCATGCCGGCCGAGACGATCTTGCCGTTGATGATCGCCACCATGTGCTGGTTGTCGCGGAAGATGCCGCTGAGCTTGAAGCCCTCGGCATTGACGGTCTGCGGAGCGGCGACCGGCTGCGGCGTCACCTCGGCGCGCAGGGGCTCGGCGGCGGCGGCCGGGGCGACAACTTTCACCAGGCTCGAGCGCCACTTGCTGTTGAGGATAAAGGGATTCGTGGGCACCACGGCCAGTTGCGCGTCGAGATCGCCGGGGCCCCGAAGGAGCTTGGCCGTCGGATCATTGGCCAGCGCCGCCTGGGCCTCCGCGGGCGTTTCCGTGGGCACGGCCACGGCGGTCGGATCGCTGCCGCCGGTGATCGGCGAAGCCGACGCCGCCTCGGGCGAACCCTTGGCGAAGTGGAAGACCAGCACGCCCGCGAGCACCAAGCCCAGCATGCCCAGCACGGCAACCTTGCCTCCCTGCTTGGGGGGCTGACCGTCGGCGGGCTTTTTATCAAAATCGCTCATAGTTCACCGTGCCATGAAGACCGAGAGGTTGACGACAATGTGGCAGTTGGGAGGCGAGTTGGCGTCCTCTTTGTGTTCCTTGCTGCCGTCGAGGGTCAGCGAATCCAGCCGCGTCAGCCGCTTGGTGGCGCGCAGGCCGGTGAGGAAGCGGTAGCAGGAATCCCAGTCGCCGGTGCCGGAGATTTCGAAGGGCGCCGTTTTGTATCCGCCGGAGTCCTTGATTTCCTTGCTGGGCACGGTGCCGTCGACCTGGAGGCCGGCCTTTTCCGCGACCTTGGCCAGCTCCTGCATGAACTGGTCCATGGCGTTGGAAGTCGGGAGCTGGGCTTCGGCTTCGGCGAGGCGGGCTTCGGTCTGGGCCTTGGCGGCTTCCACCTGCGCGAGCGTCTGGCTCAATCCGTTGAGCTCGCCGAGGCGGTCGTTGAGGTCCCGGGATTCTTTCATCTGCTCGGTGCCGTGCTTGTAAATCCCCACCCCCAGCGCCGCCGTGCCCGAGAGCAAGGCCAGCAGGCCAAGCGCGGCCACGAGGTTGATCGTGCGAAGGCGGCTGGCAATCAGATTCGGAGTCATCGCTGTTCCTTCGATAAGGCGGCGAAAGAGCGCCGCGCTGCCGGGGTCTCAGGTGCCCTGGCTGCTGGGTTTCTCACAGAGGATCTGGAAGCGCATCACCTGCCCGTCGAGCAGCTTGTCGCGGTGGGAATTTTCCAGCACCACGTTGATCGCCGGGTTGTCCTGCCTGGTGAGCCGGGTCATCAGCGCCGCGAGCGTCGTCGAGTTGGTCGTGATGCCCGAGAGATGGACGGCATAACGATCGTCGGAGTCGGCGGCGGCGGGAGTTCCGTCGGTATGGGCGCCGTGGGCTTCGATCTTCACGGTTTCGAGGCAGTCATCGGCGGAGAAGCTGTCGGCGACGTTGCGCAGCAGGGCCAGCAGCACCTTGTCATCGCGGAGTTCCTGAATCTTCTCCATGCGGTTGGCGAGGTCCTGGCGCTTGCTGCGAAGTTCCTGGGAGCGCGTGATGAGCGTGGACTTCTCGCGGAACTGGACGGCCAGGAGCGAGGCCTCGCGCTCCTTGGATTTTTCCCAGACCACGCCGTACGCCAGCGCCGCGCCGCAGAAGGCCAGCGTGGCGACGCACGCGGTCACCCATTTGGCCAGATGCTGGCGCTGGGCGTTCCGCAGGCGATATTCCATGGGGATGAGTTCTGCCATGATCAAACTCCCGCCGGCTGCATCGCCAGTCCCACGGCGGCGGCGTAGTGGCTCGCGGCCGCCGGCTGCACGGCCGAGCGCAGCTCGAGGGGCATCGCCTCGGGCGAGAAGCCGTCAAAGGGACTGGGAGATCGGACCGGCATGTGAAAACGATCCTGAAGGTAGTCGGCGAAAGTGGAGTCCTCGGTGCCCTGCCCAAACGTCAGCAGCTCGGCCATGTGGTCGACCTGCATGGAGCCGACCATATGGGAAACGCACTTGGAGATTTCATCGCCGATGCGGTCCATCGACGCTTCGCGCGAGGCGCCGGGCTTGACCGGCGGAAACTCGAAGGGCCGCCAGAAGAGCACGCGCTGCCGCTCGACGATGGCAAAGTAGCCGCCGGTATCGGTGAGCGTGACGGTTCCGACGACGGCGTCGGAGGCGGTGGCGAGGCGGGCGATGAGGCTGGCGACGGCGCAGGGAGCGACATCGAGATGGACGCAGGTGAGTTTCTGGCGCTCGAGCCCGGCGAGGTAGCGTTTGACGACGGTGCCCTGCATGGCGACGACCAGCATGTCGCGCGTGCGGGCGTTGGCGGCCGTGTTCCCGGCGGGCCAGTAATCGAAGATCAGATCGCGCGGATCAAAGGGCAGGCAGTTCTGGAGGGTCCAGCGGACCTGCTCATCGGCTGGCTGGGTCTTGTTGGGATCGATCGCCACGGCGCGCGTGGTGACCAGGGTGGTGGGCATGGCGGCGACGCACTTGCGGGATTTGAAGCGGTTGGTGGAGATCAGCTCGGCGAGCGCTTCAAGGTGGCGCTCCGGCAGGGACTCCGGCGTGCCGGCGGCGACGGACTGCGTGGCGAAGCCCTCGACGTGCGCCTGGGAGCGCTTGAGCCGGACGTCCAGCACGCGCACCGCATCATTGGCCAGGTCGATCGCCAGGAGGCTGTCGTTGGATTTGATAAGCATCGTCTCGCCCCGCGGGGGCCTCCGGTAAGGTCAGTGGACGGTGGAACTGAGTTTGAACATGGGCAGGATCACGGAGACGGCGATGAAGCCGACGAAGCCGCCCAGGAGGACGATGATCATGGGCTCGAGCGCCGTGGTGAGGACCTTGATGCGTTCCTGCAGTTCCTCTTCATGGAAGGATGCCACCTCGAGGCAGACGGCGGCCAGCGTGCCGGTCTGCTCGCCGACGCCCACCATCTGGGTGACCATCGGCGGGAAGAGAGTGGTGGCTTCAAAGTCCGGGGAAAGCTGTTTGCCTTCGGCGATGTGGTTGCGGAGCCGGTCAAAGAAGCGCCAGTAATACACGTTGGGCATCATGTCGCGCGTGAGCACCAGCGCGTCCGCCAGCGGCAGGCCGGCCTTGATGAGCATGCCGAGGGTCTGGATCGAGCGGCAGACATAGGCGAGCATCAGCGTCTTGCCCAGCAGCGGGATTTTCAGCATGTACTTGTGCACGGAATCGCGCACGGCGGGGTGATGCAACACCCACAACACAAAGACCACGAGCGCCACCAGACCAATGCCCAGCACCACCGCGTGCGCCGCCACGAATTCGCTGGCGGCGATGATGAACTTCGTCGTCGCGGGCAGCGGCACGTGCGAGGCGCGGAACACGTTGGCGAACCGCGGCAGCACGAAGGTGGTCATCACGGCCACGGCGGTCATCGCCACGCACATCAGGATCACGGGGTACATCAACGCGCCGCGGATGGAGCTGACGACGCGCATCTGATTACGGATCATCGTCTGCAGGGCAGTGAGCATGTGCCGGAGCAAGCCCGACGACTCGCCGGCGCGCACCATCGTGACGTAGAGGTCGGAGAACACATGCGGATGGCGGGCGAGGGCCTGCGAGAAGGATTGCCCCTGCTTCACGCGTTCGTGAAGGTCGGCCAGAATCTTTTTCAGGTGAGGATGGGCCTGCTGCCGGGCGAGCGCTTCCAGGCCGGCGCACAGGTCGCAGCCGGAGGTGAGCATCACGGCAAGCTGCCCGGTGATGATGAGGACCAGCTTGGTGGGCACCGCTTCGCCGGTGAGCTTGCGTTTGATGCTGGCGGCCCAGGCGAATCCGCTGATATGGGCGGGACCGTCGAGCGGCGCGGCATCCTGCATCTCGGCCATGCGGCCGAGACCCGGGGAAGCGTTGGGCATGGAAAGTGAGCGTGTCATGGAAATCCTTATCGGCGGTGGACCACGGGGCCTTAAGCGGAATCGCGCCTCGGGTGATGCGCTAAATCCGCGTATCGGCGTCGAGAAGCCCCCGGGCGATCAACTCCCGGCCGCTCTGCAGGAAGCTGATCATGCCGTGCTCGCGGCCGGCAGAAATAGCGTTCTGGATTTGCTCAAGTTCGTTCGAGCGAATCATGTTGGCGATGGCGGGAGTGCCCGTGAGGATTTCGTAAGTGAGCACGCGATTTTCGCGCGAGCGTCCCGGCAGGAGCCTTTGGGCGAAAACCATGCGAAGCGACTGGGAGAGCTGGAGGCGCACCTGGGCGGCCTGGGCGGCGGGAAAGCCGTCGACCATGCGCGAGATCGCGCCGGTGGCCGTCGAGGAATGCACGGAGGCCATGACCAGGTGCCCGGTTTCGGCGGCGGCCAGGGCGATGCCGATGGATTCGAGGTCGCGCAACTCGCCCAGCACGATGACATCGGGCGATTGCCGCAGCACGGTTCGCAAAGCCGACTGCCAGGAGGGCGTGTCCGAGCCGATCTCGCGCTGCTCGATGATGGCACGTTTGTTGGTGTAGATGAATTCGATGGGGTCTTCGATGGTGATGATATGGGAAGCGCGTTCGCGGTTGATGTGCTCGACGATGGCCGCCAGCGTGGTGGATTTGCCGGAGCCCGTGGGTCCGGAAACGAGGATCAGCCCGTGGGGACATTCGCCCATGCGCATCGCGTGCGGCGGAATTCCCAGGCGGCGGGCATCGGGAATTTCCGGCCACACGAGGCGCAGCACGATCGCCAGGTGATCGCGCTGGTAATGCACGTTGCAGCGGACGCGCCCGGCGCCGGGAAGCGAGCAGGAAAAATCCAGCTCGCGCTTCACCGCCAATTCGTCCCACGCGGAAGGCCGCAGCAATTCCTGGGCGAGCGACTGCAGGTTCGAGACGCCCAGCGGGCTGCATTCCAGCCGCACCCAAAGACCCGCCACGCGAAGGGCGGGAGCGTCTCCGACCATGAGCAAAACGTCGGAGGCGCCGCGGCTTTTGGCGACATTGAGCAGCTCGCTCAAACTGGTCACGCAGCCTCCTCCGCGGGGGCCCAGGCCACCCGCAGCACTTCTTCCAGGCTCGTCTGGCCGGCCTTGGCGCCGATCATGCCTTCCTGGAACAGCGTCGTTTCGCCGGTGCGCGCCCGCAGGTCGCGCAATTCCCCGGCGCTGGCGGCGCGCTCCATTAACTTGCGCGCTTCGCTGCCCACCTCAAACACTTCGTACAACCCCAGCCGGCCGCGGTGGCCGCTGCCGTAGCACTGCGTGCAGCCTCCGCCTTTGAAATAGTTCGTTCCGTCGTTGGGCAGGCTCAAGCGGTCGCACACTTCCTTCGGCGGCGCATAGGGCTGCCGGCATGCTGGGCAAATTTTGCGCGCCAGCCGCTGCGCCACTACCCCGATCACCGAGCTGGCCACGAGGAACGGCTCGACGCCGATGTTGATCAACCGCGTGATCGCCCCCACCGAGTCGTTCGTGTGCAGCGTGGAAAGCACGAGGTGGCCGGTCAGCGACGCTTCGACGGCGACGCGCGCCGTCTCGTTGTCGCGGATTTCGCCGAGCATGATCACGTTGGGGTCCTGCCGCAGCACGGATCGAAGCACCGCCGCGAACGTGAGATCGATCGTGTGGTTCACCTGCACCTGGTTGATCATGCCGAGCTGATATTCCACCGGGTCTTCGATGGTCACGATGTTTTTTTCGGGCGACTTGAGCATCTGGAGCGCCGAATACAGCGTGGTCGTTTTGCCGGAGCCGGTCGGACCGGTGACCAGCAGCAATCCGTGGGGCCGATCGAGCATGCGTTTGAACTTTTCGATCAGGGGATCGCGGAAACCGAGCTGGTTGAGATCGAACACGAGGTTCGCGGAATCGAGAATACGCATGACGACTTTTTCGCCGCCGGTGGTGGGCAGGGTGGAAACGCGGATATCGATTTCGCGGCCGTTGATCGCCACGGGGATGCGGCCATCCTGGGGACGGCGCTTCTCGGCAATGTCCAGCTTCGCCATGACCTTGATGCGCGAGACCATGGCCGGCTGGAGCGTTATTTTCTGCGTCATCAGCTCGCGCAGCACGCCGTCGATGCGGTAGCGCACGCGCACGATCTTGCCGTCCGGCTCGACGTGAATATCCGACGCCTTATGCGAAATCGACGTGGTGAGGATGTAATTGACCAGGCTCGCGATCGGCGAATTTTCGGAGTATTCCCCGATCTGCTCCGACTTCTCCCCCTCCTCCACGATCTCGACTTTGCTCTTTTCGATCGACGACAGCAGCCCGTCGATGTTCACGTCCGAGCCGTAGTATTTTTCGATCGCCTGCTTCACCGCCTGCGGCCCGCACAAAACGAGCTGGATGGAGCAATCGCTGATGCGCTCGAGGTCGTCAAAATCGAAAATCGACAGCGGCCGCGAGATGGCCACCGTCAGGCGGTTCTCGACGAAGAACATCGGTACGACGCCGTAATACTGTGCCTTCTCCTTCGGGATGTAGCGGATCGCCTCGGGATCGACGAGGCCGGGCCGCAGCTCGACGGAGGGCAGGCCGATTTGCTGGCCGACGATTTTCAGCAGTTCCAGCGGCTTGAGCAGGTTCATGTCGACGAGCGTTTCGCCGAGCATCGTGCCGGCGTCGCGCGAGCGCTTGAGCGCCGCATCGAGCTGTTCCTGCGAGATGCGCCCGGACTGGGTCAGCAGCTCACCGAGCTTGAATTTGCGTTTCAATTCAGGCATGCCGCATCGCTCCCATGCTGCAATGCACGGCGAATCGGGTATCGAGGCGGGTTGCCAGAAGAATGTCCTGGACCAGCTCGGGCGGATCGGCGAGGCGGAGCTTCATGTTGAGGCTTTGGAGGCGCTCGTTGACGGCGATCAGCCAGTTAAGGCCGGCCGAATCGACGCTCTGCACGCCGTCCATGGCGACATCGACGATGCCGACCTTGCGCACGATGGTGTCATCCACCAGGGTGTCCAGCGTGCCGACGGTCCGCTGATTCATGTGCTGGGGCGCGCGAATGACGGCGCTTTCGGGTGGATCGATATTGCGAACCATGCAGAAGGTGCCTCCTGAAAGTGCGGCCGGGCAATGGTCCCGGCACAAAAGCACTCAAGAGGCATATCGGACGATGGGAAGCGCGACTCAAGGCCACATCCGGATCGCGGGCGGATTTTTCAATGACGCGCGTGGGCAAACAGGAGCGCCAGCAACAGCGCCACCACCAGGCCGGCAATTACCGCGAGCGTGATTTTGATCCAACTGTACGGCCGATCGCCGCACACTTCGCCGGTCCGCGCGTTCACCAGAATGCGAAAAGTCCGCCCCTGGTACCGATAAACCGCAAGCCACAGGGGCAGCAGGATGTGCTTGTAGGTCACGCCCACGTGCTGCGTCTGCACGGAACGGATTTGCTGGTGATCGCCGCCGATGTCCCGGCACACCAGGGTCCGAATCTCCGCCGCCATGATCTGCCGCGCCTCGGCAAACCCGTCCGCCAGGCTCACCACGTAGCGCTCCGTCTTGAACCCGGCAAGAAATTCCGCGCGGAACGCTTCCAGGTCCTGTAAATCCCAGGGCGCCAGCGTATTCACGCGGCCCTCGGGCAGCGATTTGGACGCGCACACCAGCACGTCATCAAAAAAATGATCCACTTCTCCGGAAACATAGGTCCAGCGCGTCCGCACCACCTGCCGCGTGCGCGTCACCATGTTGCCATTGGCGTCGCGCTCGGTGTAGGTCTCGGTATCCCAGTAATCGTCGCCGCGCATCCCGGTGTAACTCGAATAGGTCATCGAGTCATAGGTCCAGAAGGGCATGTAGACGCCCGACAACTGGCCGAGGTTGGCGAGCTGCCGCAGATTCGTCGGTGCGAACCAGCGCGAGTTGATCCACGCGTTGAACGCCTTGACGCCATCCCGCTGCGTCACCCGAAAAGGGAGCAGCGACTCCGGGCAGATAATGCCATCCGCCGATGTCCGCGGCACATTGGTGATGCTGGTCGCGCAAAACGGGCACGTGTCCGTCTCCACGTTGTCCTCCAGCAGCACCATCGCCCCGCATCCCGGGCAGCGCACTTCCTGCGACCGCCCCGCGATCGTGCCCGTTTCCTTGCCGACCTTCGCGAGCGCCTGGGCGTAATCGTGCTCTTCCACCGCGTTGGTCGCCGGCGCGATCTGCTCGACATGCCCGCAATAAGGACACTTGAGCGCCCGCTGCGAGGGATCAAAATCCAGCCGCGCGCCGCACTGCTTACACGGAAACTTTCGACCGGCCTCCGGCGCGTTGGTGAGCGTCGGCGGCTTCACTTCCGGCACGGCATCCACCGGCAGTGGAGGCGGCGCTGTCGCAGCGGCCGCCGTGGATGCGCCCGTCGCACCTGCCCCCCCCACCGGCGGCACGCGCGGCGGAACGCCGCCCCGCATCCGCCCGGCTTCCTCAATCGTTAGCTTTCCCGTCAGCAATTCCCGGGCAATTTCGCGGTCATCGGGCATGTATGAACCTTCATCAAACTGCCGAAATGATATAATGAATTTGCAGGAGGTGAAGTATGATCAGGGTGCACGCCATCGCGGGGCCGAAGGAAGAGATTGCACGGGAGCTGCACAAAATAGGCGACCGGGTGCTCGAGGCGATTGTATTTGTAGACGAGCCGCAGGCTTCCGCGCCATTGTCTGATGAAAGCATGTTTGATGAAATGGAGCGATTCGTGGTAAACGTGCCGGATGTGGACTACTCCCGAGAATCGATTTATGGGCGGCCGGCCACGGAATGATTCTACTGGATACAAACATCCTTGGGCGGATCACGAATTCAGCGGACCCGCTATGTGCCTTTTCTCGAGGCGCTCTTGATAAATTGCGGACGAAAGGCGAACGGCTGGTGATCGTGCCGCAAAATCTCTTTGAGTTCTGGGCTGTCGCCACCCGTCCGGCGGGAAAGGGAACAGGCAATAATGGTCTGGGCATGACCACCGGACAGGCCGAAGCATGGTGCCGGTTCTTTACACGGCGATTCATCCTCTTGGCCGATCGGGCGGAACTCGTGAATATCTGGTTGCAGGTCGTCGCTGACCACCACATCTCAGGATACCTATCGCATGATGCGCGGCTGGTCGCGGCCATGAAAACATACGGCATCACACGTATCCTTACGTTCAACGCCGCGGATTTTTCGGGGTTAGGCATGTCAATTGTCGATCCCCGAGCGGTTTGATCGCCAAACTTTCCATCAAGGCTCCATCAATGGGGCAACGGCGGCGGCACCGCCCCAAATATCCCCGCCACCTCCGGCACGCTCTCCGCCGCCTGCCAGTTCGCCATCCCCTGCTTCCACACCAGCGTCGACCGCGTCAGCGATCCTTCCCGCGCCCGTGCTGAAAGTGCGTTCAAATCCAGCGGCCCCTGCTGCTGCCCGTTGACGGCAATGTAAAACGCCGCCGTTTGCGGCAGTGGCGGCGGAACCACCGCCGCCGGCGCCGCCCCCGCGCCTCCGCCCCCCGCGCCGGGATTCATCGCATTGCGCATCTGATCCGCCAGCGCCGAGCCCGCGGCGATCCCCGCCCCCAGCCCGCTCATCCCGCTCGGGTTCTTCGCCGCATCCCCGATCGCCTCGGCCGTGCGATATTGCGTGTAGCGGTTCAGGTCCCCCAGCACGCCCATCTTCGTGCGCTGATCCAGCGCCTGCTCCACCTCCGGCGGAAGCGAAATGTTCTCGATCAGAAAACTCGTCAGCGCCAGCCCCAATGCCGAAATATCCGGCTTGATGACCTCCAGCGCCACCCTGGAAATCTTGTCATAATTCCCCGCCATATCCAGCGCCGCGATCTTCGACTGCCCGATCGCATCCACGAACCGTGAGACGATCGTGTTGCGAAGCTGGTTGGAAATCTCGTACGTCTCGAACATCGGATCGGTCACCACGAGCTGCTTCAGAAAGGTGGCCGGATCCGCGATGTGAAACGCATAGCTCCCAAACGCCCGCACGCGCACCGCCCCGAATTCCGGATCGCGCATCATGATCGGATTCTGCGTGCCCCACTTCTGATCCGTCCACTGGCGCATCGACAGAAAATACACTTCGGCCTTGAAGGGCGACTCGAAGCCGTATTTCCAGCCCTTGAGCGTCGAGAGGATCGGCAAATTCTGCGTCGAAAGCGTGTACGTCCCGGGCGTGCTGAAAATATCCGTGAGCTGCCCTTCATTCACAAACAGCGCATTTTGCCCCTCGCGCACCACCAGCTTCGCGCCCATCTTGATCTCATTGTTCGCCCGCGGAAACCGGTAACACAGAATGTCATTCTGCGCCGGCTCATTCCACTCGATGATGTCAATGAACTGGCCACGCAGGACGTTGAAAATCGACATGTGCAGGCTCTCCGTGTCAGGCGGCTTTCATGACCGCCCATCATAGTGAAACCGCGTGAATCACCCCACATCTCCGCAACAATTTTGCTCCCGCCCGCGCCATGCCCCCTCCCGGCAGCCGCCGTGGATCTCACCGCCGAATTCCCGCGGTCTCACGTTCCCTGACAAGCGCCTTCGCACCCGGTCCCGCGCCGCGACGCGCACCATCCAGGCCGCCACCCGAGACCGCGCCCAACCCGCTCCGTCCGCCATCGCAACGCCATCGGACCGGGATCGA
This sequence comes from Phycisphaerae bacterium, assembly GCA_035545015.1. Classification (GTDB taxonomy): domain Bacteria; phylum Planctomycetota; class Phycisphaerae; order WQYP01; family WQYP01; genus CALCHA01. Next base: position 95,543 of record DASZZD010000007.1, read on the forward strand.
AAACGTGTACGCGGCACACTTTCCCGGGCGTTTCTCAACCGCCCCCCCCCCGGGTTTCTGGAAGTTGCTGATTTTTTTGAGGGGGGTTTCCGACTATTCGGGGCAACAAGACACCAGTTGAACTTTTCCTGCGTTTCTGCAACGAAATCCCTGATCTTGGCTGGCGCACTCTTGCTTTGGGAATGGTGCGAATGGAAACTGAGTGGCATTTCATTGGGATCGTCCATGACTATTCTCGAGAAGCTCATTCGGCATGACGCTTGGACCACCCGTCTACTCCTGACCCGTGCTGCCAGCCTTACCGATGCCGAGCTTGATCAACCCTTCGACATGGGACATCGCACCCTTCGACGCACTTTTCAACACGTCGTGACCAATATGGAATGCTGGTGTGACCTTATGCTCGCCCGTGCACAGCGCTCCAGCGTGCAGGCGCCTGCCGAAAACATCCAGGTCCTGCTTACCCGTCTCGACATTGTCGCCGCCGAGCTTACCGCGCTTGGAAAATCCTTCTCGTCCCGTAGCCGCGACGACGATATTTTCACCGATTATCTTGATAACCCCCCGCGCCAAAAATCCGTTGGCACCGCCCTTGTCCATCTCGCCACGCACGGCATGCACCATCGCGCTCAGTGCCTTTGGATGATGCGCCATCTTGGACTGCAGGACCTCCCGGAGGGGGATGCGTTCAGCTGGGAGAATGCCTATGCTCAAAATCCCGCAAAATAGTGCGGGCATCGGTGTCAGAGCCGACACGCGATTCTGACCTATGAAACTCCTGATTCTTAATCCGCAAAGTTCAAATCCCGTTGCCATCTCCGCCCAAATCAAGCTTTTGCCAAGATTCTTCGAACTCGAACCCGCACCGTAACTCATTGCCATAAAAGAAGAAAGCCGCCCGATTTCTATCGAACGGCTTTCTTCTGAAAAATGTCGGGGCGACAGGATTTGAACCTGCGACCTCTTGGTCCCGAACCAAGCGCTCTAGCCAAGCTGAGCTACGCCCCGCTGTTCGTGCATCCGCAGCTCGCGCTGCTGATTGCTCCAGATTCGCCATTCTAACCGCACGCCCCTTCACTGCCAACACAGGTGCTGATCTTTCCGGAGTCTCCCATCGTTGCCCCCTGCTGGTGGAGCGCCCCGAAGTTGCCGGGTGATCACTTGCCCGTGCCGACCGCCTTTCTCACTTCCGCCAGAAACTGGTCCACCTTGAAGGGCTTGAAGAGCACGGCCGAGAGGCCCTCCTGGCTCGCCCGCACGATTGAATGGTTCGGGTCATAGCCAAAGCCGGTCATCAAAATCACGGGCGCCTTGTGGTTCAACTTTTGTGCGGCCTGAAAAATTTCGTAGCCATTTTTCTGGGGCATTTTGATGTCCGAGAGCACCAGGTCATAGCGCGCCTGGGCGGCCAGGAGCGCGATTGCCTCCGCCCCATCCGCCGCCGTATCCACCTTGCATCCGAAGCGCGTCAGCAAATCGGCGATGGTCTGGCGAATGTTGGGCTCATCGTCGGCGACCAGGACGCGCTTGCCAGCCAGCAGGGGATCGGTGGCTTTTTCGCCGGACTCCGCGCCCAGAATGGTCCTGGGTCCGGCGGCCACGGCCTTGACGCTCTGCCGGATTTTCGCCACGTTGTCCACGATCGCCCCCAGCCGCCGGCGCATGTCGTCATTGCCGATGTAGTCATCCATCAGCAGCGAGGCTTCGGAGGTGATGTCATTGAGCGGCCCGGCGATCTCCGTGTTCACATCCGAGGCCAACTGTCCCGTCGTCGTGTGCCGCTCCACCACCAGCAGGTTCAAGATGTTGATCGCGATCGCCACGTAGCGCCCGAAAATCTCCGCGAACTGCCGATCGTCCTCCGAAAACGCCGCGGGTTGCTGGCTCTCGATGTTGAACACGCCGATGGTCCGATCGTGCAGCATCAGGGGCACGGTCAGCGAGGAGTTCGCGCCCGTCAGCCCCGCCACATAGCGTGGATCGCGCGACACATCCGAGCAGATGTACGAGCGCCCCGTCGCCGCCACGTAGCCGGAAATCCCATTGCCCTCGGGCGTCGCGAACAGCTCCATCTCCATCGCTTCCGTCGGCATGCCCACGCAAATCACCAGCTCGAGCTTGTTGCTCTTGCGATCCAGCAGCCGGATCGCGAAATGATCGAAATGCATCAACTGCCGGCAGAACTTGATGATCTTCTCTTCCAGCAGTTTGAGCCGCTGGCCGACGTTCAGCTTCGCGATCGCCTCTCCCTCAAGGCGCACCAGCTCGCGGCCCGCCTGATCGATGGCATCGATCTTCTGCTGCAAGCGGCGCCCGCTGGTCGCGTCCCAGCAGATCGCCACGACCTGCGAGACATGATGCCCGGCGCCGGCGGTATCCAGCACGGGCGAGCAGAACAACTCGAAATACTGCGTGTCATCGATGGAAAAGGAAAACCGCCTCGACCGCGGCGGCGCGGCGGGGGCCGCTGCCGTTTCGGCGCCTGCCCCTCCCATGGCCGGATGGTGCGCGCTGGTCCCGGTCTCAAACAAATGCCACGCGCTGGCGCACACGTCGCGAATGCGATCGCGCACCGGCTGGGGCCACTGCTTCATCCGGCGGTTGGCCCAGAGGATCTGGCCTTCGGGATCGGCGATGCAGATTCCCTCGCCGATCGTGTCGAGGATCAGCCCGGACTGCTGCGCGGCGATGGCGCGTTCCAGCGGCAAAAAATCCGCCGAATCCGAAAACACCGCATCGATTTCCCCGCCCCGCAACTCCCGCAGCGCGGCTTCCATCGAATCCGCGATCACCACCTGGTGGTGCAGCCGGAGTAAATCAATGAGCGAACCATGTCGGGAATGGGGACCCGTGAGGACCAGGAGCCGCTGTGTCGAGGGCGCATCGGTCATAATACTTCAGTCGTTCATTATAGCAGGCGCCCCTTCCTTTCAAAATGCCGCGGGAATCTTCCAGAAACCGCCAGGTTCCGATGTGTCGTTTTGCGTTTTGACTTTTGCGTTTTGCGTTTGCGCTGGCACGCGGCGCCCCCCTCCGCTAAACTTCCCGTTCTACCAAGGAGCCCGCGCGTGCAGCGCCAAGACCCCGAAGGCATTGTTATCCTCTGCGACTTCTGCCGCCGCGATTGGGATGGCCAGGAACCCATGATCGAGGGCCATCATGGGTCGGTGCTGTGTCTCCAGTGCCTCCAGCAAGCGCTCGTCGAGCAGGCCCCCGGCCCGGACAAATTCAAATGCACGCTGTGCCTTCGTTTCAACATTCCTCCCGAAATGCCCCGCTGGCGCCACCCGGGCAATCCCGAGGCGGTCGTCTGCCAGGAGTGCATGTACCAGGCGGCACGCGCCTTTCATCGCAACAAAGATGTCCCCTTTCAGTGGGATCCGTCGCAGTACCTCCCCGCCGTCAAACCGGCGCCCCAGCAACCTCATGAAGCAGCCAAGGAGTCCTGAATGGCCACCGATCATCCCGTCCCCGCCACCTCCCCGGAAATTCTTCCCGGCATGCCCGGTTCCTTCGGCAGCCGGCATTATCGCCGCGCGTACTCCTCGATCATTCTCGTGCTGGACGGCATCACCACGCTGATCGGCCTGGGAGTCACCTTCCTGGTGTTTAGCTGGGCGTCCACGCCCGGATCGTACGAAGTGACGCTGCATGTCACCTTTGGCGCCCTGATCACGACGCTGGCGTTCTTCCGGGCGATCATGGGCTATGGCGCCTGGTGGCCGGAAGTCCCGCTGTTCGTCCTGGGTCTCTTCGTCCTGCTCATCCCGCACTGGTTCAGCATGGGCTGGGACCCCAAATACACCAACGCCCACCTTGCCGCCGGCGGCGCCGTGATGGCCATCAGCGTGATCTCCGCGCTGATCACGATCATCGAAAACAAGCGCACCGCACGCAAATAATGCATTGGCCACGGGAAACGACGCGTATCGTGGCGCGGCTTGCGGCCGATGGATAGCTTATTTGATTGCCGGAGGACAGAGGGCGGCAGGGTCGCTTCCTGCCGGCCGCGGTTGTGTTCTGGGGTCGCGGGAATGTCAGATAGGTGGTGAAGAGAAGGGCGGTTGGCCGATAGATGGGGGGGACTTTCAGGGAGCGTTTTTTATGCCGGCGAATGCGGAGATTTTTGCGAAGTACCGGAATCGGGTGTTTGTGGAGACGGGGAGTTACGTGGGGGATGGGATTCGGGCGGCGTTGGCGGCGGGGTTTGAGGTGGTGCATTCGATCGAGCTTTCGCCGAAGTATCACGCGATGTGCCAGCGGAAGTTCAAGGATGATCCGCGGGTGGTGCTGCATTTTGGGGATTCGACGAAGGTGCTGCCGGAGATATTGAAGGGGTTGACGGAACGGGCGACGTTCTGGCTGGATGGGCATTGGTCGTGCGATGACACGGCGCTGGGGGAAAAGGCGACCCCGCTGATGGAGGAGCTGGAGGCGATTGCGTCGCATGCGATCAAGGACCATGTGATCCTGATCGATGACATGCGGTGCTGGAAGCGGGAGGATCCGATCATCGGATTTGATCCGGAGGATGTGCGCGAGAAGGTGCTGCGGGTGAACGCGGGCTATCGGCTGTGGGTGGAGGACAGTGCGCGGTTCGAGAAGGACATCCTGGTGGCGATGGTGTGACGTTGCATCAGGGCGGGGGAGGAGCGGGGTCGGTGGCGGGTTGGGAGGCGGGAGGGGCTCCAATGAGGAAGTCGAGGATGACATCGCCGACGCCGGTGGGAGAACTGGAGACGGCGCACTGGACATTGATGCCGGTGCCGGCGAGTTTCCGGGTGTAAGCGTCGAGGGCTTGTTTGTTGAGCAGGTCGGGGCCGCCGTCGGCGACGGTGTGGAGGGGCGCATTTTTGAGGATGGGTGCGTCGGCGGGATTGTTGACGAGTGCGTTCCTCTGGCCGGGGACGAAGCGGATGGTGCGCATCTCGACGATGCGGGAGGTGATGATGATGATGGTGAGGGAGGTGTGATCTGTGCGGATGTCCCGGTCATGCTCATCGATATCTTTGGCGTCGATGGTGACGAAGTTGCCGATGAGATGCCGTTCGGTGAGGGCGGCGACGAGATGTTGGTAGAGGGCCTTGATGGCGGAGGCGTCGATCTTCTGGACGTCGCCCGTTCCGAGTTTTTCCAGGGGGATCGGCGTGGGGTGGTGTCCGGGGGCGGGGGCGGTGTAGACGCCGTTGACAACATCGAGAGGGATCGCGGTTTTGAGCAGGTCGTCGAGCGGGGGCTGGGATTTATCTTGGACGTAGTATTGAAGAATGAGCTTGGTGAAGGGAAAGGGCGGCTGGGGATCGGCGGCGCGGGCGGGGGTGAGGAAGAGGATCGAGAGCAGGAGGGCCAGCGCGAGGGGCGGACGGGACATGGCGAGGCCTCCGAGGGGTGGGACGGACTTGCGTGGATTGTACCTCGATGCCGGCAGCGGCGGACGCTGAAGGCGTGTGAGGCGGGAAAAAGTGGAGGAGTTGTAAGGTGTGGCTGTCAGATTCTGAAATCCTTGTCGTGCGAGACGGTTTCATACCTGAGACGTTTACAAATGGCGCGAATAAGACAGTCCCCAAGTTTTCGCTTGCGCGTTTGGCGGGGGATACGCTTGGCGAATCGCACCGCCTCCTTCCAATCGTCTGGAAGAATGTTCCACTGATCGATGCACGTGAATTTTGCGAGAAATGCCTCCCAGAGCCGCAAGTCACCGCTGGTTGTGGTGCCGACGATCACCTCGATATAGATAGGCGTCAGAATCGCATCGGTGCCGTGAAGTTCGATGAGCTCCTCAGCCCACCGTTCGACGAGAGCGTCAGTGAGCTGGCGTTTATGGCCGCGTTGCCGATGATTCCAATAGCTCAGGAGGATACTGGTGTCGAGCACACGTCTCGGCATTGGAGACTCTTGCGGTCTCGACGCTGCGGATGAGCTCGTCCCAGGAATTGCTCAGCGTGTGAAGCACTCGGGTCAGTTCGCGGCCGGATACGCGTCGCATGGACGAGCAGGCAATTTCGCCATGCGTGCCGCTGGGGAGCCCCTGGACCGGGAGCCGAAGCGGCCAAGCATTTCCATCGATGCCGGTGTTGAACTTGCGTGCTCCATCATCGAGTGCGGTGGTGAAAGCGTCCGCGTTCTTGAGGAGCCAGGCGATCGCGTGGGAGGGATCGGAAGGGATGCGGCGGCCCTCGCACCGAATGTCGACATACCAGAGAAGCGCCGGCTCGGGCGGGCCGCGGCCTTCGTCGAAGCGGGAAGCAATGGTCGCGTCGTCCAGTTCAATTCCGGTACGAACACCCCCATCGACGCGCTTTTGCTGATACAGCACGAGCTTCGGCATCGATTGACTCCTTGCCGTTTATAATAACCAAATCGGAAGCAAGAGGTGCGGCACTATGGTCGTCGCTTGGGGCCGCGGCGGACTTTTTTTTGTTGGGGGGTCATGGGTTTGCGGGGGGAGTCGCCGAGGCCGTCGGCGCCGGCGATGCGGGTGGCCATGGCGGTGGAGAGGGCGGTGGTGAGATCGGTGTCCCGAGTCCTGAGTTCTGAGTCCTGAGTGGTGACGGAGGCGGCTTTGGCTTTGACTTCCTTGATTTTGTCGCGGAGTTCGGCGGCTTTTTCGAATTCGAGATTGTTGGCGGCGGAAAGCATTTCCTCTTCGAGGATGCGGAGCATTTCGTTGGCGTCGTAATCGGATTCGCTGGCGGCGACCATTTCCCGGGCGGTGCGGCGGGCTTTGAGTTCGACGTCGATGCCGTGGCGGATGGCTTTCTGCACGGTCGTGGGCGTGATGTTGTGCTCTTTGTTGTAGGTTTCCTGAATGGTGCGGCGGCGGTTGGTTTCGTCGATGGCGCGCTGCATGCTGGGGGTGATCGAGTCGGCGTAGAGGAAGACCTGGGAGTTCACGTTTCTGGCGCAGCGGCCGATCATCTGGATCAGCGACGTTTCACTGCGGAGGAAGCCCTGCTTGTCGGCGTCGAGGATGGCGACCATGGAGACTTCGGGCAGGTCGAGGCCTTCGCGGAGAAGGTTCACGCCGATGAGGACATCGAAGGCGCCTTCGCGGAGTTCGCGGAGGATTTCGACGCGGTCGAAGGTTTGGATTTCGCTGTGCAGGTATTTGCAGCGCAGGCCAGCTTCACCCATGTAGTGTGCGAGGTCTTCGGCGAGGCGTTTGGTGAGGGTGGTGACGAGGACGCGTTCGCCCCCCCCCTGTTTCTGGGCGCGTTTCTGGGATTCGGTGATGAGGTCCTGCACCTGGCCGGTGGCGGGGCGGACTTCGATCTGGGGATCGATGAGGCCGGTGGGACGGATGACCTGTTCGACGACTTCGCCGCCGGTGAGGGAGAGTTCGAATTTGCCGGGGGTGGCGGATACGAAGAGCACCTGGTTCCACATGGACATGAATTCCTCGAAGCGCATGGGGCGGTTGTCGAGTGCGGAGGGGAGTCGGAAGCCGTGGTCGACGAGGGTTTCCTTGCGGTGGCGGTCGCCGGCGTACATGGCGTTGAGCTGGGGGATGGTGACGTGGGATTCGTCGATGATGAGGAGGTAATCCTTGGGGAAGTAATCGACGAGGGTGTTGGGCTTGGCGCCCGGGGGTGAGCCGGCGAGATGGCGGGAGTAATTTTCGATGCCGGAGCACATGCCGGTTTCCTGGAGCATTTCGACATCGTACTTGGTGCGTGCGAGGAGGCGCTGCGCTTCGAGGAGTTTGCCCTGCATGCGGAGTTCCTTGACGCGATGCTCGAGTTCGGCCTTGATGTCGTTGATGGCGCGGGCGAGGTTGTTTTCGTCGGTGACGTAATGCTTGGCGGGGAAGATGAAGATCTGTTTTTCTTCGGTGAGGAGCTCGCCGGTGAGGGGGTTGATGTGCCAGATATTTTCGACATCGTCGCCGAAGAGTTCGACGCGGAAGGCGGTGGTTTCGTAAGCGGGGAAGATTTCGACGACATCGCCGCGGACGCGGAAGGTGCCGCGTTTGAATTCGATATCGTTGCGGTCGTACTGGAGATCGATGAGGGCGCGGAGGAGGTCTTCGCGGTTGAAAGGGACGCCTTTGGTGATGGAGACGACTTTCTTTTTGTATTCCTCGGGGGAGCCGAGGCCGAAGATGCAGGAGACGGAGGCGACGACCATGACATCGCGGCGGGACATGAGGGAGGTGGTGGTGGCGAGGCGGAGGCGATCGAGATCGTCGTTGCGGGCGGCATCTTTTTCGATGTAGATGTCGCGCTGGGGGATGTAGGCTTCGGGCTGGTAATAGTCGTAGTAGGAGACGAAGTAGGTGACGGCGTTGGTGGGGAAGACTTCCTTGAATTCCTCGTAGAGCTGGGCGGCGAGGGTCTTGTTGTGGGAGATGACCAGGACAGGGCGGTTCAGTTGCTTGGCGACGTTGGCCATGGTGAAGGTTTTGCCGGAGCCGGTGACGCCCATGAGGATCTGGTGTTTTTTGCCTTCATTGAAGCCTTGGACGATGGCGTCGATGGCGGCGGGCTGGTCGCCCGTGGGTTGGTAGGGGGATTGGATGTGGAAGGGCTGAGCGGGCATGGGGACTCCGGGTTGGGAGAAGCAGGAATTATAGGCGCGCCGGGGGCGGAGAAGCGGGGGTACGGGAAGGGAGGTGAGAAAGTCAAGGAGAAGCTTGGGAATGCGCGGGGGTGAGGCGCTCATTTGGGGGGGTGAGGCGCTCATTTTGCGATTTTCGTAAGAGGTTGTCGTGGGGGCAGTTGGAGTGAGGCGATCAAGGCGCTCATGTTTTTTTGCGCGCGCGTGGAAAAGCGCGGCGATGGGGGTTTGGGGAAGATGAAGGAGACAAGGATCGGCCGGGGGGTGCATTGGTCTTCTCCACGTGGGGGCGGCGCGCATTTCGGCCCTCTAGAGAACGGGCGGGAAGGGGGAAAGGTTCCAAAAAAGTTTGGAAAATAGTCGGGTGGTTTGAGAGCAAATCATTTGGGAAAATCTTTGCAATGGCGAAAATGTGGGGTAGATAAGAGGAAGGGTTATCGGAACATGAGACGGGGGGCGGCGGAGGGCGAGGGGATTTGTTTTGGGTGGGCGCGGGTGGAGTTTTGGAGTGTGTGTCATGTGGGATCGGCGGTGGTTGTGCGGGTTGATCGCGGCGGCGGTGGTGACGGCGGGGTGGGCCGGGGCGAGTCGCGCGGATGATCTGGATGTGACGGGGACGACGACGCTGGGGGGCGTGGAGGCAACGACGTACGACTATGACGCGATCACGATTGCGCCGGGGGCGACGCTGGTGTTGCTGGGGGATGTGACGCTGAACGTGGAGGGGGATGTGGACATTGAGGGAACGATTTCGGGATCGATTCTGGGGTCGGCGGCGAGCGATGGGGCGGATGGGACGGATGGGGAGGATGGGCCTGGGGAGGGGCAGAGCGGGCGGCCGGGGACGCTCGGGTTTGGGGGCGGCAGCAATGCGGCGCGGGGAATCAATTTGACGGTGAACAGCGGGGGGACGGTGACGATTAATGGGGGGATCAACCTGGCGGTGAGCGGGGCGGATGGCGGCAAGGGAGGCGGCGGGGGAAG
>DASZZD010000008.1:0-27196 GCA_035545015.1 Phycisphaerae bacterium
CAGCCGCAGGGGGGTGCCGCAATGACACAGAACCCTTGAACGTCAAAACACCCGGATCGGCGTCAGTTCAGTTGCAATGAGAAATGTCCATGTGTTTGAAGTCTATACATTCAAGTGGCGTCAGAAATGGGGGCTGGACACGGCCTTGCGCGGGAAATAAATGAAAAGCGTATAATGACACTCACATCCCATTGAACACTGATCCGAGGAGGCAGACTGGCAAATGACAAACATCGAAAAATATTTGTCTCTTCCAGAGACCCTAGACTCCAGGGAACTCCGCACTTTATTCTCTGAACTATTAGCGGTTCCTATCAACTCGGCTAGCGATGCCGTTGTGGCTGCTCGTGCTTTGCGGGAACTCTCTGATCGCCAGTGGCACAATTATGAACGTATTGCAAGCGATCTTGCGGATGGGATTACGGATTGGATAATTTCCCAATGGACCCCCTATTCTCCGGAATTTGTCGTGAACGCAACCTCTGTGGTGGCGATGCTCGGATTGCCACGCGCACTACCCGTAATTGAGGAAAGTCTTTCTAAGCCTCTTGCGCCTGAGTTGCGAGATAGATTGGCCAAATTCATTGAACATGTAAAACACACCATTAATGATCCCTATGCGGGGATGCGTCAGGGATAAATCCACACTGTAGGCTGTTCTCGTAACCGGCTGACCCGGGACGACGGACTCTAAGGGCCGGTGAACCTCGTACATTCTTCTTGGCGAACCCGTCCAGAAGGTGTAAAGTCTCAATTCAAGAAGGCATGCGAGGGGTCGCCAAGCAATCCACCGACGCCAGTGTCACCGCCCACCTCTATGACCACAAAAAACTCCTTCACGAAACCGACGACGTCGGGGGCACGATCACCAAGACCTACGCCTCCGACACCAGCGACGAATTCGCGATCTGATCGGCGAAGGATGGGGAGTATGTGCATCAATACGACGCCCAGGCCGACACCCATGCGCTTCTGGACACAAGCGGCGCTGTCGAAGCCCAGTACAAATACAACGCCTTTGGCAAAGTGCAGGCGGTGAGCGTGGCGGGGGGCCCCTGGACGGCGGAGGACTGGCAGGATCTGCCCCTGGACTTAACGAGCAACATGCTGGCAGGGGGAAAGAAGCAGAGCCGCAGACGCCTGAAGTTTGTAAACCAGGAGAGCGTGCGTTCGACAACATAACGGAATTTTCCCAGGCCGCTGCCGTGGGGACTGCCACGCGGAGCAATCAGCGGAATAATTCCCCTGGCCTTAACCGCGCTGATCGTCCAGGGGAAGCCATAGCCGCGATCGGCCAGCAGCGCATCGGGCTTTTCCCTGGGCCGGCCATGGGGGCCGGGCACCTTGGGCAGCGCATCGAGCAGAGGAAGCAGCATCTTTTCGTCACGCGGGTTGGCCGGGCCGGTTTTCACCACCAGCGGCAGCCCGGCGGCTTCCGTCAACAGATGGATTTTGCAGCCATTTTTGCTTCGGTCTACTGGATTGGGCCCGGTGTGCGCCCCCCAAAAACCGCACGCACGCTTGCCGAATCCGCCACCGCCCGGGCAAGGTCCACTTCCTTCAAACGGCCCAGGTGCGCAAGCAATCTCTGATGCGCCTGTGGCCAGACTCCGGCCTTGGCCCAGTCGCGCATGCGTCGCCAGCAGGTCGACCCGCTGGCGTGGAATGTTTCCTGGGGAAGCATCTGGTAGGGAATGCCCGAGCGTAGGATGAAAATCAATCCGCGCAGGGCGTCCTTGTCAGATACGAATGGATGACCGCCGAGGGGGTGGGATGGATGCGCGGGCAGGAGAGGTTCCACCTCCCGCCACAACCCTTCTGAAAGCAATTCCTTTGCCATGACGCCAGCTCCTTGCTGTTCCATGGCAATCCTAGGCGGGCAGTGGGGCCTTGGTAAGTTGTGAAACAGGCTCTTAGCCGAAAATCGGCAAGGAACTCTTCGACATGGTCGCATCCATCACGAGATGCGACACGTAGCCTCCGGCCAACCCTGCCATGAGACCAGCCAGGAATAAGTGCCAGGCCTTGTTCCAGTTGATTTCGCCGCGCGCTTGTTGAACCGGTAGATTTGCGCAGCGCAAGCATTCTTGAATTCCGGCTCGCCAGCGCTCATAGATTGCCACGCCGACGGTTGTCATCGGAACCACTGCATGAGCAACCGAACGATGCCTTGGATGCACTGCGGGTTCGATCACGTCAGGCAACTTTCCTCCAACAACACCGCCCAGGGCACCACCCAAAATCGCCGCAATCGCATACGGAGTGTTCTCGTTTCGTGCCACGTATGCGCCGCAGACGGCGCCAGTCATCCCACCCACTTGTTTGTGCAACTTGCCATTCGGCATCGAGTAATACTCCTGTATTGGAAATGAATCGGCGTTTACCGTGGTGACGCAAGCTCAAGAAGGCGTCGAAAATTATTGAACACAAGGGCTCCGCAGTCTTCCGGGCCTATTTTCCAGATTTCTGAAAGAGATTCGACGACCCTCTCGACGCTTGTTGGGAGAGCCCCCTCCCCGTTCTCTTTAACAAAAGGTCCGTCACTTTCGGTAAGGACCCGGTCCTTCGGCAGTAGTGAAATGATCTTTCGACCTGAAGCAGCTCGCACCATCGCAACATTTATCGAAAAATAAAATCCGGCAGCCAATGCGTCCTCCGCCTCCTTAACCGATCCAGAAAACCAATGGAGAATAATCCGACCCGGAAAATTCTCTCCAATGATTGCGATTACATCTTTCGCAGCACGTCTCGAATGAATGGTGAGGATCTTATTGCCGAGTTTGGCACATCGCGAAATGATTCGCTGGAAAAGTTCGCGCTGACGCTCGTGCAGCCTGTCATTCTTGACGACGTAATCGAGCCCGACTTCACCTACGTAACGAGTTTGCGTCAGGAGATCAAGAAGACTTTCGATTTGTTCGCCGTGAGACTCTACAAGTTCGGGGTGAAGGCCGGCCGCCGGTCGAACAAACGTGCTAGTGGCAGCGAGCTCTTGGGTGTTTTTGAACACGAATGGTGCATTGGTTACAGCGATCGTGTACACACGCGCTCGTTCGCACGCGGCGACGACCGCAGCGGGGTCAGGAAACAAATCAACATGGCAATGGGTATCAACGGATGGGAAGCTTCTCTTTTTGGGGTTTGGATCCATCACTCTATTGTCGCGCTTTTTAGAAAGTTTTTCACCTCATCCATGCCTCTTCGATAAACGCCCGCATAGTCCTCCACGTCTTCGTCGGGAAGCGGTCCGGACGCAAGAACGTTGAAGACCGCATTGTGTTTCTTGGTGTTCTGAAATCTTTCCACGGCGATCTTGAACGCGGTTAGGTCACGAGCCTTCTCTCCGCCTGAGTCGGGAGGACTTGTCAGAACATCGACAATGTACCGGTCGGCGGACATTTGGGCTGCGTGAAGTGAAGCACGGCGAATGATACAGGGCACGCAATACCCGCAATGAACGTTCGGGTTCTTGCTCCAACGACCTGCCTCTGGGTGCGAACAGGACATCGTCTGCCCCACCGCCTGCTTGAGAACCCCGGGGGCAAGCGTTTCTTTGAGCATTTCACCCTTGGTTTTGAATCTGTAAGGAAGTTCGATCGGAGTAACGATTCCCAATTTCTGTAGCACGCTGCGGTAGGACTTCATGACAAAGGGGTGCGTAGTGCGGGTGCTCAAACTTCCCATCCGCGCATTTGTCAGCGGCACGTTCAGCGATATGAGCCCGTTCTCGGCGACGACTAGCGGAACCGTACTACCTAAGCACGTCGCGACGATCGTACCCAACGCCAGAAAAATGATCGAACGTGACCGCTGCGATGGCTCTCCCACACGGTCCCTCCCTTTTTGTGGCTCGACGTAGAATAAAAATGGGAGGAGTTTACCGGCCAGCTTTGCGTTCTTGAGGGTTTCAAGCACGCGATCCTGTACGGCGTTTGCAATGCCGGACCCGTGATGACCGACCAGTGCAACCGAACGCCCAGCAGCCAAGAGGTCAATTGCACCGACCAGCGAATCCAAGCCTCCTGAAAATAGGCAGACAGCGTCCGCCTTGGGCGGGCTTTTCTTTGCTCTCGGGAGTGGGATGGGGACCCGCTGTCGAAGCAAGAGTTCCCAGCGATCGCCAGTAAGAAAACCCATCAGGTCCTGAATTTCCAATCGGGCCGCTTCCCATGTCGCCAAGTTCTCCACGGGTAGGTGCATGACAATCTCTCGCGTCCAACGTTCCGCAGTAAGGTCTCGCGGTATGCGAAGGTCGGCGGTGTAGGCGGCAGATGCAAAATGGAGAAGATCAACTGCGATTGAGGATGGGGCGAACCCGTAGTCTTCGTGAAGCACGCGCAATACGTCTGTTCCGATGCTCCAAGGGTCTCCTGGCCGGTGCAATCCGGCAAAGATACGAGCAGACGACGGGGCAAACTGCGGCGAATAGTTGTCGCGGTCCCCAGTTCGAACGACCAAATGCCAGTTCATCATTCACCTCCCATGATGCCGTATGCTTTTTCATAGACTGTCTGAACCAATCCCTGACCGTCCGCGCCCTGCCAATCGATTTTCAGAACGTCCCGACCTGCCAGGTCCAAAACCACCGATTCCTTCACGAATTCTTTCAGGTCTCGTTCCAGGCGTACCGCATCCGCTTCCGAAACCGCTCTTTGTTCAATCTTGATACCGAGTTCCTCCACCCACTTCGAATTAATGTACGCGACCACCGCGGCCTCGATCGCTGCAGCAACATCGGCTGCAGTCATTGAGTCCAAGTGAGAAACGTCTCCATCAGCCGAGACAAATTTTTCGTAGACCTCATCGAGAGCCTTCCCGATCGCGTCGCGGGCCACCGCTTGCTCGCGAGAACCGCCGCTCGGCGCGACTGCGTTCATGATCGCGGCAAATACAGAAGGCGCCGCCTTCCCTATCGACGCTTGAAGACCGTAGGCTGTCATCGTGGCGTTTAGCCCGCGAGACGCAACGCTCGAAAGAAAGCCACCCAAGGCGGCCGTTGCAGACCTTCCCGTTACAGCAGATCGGGCCGCCGCGCGCGAACCGCCGTGGGCCTTTACGTAGCTGCCTGACGAGCTCTTGAACGCATTTCGTCGGCCCGAGCCCCCACTGCTGGCTGCCCGCCCCATTGCCGTTTTTGCAGCCCGCCAGTGCTGCGGACCTCCCGATGCCGGAGACGTCGTGCCTCCGCCGCCTGAACTCGGGCTTGTGTCACCTTCATCGCCACCGTCTGCTTGCCCATTTCCAGAATCGGACTGCGGAGCCCCTGGCGATTGTGGACTGCCGTCCCCTGCCGGCGCATTTGAAACCTCGTCCGGAGACGGGGTCGCCCAATCGGGCAACAAAGGAGTCCGATCGCTTGGCCCCGGATATGATTTGGAAGTTCCCAACTTACTACCCCTTTCCCTTTCGAATGGTCGTGAGTGTATTCGCAGCGGCACTCTTGAGCCGCGTAGTAGCACTGGAGGCCCACTTTTCAAGGATTTGCTCCGCAGCACCTTTCATTTCCGCGGACGCCAAGTTGTGCACCTTCGGAACGGCCTGGATTGGCACCGATGAATGCGGGACTCCATCAAGGAACAATGTGAATTGGCCGAAAAGTTCCGGACGAACGCGAACCCAATCGAATATCCGCATGAACGCCGAATCGGAAGCTCCGAGGTCCTGCTCCTGCCTCGCACGTTCCGCAAGCGATTCAAACACCGCCGTTGCGTCGGCTGCGGCGAGTGTGGGCGCGTCCTTTAGGGCGTTACCGCGAATCGCCTCGCTCTGATGGAGGACCTGAGAAAGCACCTCTTGTGCCTTGGGGCTTAGACGCTGCGCCGCGCCAGCTAGGATTCCCAACCGATCTCGAGAAAAGAAGAAATAGGGACGAAGGTCCTCGCCCGCAAGTGGCGGATCGCTTCCAATCCATTCTTTGACCCTAGCATCTGATACCCATGTCGGAAGGGTATCTCCCTCAAAGGATTCGACTGCCCTCGCCGAAGTTTTTCGGCGTCCGCTTGTTCCTGATGCCGTTTCATCCTCGGTCGCCACCTCATCGGCTTTCGCAGGTGAACTACCTCGAATGATCTTCTCCGCCTCGGCCAATTCGGCGGGCCTTCCACCCTCTTTGGCTTGTAATTCCGCAAGGCGGCGAAACGACTCGGGGCTGAAATACTCAAGGAGCATAAGCTTCGCCAACACGCGGTCCTTCAGCGCAATACTTCGTGACTTCGCCATCGCGATTCGCATCACAAACATATTTAGGAATCGCTTGCATTGGCGGGGATTGCCGTTCAGTTCGCCAGCGAGGACCGGGGCGATCCTTTGAGCGAGGGATAACTTGTCTTCCAGGTCCTGCGGGAGAGCCTTTAGCACTTTTTTCGCGATGCCTTGATTGAACCGCACCTCCAAAAGTGAAGTTGGCGGGCAGTTGACGACGCATGCCCGCGCCTTTTCAAATTCGTCTTCACCGATCCCGGATGCTCGGGTGAAAAGCAGATTGATGTAGGTTTCCAGCTCAGGGCGCGCCAACGGCGGAATGCGGATTGGATATTGGATGAGTTTTTCAAGGTAATCTCTGCCGACTTCGGACCTCTCGCCCGGCAGCTCCGGAAAGCGTGTGCGGACTGCGTATTTCACCAACCGCTCGTCAGCCCCCAAGATAAATGCTGTGTTGGGGACGAATAAAAAGAGTTTGATGGCCTCAAGCGTTTCGATGATCGTTGCCGGCAGGCACCTGTCGAGATCATCGATGATGACGACGAGCCGCTTTATTCCGGTCTCCTTCAAGAGCTCCGCGAAATCCTTCCTGAACTCGCGAATGCTTCGACGGGGATCTTCTTCCGGCTCCTTTTCTTTGATGAATTTTTCCAACTCTTCTGGGCCCAGTTCCTTGGCCTTGGTCGCAAGCTCTTTCACCCAGCCGGCGGCGTCCATGCCGGCAGTCAAGCCGAGCGCTGGTAGTCCGCCGAGCGAGTACGCGACCGTCGCCTTGGTTCCCATTCCCAGCAATCTCATCCAATTTATGCGCTTGATTAATTTTGCGAAGAGGCCCTGTGCCTTAACGCTCAGCTTCCGCTCGGAGCCCAATTCTTCAAGAATTGTTCCCATGAGCGCGCTCTTGGCGTCGTCGTATCCCTCGAATAGCCACCCGTTGAAGGATAAAATAAGAGAATCCTGTTCCTTCTCCAATTCGGATTTGGCGATCTGGAGCAAACTCGATTTTCCACTCCCCCAATCGCCGAACACGCCGATCGTGGCGGGCAACAACGTTGGCGTTTTGACGATCGTGGTAATCGTGGCGACCAAGTGTTGGTAGCCGAGCATATCCAGATCAGATTCGTTGTCAGACCACATTGCAGCTATTCCTCCGGCATTTGACCTTCAGAGCAGAATCAATGGCACGCTGTCTCAGAAGCATTAGCCCCGACCCGATTTGTTCTTTGTGCGTCCACCAATTTGTAGGTACCACCACTCGTGGGGGTCGGCGGCAGCGGCTCACCCTTTGTGACAGTTACTTCCTTCCCTGGTCCACCCCTCGGTCCCATTTGCAGGTACTGTCCCGAGGCAGGCGCCGTTTGACCGGGCTTAAAGTTTCTAGCCATTTGCACTCCTTTCGTTAGGCCGGGAGCCTTGATTATCGAATCAAGACTCCGGCAGAGCTTGTTTCGTAGCCATCATATAGTCATAAAATGGCCAGTTCAAGTGGAAAATTTATTTGACCGATGGCTATACTTAAGCCATACTGTGGTTAAGGAGGCCACCATGAACGACAAGCGAACAATGACGTTGAATCTCACCGCCCCAGAAATGGATGCGCTTGAGCAACTGGCCCAAAAGAAAGACCTCAGCAAGACCGCCATCATTCGGCAGGCGCTCCGATTCTTCCAAGCTGTTGACGTGCGGCTCGCTCAAGGCGAAAAACTCTTTTTTGAGGACGAACTTCAGAAGAAAAAGTCTGAACTTTTGGTGCTCTGATGGCTGTGCATGCGACCCAGCTAAAGTTGAAGGCGACGGGCGTGCTCGTCGATGCGGAGCTCCATGACGACTTGCCGCTCGATTGCCTCTTTGAAGCTGAAGAAATCTGGGCACCAGAGAGGGTCCGATTTCTTCGGGATTGCGTGCATGCCTCAGTCAAACGAAATGAATTGCCTCAAAGTGTTCACTGGAGTTGGTCCCTCAAGGCAGTAAGTATTCCTGGATTTCAGCTTGGGCCACTCAGCGAATACCGCCTCTTCGGTATGAAAGCCGAAGGTGCTTGGCAAGGGCTTCTCATCGCAAAGTGCATCGGACATATGTCCAAATTGCCCCCCAAACCCTTGGAACTCGTGTACGTAGATTTTATCGAGAGCGCCCCATGGAATTGGGATTTGGCCAAAGCCGGCCGGGTGCCACGTTTTCGAGGAACAGGTCTTCATCTCATGGACTTAGCTCTGAGATGGAGCGTAGATTTAGGATTTCAAGGTAGAACGGGTCTTCATTCTCTTCCCCAAGCTGAGCCATTTTATCGCGATAGGTGCAAAATGACGGACTTGGGAATAGACCTCACGTACAAGCAGCCGCTTCGGTACTTTGAGTTTTCAAAAGAACAGGCTAAAGTTTTCTTAGGGGAGGTGTGACTATGAACAATTATCATCGACCACTCAAATTGCCGGCTAATCGCCAAGCGTTCATCGAAAGATCAACCTCGTTTGACGACGGATGCATGGCTGTTGGAGGATTCGCAGCCAAAGCAGGACAACTGCACGATGCAAGTGGTAGCGCTGGCGGCGCGAGCAATCTGCCTCTTTCCGGAGTTACAGGGATTGCGAAGTTGGTTCAGTGGGCACGACGCGAAGCAAGGCTATCGGTTGACCAATTCGCTAAGAAAGTAGGAATTGATCCAAGCGAGGTAGCAGCAGCAGAAAGCGCCGAAACCACTCCTGAACCACGCGTCCTATTTGCTTTGAGTGAGTCGCTAGGGGTGTCGTACCAAAAGCTTCTTACCCTTGCAGGGCACAGAAAGGAACGGGATGTAGTATTGGAGCGGGAAGTTTTGAGATTTGCCGCTTTTTCTGGTTCAATGGATAAACTCACTAAGGTTGAGGAGCAGGGTCTGCACGACCTGCTAAAGATTCTCCATGAGTAGGAGCAGCCTTGCAGACCAACATCCTCCTCAGCCAAAAGACGGTGGCTTCCGTCGACGCACGCGTAGGCAAGATCCTTAAAGACTTGGGCAATCCGCCCCCTCCTATCAGCTTGGAACAGACTCGCACGCTCTTAAAATTAGACCTTGCCTATTACTCGACGGCCGACGCAACATGGCTTGCCGAAAAGCTTCACAAGCTCAAAGTGGCCGGCAAGCAAGTGCTTTCGACACCCAAGACGATCTTCGAAGCGACCAAGACTCTGGGACTGAAGGGACTACTCTTTTTTGATCGGCGCCGCATCCTTCTCGATTCGAGCATCGCGGAACCCAAGCTCAGATGGAATGAAGCGCACGAGATAACGCACAGCATCCTCCCCTGGCACGAGGACATCGCGCACGGCGACCTCGAAACAACCCTCAGTCCGGCGTGTCACGAGCTGATTGAAGCGGAAGCAAATTACGGTGCTGGCCGTCTTCTCTTCTGCGGGAGCCCCTTCATCGAAACGGTACGGAGCTCCCCTCTCACTGTCAGTGCTGTAATGGAAATCCGAAATCGCTACAAAAACACCATCACCACCACGTTGTGGCGAGTAATTGAGGCCACACACCTCCACGCGTTCGGATTCATCAGCACTCACCCGATGGACCTCACCGGGGACATTGACGTCGATATTCGATATTTCATCCGGTCACACACCTTTGCCGAGCATTTTTCCACCACGCAGCCATTCGCCATCTACAAAGAAATCTGCAAACAGTGTCACCGCGGACGGGGCCCAGTCGGTGATGGTGCCGTGTCGATTTTGGATGATCGTGGCGATGCGCATTCATTCGTCTTCGAAACTTTTTGGAATCACCACGACGCCCTGACGATCGCGTATCGGTCGTAATTCCATCAATTGTAACCGTGCAGGCTACAGGCCGTGTATCGGCTTCAGCTTGGCCAATTACGGACGAGACGAATTATGGGGCCGCCATTGGACCATATGTTTTCACACGTCGTTTTCGTCTCGCAGTGCAAAAGCTGAAATATGACACTTTTGCCCATTCTTCTCGGCGCAAACGTACTCACGTTGCTCATCATTGCGTTTGCAAAATACGGAAAAAATGCCTTAAATTTTGGGCAAGAAGCGTACACTAATCCGTACACTGAAAGTTGAGAAACATGGGAAGCATGATAACATTGGGACAGGACAGCGCAGCACCGTAAGTGCTGCGGTCATCGCTAAGTACAGATTCTGCAGCGGCTTCGGGAAATTCGCGATTAAACGCTCATAACCCGGAGGTCGGCTGCGTTCTCACCCCATAAGCAAGCTTTGGAGTTTACCTTCCCGGCACGGCTTCGAATTGCGTGCACTGTAGGTCGCTCGATAGCTAAAAAAAAGCCTGCCCTCCCTTCACAGGCTGCAATCGTCGCGAATTCTCGAAGAATGAGCTTGCGCGGCTCCTTTAAGGTGCCCGCGACCAACATATCTGAACTTGCCATCCGAGACTTTTCCCAAAGGATTCGATGGTGCTTTGTGTCCGCGTCTGGGCACCATAAAAAATTCCCGGATCTCCCGGAGTTCCCGCGAGAGCTTCTCCAGATTCGCTTCCAGATGCTTCTCAAACATCCCGATCGTCTGCCGGTCCGTTCCCGGAGCCCCGTCGTTTTGCTTTACTTTCGCGAAAGCCGCACGCAGGTTCTTCAGCAACCAGACCTTGTCCATCAGGCTGAACCATCGACCTCCTTTGACGCCCTCATCGAGCGCCCGCAACATGCGCCTGGTCCATACGCAGGGTTCCACCCAGTTCCATCGCGCGGATGGAAGCTCCCGGGCTTCTCCGGCGTGCTTTAGCGCCCTTGCTCCGATGCAACTCCACCACGTCCGCCCGGGTGATTTCCGAAAGCCAGCGGTTCTTCCACTGGACAAGGTGCAGGTCGTAGTTTTCCTGGTCCTGCTACCACGACTTGGGCTTGAGCGACCGCTTGTACTTCTCGATGAAGGCGGTGAAGAGGTCCCCGAACGTGGCCTCCTCCCGCGCCTCAAGCTTCTGCCTCTGGGGATTGATGCCGGCGGCAATCATGCCCAGCTTCTCGCCGGCCGTGCGGCGGGCCTGGTCGATGGTGATTTCCCCGACCTTGCCCAGTTTGATCCGCTCCGGCCTGCCGTTCACCCACCGATACAGATAGAACTGACGGGAGTTGTTGGCGGTGATGCAGACCGCGAGGCCGCGGATGAGGGTGTCGTACACGTACACGCGACCGGCGGTCGGCGAGGTGAGGGCGGCGAGGGATTTGACCGTGAAATTGATGCGCTTCGGCGGCTGACGTCTAGCACCGGTGCTAGGGGATTCCTGCGAGTTCGCCGGGATTTCGACGGCGCGAGCAGCGAAGGGGGTGGGTGGCTAGGTGGGGGCCATGGCCATTTTCCTCTCGAAAAGCGGCTCGGGCCGGGGCTGGTGCTAGGCGGGTGCTAGGATTTTCTTGAATTTCGGTGCATTTCGGCGAATCTCGGTATAAGATGCCTTTTGCCCGAATTGCGGTATTCCTCGGGGAAAACCGCGTTTTTACCATTGCACCAGCTAGGGCTCGAACCTAGGACCCGCTGATTAAGAGTCAGCTGCTCTGCCAACTGAGCTACTGGTGCGGCAATTTCGAGTTCTTCATCATAAGAAAGCGGCAATGGTGGGTCAACCTTGTCGGGCGCATGGCCGCGCCGGCGCGGCCAGACCCGGAGAGGCGGTTGCGACGTCGGCGGAACGTTGACGCAGCAGCTCGTAAATCATGATGGCGGCGGCGGTGGCGACATTCAGCGAGTCGGCCCGGCCGGGCATTGGCAAGCGCACGGCGGTATGCGCAAGGGCCTGAAGATCCGCGGAAAGGCCCTTGCGCTCTTCGCCCAGCAGCAGGGCCGACGGCCGCTCTGCCGGCGACAGGTCGGTGTACAGCCGGTCGGCGCGCGGGGAAAGGGCGACCAGCCGGATGCGATGCCGCCTGGCCCACACGCCCAGGAGACGCGGCGCCGCCCGCACCAGCGGCAAATGGAAAAGACCGCCCATGCTCGCGCGCACCACCGCCGGATCGAACGGATCCGTGACGCTGCTGGTGAAAAAAATGTTGCCCGCGCCGGCGGCCTCCGCGGTGCGCAGGATCGTGCCCAGGTTGCCCGGCGAACGAATGTAATCCACCACCAGGTGGCACGTCGCCGGGCCGGGATGCGCCTGCTCCAGCGGCGTCCAGCGCTGCTCCACGATGGCGGCAATTCCCGAGGCCCGCTCGGCCATCGAAATCGAACGAAATTGCTCCGGCGACAACCGGACACGCCGCACGTCGGCGGCGGAGAGCCGCCGCACCAGCATCTCCGCCAGCGGCGCCTGCAGGAGGATCGGACAATGCAGGATGGCCTGGAAACGATGGCGGGCGTCATAGGCCTGCACGAACTGCCGAATGCCTTCGATGACATAGGCGCCAGTGGTGCGGCGAACGCGGAAATCGGCGAGCGAACGAACGTGATTCAGCAGGGCGGGAACGGATGCGGGCGGAACCGGAATTTCGCGGGCGGACATCTCCTTCCGGCTCGAACGCCGGCGTGCTGGACGTGCAAACGCCGGAATCTTATCCCGCCGCCAGGGGCCGCACCAGCGGTGAAACGGCCGACACCGCATTCAGACCGGGCCAGTGTTGCTTTTGAGGGGGCCGCTGCGGTATAGTGCCGGGCTCGGTTTACAGGTTTTGCAGGCACAAGGAACCGGTCATGGCACATAAAAAAGGTCAGGGCTCGACGCGCAACGGCCGCGATTCGAATCCCAAATACCTGGGCATCAAGGCATACGCGGGCGAAACGGTCACCACGGGCTCGATCCTGGTGCGGCAGCGCGGCACGAAGTTCAAGGCCGGCAAGAACGTGGCCGTGGCCCGCGACGATTCGCTCTTCGCGATGGCTGATGGCAAAGTTCAGTACGTGAACTACAAGGTGTCGATCGAGCCTGTCGCTCCCGTAACTGGTCAAGCCGGCGCCTGAACCAGCCCCCTTGGCACAAAAAATTGTTCGGCAGAACCCGTTCGCAAAGACGGGCTCTGTTTTTTTTTTTGCGGAAACTACTCTTTGCCGGTGGCACATTCTTTGTGAAGGGAGTTCGCGGCGGCGGCATTTCGCTGCGGCTCTTTTTGAGGAGAATGGCCATGGTTCCCATCCTTGCGGCCACGGGGGTAAGCGTCGTGTTCGGCGGGTTTTTCCTTGTGATTTTCATCCTGGCGATCCTCACCTCGATCTTCTGGATCTGGATGTTGATCGACGCGCTGGTGAACGAACCGACACCGATGGACAAACTGCTCTGGTTCTGCGTGATCTTCTTCCTGCATATCCTCGGAGCACTCATTTACCTCCTCGTGCGCCGCGGCAATCGCACGCCCATGGCGACGTAAACAAGCCCCAGGAAACGCAAAAACAAAAGAAGCTCCGCCAGCGGACGGAGCTTCTTTTCTATGCAACGTTTGGCGAGCGGCGATTAACGGAAGGCCGCTTTGACTTCCGGCTTCATCAGGACGACGAGCGACCAGATGCCAACCGCCAAACCAGCGATGCAGCAGCAGGTGCAAGGAAGAATGGCTGCCACCGCACCAGCAAGGGCGGCGTTGTAATTTTGCAGGCTTTTCATCTTGATCCCGCCGAAGATGTTGATCGCCCCGATGATGATGGCGAGCGCCATCCAAAGAAAGCACCACACACCGCCCACCATGGCGCCCCCCATAGTGCTGGAAACGCCGAAGCCAATCAATGCGCGGAGGAGCCAGTAAACACAGCTCGCGATATTGCAGCCGCCGACCACCATCAGGAGGGTGGCCGGGAGGCTCACTTGTGCCCGCGGATCGGGAACTCCGGGAAGAAATTCCGGGGTGGGCGTCTCGGTGGTCATGCAAGGCTCCTCGAAAGAGAGTTGAGGGGAGCAATGAAACCGCTCCGTGAGCGAGAAATTTATCCGCGAACATACAAATGCACAATCGGGGATTCCGCGGCGCGCACGGAAGGAGGCGGTTTATGCTAGAATGAACCGTTTCACGCGATTTTGCGTCGGGTCAGGCTCGCTCGAAGGTTGATTCATGTTTGTCGATCAGGCGGATATTCAGGTGCTGGCGGGGGATGGCGGCCGCGGATGCGTCAGCTTCCGGAAGGAAAAGTACGTGCCCCTCGGGGGACCGGACGGCGGCGATGGCGGCGACGGCGGGGCGGTGCACCTCGAGGCGACGCCGGGCGTGGATACGCTGCTGGACATGGTCGGCCGGCACCACTGGCGGGCGGAGCCCGGCGAGAACGGGATGGGCAAAAAGAAGGCGGGCCGCGACGGCGCGGACCTGGTCATCCGCGTGCCCCCGGGAACGCTGGTGTACGACAAGACCTCCGGCCTCTTGATCGCGGATCTGAAACAGCCGGGGCAGCGGGTGCGCGTGGCGCGGGGCGGCAAGGGCGGCAAGGGCAACATTCATTTTGTGACGCCCGTGCGCCAGGCCCCCGATTTCGCCGAGCCCGGGCAGAAGGGCCAGGTGCGCGAGCTGCACCTCGAGCTGCGGCTGATCGCGGATGTCGGCATCGTCGGCTTGCCCAACGCCGGCAAAAGTACGCTGCTCTCGCGCCTGTCGGCGGCGCGGCCGAAGATCGCTGATTACCCCTTCACCACGCTGATGCCGCAGTTGGGAATCGCGGAGCTGGATGCCGAACGGCGGCTGGTGATCGCCGACATCCCCGGCCTGATCGAAGGAGCGAGCGAAGGGGCGGGGCTCGGGTTGGATTTCCTCCGGCACATCGAGCGCACGCGCGTGCTGGTGCACCTCATCGACATTCTTCCCGTAGATGAAACCCGGCCGATCGACGCCTACCGCCAGATTCGCGCGGAGCTGGAGGCCTATTCGCCGAAGCTGGCGGCAAAACCGGAAATTCTCGTCGCCAACAAGATGGACCTGGCGGGGGCGAGCGAGGCGCTGGCCGATTTGCGCTCGGAGTTGCCGGGAAAACAGGTCTTTGCGCTCTCGGCGGTGGCCGGAACAGGATTGCGGCCGCTGCTGGAAGCATTGTGGCAGGCGGTGCAGCGGGCGCCGGCGTCCGAGCCGTTCGTGGACGAGCACGCCTACGTGCCGGCGGAAGCGGAAGCCGAGCGGCCCGAGTCGGAAAAATTTGAATACGCCGAGGGCGAGGCGGATGAGGAGGCCTGGGAGCCGGTGGATGAGGGCGATGAGCTGATCGGCGTCGGGGACGCGGAGCCGGAGCCGGAGCGGCGGCGTTCGCAGCCGGCGAAGCATCCGTTGCGGGGGAAGGAGGCCGCCTCGGGGGCGGACAGCGGCCCGCGGCGCGAGGAGCGGTTTATCAACGCGCTGGGCGAAGGCGTGCCGCCGCAGAAGGCCCTGGGCAAGCCGCGCGGCAAGAAGAGCGAGAAGCCCAAGCGCACGACGATCGAGCCCGTGGGCGCGCAGCGCACGACCGCCAAACAGCGCAAAGCGGCGCACACGCAGCGCGTGAAGAAAAAGCTGGCCGCACACGACCCCGCCTCCGCGGAGACGCCCGCTCCGGAAAAGGCCGTCGAAGATCCGGAATTGGCCGCGGAGATCGAAGCGATAAAGGCGGACGATGCACGCAAGAGCAAGTATTATCAGCGAAAGAAACCGGATGTGTGAGGGGGAGTAGTCAGCAGTCAGAAGTCAGTAGTCAGTAGAGGCAGGCGTTTCTTCTGTCTACTGTCTTCTGACTACTGACCACTGACCACTGACCACTGACCAACCGACCACCGAGGTTCCCATGAGCGT
Source organism: Phycisphaerae bacterium (assembly GCA_035545015.1). Taxonomy (GTDB): domain Bacteria; phylum Planctomycetota; class Phycisphaerae; order WQYP01; family WQYP01; genus CALCHA01. Next base: position 15,888 of record DASZZD010000008.1, read on the forward strand.
TCTCGCGATCGATATCGGCAACTCGCGTGTCGGCCTCAACGTCTACACGCAGGGCAAGGCGCAGGATCCCGCGCTGCGGCTGACCCACGCGGAGGTCCAGACGCAGCTTGCCCAGACGCTCAAGACGCTGTTCGAAAAGGCCCAGCGCGAGGGCGGGGACGCGGACGAGGATGAGCGGGGCGACGCGGAAATCGTGATCGCCTCGGTAGTGCCCGAGCTGACCGAGCGAATCGGGCGCGCGGCGCGGGAACAGACCGGGGCGGAGCTTCGCATCATCGGCGGCGATCTGAAAGTGCCGCTGAAAACAACGCTCCGCGATGAAACCACCGTCGGCCAGGATCGGCTGCTCGGGGCGCTGGCGGCCTACGTGAACGTCGAGGCGGCGTGCGCGATCGTGCAGGTGGGCTCCGCGCTGGTGGTCGATTGCATCGACGATGAAGGCATTTTCCGCGGCGGCGCGATCGCGCCCGGCCTGCAAATGTCCGCCAAGGCCCTGCACGATTTCACCGCACAGTTGCCCGAATCCTCGCTGACGCCCCCGACAGCCGATGTGCCCTTCGGCCGCTTCACCCAGGAAGCGATCAACCTGGGGCTCTACGTCGGCATTCGCGGAGCGGTGCGGGAACTGCTCGAGCGGTACGCGACGGCGCTGGGCGCCTGGCCGCACGTGGTGGCGACCGGCGGCGACGCGCTGGCGGTGCTCGGGGAAGGCGCGGGCGAAGGGCTGGTCGATTCGTACGTGCCGGACCTCGTGCTCCAAGGAGCGGCGCTCGCGTGGGAACATGGCCGTGCGAAATCGGCGTGAGGGGCTGCCATGCGCATCATCGCGGGAGAATTTCGAGGCCGCGCGCTCGCCTCGCCGCCGGGCGATACGACGCGGCCGATCACCGATCGCGCGAAGCAATCGCTGTTTGACGCCCTGCAGGAATGCTTCGTCGGCCAGACCGTGCTGGATTGTTTCGCCGGGACGGGATCGATGGGGCTGGAATGCTTGTCGCGCGGGGCGGCCAAAGCGATTTTCGTGGAGCGCGATCGGGGAGCGCTGCGGGGGTTGAAGCAGAACCTTACGGAGTTGAGCGTGGCAGACCGCGCGGAAATTTTGCCGATCGACGCCTATACCGCGGCAGACCATCCCGAACTCTTCGGCGAACGCGGATTGACCATCGCGTTTATCGATCCGCCCTACGTCCACGCCACCAGCGGCCACGAGCGCCACAGGCTCGACGCCCTGCTCCGCGGCCTCGCTGCCCATTGCATGGTCGATGGCGGCATCCTGTCCTTCCGCCACCCCACCAACGTCTCCGTGGAACCCGCCGCGCTTGGCGCGAAGATCGTCCGAGAATTTCGTTACGGCACGATGGCCATCACCTGGCTCGCCAAGGCGTGAGTTTGGTGTGGCGGAAATTGAGATATTTGGGTGGCATGTTCAGGAGCGTGGGGTACGTTGTCGGGAGTCGATGGAGAGACCACATGCGAAAAATGGGTTCCGTAGCGTTCACCGCGATCTTTGCCGGCGGGGTGCTGGCGCTGGCGCCGATAACCCGCGCGGAGTCGGTGCTCACCAGCGAGGTCTTTCATTTCCCGAACGACTTGCAAAGCACGGGTGTTTCCATCTCGGGGGCCCCGTTTGACCAGGGCGCTTCCTCCGCCGAAACGGAAGCGACCTTTACCGGCAGCGGCGCGACCGCCGGCGCCGGCTACGTGCATTCCACGGCCCAGTCGGTCGACGGCTTTGCCCCCACGCTGCAGGTGCACGTCGAGGCGCAAGGCGCGGCTGGCTCGGATTGGATCACGAGCGCCGCGGACGCTGTGGTCGACGACTCACTGACGCTCTCAGGCCCTGATGCTTCCAAGGTCGCGTTCCTGACGGTCAGCGCAGCGGTGCATGTCGTTTTCAGCGGCGCTTCCCCCGGTAGCTCGGTTATCGTCTCCCCTGTGGTCTTTCCCGGCGAAATCACCGGGAGCGGCGATTACACGGGTATCGACACGTACGCATACACCGGTCAACCCATTTCCTTCGAAGCACAGTTATTGGCGCAAGCCGAAGGATTCGCGACGCCCGACGCCACCCACTCCAATTTCGCGAGCGTCGACGCCACCGTGGGCAACCAGCTCACCCCCAACGGCGACGGCACCTTCACCGAATCAGGCCCTTTTCTCTTCACGTTTTATGACGCCGACGGCAACCCGTTGACCGATGTCACGGCCACCGGTTCCTCCGGGATTTCCTACACGGCGACCACGATCGTCACCCCTGAGCCGGCCAGCCTGACGCTCCTGGCGTGCGCCGCCGTGCCGCTGCTGAGCATTCGGCGCCGGCGTTCGGGCGTGCGGTAGTTCCAAGGCAAAAAAAAACGCCTCCGCACGAGCGTGCGGAGGCGACTTTGCACAGGAAAATGGAAAATCGCTCTACGACCGCGTCTGGTCGACCATCACCAGCTCACCCAGCCGGTCCTCCACATAAAGAAACTGGCTTTTGACGATCCGATAGACCGGCATCACCGCGTCGCTCGCCTGGGTGGGGCTGAGGGTATTCACGCGAAAATGGTGCCCGCTGATCTGCGTGACACGCACGATGTCGTTCGGACGTTTGATCATGTCCATATGGTCGATCAGACGGCGCTTGAGTTCGGTATCGAGACCCCGGTCGCGGCTGCGTTGGGCTGGCGGGGCAGCGTCCGGCTGTTGGGTCGTGGGCATTGATATCTCCTTAGAGGCCCGGCAGGCCGTTAAGCTCGCCTGTCTTGAAGGCCGCCGAATTGTAGCGCTCTTCCGAACAATTGTCGCTACGCCCGCAGTAGCTATCGCCACGGCACGCCAAAATCTTTAACCCGGGTTCAGGATTTGACCGCTCATGGGGAATTATGCGGACCGGCCGCCGACCGAAAATCGGCCCCGGGACGTTCACCACCCGTTCCGATGAACGCGGGCGGAAAGCGGCAGCCGGCTGCGCACGAGCTTGTCCTCCGCGGGAAATCCCACCGGAATCACCATCACCACCAGCATGTGCGCCGGAATGCCCAGCACCTTCTTCACCCGCGCTTCGTCAAAACCTTCCATCGGGCACGTGCCCAGCCCCGCGGCCGTGGCGCAGAGCATGAAAACCATGGCCGAAAGGCTGACCTGCTTCGCCAGCCAGAACCGGCGGTGCACGGCGGGAAGCTCCGGCGTGGGCAGGGCCAGCCGACGCAGCGCCGGCAGCGTGGCCTTCCACAGCCAGCCCAGCCCCAGAGGTCCGGTATGAAACGCGAGCGGCACCACTTTTTCGAGGCTTTTCCGGTAGCTCGGATGCATGCCCCCGGCGGCCTCCTCGGCCTCGAGGATTTCCTGGAAGTTGTCCCACGCCGCCCGGCGGTCGCCGAGAAAAAGAACCGTCGCCGGGGCTTCCTCGATCTGCCGCTGATTCAGGCACGCGGTTCGAAGCGCCGGCTTGATCGCGGAGTCGGATACCACGAAAAAGTGCGTGGGCTGCAGGTTGTAGCCCGAAGGAGCCCAGCGGGCGGCATCGAGCAGGCGGTCGAGCAGGTCCTCGGAAAGCGGATCGGCCTTGAAATTGCGAACGCTGCGGCGGGCGCGGACGAGCCGCTCAAAATCATCCAGGGACATCCCGATATCCGTAAGCGATGGCATGAGCATATTGTAGGGCAAATAACCCGCCGGCTTCCAAACGACAGGCGCGCCGGGTGTGGCCCTCTTCTGTGGCATCGGCGTCCCGCCGATGTTCGGCCAAAGGCCGATCCACCCAGGGCGCGCGAATGTTCATTCCGGACACAGCGGCCTGCGGGCCCCCCTTTGCAGAGACGCCAATGCCACGAGTAATTGCCACAAAAGATGGCCGCACCCAACCTTGAGGGCGCCCATCTTTTATCGCACTCTGGCCGCGACCGCCGAAAACAGATGCCGCGAGCGCCAAAGACCAGACCACGAACGAATGAAGCACGCGAAGACCACGAACAGGCTGATCCAACCCGCCGTCCCCGCACCATAAACCAATATATCTAAAAAGCTTCATTCCAACCGGAAGCCGCGTAATTCTCCCCAGCGCCCTCGTACTTCAATCGCGCCACTTCTTCGCGCCGCAACAACATTCCTGGATCGCAACTTTCGTGCCCTTCGTGCCTTTCGTGGCCAATTTACGTCGTCGTCGGTGGGGGCCGTCGTCGTCGTCCCTCCGTGCAACTCCGTGTGCTCCGTGGTTGCTTGGTTGCGGCTTGGCCGCGCTGTGCTCCTTCATCCCTTCGCGTCTCCAACTTTTCTCTTGATTGTAAGGTATCCGTTAGGGTATAATGCCCCCGCTTCGGGAGGGAATATCCAATGCCAAAAACCCGCATCCCCATCACCCTGCCGCCACCGGGCATCGTGAACCCCCAGCCCGCCCCCGCCACACTCCCCCGCTCGCCCAGCTCGCATGCGCCTCCCCCAGGAATCCGTGGCGCCCTGGGCGTCCTGGCCCATCCCGAAACCCTCAACCCACTCCCCCGAAAATACTTACAATGCGACCCCCACACCGCCAAAACGTCGCGCCATGGAAAATCCACCTGGCGCTCCTCCCCTCCGCCGCCCGCGCCCTCCCCCAACCGCACGGCACCTCAATCCAACCCCCCCTCCACCTCCGCCCACTCCTCCACCGTCTGCGGCACCCACCCGTGCTTCTCCACAAACGCCTGCATCCGTTCCATCCACATCACTTTCTTCCGCACCACCGGATCCACAATCTCCCCACCCGCACCCTTCTCTCCCCCAACCTCCGCGCCCTTCAATTCCTCCATCGTCGCCGGCAACCGCCCATGCCGATACACAAAACGCCGCATCTCCCCCAGCATCTTCAGCATCATCCACCCCGCCATCCGATCCGCGCCCTGCAACACATTCCCATCCCATCGAAGCACCCGCGGCGCCACCCCCTCCGCATGCCGCTCACAAAAATGTCGCGCCGACACCTTCCCTCCCGCAACCTCCGTCACATGCACCTTCGCCTCCTCCCCGCATACCTCGCAGCGCGTATGGCTCATGATCGATCCCTCATCGCGCACCCCGCCTCCATTCCATGCACCCCCTCCCGCCGTTTGTCACCCGTCACTGGTCCTTCGGCAACTTGTCCTCCACCACATATGCCCCCAGCGGACTCCCACCCTCCTTCAACCCCTCCGCCACAAACCCCGCCATCTTCACCGCACCCGCCTTCAAAAAATGCGCCTTGTCCGGCTCCCCCGTCCGCGACGGCAAATACAACTCCTTCGTCGCCTCCTTCCCCTCCTTGTTCAAAAACGCCACCCCCAACGCATTCAAATCATCCACCACCACCCCCTTCTCCTTCCCCTCGGTGTGCATCGCCTCCGCATATGGCGCCAGCCGCGCGTTGTCCTCCTTCCCATCGGAACTCCACTGATAAAACGCCGACGGCGTCACATAAATCGTCGTCCCGCCCTTCGCCTTCACCTCGTCCGTCATCTCCCCCAGCGTCTTTGCAAAATCCGCCGGCGTCACCGGCCCGTGCGCCGTCCCGCTGTCATTCGCCCCAAACTGAATCAGCACATAATCCCCAGGCTTCACGTTCTCCAGAATCTTCGTCCACCGCCCGCTCCGCTTGAAACTCTGCACATTCGCCCCGCCCTGCGCCTGGTTGTCCACCGTCACCTTGTCATTGAAAAACTCCTTGAGCTCCATCCCCCACCCCTCCTGCTTCGTCGTCGGCGGATACTGCGACACCGTCGAATCCCCCGCCAAATGCACCGTCACCGCCGGCAACTCCCCCGCCCCCTGCCCCGCCGGCGCACTCCCCGCCGCCCCCATCACCGCCGCACCAACCAGCCCCGCGCCCAGCACCCCCGCCATCATCCCAACTCTTTTCACACGCATCGTCGAACCTCCTTCTTACGACCTCAGTATATCCCTCAGCAACGAACACCCCGATCCCATCTTGCCGCAATCCCTTTCAACACCCGCGAACCTTCTCGCACTTCCAACGTACGCATTCACGAGCAAGGAGAAACCTCCATGCATCTCGACTACGCCGCTCCGCAACCCCGCCGCCTCGACCCCCGCATCTTCGCGACCCCCTCCCTCCTGGCCGCCTGCGCCTTTCTCTACCTCCTCGGCTGCGTGCCCGCCATCCAGCAGCGCGGCTACCCGCCGATCGACGCCCACTGGCAAGGCGCCACCGTTCTCTGGATCGCCGCCGTCCCCCTCTCCGCCCTCTTCCAACGCTGGGGCAAACCTCGCCTCTTCGTGCTCCTCGCCTACGCCCTCCTCACCGCCTATATCGACGCCGCCTCCTGGCCCACCATGGTCCCCAATTTCTTCGACCCCCTGATGACCCTCATCGACACCATCATCATCTTCGGCCCCCTCCACGTGCTGGTCACCGCACTGCTCGAAGGCCTCTCCCGCCTCTCCGCGTGGATCGCCCGCGCCGCCCTCGGTGACTGGATCGCCTGCCCCCCCATCCGCATCACCGCCGCCGTCGCCCTCTTCCTCGCCGCCACCACCCTCCCCGCCGCCTACGCCGCCGTCGACGCCTGGCGCCTCGACCGCCGCGGCCGCACGCTCGCCGACAAAGGCTGGTCAACCCACAAAGCTTTCATCTTCGTCAGGCCTGGTTCTGAAACTATCAGCGTTGGTGATATAGATGTTAAACAATATGTCGATCCAGCGACGGGCCTGCGGACCAATGACGACTTCGCGCTCCCCTTTGCCAGCGCCTACAACCGCCGCATCGCCGAGCGCCTCCGCACCGAAGGAAAACCCCCATGGGCCGAACCCCCCGTGCCCCCGCCCGCCGATCTCGCCGCCATGCTCCACGCTCCCGGCTTCCAGGAAATCTCCACCTTCCCCTACAACGTCAACGCCAACATCATCCTCACCCACGGCGGAACCGTCGCCAAATGGGGCACCGTCTCCACCTCCCCCGGCCCCGGCCTCACCGTCGTCAGCGCCAGCGGCGGAATCTATGGCGCCGGCAACACCAACCTCCCCACCTTCCTCCACCGCGACCCCCTCTACCCCGCCATCATCTTCATCCGCGACGGCAACTCCTGGATCGCCGCCGTCGACGACTCCGGCAATCTTCTCGAAGACGCCGACGTCAATCCCTGACGGTCCTACCCCACCCGCTGCTGCGCGCTCTGCACCGCCTGCTGCCCCTGCGCGTATATCACCCCGATCTTCTTGAGCTTTTCCTGAATCGCCTTGGCATCTTTACTGTGTTCGACCGACGACTTGTCCTCCTCGTAATCCGCGCGGATCGGCTTCACGATCCCATCCATCTTCACCAGCATCTTTTGCCCCTCCGACAGGCTCGCTTTCGCGCGCTCCGTCCAGCCCACCTGCTTGGCCTTTACCGCCGCCGTGCAGTGCGCGAAGAGCTGGTCGTACAACTTCGATAGCTCCCCCGCCTTCACCTCCAGGTGCCGCGGGTTCAGCCGTGCCAGTATTTCGTCCATTTTCTTGGACGTCTTGTCCAGGTCCTGTTTGACGGGATTCTTCGTCAGATGTTCAGCCATCGCCGCGCTGAACGTCAGCGGTTCTTTCGACATTCTTGCATTCAGCCACGCTAATTCACTCTTGTAAGACTCCGGCAGCTTGTCGCGCAGTTGTTTCGCCGCCTCGTGATTCGCAAGGTACGCCGCATGATTCTCCGTCCGCTTCACGCAACGGTCCTTCGTTTCCGTCACCCACCCCTGCATGGCCCCAACCGGCAGGAAATCTTCGAACTTGGTTCCCGCCGCCCCCGGCTTCGGTCGCATCGTCGCCAACCCGTCGCCGATCTGCTGAACCATCTCTGAAATCGCGCCATCAAACTTCTGCCGGTTCTCTTGTAACGCCCGATGCTCCTTGGTCACTTCCTCCACCTGCGACTTGAACCCCGCAAACTGCTTCGCCTCCACCTGGTCCTTCATCTCCGCCGGATCCACCGCCGCCTTCTTCTGCGCCCCCACGATCTTCTCCGCCACCTGCCCAGCCCGCGTGTAAATGTCCAGCAACTCTTTTTTCAGCTTCGCCGCCGCCGCCGAATACGCCGGCTTCACCGCTGGGTCCGTCACCTTCGGGTCCGCAATCGCCTTGTCCAGCGTCTTGACATACTCATCAAACGCCGTCTTGAACGCCTTCATCGCCGTGTGCAACTCCCCCACGGTCTTCGCCGCATCCGCGCTCTTCAGCGACGCCCCGATCCCCGTCCCTTTGTTGAACACCCCGAGAAACGTCGCCGTCGGCTTCTTCGCCTGCGTCGCCGCCGTAAATGCCGCCTTTGCCCTCGTCCAGTCCGCAGCAAACGAAGTTGCCATGCCCGTTCCTTTTTCCAAGCCGAAACGTCACATCCATCATCCGCTGCTGATCCCGGAGCACCCCCGCATTATGCCCCGCCCCATAGCCATTAACCATATCTTGTCTTCGATAATTTCAATCCATCCCGCTCCCTCCTCAGGATCACTGTGCACCCCATTCACCCCACCCCCCCTCACCCCTTCCTCCCGTCATACACCACCCCTGCCTTCAACACCTCCTTCCCGCGCGCCGCCTCCATCGCCTTCTGCCGCTTGGTCAACCCCGCCTCCCCCCCCACCGCCTTCAACCCCGCCGCCGCGCGCGATTCAAACTCCGCCATCGTCGGCATCTTCGGCAACTGCCCGCTGCTCAAATTCTTCTGCGCATCCTTGAAATCAATCTGCAACTGCGCCGTCACCACCTGCCGCCCCGCCAGGTCCAGCAGCGGATACCCGCACAACGCATAATCCTGCGCCCAATCAAACATCGTCGAAATGTCCCCCTTCCCCATCCCGCGCCACGCCCCGTCCGTGTACCCAAGGTCATACCGGTTCTCATCCTTCGGCGAATCGTGCCCGAACCCCTTCCCCGGAAACACCCGCGCCAACTCATACGCGAACCCCGCCTTCTTCCACTGCGCCGGCGCCAGCCACGTCTGCTCCGCATACCGATTGTCCGCCTCCGCCTTGGGCAGCAGCGCCCCCTTTTCATCGATCGGAAAACAAATCCGCCCCTCCCGCGCATAAATCTCGTCCGTGTGCCATACCACCCGCGGCGACGCCTCCATCCACCCGTAGATCAAACTCCCATGCGTTCGGCTGAAATAATTCTCTTTCTTCTGGCCATCCGTCGGATCCAGCGACCGCACGCTCAAAATCGGAATGTTCACGCTCCGCGCCAAATCCACGAACAACTTGCTCGCCGAGTGACACCCCTGGTTCGCCATCACGGTCTGCTGCCCCGGAAAGCGCCGCAGCCGCTCGTCCAGCCACCGCAACTTCTTCGCCCGCGTCCCCACCTGATCATCAATCCCCCCATGATCCACATTGTCCCGCATCCAGATCGTAATATTCTTCACCGTCTCCCACCGATTCTTCCCGATCAGCGAACGCCCCGTCGTGCTCGTCTTGCCCGACAAAAACTCATAGCCGATCCGCGGATCGCTGATGTACTCCCCCAGCCACTCGTTCTCCGAGACATCCTGAAAATCCCGCCGCGCCTGAATTCCCGCCGGCAACGCCTGCCCCGTCGGCTTGATCATCGCAAAATACGACTCCGCACTCACCAACGCATCTAACTCGTCCGCCGGCAAATCCTCCACCTTCCACGGCACCAACCCCTTCGCCTCCACATACACCACGTGCGCCACATGCGCCGCATAAATATCGAACGCCTGCTCCACCGTGTAATACCCGCTCGCCTTCTCCGCCTCCGGCAAATGCATCCCCAGGTTCCGATCCCCCGCCATCAACTTGCCATACAACTCCTCCACCCGCGCCTTCTGCGCGCTCGTCCACTTCCCATACTCAACCCGTCCCCCATCCCCCGTCACCCACGCCACCCGCGCCTTCACCTGCGGATGCTGCTCCAGCCACGCCGCGAACGTCTCCCCATCCCCCGCCCCCGAGGCCGCCCCGTTCCCGGTCAACATGCCGACTACAACCACAACCGCCGCGCGCCACGCCCACCGTCCACGCATACACATTCCTCGAGTCGCAAACGATTCTTCCCAAACTCGCGCAACTATATCCACAAACCTCCATAGCCACCACGCACATCCCTCTTCATGCGTGCCCCCTTTTTTCACGATTCACTATTTACCATTTTCTAGTTTCACCGGCCCCATTGGCCCGCCGATTTCCCCCGCCGCCACAGTCTCATCAATCTCCCGCAGTATCCACGCGCTCCCCGCCTTTTCCCGCATCCCCGCCACCACCTTCATCGCCGCCGCGAGGTCCCCCTGCTCCACAAAATCCAGCGACCGGGCCTGCCCCGCTGACAACCGCACCACGTTCAACAAATCCCCCGCCAGCGAATCCTCACCTTTCTCCTCCGCCGCCAGCTTCGCCAGCCGCACCAGCGATCCCCGCGGCCAAATCACCAGCCCGTCCTGCACCCCCATGATTCCCGGCGGCAGCGCCCGCACATACCGGTCCCGCTGCTCCGCCGTCAGCGCCCCATCCTCAATCCTCTTCAACAAATACCGCATCCCCTCCACCGTCCAGAAACCGCGCGCGATGTCCTCCGTGCTCCACAACCCCTCAATGTTCAACGCCGCATCCAGCGCCTCATTGTTATGCAGCGGCCCAAGCGCGGCCGCCGCTGCTTCCGCCAGCTCGTCCCGCGCCATCCCTTGCTTCCGCGCCGCCCGCCCTCGCTCCGCCAGCAACTCCACCAAGCCGTCCGCATCCTTCGCCGCCACCGCCGCCGCCATCTCCTGCTTAAACCGCGCCACCTCCTTGAAACTGCCCGCCACCTCCTCCCGATACGCCTCTACCAGCGGCGCCGTCTCGCTCTGATTCGCCCGCGCTACCTCCGCCACCACCGGCCCAGGATTGCCCCACTGCATAAACTCCACCACCCGCCCCTCCAACTCCAGCTTCACTCCCCCCGCCAGCGGCGCCCACGCCGCCGCTCCCCCCGGTCCGCCCCCCTGCGCCTTCACGAGAAACCAGAACAACCGATCCCCCTTCTCCAACGGCGCCGTCATTCCCCGCGCCCCCGACTTCGCATAAAACAACGGATTCACCCGCAACACATCCCCCTCCTTCACCCCGCCCCCATACACCCCCAGCACCTTCACCTCCAGAACCCCCTTCCCGCCGATCACCTCGCCCTCCACCACCACCTCGCTTTTCGCGGCCAGCGTCTCCAGATCAAAAGGCAAATACATCCCGCCCCACGCCGCCCGCGACAGCCCCGCCACCACCCCCATCGCCACGATCGCCAACATCCGCCGCACACCCATCCCACATCCTCCATCACCTGTCCCGCATACGATACCTCCACCCCCAATCACCTCCCACAAAAAACGAAAAAAGCGC
>DASZZD010000009.1:0-4044 GCA_035545015.1 Phycisphaerae bacterium
GCATGGCGACGAATGTTTCATTGTTTCCGGGGTCGGAGTCGACGGAGGAGACGCCGGCGTTGAATACGCGGGCGACGGGGCCGGCGGTGACGGTGGGGATACCGTCGGCGACGTGGCGGATGCTGGCGTCGCAGATAAGGACGGAGCCGCTGCCGTCGAACCTGGATGCGGCGTTCGACACGATGCGGGGGTATCTGTCGCGGGCGCGGTATCGGACGGGGAGGTATCTGGCGCGGGCGAAGAAGGTGCTGGCGCTGGAGAAGGTGTATGGGAAGATGTCGGATGGGGCGTTGCGGGAGAAGGCGCTGGATTTGCGGGCGTTGTATCGAACGGGGAAGGAGAAGAAGCGGGATTTGCTGCATGCGATGGCGGTGGTGCGGGAAGTGGCGTCGCGGAAGCGGTCGGAGAAGCATTATCTCGTGCAGGTGGCGGGCGGGCTGGCGATGGCGGATGGGTGCATCGCAGAAATGGCGACGGGGGAGGGAAAGACGCTGACGGCGACGCTGGCGGCGACGGTGTTCGGGTGGCGGGGGAAGGGCTGTCACGTGCTGACGGTGAACGACTACCTGGCGAAGCGCGACGCGGAATTGATGCGGCCGGTGTATGAGTTTCTGGGGTTGACGGTGGCGCATATCGGGGGGGATTTCAAGCCGGACGAGCGGCGGGAGGCGTACCGGGCGGACATCACGTATTGCACGAACAAGGAAGTGTGCGCGGACTTTTTGCGGGACCGGCTGGCGCTGGGGCGGCTGCGGGACCTGCCGGCGGCGCTGCTGGGGAAGATGCTGTATGGGCAGGGGACGGATCGGCTGGTGATGCGGGGGCTGGCGGCGGCGATCGTGGACGAGGCGGATTCGATCCTGGTGGATGAAGCGGTGACGCCGCTGATTATCTCGGGCGAGGCGCCCAATGAAGAGCAGGTGGAGGCGTTCAAGCAGGCGGCGGACGTGGCGATGCGGCTGGTGCAGCAGAAGCATTACACGGTGAATCCGCGGTATCGGGAGGTGGAGCTGACGGATGACGGGTTTCATTATGTGATGGATTTGACGGAGGGGCTGGGCGGGGTGTGGAACGGGGCGCGGCGAGCGGAGGAGCTGGTGACGCAGGCGCTGACGGCGCGGGAGTTTTATCTGCGCGGGAAGCAGTATGTGGTGGCGAAGGGAGTGGGGGGCGCGGCGGGCGAGCAGTGCGATCCGGACGAGGAGAAGGTGGTGATCGTGGATGAGTTCACGGGGCGGTTGATGCCGGACAGAAGTTGGCGGGAGGGATTGCACCAGGCGATCGAGGCGAAGGAGCAGTTGCACATCAATCCGCCGAAGGACACGTATGCGCGGATGTCGTTTCAGCGGTTTTTCCGGTCATATCGGACGCTGGCGGGGATGACGGGGACCGGGATGGAATCGCGGCGGGAGTTCTGGCAGATTTATCATTTGCCGGTGGTGTTGATTCCGACGAACAAGCCGTGCATACGGACGCAGCATCCGGACGTGGTGTTTGCGACGGAGGATGCGAAGTACAAGGCGATCGTGGCGGAGATTCAGCGGTTGCACGCGACGGGGCAGCCGTTGTTGATCGGGACGCGGTCGGTGAAGCATTCGGAGCGGTTGTCGGAGATGCTGCAGGCGCTGGGGCTGGATCACCAGGTGCTTAACGCGGTGCGGCATGCGGAGGAAGCGCAGATCGTGGCGGGTGCGGGGGCGATGCATCGGATCACGGTGGCGACGAACATGGCGGGTCGCGGGACGGACATCAAGCTGGCGCGCGGGGTGCCGGAGCTGGGGGGGCTGGCGGTGGTGGCGGCGGAGCGGAACGAGACACGACGAGTGGACCGGCAGTTGTTCGGTCGTGCGGCACGGCAGGGGGATCCGGGGCGTGCGCAGGCGTATGTGTCGCTGGAGGATGAACTGCTGGAGCGCAATGCGCCGAAGATGGTGAAGATGTTTCGGGCGATGCATCGGATGGCGGGGGACAAGCCGCTGAGCAATCCGCTGCTGGGGGTGTTGTTCAAACGGGCGCAGGCGAAGGCGCAGCGGATGGCGCGGGCGCAGCGGAAGATGGTGTTGACGACGGATGACTGGCTGGATGAATCGCTGGGATTCGCGGGGAGCGAGTGAGCCCTTTAGGCACGGCGGGCAAGCCCGCCGGCTAAACGTGGTCAATTACAGGATACAAAGCAGCATCACCCCAGCGCCGGCGCTCCTGTTGCCAGGCCGCCTTTCCCCCGATCTTGCGGGCGCATAGAATACTTCGCCCCCCGATGCGAAAGGAGCGCCTGTGCCGGAAAATCCCTCCCCTGCCTCTTCCTCTGCGTCTCAACCTTATGACTTGATCGTGATTGGCGCCGGGCCGGGGGGTTATGTGGCGGCGATTCGGGCGGCGCAGCTTGGGCTCAAGACGGCGTGCATTGATAAGGAGTCGCGGTTTGGGGGGACGTGTCTACGGGTGGGGTGCATTCCTTCCAAGGCGTTGCTGGATGCGTCGGAGAAGCTGTTTCTGGCGAAGAACCATTTCGCGGAGGTGGGGATTCTGGTGGATAATCCGCGCGCGGACATCAAGACGCTGATGGGGCGCAAGGACAAGGTAGTCGAGACGCTGACGTCGGGGGTGACGGCGCTGATGAAGAAGAACAAGATTGAGAAGATCGTGGGGGTGGCGAAGTTTATTTCGCCGACGGAGTTGGAGGTGACGGGGGAGGGGGGCAAGCGGACGCTGACGGCGAAGAATTTTTTGATTGCGACGGGGTCGGCGCCGGTGGAGTTGCCGTTCATGAAATTTGACGGCAAGCGGATCATTCATTCGGATCACGCGATTGCGCTGGAGAAAGTGCCAGCGCGGATGGTGGTGATCGGGGGCGGGGCGATCGGGCTGGAGATGGGATCGGTGTGGTCGCGGCTGGGGTCGAAGGTGACGGTGCTGGAGATGTTGCCGCAGGTGGTGGCGGGGAGCGATGAAGAGGCGGCGAGGGGGCTGGAGAAGGTGCTGAAGAAGCAGGGGATGACGATTTATCTGACGGCGAAGGTGACGGGGGCGAAGGAGGAGAATGGGGCGCTGGCGGTGACGTTTGAGCATGAGGGGAAGCAGCTATCGGAGGCGGCGGATGTGGTGCTGGTGGCGGTGGGGCGGCGACCTTACACGGATGGATTGAATCTGCAGGCGGCGGGGGTAGCGTTGGATGAACGCAAGCGGGTGGCGGTGAACGAGCACTATCAGACGAATGTGGGGAACATTTATGCGATCGGAGATGTGATCATCGGGCCGATGCTGGCGCACAAGGCGGAGGATGAGGGGGTGGCGGTGGCGGAGTTGTTGGCGGGGAAGCCGGGGCATGTGAATTACAACGTGATACCGGGGGTGGTGTACACGGCGCCGGAGCTGGCGTGGGTGGGCAAGACGGAGCAGCAGTTGCAGCAGGAAGGGATTCCGTACAACGTGGGGAAGTTCAATTTCCGAGTGAACGGGCGGGCGCTAGCGATGGATGAGACGGACGGGTTTGTGAAGGTGTTGGCGCATGGGAAGACGGACCGGGTGCTGGGGATACACATTCTTGGGCCACAGGCGTCGTCGATGATTGCGGAGGCGGCGGCGGTGATGGAGTTTGCGGGGAGCGCGGAGGATTTAGGCCGGACGTGTCATGCGCATCCGACGTTGCCGGAGGCGGTGAAGGAGGCGGCGTTGGGGGCGTTGAAGCGGGCGATACACGCCTGAAGCCTGCGGGCCGTAAATGGCCACGAAAAACACGAAAGGCACGAAAGACGACGGGAATTGTCCACAAATGGACACAAATGCGCACGAATGGGTTGTGGGATGGTTGAGCGGACGGTGCGAGGGACGGGGATTCTGGGCGTGGGAAGGGGCTTTATGTTTTTGCAATGTGTTTGCATTTATAGATTGACAAGTGTTGGGGTGGTGGTAGGTTTTGCGGGTGGAGAGGGGTGCGTGTGATTGGGAGGATTTGCTGTGGGACGGAAAATGCGTTTTGGCAAGGCGTGGCGGCGGTGGGTGGCGGCGGGGTGTGCGGCGGCGGTGATGGGGGGCGTGATGGGG
>DASZZD010000010.1:0-18648 GCA_035545015.1 Phycisphaerae bacterium
AAGAAGGAGCATTGCGCCATGACCCAAACCCAAAAAACCGTGGTCCTTCACCTCTTCGTGACTTCATGTTTACGTCCGGGCGGGGGGAGGAGGGTGTGTCGAATTCCCCCAAAACCCTCATACACAAGCACAAAAACCCCACATGTGCAAAAACACAACGGCAAAAACTCAAGGTTTTTTGCCAAACACCCCAAAATCTACGAGCAAAACCCCAGGTTTCCCCCCACTCGGCCCTCAGTCCTCACCACTTGTTCCCACCCCTCTTCCCCCCCGCTATACTACTCTGGGGCCCTCTGCCGTCTCACCAACCCCTGGTGCCGCATGCCCACCTGGCGCGATGACAAACTGCTCGAGCTCGCCAGCCAGCTCACCTACTCGCCCGCCGAAAAGCGCCGCGAGCAGCTCGCCGCTTCCCTCGACCTCGCACACTCCCTCGACCCCGCCAAAACCTACCCCTGGGACTTCATCCACTTCCGCATCACCGGCTTCCCTCCCCTCGCCCACTCCGACCACACCCTCACCGGCAAAACGCTCCGCGCCGACCTCGCCACCCTCATCGAATTCCTCTCCGATACCCTCGCCATCCCCATCGACGAAGCCCCGGCGGAAGGCCCCGAAGGCGACGGAGGAATCCTCGCCCTCGAAGAAGTCTCCGCCAAATTCTCCGTCTCCGCCAAAACCATCCAACGCTGGCGCAAACAGGGCCTTATCGCCATGCGCTACGTTTATCCCGACGGCCGCCGGCGCCTCGGCTTCCGCGCCTCGGCCGTCGCCCGCTTCGCCCAGCAAAACCAGGAACGCGTCGCCCGCTCCGCCTCCTTCAAACAGCTCACCGACGACGAAAAAGCCAGAATCATCGCCATCGCCCGCCGCTTCGCCGCCCGCTGCCGCTGCTCCATCAAGGAAGTCTCCCGCCGCATCGGCCGCCGGCTCAACCGCTCCCCCGAAACCATCCGCTACACCCTGCGCAACTACGACCGCGAACACCCCGAAGCCGCCATCTTCCCCGAGGGTTCCCCGTTCTCCGGCGCCGCCGACAACCCCGCCGACCGCTCCGCCATCATCGCCTCCTTCGACAGCGGCGCCCCCCTCAACGCCATCGCCCAGCGCTTCAGCCGCACCAAAGCCGCCATCTCGCGGGTCGTCACCCACGAACGCGCCGCCCGCCTCAAATCCGCTCCCATCGACTTCGTCCCCAACCCCCTCTTCGAGCACCCCGACGCCGACAACATCATCCTCACCCTGCTCCCCGCCGAAGCCCTCGCCAAAGCCCAGGCCACCGTCGCCGCCGGCACGAACGCCAGCGCCAGCGACGTCTACATGGCCCGCATGCCCCGCGACCTGCCGCCCTTCCTCCAGGATATCTTCCGCCAGCCGGTCATGCCCCAGGAACTCGAAACCGACACCTTCCGCCGCATGAATTATCTCAAATGGAAAGCCGCCACATTGCAGGCCGGCCTGGAAACCGAATCCGCCACCCCCGCCGCCCTCGCCCAGATCGAAACGCTGATGACCCAGGCGACGGACCTCAAGAACCAGCTCGTGCAAGCCAACCTCCGCGTCGCCGTCCACGTCGCCCGCAAGCACCAGCGCTCCGGAAAACCGCTGCTCGAACTGGTCTCCGACGCCGCCGTCTGGCTGATGCGCGCTGCCGAAAAATTCGACTTCGCCCGCGGCGGCGCCGGCGCCGCCCACGCCCGCTTCTCCACCTACGCCTCCTATGCCATCATGAAAAACTTCGCCCGCGACCGTTCCGACAGCCTCGCCCGCCGCGATGCCTCCCTCGTCACCGGCCAGGAAGAACTCATCAACAGCCTCAATACCCCCGAAGCTCCGCATCCCGCCGACCACCTCGACGCCGCCGCCCTCCACTCCGACCTGCGCTCCCTCGTCGAGGAACTTCCCACGCGCGAACGCGAGCTGCTCACCCACCACTACGGCCTCAACGACCAGTCGCCGCCGCTCTCGCTTTCGGAAATCAGCTCCAAAATGGGCATCACCAAGGCCCGCGTCCAGCAGCTCGAAACCCGCGCCCTGCGCAAGCTCCGCCACCTGCTCGAATCCCGCCGCCGCACCCTCGCCCCCCATCCCTGACGCGTCACAACGTCCGCGTCGCCCCGCCGTCAATATCAATCACCGCCCCATGCGTATACGCCGACCGGGAACTCGCGAGGAAAGCCACGGTGTCAGCGATTTCATGGACTTCGCCAAAACGGGCAACGCCAAAGCGCGCAGCCATGCGCGTCGCGGCATCTTCAGGCGACGTCTGGTGGTTCTGGGCGAAGGCGGCAATGCGGCGCATGAGGCGGTCGGTGCGGATGAGGCCGGGGTTGATGGCATTGACGCGCACGCCGTCGGTGGCGCCGCGATGGGCGAGGGATTTGGTGAGATTGAGGATGGCGGCGTTGACCGAACCGCCGATGGTGAATTCCGCTTCCCCGGTGCGTCCGCCGATGCCGGCGATGTTGACGATGGAACCGCGGCTTGTGGCAAGGTGGGTCCAGGCGGCGCGGGAGAGGCGCATGGCGGCGAAGAATTTGAGGGCGAAACCGTCCTGCCATTGGTCATCGGTGAGGGCGAGGAAATCGCCGCGCTGGGTGGCCCCGGCGTTGTTGACCAGCAGATCGATGCGGCTGAACGCGGAGAGGGTCTGGGTGACGACGCGGGCGGGCGCTTCGGGCGGGCGCAGATCGGCGGCGACCACCAGCGGCGTGGCGCTGGCGGGAAGCATGGCGGCGATCTGGTCGAGCGCGGCCGCATCGCGCGCGGCGAGCACGAGGCGCATGCCCTCGGCCGCCAGACGCTGGGCGATCGCAGCGCCAATGCCGCGGCTGGCGCCGGTGACGATCGCAACCTTGCCGGAAAGTTCGAGGTCCATGCGGGGAGTATAGGGTGGGAAGGCGGATGGCGGCGTGTTATTCTTGCGGCGGCGCGGAGGTTGGTTCCGCGAGATGATCGGTTTTGCGGTGGAGGCCGGGTGATGATCGTTGCGGATTTGGCCAAAACGGACGGGCGCGGATTTCCGGCGCGGCGGCGGACGCGAAACCTGGTGGGGGGGGCGAGTGCGATTCAGGCGACGAGCTTTTCGATGGGGTGGGTGGTGCTGGAAGCGAATGGCGGGCAGGTGCCCTGGCATAACCAGGAACAGGAGGAGGTGTATTTCATCGTCGAGGGGACGTGCGAGATGTGTCTCGGTGAGGAGAAGCGGACGCTGTCGGCGGGGCAGGCGGTGTATATTCCCAGTCGCGTGTTTCACCAGTTGACGAACGTGGGGGAGACGCCGGCGAAGATGATTTACGTGTATGGGCCGGCGGGGGATGTGGCGCACTGGCGTCAGGAGCTGGAGGGGACGTTGCCGAAGGCGGGCGTGGGGCCGACGCCGCCGTTGCCGGCGGGCGCGCGGCCGCAGTGCACGGACAAGCCGGCGTGAATGGGCAGAAGATGATGGAGCCGGCGTTGGAGCGGAGCGCCGCGAGACGGGGCCGCGGGGCGGATCGGCGTGCGATCGTCGGGCTGTTGGGGTTGTGCGTGGTGTGGCTGCTGGCGGTGGGATGCCCGTTCATTCAACTGGATGATTTGATTTACGTGAACCAGAATCCCATCGCGCAGCGCGGACTGCTGGGCGATGGAATGGCGGGAATCTGGGAGGCGCTCACCTCCACGCGCGGCGGGTTCTGGCTGCCGCTGACGTGGCTGAGCCTGGGTCTGGATGCGACGCTTTTTGGCTCGGGGCCGGCGGGGTTTCATCTGGTCAACGCGCTGCTGCACGCGGCGAACGTGGTGCTGGTGTATGCGTTCCTGCGGACGACCACCGGCAGCGTGTGGCGTAGTTTCGCGGCGGCGGCGCTGTGGGGCGTGCATCCGTTGCGCGTGGAATCGGTGGCGTGGGTATCGGAACGCAAGGATGTGCTTTCGGCGCTTTTCGGATTGCTGGCGCTGTTGGCCTATGTGCGGTATGCCCGCACGCACAGGCTGGTGCCCTACGTGGGGAGCCTTGCCCTGTTGGCGCTGAGTCTGATGGCCAAACCGATGCTGGTGACGTTTCCGTTCCTGCTGCTGGTGCTGGATTTCTGGCCGCTGAAACGCTGGTCGCGGCGCGCGGCCGAATCTTTGGTGCTTGAGAAGGCGCCGTTTCTGGCGCTGGCGGCGATTGATTGCTACATTACGTATGCGATTCAGGCGTCGCGCCTGGTGGGGGGGGCGAACAATCCGCTGCCACTGCGGCTGGAGAACGCGGTGCTGTCGTACGCGCTGTATCTGCGGGACATGGTGTATTTCGGCGGGCTGTCGATCTGGTATCCGCGGCTGTATCGGATTGAACCGGTGCATGTCGTCGTGGCGGCGGGGGTGCTGGCGGCGTTGACGGCGGGGGTGCTGGCGGTGTGGTGGAAGCGGCGCGGCGGTGGGGGGGCGGGAGGGGCGTTGGCGGGATGGCTGTGGTTTCTGGGGACGCTGGTGCCGGCGATTGGGCTGCTGCAATCCGGGGAGCAGGCGCGGGCGGATCGGTTCACCTATTTTCCGGCGATCGGGGTGGCGGTGCTGGTGGCGTGGGCGGCGCCCGGCGGATGGATGGGGTCGGCGGCGGTGCGCCGCGGCGTCGCGGCGCTCGGTGCGGCGGCCATCGCGGCGTGCGTGGTGTTCACGGCGGGACGGCTGCTGTTGTGGCACGATCCGGCGGCTTTGTACGAGCAGGGCATTGCGCGGACGCGCAACAACTGGACACTGGAGATGTATCTGGGCGACGACGCCAGGGAACGCGGCGATACCCAGGAGGCGATTGCGGCGTACACGCGGGCGGTGACCATCGCGCCGACGCTGCATGAGATTCAGAACAACCTGGGGTCGATGCTGGCGCGCGAGGGGCGGCTGGATCTGGCGGTGGACCATTTTCGGCTGGCGTATCGGACGCGGCCGAACAATCCGGTGTATGCGGAGAACTATCGGCGCGCGCAGGCCATGCTGGCGACGCGCCGGGCGCCGGAGAGCGCCAGCGCGCCGGCATCGCGTCCGTGAAGGGGCTCGCGGAAGGCGCCGCCGGCAGGCGCGGGGTCAATGAGCTGTCGCGGCGTTGGAAAGCGTGAAGTGGGCGCCCGGCTTGTGGGAGAGGCGCTGGCGGATGAAGGCTTCGGTGTCGGCGGCGGGCATTGGAGGCGAGAAGAAGTTGCCCTGGGCGGCGTCGCAATCGAGGCCGCTGAGCATGGCGAGGTGGTCGGCGGATTCGACGCCCTCGGCGATGACTTTCATGCCCAGGTTGTGGGCGAGGACGATGATGGCGTCGACGACGGCGGCGTAATCGCGGCGGAGGCTGACGTTCTGGATGAAGGAGCGGTCGACCTTGAGGACGTTGAGGGGGAGACCGTGGAGGCAGTTGAGGGAGGAGTAACCGGTGCCGAAGTCGTCCATGTGGACGCCGACGTTCATGGCGCGGATGCGCTGGAGGACGTCGCGGACGTGGTTGTGGTCCTGGATGAAGACGCTCTCGGTGATTTCGAGGTTGAGGCGGTGGGGTTCGAGCTGCGTGGCGGCGAGGGCTTTTTCGACGATGGAGAGGAAGGGGGGAGCGATGAGCTGGCGGCGCGAGGTGTTGACGCTGACGGCGAGGTTGCGGGCGGCGGGGTAGCGGCTGCTCCATTCCTGAAGCTGGCGGGCGGCCTCGGTGAGGACCCATTCGCCGAGCTGGAGGATCATGCCGGTTTCTTCGGTGACGGGGATGAACTCGTCGGGCAGGATGAGTCCGCGCTGGGGGTGGTTCCAGCGGAGGAGCGCTTCAAAGCCGGTGAGGCGGGCGTCTTCGAGGGAGAGGATGGGCTGGTAGTGGAGGACGAACTCGCGGTTTTCCAGGGCGCGGCGGAGGTCGTTTTCGAGGGTGAGGCGGGCGATGGCTTCCTTGCGCATTTCGGGGGTGAAGATGGTCCAGGAGCCGCGGGCCTTGGTTTTGGCGCGGTACATGGCGGTGTCGGCGTCGCGGAGGACATCATCGGCCCATTGGTAGGCGGAGTCGGCCAGTGCGATACCGATGCTGGCGGTGCTGTGGACGGGAACATTCTGGATGTGGTAAGGGGCGGCGAGTTTTTCGGAGAGGCGCCGGGCCATATCGACGGCATCGTTGATGGAGGCGACGCCGGGCTGGAGGACGACGAACTCATCGCCGCCGAGGCGCGCGGCGCAGGCGGCGGGCTTGCCTCCGGCGGCGGCGTAATCGGCGAGGGCGTCGGTAAGGCGGGCGCTGATGGCTTTGAGCAGCTCGTCGCCGGCATTGTGACCGAGGCTGTCGTTGACCATTTTGAAGCGGTCGAAATCGAGGAACAGCAGCGCGAAGGGAGTGGGGGCGGCGCCGGCGTTTTTGGCCACGAGGGTGGTGAGCTGCTCCATGAGCCAGGCGCGGTTGGGCAGGCCGGTGAGGCGGTCCTGGAGGGCGAGGCGCTGGAGATCGGAGGTGCGTTCGTGGACCATGCGTTCGAGGTCGGCGAGCTTGAGGGTGGCCTGGCGTTTGAGCTTGCGTTTTTCGGAGAGGGCGGTGGCGAGTTGGCAGACCTCGACGGGGTCGAAGGGTTTTTTGAGGATCAGGAGGCGGTCGGTGGTGCCCAGGCGGGCGATGATGTCGTCCCAGGTGTGGTCGCTGAAGGCGGTGCAGATGACGACCTGGAGTTCGGGATCGACCTGCCAGAGGTGTTCGATGGTTTCGACGCCATCCCAGCCGGGGGGCATGCGCATGTCGACGAAGGCCATGGCGAAGGGGCGGTTTTCGGCGACGGCGGCGCGGACTTTCTCAAAGCCTTCCTGGCCCTGCATGGCGGATTCCATCTCGAAGGAGGGGGTGGCGGCGGCGGGGGTGGCGGGGCTGTCGCCGAAGAGGAAGGCGGCGGCGCTGGCGAGGCGCTGGACCTGGGTGCGCGGCGCGAGGGTTTTGCGGAAATCGCTGTGGATGGAATCGGTGTCGTCGATGACGAGGATTCTGCGGCGTTCGGGCTGGTCGTTCATACGAGCGCTTCCTTAGAGCGTTGGCGAGAATTCCCGTTGCTCCCACGGTTCACACCGGGGGAATGTCGCCTCCGCGACGCGCGGCCCCAAGGGCACGCGGTTAAGCCATTTATCGGCCAGACAAGCACGGTTGAACGCTTTCATGTAGATGCGAAGGGCTTCTGGCAGAAGTTGCGGGCATGGGGAGCTCGAGGGTAAAGGTCGCGCCCTTGCCGGGGCCGTCGCTGTTGGCGCGCAGGGAGCCGCCGAGGTTTTTGGCGGCATTGGCGGAGGCATGGAGTCCGAATCCGTGGCCTTCTTTCCTGGTGGTGAATCCATGGTTGAAGATGCGGGTGAGGTTTTCCGGGGGGATGCCAACGCCGTTGTCGGTGACGTCGATGAGGATGCGGTTCCCGGCGCAGGCGGCGGAGAGGGTGACGCGTTTTTCGGCGGTGTTGCCGCCGACGGCATGGCGGGCGTTGCTCAGGAGGTTGATGAGGATTTGCAGGAGCGCGTGTTTGTCGGTGAGGACGTCGGGGAGGGAATCGATGCGGAGATCGATCTGGACGTTGGCTGCGCGGGAGGAAGCGCGGGTGATCTTGACGGCATCCTCGAGGAGATCGCGGAGCTGCACCTGCTGAACCATGGGGCCGGCCTTGGCGTGGGATTGCTGGACGGCGACGATTTCCTTGATGTGCTCGACGTTTTTCTGGAGGGTGTTCATCTCGGAGAGGACGTCGGCCTGCTCGCTGGCGAGGGCTTCGGCGACGGCTTCGAGGAATTCGGGGATGCGCTTGCCGCGCTCGTCGGTGGTGAGGAATTCGCCGAGGTCATTTTTGTGGGCGGCCATCATGCCGACGGCTTTGGAGAGGTTGCCGACGGGGGAGCGTTCGACCTTGGTGGCGGCGACACGGACGGAGACGTTGACGGAGTTGAGGACGTTGCCGACGTTGTGGAGGACGGAGGTGGCGATTTCGGCCATTCCCGCGGAGCGTGCGACTTTGAGCAGTTCGTCCTGGGCCTCGTGGAGCTGGGCGGTGCGCTGACGGACCTTGTCTTCGACGGCGGAGTGGGACTGTTCGAGCATGGCGCGGTGCTCGGCGATGCCGTGCATCTCGCTGACGCTGCGGCGGCAACTGGCGACGAGGAAGATGTCCTCGAAGACGACCCAGGCGGCGTGTTCGACCCAGCGCCAGTTGCCGGGGGTCAGGACGCCATAGACGGACTGGGGATCGAGGTAATTGCGGATGAGGTGATCGGCGGCGACGATGACGGAGGCGGAGATGAGGACGCGCCAGTCGCGGTAAAAGGCGAGGAAGGCGAGGGAGCCGAAGATCTCGAAGTGGGTTTCGATGCGGCCGCCGCTGATGTGAATGAGGAGTGCGCAACTGAGCATCTGGCTGATACCGATGATGTGGCGGGTGAGGGCGCGGCAGGGAAAGCACAAGGCGAGGAAGATGGGCAGGGCGGCGATGAGGGCGCCCAGGATGATGGCCTGCCAGACGTGGGGATGAATGGCGCGGTGGTTTCCTTCCCAGGTGAATGGAGCGCGGAGCAGCGCCCAGATGACGCCGCCGACCCATTCGGCGGCGAGCAGTCCGGCGAAGAGACGGTCGGTCTGCCGGCGGATTCCCAGGAGGTGGGCGTGGAGGAGTTCGGCGGTGCGGGCGGCGACCTGCTGGCGGTCGGTGGGATTCAACAGGTCGCTCATGGCTGGTCCTCCATGGGAAGGGCGCAGCCGTAGACGGGGGTTTCGCAGGGGTTGGCGTCGCCGCCATCGAGGAGGGACTGGAGGGCGGACTGTCCTTCGCAGGGGCCGTCGTGATCGCGGGAGGCGGTGATGCCGCCGCGGAAGCGCAGGGCGCCGGCGGCGTCGTAGGCGAGGACCTGGCCGGAGGTTTTGGCGGCGAATTCGCGCGTGCCCAGGTGGGCGACATCGACGAGGGGTGTGATGTGCGGCGTGTGGGCGGCGGTTTTCCAGAGCGAAGAATTGCGGCAGAGTTCGGGCGTGAGGATGCTGCTGGTTTCGAAAAGGACGTAGCAGGCGGTGGCAGGGTGCGAGGCGAGAAGCTGCTGGAGGTTGGACATGCTGGAACTGCTGCAGGGGCACTGGGGGTGGACGATCATGAGGAGGGTGATGCCGGCGCCGCGGTGCACGCCGTGCTGGTCGGCGGCGGCGGGCCATTGGCTGGTGGCGGCGGCGGCGCGGCCGGGGGTGGCGGCGTATTTGAGCAGCCCCCAGAAGCCCGCCGCGATGGCGATGCTCCAGAGGGGCACCAGGATGGCCAGTAAACGTCCGGACGACTTCATGTGACCTCAAAAAACTCGATGCGCAACGGGAAGCTATCCACAGGTCCGATATGTGAAGACTCATCGACAAAGGGGGGAAGCGGGTTAAAAGAGGGGAAGCTTTTTTGCGAGTAATTCTGCGAGCGGGCGTAACGGCCCATAATGGCGGCGCTGATTGCGGGAAGGTGAGGGGCACTATGGATGGCGTGAGAATCCTGCTATTCTGTGGGGCCGCATGCGGGGGGGGGGGGACGGGACGCAGCGGAGAATGCAGGAAATCGCGAGGAGCAATCGAGTGAAGATTCACAAGGTCGGCATCATTATGAACGGGGTGACGGGGCGCATGGGGACCAATCAGCACCTGTATCGGTCGATTGCGGCGATCATCAAACAGGGCGGGGTGAAGGTGAGCGATGATGAAGCGATCATGCCCGAGGCGCTGCTGGTGGGGCGGAACAGGGCGAAGCTGGAGAAGGTGGCGGCGGGGGCGGGGCTTGAGGGCGCGGCGGAAGGGGCGCTGAAGGTGTCGACGGATCTGGCGGGGGCGCTGAAGGACAAGGCGTATTCGATTTACTTTGACGCGCAGACGACGGATCGGCGCGTGGAGGCGGTGTCGCAGGCGATCGCGGCGGGGAAGCATGTGTATTGCGAGAAGCCGACGGCGACGAACACGGCCGATGCGTTGAAGCTGTGGCATGAGGCGCAGAAGGCAGGGGTAAAGAACGGGGTGGTGCAGGACAAGCTGTGGCTGCCGGGGATCATGAAGTTGAAGCAGCTCATCGCCAACGGGTTTTTTGGGGAGATTCTGAGCGTGCGCGGGGAGTTTGGGTATTGGGTGTTCGAGGGGGACACGATTCCGGCGCAGCGGCCGAGCTGGAATTATCGCAAGGAAGATGGCGGCGGGATGATCATCGACATGCTGTGCCATTGGCGGTATCTGGTGGACAACGTGTTTGGGAACATCAAGGCGGTGAGTTGCCTGGGGGCGACGCACATCAAGAAGCGATGGGATGAAAAAGGGCAGCCGTATGCGGCGACGGCGGACGATGCGGCGTATGCGACGTTCGAATTGGAGAACGGGATCATCTGCCAGTTCAATTCGAGCTGGTGCGTGCGCGTGCGGCGGGACGATCTGCTGACGCTGCAGGTGGATGGGACCAAGGGCAGCGCAGTGGCGGGGCTGCGGGATTGCGTGAGCCAGCAATACAACAACACGCCACGGCCGGTGTGGAACCCGGATATCGACAACCCGATCGATTTTTTTGGCACGTGGGCGAAGGTGCCGAGCCAGCAGGTGTATGACAATGCGTTCAAGATTCAGTGGGAGCTGTTTTTGAAGTACGTGGTGAAGGGGGATCCGTTCCGGTGGAGTTTGCTGGAGGCGGCGAAGGGGGTACAGTTGGCGGACCTGGGGGTGAAGAGCTGGGAGGAGCGGAAGTGGGTGGAGGTGCCGGGGCTGGCGTGAGGGCGCGCAGGGGCGGATCGATGGCCGGGGCAAATTGACCGGAGGATGGGGGGTGTCGTAAACTACGTCGCTCGCCGTTTTGACGATGGCGTTATCCTGGAGAGATGTCCGAGCGGCTTAAGGAACACGACTGGAAATCGTGTGTAGATGATGAGTCTACCGAGGGTTCGAATCCCTCTCTCTCCGTTTGAGGTTGGGGATGCGTGAACGTCTGGCAATACCGTCGCGGCATCCGCGGCAGTTCTTTATCTCGCTGTATGGGTGGACCTATTGGGGGCCGATCCTCGCGGCGGGGGTGATCGGGGTGGTGGCGTGCCTGGTGATTCCGGGGGCGTGGCCGGGGGCGATCGTGTTTGGGGTGGTGACGCTGGCGTGTCTGGCATTTTATCGGGATTTTGAGCGGCCGATTCCGCGCGAGGCGGGGGTGATGGTGGCGCCGGCGGATGGGAAGGTGACGGAGATTGCGCGGGTGGAGCATTACGCGCCGTTCAATGGGCCGGCGCTGAAGGTGTCGATTTTTCTGTCGGTGCTGGACGTGCATGTGAACCGCTCGCCCTGCGATGGGATGGTGCTGTGGACGCGGTATGAGGAGGGGTTGTTTTTGGATGCGCGGCATCCGGAATGCACGAACAAGAACCAGAGCCACACCATGTGCCTGGCGGATGAAACGGGCAAGCCGGCGGTGGTGGTGAAGCAGATTGTCGGGGCGATTGCGCGACGGATCATTGCGCCGGTGACGGTGGGGGAGCGGCTGGCGCGGGGGCAGCGGTTCGGGATGATTGCGTTTGGTTCGCGGACGGAGTTGTATGTGCCGGAAGGCGGGGTGGGCGGCGGCTGGACCGCGGCGGTGCCGTTGAACACGCACGTGAAGGGCGGTCGGGATGTGCTGCTGCGGCGTGGAGAAGTGCCGGGAAATCAGGGCTGAAACGGCGAAAAATTTTTGGGCGGCCGGCGGGGGATCGCGTATACTGCGCTGCTGGATTGGCGGTTGTTTTTGGGAGGTGGGTCATGAACGATCCCACGGTGGAACCGAAACGGGAGGCGGGGTCGGGCGATGACACGGTGATCGCGGTAGTGGAGGAAGCGCCGCCGAAGCGTCAGACGGAGAGATCGCGCAAGACGCAGAAGAAGGACAAGCCGCAGCGGCAGCCGAACTACCACGTGATCATCTGGAACGATGAAGAGCATACGTATGAGTATGTGATCGAGCTGCTGATGAAGCTGTTCGCACATCCGTTCGAGACGGCATTTCAGATCACGCGCGAGGTGGACCACGTGGGCCGGGGGATTGCGTACACGTGCCACATGGAGCTGGCGGAGCTGAAGCGCGACCAGATTCACGCCTATGGGGCGGACTGGCGGATGGCGAACTCGAGGGGGCCGATCCGTGCGACGATTGAGGAAGCGCCGGAGTAAAACGCAAAAGGCGAAGCGGCAAGCGTAAAGAGCGGCGGGCGAGGGGGTTGGGGAGGGGTATTCACCATTGCGAATATCTGCCGGGAGGTGTGAATGGGCAGAAGTTGGCGGCAGCCCGGTGGGCGGCGTAGGATAACTTGCCCTTGGACCCTCTTGCGAAAATGGTCTGTGCGGTGGGGCAATTCCGCTGAAGAGACCGGCCTCTCCGCGCGTCCGCCTTGTCCCGAGGCGGCATGGGCCGGCGTCGCCGGATCGCTTCGCCGGGTTTTTTGGAGACATGCGACGTGGCTACGACAACCTCTCCCACGACCACTTCTTCCTCTGCTGTGGCGGGCCGGAACCTGCACCCGCTGGATGTGATCAACGCGGGGAACCTGGAACTGATTGATACCCTGTACGCCGATTACCTGCGGGACCGCAATTCGGTCGATCCGCAATGGGCGTATTTTTTCGGCGGCTTTGAGCTCGCAGCGCGCGGCGGGGCGGCGGTGGCGGCGCCTGCGGGCGCGGCCGCGGCGCCGGCTCCCGGAACCGATGCGGCCGAACTCCAGAAAGGCCCCGGCAAGTTCATGCAGATCGCCGACCTGGTGCACTCCTATCGCGAGATGGGGCACCTGATCGCCAATCTGGATCCGCTCGGGCACAACATGACGCACAACCCGCTGCTCGAGCTTTCCGAGTTCCACATTGATGATTCGGACCTTGAGCGGGTGGTCACGGCGACGGGGTTCAAATCCGGCGATGGCGGGGGGCTGCGGGCGCCGGTGGGCGAAATTGTCCGGCAGCTCAAGGAAACCTACTGCGGCACGTTCGCGGTGGAGTTCATGGACATCCGCGATGCCGAGCAGCGCGCGTGGCTGATCGAGAACATGGAGCGGAACCTCAACAAGCCGCAGCTCGATCCCGCGTACCGCCGGTTCATCATGGAGCGGCTGACGGCGGCGGAAGGATTCGAGACGTTCCTGCAATTCAAGTTTCCCTCCGTCAAACGCTTCTCCAACGAGGGCGGCGACGCGCTGATTCCCCTGATGGACGCGCTCATCGAAACCGGGGCGGACCTGGGCATGGATGAAATGGTCATCGGCATGGCCCACCGGGGGCGGCTGAACGTCCTGAGCCACATCCTGCAGAAACCTTATGAAGTCATCATGTCCGAGGTGCTCGGCCGGCCGGCGTTCAAATCCGCGGGCGACGGGGACGTGAAATATCATCTGGGCTATGCCACCGATTTCTCCGCGCGCAACGGCCAGCGCGTGCATCTCTCGCTGGCGGCGAATCCCTCGCATCTCGAATTGATCAACCCGATCGTCGAAGGCATGGTGCGGGCGAAGCAGAACCGCAAGGGGGACAACGATCGGCACCGGACGATTCCCGTGCTCATGCACGGCGACGCGTCGTTCACGGGGCAGGGCATCGTCGCCGAAACGCTGTTCCTCTCGGAACTCGAGGCCTATCGCACCGGCGGCACGGTGCACATCATCATCAACAACCAGATCGGCTTTACGACCAACCCGTCCGATGCGCGCTTCACGCGCTATCCCACGGACATCGCCAAGGCCATCCAGGCGCCGGTGTTCCACGTCAACGGGGACGATCCCGAGGCGGTGGTGCACGCGGGGCGGCTGGCGATGGAGTTCCGGCAGAAGTTCAAGGCGGACGTGATCATCGATCTGGTCTGTTATCGCCGGCGCGGGCATAACGAAATGGATGATGCCTCGGTGACGCAGCCGGTGATGGCGCGCGAGATCGCGGCCCACCCGACGGTGCGCGACATCTACGCCAAACGGCTGGAAGCGGCGGGCGTGCTGACGGCGGGCGATGTGTCGGCGATGCACGAGGCGTTGCGTACCCGCCTGGAAAAGGCGCTGGAGATCGCGCAGGCCAACAAGCCTTCCGATTCGCCGGCGCCGACGCACGGACCTTGGGCGAACTACCTGAAGCTGCCGCGGGGAAATGACTGGGGCTTCAACACCGGGGTGGACAAGAAGACCCTCAAGGAAATTGCCGCGGCGCTCACGCAGGTTCCCCAGGGGTTCACGCAGCACAGGACGGTCGCGCGCATGATGGAAAATCGGCTCAAAGCGGTGACGGAGGAGAAGGGGATCGACTGGGGCGGCGGGGAGATGCTGGCGTTGGGATCGCTGGTGAAGGAGGGGACGTGGGTTCGTCTGGCGGGGCAGGATGTGTCGCGCGGGACATTCTCGCATCGCAACGCGGTGTGGTTCGACAACAACACCGGCCGGCCCTATGTGCCGCTGGCGGAATCAGGCCTGGGCGCGAGCGGCGGGCGGTTCCTGGTGGTAAACTCGATGTTGTCGGAATTCGCGGTAGTCGGATTCGAGTATGGCTTCGCTTCCGCCGATCCGCAGGCGCTGGTGATGTGGGAAGGGCAATTCGGCGATTTCGTGAACATGTGCCAGCCGATCATCGACCAGTTCATCAGCTCCAGCGAATCGAAATGGGCGAAGTACAACGGGCTGGTGATGCTGCTGCCGCACGGCTATGAGGGGCAGGGGCCGGAGCATTCGCACGCCCGGCTGGAGCGGTTCCTGCAACTGTGCGCGGAAGACAACATGCAGGTGTGCTATCCCACGACGCCGGCGCAGTTGTTCCACATGTTGCGCCGGCAGGTGAAGCGGTCCTATCGCCGGCCGTTGATCGTGATGTCGCCCAAGAGCATGCTGCGCAACCCGCTGTGCGTGAGCACGCTCGACGAGTTCACCGCGAGCGCCGGCTTCCAGGACTGGATCGATGAAGTCGACGAGATCGACAAATCCAAGGTGCGGCGCGTGCTGATCTGCTCGGGCAAGATTTATTACGACCTGCTGGACGAACGGCGCAAGCGCGGCATCAACGACGTGGCGATGATCCGCCTCGAGCAGATTTATCCCTTCAATGCCGAACAGCTCACCGACATTTCGCGGGCCTATCCGCGCGATGTGGAGATCGCCTGGGTGCAGGAAGAACCGCGCAACAACGGCGTTTATCCCTTCATCGGCGCGAAGCTGCACTATCACTGGATCGGCATGAAGAAGCTCTATTACATCGGGCGCAAGCCTTCGGCCTCGCCCGCCGCCGGCAGCCACGAGCAGCACGTCCACGAGCAGAAGGACATCATCACGCGGGCGCTGGGGGCGTCGCTGGCCCCGCGCGACGTGCGTGAAGGCCGCCCTTTTGAGCAGAAGGGCGACGGCCAGCCCGTGAAAGGCGCCGCGATTTCCAACGTGGAGGTCGCGGTTTCCAAGGAAGGAAAGTAGGCATTGCCGATTGCCGATTTCCCATTGCCAAACGGTCAATGCGGATTGCCCGCGATTGCTGACCACTGACCACTACCCCCTGACCACTGATTAGGACTCCCCCATGCCAGAGATGATTCCCTTGACGGTGCCCGCGCTGGGCGAATCGGTGAGCGAAGCGACCATTGCCAAATGGGCCAAGGGCGATGGCGATTATGTCACGCCCAACGATGTGGTGGTCGAGCTGGAGACGGACAAGGCGAACGTCGAGATTCCGGCATCAGGCAGCGGCGTGCTCAAGACGTCGCGCAAGAAGGGCGACACCGTGGCGGTGGGGGATGTCATTGCACAGATCGACACGAGCGCCAAGGCGGGCGCGAAGCCGGCGGCCGCTGAACCGGCTCCCGCCGCCAAAGCGCCGGCCGCCGCGGCGGGAGCGGTGATCGACCTGCGCACTTTCCCGGCGGACGATCTCTCACCGGCCGTGCGGGCGCTGGTGCTGGAAAACAAACTCACGAACGCCCAGATTCCCGCCACCGGTCCGGGCGGGCGGTTGACCAAGGAAGACGTGCTGGCGTTTTTGGAAAAAGGCGGGGCCGCCGCGCCCTTGACCGCCGACTCCGCCGCCGC
Source organism: Phycisphaerae bacterium (assembly GCA_035545015.1). Taxonomy (GTDB): domain Bacteria; phylum Planctomycetota; class Phycisphaerae; order WQYP01; family WQYP01; genus CALCHA01. The sequence continues at coordinate 15,997 of DASZZD010000010.1, forward strand.
CGCCAACTCAGCGCGCCAGCAGTCGCCCAACGGATTTATCTCCTCGCCCGGCACCACCAACGTGCCCAACCGGCCCGGCAAGGCCGAAGCACCGGCATCGCTCGGCCAGCCCACCCGCGCGCTGGCCGCCGATGAAGAACGCGAAGAGATGCCCAAGCTGCGCCAGACCATCGCCCGCCGGCTCGTGGAAGCGCAGCACACCACCGCCTCGCTGACCACCTTCAACGAAGTCGACATGTCCGCCGTCATGGGCCTCCGCGAACGCTACAAGGAAGGCTTTGAGAAATCCCACGGCATCGGGCTGGGCTTCATGTCCTTCTTCGCCAAGGCCGTGATTTACGCCCTCAAGCATGTGCCGCAGGTGAATTACTCGATCGACGGCAACACGCTGATCAAGCGCAAGTCGGTGCACCTGGGGATCGCGGTGTCGACGGAAAAGGGCCTGATGGTGCCGGTGCTCAAAAACGCCCAGAGCCTGTCGATGGCGCAGATCGAAGCGGAGATCAAGCGGCTGGCGCTCAAGGCGCGCGACGGCAAGATCACCGTCGATGACATGACCGGCGGCACGTTCACGATCACCAACGGCGGCGTGTTTGGCTCGCTGCTCTCAACGCCGATCCTCAATCCGCCGCAGGCCGGCATCCTGGGCATGCACAAGATTGAGAAGCGTGCGGTCGTGGCGACCGAGGGCGGGAAAGACGCGATCGTGGTCAGGCCGATGATGTATCTCGCGCTGACCTACGATCACCGGCTGGTGGATGGCAAGCAGAGCGTGACGTTCCTGGTGAAGGTGAAGGAAGCGCTGGAAGAGCCGGCGCGCATGCTGCTGGAGGTTTAAGACGGAGGCGCGCGTGGTGGAAGATGCGTCGCCATCGCCGGCCGATGCGCAGGGGGGCGATGACCTGCGCCGCGGCATGGCGCGGGCGGCGCGGGGCGAGCGTTGGGCGGCCCGGGCGCTGGTGGTGCTGTTTCTGGCGCTTTCGCTCGCGCCGGTGTGGGCGCTCCGGTACCTGCCGATCCAGGATTATCCGCAGAACCTCTTTCAGGCGTCGCTGGTGTGCGACGCGCTCGACGGCAAATCGACCGGCCCCTTTTATGATGTGCACCTGCACGCGACCTACAGCGCGTTTTTTCTGCTGGTGTGGCTGTTTCATTTTGTCGTCCCGATCTGGCAGGCCGGCAAGGCGGCCGTCTCCGTCTATTTCCTGCTTACCGCGGCGGCGGCGTGGCGACTGATGGCCGCGGCGGAACGTGACGGCCGCCCCGCCTGGGGCGCGCTGCTGCTCTTCCCCGCCGCGTTCAATGCCGCCTATTTCCTGGGCTTTTTCCATTTCCTTTATGCAATGCCGCTCTTGCTTCTAGCGCTGCTCGATCTGCGCAGCGCCGCGAGCAACGGCTGGACGGTTCCGCGCGCAGCGCTTCAGGTGTTCTATCTTCTGCTCTTGCTGATCGTCCATGCGTTCGTCGTCGCCCTCTACCTCCTCGTCGCCCTTGTCTGGCTCATCCACGCACGCGCACGCCGCGAGCCCCGCGCACGCTTCGGCTTCTGGCCCGGACTGGTCCTCGCGCTGCTCGCCATCTTTCTCGGGGCGCTCGTCGACGCCGGCAGCGCCGCCGCCAGCCTCGCCCACCTCCATCTTTCAGACTTTATCCCCCCCTGGCGCAGCCTCGAGTTCGTCCTCACGCTCTTCACCGGCCTCAACGGGCCGCTTCATCCGGACCTCCCCACGCTTTTCCTCTGGCTGGCGATCATCGTCTTCTTCGCCGCGATCGCCTGGACGCGCGGCCGCGCCGCAAGCCGCGCCGCAAAAGGATCGCTGCTCTCGCCGGCGCTCTGGGCCTGCCTCGTGCTGGCGGTGGCGATCCTGGCGGCGCCGTTCCGCATCGGGTCGGCGTCTTATCTGAACGTGCGCATCGCGGCGGCGCTCTACCTGATGCTGTCCGCCGCCGCCGCCGCCATCGTCATCCCGCGCCGCGCCATCGTGCCGCTGGCGCTGCTCTGTCTGGCCGCCGGCGCCGCCAGTTTCCGCACGCAGCTCGCCCTCAGCCGCGAAACCGCCGCCATCGATCCCATCATCGCCGCCATGCCTCCCGCCACTCCCCTGCTCCCGCTTCTGTTCGATCCCTTTTCCCCCCGCGCCGATCCCTATTTCTTCGATCCCCACCTGCACGACCACTTCTACATCCACCTCGAAAAAGGCGGCGCCAGCCCTTACCTCCTCGAAGGGCCGCGCGAACAGCGAGCCCCCGTTTCCCTGGTCCCCGGCACGCTGCCGCCCGCGCCGCCGGACATCTACCGCCCCTTTGATTTCCGCCGGGAACTCCACGGAGGCTACCGCTATTTCCTCGTCCGCGGCGGCACGCCCAGCCTGCACCGCTACATGCAAACCTTCGCCCGCCCCCTCGCCAGCTCCGGCCCGTGGACGCTCTACGAACGCATCGAGACCCCCGCCTCCACACGCTGACGTGCGGCCTCGTGAATCCCCCCGCCGCTGAAAACGCCGCCACGCCGGGGTGTAGTTCATCTTCCGGGTAATCAGGCGGCGGTGGCAAGCCAGTAGGCGTCCCACTGGTCGCTGTAGTCCAGGCATCGCAGAGCGCCCACGCGCTGGACGCGGCGGACACGCCAGCGGGCGGAATTGGCTTTCAGGC
>DASZZD010000011.1:0-95573 GCA_035545015.1 Phycisphaerae bacterium
AAGAAGGAGCATTGCGCCATGACCCAAACCCAAAAAACCGTGGTCCTTCACCTCTTCGTGACTTCATGTTTACGTCCGGGCGGGGGGAGGAGGGTGTGTCGAATTCCCCCAAAACCCTCATACACAAGCACAAAAACCCCAAACTTGCAAAAACACAACGGCAAAAACTCAACGTTTTTTGGAAAAACTTCAAATTCTACGAGCAAAACCTCACATTCTCTCCCCCATTTCATCATCCCTCCCGCTTCCCCGACCCATTCGCACCCTCCGCCCCGATCCGCTATCCTGCTCCCCGCATGTCCAACATACCCCCTACACCCCCCCTCCCCTCCCAGGACGACTACAAAGTCGAACTCGACGTCTACTCCGGCCCGCTCGAACTCCTCCTCTACCTCATCCGCCGCGACGAAGTCGACATCAAAGACATCCCCATCGCCCGCATCACCGAGCAATACCTCAAACACGTCGAACTCATCTCCCGCGTCGACATCAACCTCGCCGGCGAATTCCTCGTCATGGCCGCCACCCTCATGGAAATCAAGTCCCGCATGCTCATCCCCCGCATCCCCGCCCAGGGCGACTCCGCGGAAGGCGCCCCCGCCAGCGTCGAAGAACTCACCGACCCGCGCTACGAGCTCATCAAACAGCTCCTCGCCTACAAAGCCTTCAAAGACGCCGCCGGAAATCTCAAACGCCGCGCCGACACCGAAGCCGCCCGCTACCCCCGCGCCGTCCCCAAACGCGAAGGCCGCGCGCCCCTGGCCATCGAAGACCTCGACCTCTTCCGCCTCATCGACGCCTTCAACGCCATCATGGCCTCCGTCGGCCACTCCGCTTATGGCCACGAAGTCGTCTACGACGATACCCCCATCTCCCTCCACCAGGCCGACATCCTCGACCGCCTCGAACGCGACGGCGGCGGCATCGGCGGCCCTGGTCTCACCCTCCAGGAACTCTTCGCCGGTCGCAGCAAAAAGTCCGAAATGATCGGCCTCTTCCTCGCCACCCTCGAACTCATCCGCCAGAAAAAAATCGCCGTCGAACAAACCCAGACCCTCGGCGAAATCCGCATCCGCGCCCGCGAACCCGGCGAAGAAGTCCTCTTCGCCCCCAACCCCGAATCGCCCCCCGAGCCCTCGCCCTCACAAAGCAGTCAGCACCAGACTCCCCACCCCATACCCGACAATCATCAGGAACAACCCCCCGAAGATCGCCCCCTGCCCCAGACACCGCGGCACCAGCCGATCAGCAGCGGAAGCGGCGCTGGCGAAAACCAAAGCGACCGGCAGGAACACCAGCAGGAACGGATCGTGCAAAATACCAGCGAGGAGGAGCACCACCCCCAACACCAGCCCATGAGCGACCGACCCGGCCACCATCCATGACGCCCGCAGCGCCGCCATCGCCCCCCGGCTCGCCTGAAACTGCCGATACTCCAGCACCGGCTCCAAACCCAACACAACACCACGCACGGGCCCGATCCTCCAAAAACCTCCGCCAAACGCCTTCGCAATCGCCATGCCGGGGAACACGAGATACGATGACCGCGTGCCAAGCGATGCGCAGCGGGTTCTCCGATCAACCCGGTGGAGCAGACCATGAATACCTGGACGCGCTACAACGTGAAAGTATCCGGCCGCGGCACGACCCCGATGCTCTTTGCGCACGGCTTTGGTTGTGACCAGAACATGTGGCGTTTCATCACGCCCAGCTTCGAGACCGATCACAAAGTTGTTCTCTTCGATTATGTCGGCCACGGCCGGTCCGACTTTTCCGCCTACGATCGAACCCGCTACGCAACGCTCGACGGTTATGCGGACGACGTCTTGCGGATTTGCGAGGAATTGGACCTTCGCGACGTGATCTTCGTGGGCCATTCGGTGAGCGCGGCGATCGGGATTATCGCGGCGATTCGGCAACCGGCCCGCTTCCGGAGCCTGATCCTCGTCGGTCCCTCGCCCTGCTACATCAACGACGGGGAGTACGTGGGCGGGTTCACGCGCGCGAGCATCGAGGAGTTGCTGGAATTCCTGGACAGCAATTATCTCGGGTGGTCGAGCGCGATGGCGCCGGCGATCATGGGGAACGCCGATCGACCGGAGCTCGGGGCGGAGCTGGCCAACAGTTTCTGCCGGACCGATCCGGAGATCGCCAAGGATTTCGCGCGTGTCACGTTCCTCTCCGACACCCGGGGCGATCTGCCCAAGCTCCAGGTCCCGTCGCTGATCCTCCAGTGTTCACAGGACATCATCGCTCCAACCGCCGTCGGGCAATACATGCACCGCAAGCTGCCCAATAGCCAACTGGTGATTCTTGACGCGACCGGCCACTGCCCGCATCTGAGCGCCCCTGCCCAAACAGTCGACGCCATCAAGTCCTATCTGAGCCATACGGGGAACCAGCGTGCCAGGTGAACCTGCACTTCCTGACGGCGGGATCGCGGAGCTTTTCGAAAACGCTCCCTGCGGGTATCTCGCCACGCGCGCCGACGGGGCCATCGTCCAGGTGAATCAGACCTTCGTCGCCATGACCGGCCACGACCGTCAATGGCTTCTTGACGGGAAACGATTCGCGGACCTGCTGACCATCCCCGGCAAGATTTATCACGACACGCATGTGGGCCCGCTGTTGCAGATGCAGGGCTTCGTGAAGGAAGTCGCTCTGGACATTCTGCGGGCGGACCAGCACCGCCTGCCGGTGCTGGTGAACGCGGTCAGCAAAGCGGCCGCGGAAGGCGGTGTCCCGCTGATCCTGATGACGGTGTTCGACGCCACGGACCGTCGGCAGTACGAGCGGGAATTGCTGCTGGCGCGGCGGCGTGCCGAGGAGGCGACCGAGGCGGAGCGTGCGGCGAAGGAGCAGGCGGAGGCCGCCGGCCGGATCAAGGACGAATTCCTGGCGATGGTGTCGCACGAGCTGCGCACGCCGCTGAATGCGATCCTTGGCTGGACGCAGATCTTGCGGAGCGAGGGGGGGCTGACCGAAGACCAGCGCGAAGGGCTGGAGGTGATCGAGCGCAATGCGCGGGTGCAATCCGAATTGATCGGCGATTTGCTGGACATGAGCCGGATCCTTGCGGGCAAGATGCGCCTGCATGTGCAGGAGGTGAATCTGAGCGACGTGATCGAGGCGGCGATCGACACGGTGAAACCGGCGGCGGATGCCAGGGAACTGCGCGTCCAGAAGGTGATGGACCCGGCGGTGGTCGTCTCGGGAGATCCGGGTCGGCTTCAGCAGGTGTTCTGGAACCTGCTGACCAACGCGGTGAAGTTCACGCCCAAAGGTGGATTCGTCCGGGTGCTCATGCAGCGGATCGACTCGCATGTGGAAGTGAGCGTCAGCGACAGCGGGCAGGGCATGAGCCCCAATTTCCTGGCCCACGCCTTCGAACGTTTCCGGCAATCCGACTCCGGGGCCACGCAGATGACCACGGGACTGGGGCTGGGTCTTTCGATCGTCAAGAACCTGATCGAAATGCATGGGGGCACGATCCAGGCCACGAGTGCGGGAATGGGAAAGGGCTCGACGTTCCTGATCAATCTGCCGCTGACGGTCGTCCATCCGGCCGTTCCGGAAACGGAGCGGGTGCATCCGCGTGCGGCCATCTCGCCGGGACCTGCGGACGTTGGCGGGATTTCCCTGCGGGGCGTGAAAGTGCTGATCGTGGATGATGAGCCCGATGCGCGGGGACTCGTGGAGCGCGTGCTGGCGACGGCGGGAGCGGAGGTAAGCACCGCCGCTTCGTCGGCGGAAGCGTTGGAGATTTTGGAGAAACGTCCGCTGGACGTGCTCGTGAGCGATGTGGGGTTGCCGGAGGAGGACGGGTATGAGCTGATTCGCAGGGTCCGCATGCTGGGCGGAGCGGCGGGAAGAATTCGTGCCGTCGCACTGACGGCATACACGCGGCTGGAAGACCGCACCCGGGCGATGCTGAGCGGCTACCAGATGCACCTGGCAAAGCCGGTCGATGCGCGGGAGTTGATCGTGACGATAAGGACACTCGCCGGCCGGTGATGATGGGTGTGCGCGGTGCTGGGGACGGCGGTCATGGGGTGGCGGGCTGAGGGGTTTCTTCTTCGGCGAAGAGGGCTTCGACGAATTCTTCGGGATTGAAGGGGGCGAGGTCTTCGGGTTTTTCGCCGAGGCCGACGAATTTTACGGGGAGGTCGAGTTGGTGGCGGATGGCAATGACGATGCCGCCCTTGGCGGTGCCGTCGAGTTTGGCGAGGAAGATGCCGGTGACCTGGACGGCCTTGAGGAATTCCTCGGCCTGGCGGATGGCGTTCTGGCCGGTGGTGGCGTCGAGAACGAGCAGGACTTCATGTGGAGCGCCGGGGATGCGCTTGTCGATGACGCGGCGAATTTTGGTGAGCTCGCGCATCAGGTTGTCCTGCGTGTGCAGGCGGCCGGCGGTGTCCACGATCAGCACGTCGATGTTGCGGTTGACGGCGGCGTCGCAGGCGTCGAAGGCGACGGCGGCGGGATCGGAACCCATCTGGTGCTTGACGATCTGCACGCCGATGCGTTCGGCCCAGACGGAGAGTTGCTGGACGGCGGCGGCACGGAAGGTGTCGCAGGCGGCGACCATGACGGACTTGCCTTCGGACTGGAGATAGAAGGCGAGCTTGGCGATGGAGGTGGTTTTGCCCGCGCCGTTGATGCCCGAGACGAGGATGACGGTGGGGCCTTTTTCGGCGAAGCGGAGTTCGCGGGTTTCGGGCGGCCAGTAGGATTTCATTTCGGCTTTGAGGAAGTCGAGGACCTGGTCGCCGTTGGAGATTTTGGCGTCTTTCCAGGCGGTGTTGAGGTCGGCCATGATTTTGTCGGTGGCTTTGACGCCGAGATCGGATTTGATGAGGCGTTGTTCGAGTTCGTCGAGGAGTTCCTGGTCGAGCTTGCGGCCGCGGAGGAGGGAGCGGAGGCCGCCGACGAAGACGCTGCGGGTTTTGCTGAGGCCGGTTTTGAGCTTATCGACGCTGGCCTGGACGGCGCCGGCGGTTTTGGAGAAGGCTTTTTTGATGAACCCGAAGGCCATGGGGAACTCCGCGTAACAGACGCGGAATTGTATACGCCCCGTGGAGGCGGGGTAAGGGTCGGGCGAGTTATTGCGCCGGGACGACCAGGGCGCCGCGGCGGCCGGCCCATTGGACGGCGCGGAGGCGGTACCAGGCGACATGGCGGGCGGCGGCGCGGGGGAGAGATGTGTCTGCTCCACCGGTGCAGTCGAGGGGCATGACGATGTGGACGGCGACTTCGGCGTCGTGGTTGAGCACGAGGTCGCGGCGGGTGAGGGCGAGGATGCCGCGATGCTCGGTGGCCCATTCGCGCAGGGCGAACCAGGAGGCGCCATCGCGGAAGAGGGTCCAGACGTGGAGGCGGCCTTCGGTGTCGACGGCGAGGGTGGATTCGCCAGCCCAGGACATCGGCGGGCGGGCTTCGAGCAGGGTGGCGTTGGGGAGGAAATCGCGGATGGAGCGTTCGATGGACTGCCACTGGGCGGCACGGTCGGCGGCTTCGGCTTCCAGCAGGTCGAAGGCACGGAGGACCAGCGTGCCGGTGCCGGGGATGAGATCGGCGGGAGCGGGTTTAGCGGGGGTTGCGATCGGGGCTGAGCGCGCGGGGGTTTGCGGGAGGGGCGTGGGCGGAGTTGCCGGGCGCGCGGGGCGGACGGGGGCGGGCGGTTCGGGAATGGGATCGAAGGCGGCGGCGAGGGCTTCGCGTTCCTCGGCGTCGAGGACGTGGCCGAGATGATCAAAGGGGACGTTGACGGTGCGGGCGATTTCGCTGACGTGTTCGGTGACTTGTTGCAGGGCTTCTTCGACGGGGCGGGGGTCGGTCGGTGTGGGGCGGGCGGTCGGCACGGAGGGTTGTTCGGACTCTTGCTCCGCTTCGACCACGCCGGGGGCGAGTTCGTCGAGGACGGCGGTCCAGATGGCGGGGGCGCTGGCGGCGGGGAAGGCGGCGACGCGGCGGGCGTCGGCGGGATCGGGAGAGGCGTGGAGGATGGGAAGTTCGGTGCCGAGGAATTCACGGGCGGCGCGGCTGAGGCGGGCGTGGACGGCGGCGGGATCGGCGGCGGGTCCGGGCGCCATGAAGGCTTGCACGTTGCGTTTTTCGGAGGGGGCGGCGGGGATGACGGCGGCGCGTTTGAGCTGCTGATAGGTGGCGACGAGGCCGTCGTTGTCGGTCGGGCAGACGACGAGCCATTGAGAGAGGCGGCCGGCCAGGGCGGTGAATTCGGAGGTGCCGGCGGCGGGCGCGGCGAGGAGCCAGAGTCCGACGGCGGGGCGGAGGGTGAAAAGGGCGCGGGCGATCTGGAGGTCGATGGTGCCGGTGGGTTCGGGGCGAAGGGCGGGGAGGTCGTCGGGGGAATCGGCGCCGGCGATTTCGATGATCCACTGGCGGGAGTGGAAGCCGAGGATGGCGACGGTGGTGGCGTGTTCGTGGGCGAGAGCGGCGGCGGCGGCGCGCAGGCCGTGCCAGCCGGTGTCGCCCTGGGCGATGGCGCCGCCGATGGCGAGGTGGAGGAGGGCTTTGTCGGCGGGGGATTTTTGGGGTTTGGCGCTGGGCGGCTGGCGACGAGCGGGAGCGGCGGGCGGCGTGCGGCGGGGAGCGCCCGGGCCGGCGGGGCGGGCGCCGTCGAGGAAAAGGCGGGCGATGTCGGCCATGTTGCGCGCGGGGGGGGAATGGGGCGGTTGCCCGGTGGATTCTTCTGGGTGTTCGATGTCGCTCATTCCCGGGGCTCCGGATCATTCGTGAGTTTCCCCCCCCCGCCACCACCGCTCCCTTACGGTCGCGGCTCTGATAGTTACTCTTGCAGTTTCTGTCACACGACTTCCACGACGCTGTCGAGTTCGCCGAAGGGGTTGGGTTCGGCGAAGCGGTTGTGGGGGTCGGCCTGCCAGCGGCCGTCGACGACGAGGCGGTAGCGGTACTTGCCGGGCTTGATGCTGACGACGGCGCGGAAGGTGTCATCGCCTGCGCCGGCCATGCGGACGGGGTTCCAGTTGTTGAAGTCGCCGGCGATGGCGACATCGCGGGCGCTGGGGAAGTGGGCGACGAACATGAGGCCTTCGGGGACCTGTCGGACGCCGTAGAAGGCTTCGAGTTTCTGTCCGAGGGTGGCTTCGCGCGGGGCGGAGACGATGCCCATGCCGCGTTGTGCGGCGGCGCGAACTTCATCGGCGCGGCGGGCGAGGACGCCGGCCTGTGCGGCGAGTTCCTGTCCGACGGCGCGCTGGCTGCGGCGGAAGGGGGCGTTGGGATTGACGTTGCCCAGCGGGGGAAGCGCTTCGCCGAGCTCGATGCCTTCCTGCACCGCTTCCATGGTTTCTTCGATGGTGGTTTGGGCGGTGACGAGGGCGGTTTCGAGGGTGGCGGCTTCGCGCGGTGCTTCGATGGCTTCGACGGCGCGGGCGACGTCGATGGACATCCGCGGGGCCGGGCCCATGAGCTCGCGGGCGAGTTTCTGGAAGTCCTTGAAGCCTTTGCTGGCGGGGTCGTACTCGGTGATGGGCTGGCCGAAGCTGGCGGCTTCCTTGAGCTTGGTGTTGAAGTTGATGGTGGCTTCCATGAGCAGTTCGCCGAAGCCGTCGCGGAGCTCGGCGAGGACTTCGCGGGCGAGCTTGGTGCGGATGTCATAGAGGGTGGCGAGGATGCGGATGCGGAGATCGTGGCGGCACTGCTTGCGGAGCTGTTCGAGGAGTTCGAGCTGCTTGGCGAGGCCGTGGAGGGAGAAGTAACCGGTTTCGACGGGAATGAGGACATCGGAGGAGGCGCGCATGGCGTTGAAGGTGAGCAGGCCGACGTTGGGGGGGCAATCGATGATGCAGAAGTCGTAATCGGCGGCGACGCGGGAGAGGGCGTCGGAGAGGCGGTCCTGGCGGCCGGCGAGACCGTGAAGTTCGGTTTCGAGGGCGGCGAGGGAGATCATGGAGGGGGCGAGATCGAAGTTGGTGGCGATCTGCCAGGTGATGTCCTTGAGGGTGGCCGAGGCGCCCGGGGCGCGGAGGATGTCATAGACGGAGCGTTCGATCTGCTGATCGGGGACGGCGAGGCCGACGGCACAGTGGCCCTGGGGGTCCATGTCGACGAGGAGGGTGCGTTGGCCCATGTGGGCGAGGCAGGCGGCGAGGTTGATGGAGCAGGTGGTTTTTCCGCAGCCACCTTTTTGATTGATGAGAGAAATGGTTCGCATGGGTATGCATCCTTGCATCTGCACGGGCTCCCGGCATCACGGTCGCGCTTCCAGCGCGGCCCCCGTCCCTGGGCATCGCCTTCGCCGCTACAATACCACGGCCAATGGGCGCCCGGGAGCATTTCAGGCATCATCGGTGGTGGAGGGGGTTGCGCTTGAAGTTTTTGAGAGGCGAGGAGGGCGGAAGGCGGGGTTATCAGTATTGAGAAGGGGGGGGGTGGGGGGGGGGCTGGCGCGGTGCGGCGGCGGACGAATCGGAGAAAATTTGGGGCCACGCGATGAAATCGGGGTTGTGCGGTGGACGGGTTCAATTGGGGGACTGGTTCTATTGGTTAAATTGGGAGGGCGGGGCGCAGATTAGTTACGGCGCCAAGAATGGGCGCGATAGTAATAGAATGACATGGATCCAAAGGGGGTGGGCGGATTGAGGGAAAAATGGAGGGGTGGGCGTTGACAGGGGGGGGGGAAGGCGTTAAAGTGGCCGGTCTTGCTGCTGATTTGGCGTGCGTGTGCGCGTGCGAGCAGCGGCAAGAGGCGTCGAATGACGCCGGCATGAACAACTGGAGTTTCTTCGGATCGCCCAACCAGAGTGATCCCGACCGGGCCTGAAACGGCGAGGTCTCCCCCCTCCTCCGAGTAGTCAGAAGTCAGTAGTCAGTAGTCAGAAGTGACGGCGGACTGGTGGCTGTGACCGAGGGCGAGAGGTGGCTGCGAGATTGAAGATCGCCTAATACGGGTCCTGGTTCTGAGGCTGGTGGCTCCTCCTGATCCTGAAGAGGGACGGGTGGCGAGACCAGACGGGATATCGCGGTGAACCTGACACTCTCTTCGCTGGAGAGATACGGGTTCAGATGAGGCAGCCGGAGAGAGAGGAATGCCATGAGCGAGAATGGTACCGCTACTGCTATTGCGCCTTTGGCCGCCTTGCTGGGACGCAAGGTGGGCATGACCCGGATTTACGACGAGAAGGGCACGATTGTGCCGGTGACGGTCGTGCAGGCGGGTCCGTGCGTGGTGACGCAGGTCAAGACGGAAGATGGAAAAGACGGGTACAACGCGATTCAGCTTGGGTACGAGGACGTGAAAGAGCGTCGGTCGACCAAGCCGGTGGTGGGGCACTGCAAGAAGACGGGGCAGACTTCGCCGAAGCGTTTCTTCCGGGAAGTGCGGCTGGCGAAGAAAGCGGAGCTGGCGGCGGGGAGCACGCTGGACGTGGCGATTTTCGACACGATCAAGTGGGTGGATGTGACGGGGGTTTCGAAGGGGAAGGGTTTCCAGGGCGTGATGAAGCGGTGGAACTTCGGCGGTCAGCCGGCATCGCACGGGACGGAACGTAAGCACCGTTCGCCGGGCGGTATCGGTGGCGGCCAGGGCACTCGTGGTCACGGCCGGGCGATCAAGAAGGGCAAGAAGATGGCGGGGCATCTGGGGAGCGAGCAGGTGACGACGCGGAACCTGCTGCTGGTGGGTGTGGACAAAGAGAAGCACCTGCTGCTGATCAAAGGAACGGTGCCGGGCGCGAACGGCGAAGTGGTGTTTGTGCGGCAGGCGAAGACGATTTCGAACAATACGAAGTGAGAAGTCAGAAGACAGTAGACGGAAGACAGAAGCGGGTTGAGCCATGATTGATGTGCCGGTGATGAATATCGAGGGGAAAGAGGTGGGGAAGTTCCAGGTGGACGAGGCGCTGCTGGGGACGACGGTGCGTCCGGCGCTGTTGAAGCAGGCGCTGGTGCGGCACCATGCGAACCAGCGGCAGGGGACGGTGAAGACCAAGAGCCGGGCGGAAGTTGAGGGCTCGACGAAGAAGCTTTATGCCCAGAAGCACACGGGCAACGCGCGACGCGGGAACATCCGCACGCCGGTGATGAAGGGCGGCGGCATGGCGTTCGCGAAGGCCCCGCGGGATTTCCGGCAGGAGATGCCGGTGCAGCAGCGGCGGCTGGCGCGGAACAACGCGATTCTGTCGAAGATTTTGTCGAACACGCTGGTGCTGCTGGATGGATTGAAGCTGCCGGCGGCGAAGACCAAGGAAGTGGCGAAGGTGCTGGCGGCGCTGAAGGCGGACCGTTCGGTGCTGATCGCGACGGAAGGGCTGGATCAGCAGTTGTATCGCTCGGCGCGGAACATCCAGAAGACGCTGATCAAGCCGGCTGCCGAGATCAACGCGTATGATGTGCTTTCGAAGCGAACGATGATCATGACGAAGGCGGCGCTTGAGGGAGTGCTCAAAGGCGCCAAGCCGAGCAAAGTGAAGACGGCGGACACGGCCGAAGCGAAGGGATAAAGAGACCGGAGGCTTCGGCCTTCGTGTTTTTGAGGACGAAAGATGGAACTGCACGAGACAGAGATTATCAAGTCGCCGGTGGTGTCGGAGAAGTCGACGTACCAGGCGGCGGTGCGGAACGCGTACACGTTCGAGGTGGACAAGAAGGCCTCGAAGGAAGAGATTCGCACGGCGGTGGAGAAGCTGTACAAGGTGAAGGTGGCGACGGTGCGGACGCTGAATGTGGCGGGCAAGCCGCGGCGGACGCGATCGGGCTACAAGACGACGCCGGAGTGGAAGAAGGCGTTGGTGACGTTGGAAGCGGACAACAAGATTGATTTGTTTTGATGAGTGGTGAGAAGTCAGAAGTCAGTAGTCAGTAGACGGAAGACAGTAGGGTTTAGATATGCCGATTAAGACTTACAAGCCGACATCCGCGGGGCGGCGTTTTTCGAGCGTGAACGCGTACGCGGAGCTGACGACCAACGAGCCGGAGAAGAGCCTTCTGGAGCGGCGGAAGAAGACCGGCGGGCGGAACAACCGCGGCTGGATCACGTGCCGGCATATCGGGGGCGGGAACAAGCAGTTCTACCGGAAGATCGATTTCAAGCGGACGAAGGATGGGGTAAAGGGGACGGTGGCGACGATCGAGTACGACCCCAATCGGTCGGTGTTCATCGCGCTGGTGCAGTATGAGGATGGGGAGAAGCGGTACATTCTGGCGCCGCAGCAGATCAAGGTGGGGGACGTGATTGAGTCGGGGACGAATGCGGACATTGAAAAGACGGTAGGGAACGCGATGCCGCTGGAGATTCTTCCGGTGGGCATGGAGATTCACAACATCGAGGTGGTGCCTGGTCAGGGCGGCCGGTTATGCCGGAGCGCGGGCGGGGTGGCGCGGCTGATCGGCAAGGACGCGGGGTTTGCGACGGTGCAGTTGCCGTCGGGGGAAGTTCGGCAGATTCACTGGAAGTGCCGGGCGACGATCGGGCAGTTGGGGAACATGGATTGGATCAACATTCGGTGGGGCAAGGCGGGTCGCACGCGGCATCGGGGGATTCGTCCGACGGTGCGCGGCGTGGCGCAGAACCCGGTAAGCCATCCGCTGGGCGGCGGCGAAGGGCGTTCGGGCGGCGGGCGGCATCCGGTGAGCAAGTGGGGCGTTCCCGCGAAGGGCGGCAAGACGCGTAATCCGCGGAAGAATTCGAGCAAGAAGATTATCCGGCGGCGCATGACGGTGCGGTATGGCGAGTCGGTGCTGAAGCGGAAGTGAGCGGCGAGTAGTCAGTAGTCAGTAGACTGTAGTCAGAAGATGGAAGATAGAGACTAGGAAGACAGAGATGAGTCGGAGCACGAAAAAAGGGCCGTTTGTGGCGGAGTACCTTCTGAAGAAGGTGAACGAGCTGAACGCGCAGCGCGCCAAGACGCCGATCAAGACGTGGTCGCGGTCGAGCACGATCATCCCGGATTTCGTGGGGCACACGTTTGAGGTTCACAACGGGAAGGACTTCAAGCGGGTGTTCGTGACGGAAGATATGGTGGGCCACAAGCTGGGCGAGTTTTCGTTCACGCGGACGTTCAAGGGCCACACGGCGGTGAAGAAAGAAGAAGCGGCGAAGTGACGGAAGTGAGTAGTCAGTAGTCAGTAGACAGAAGCGAAGACGGTCCGAGGCTGGTTATGGCGTATGTATCGAAATGGCGGTTTGCGAGGATCACGGCGCGGAAGGCGCGGCTGCTGACGGATTTGATCCGGAACAAGCCGGTGGATGAGGCGCTGGATCTGTTGAAGTTCAACAAGAAGCGCGGCGCGGTGATGGTGGCGCAGGTGCTCAAGAGCGCGATCGCCAATGCGGACGCGAAAGAAGCGGACACGGAATCACTGTTCGTGTCGCGGTCGTTCTGCGATGACGGTCCGATCATGAAGCGGTTCCAGCCCAAGGACCGGGGCAAGAGCTTTTCGATTTTCAAGCGGCTGTGCCACATCACGGTGGAAGTGGACGAGGGCACGCCGAAGATGACGAAGGCGAAGCGTCGGAAGCTGGAGATTCGGCGGGATCGGTTGGCGAAGAAGAAGCCGGAGACGGCGGGCGCCGGCGCCGGGAATGCGAGCGAAGCGAAAGGCAAGGAGTGATGGGTAATTAGTAATTAGTAAATGGTAATTGGCACACGCGGTTGCGGGGCCGGTTACCACCGACGGAGGCCGGAGCGGCCAATTACGAATTACCAATTACCAGTTACCAGGTACGAGGTCACAATGGGTCAGAAGATACATCCGAACGGTTTCCGGGTTGGCGTGACGGAGGGGTGGAACAGCCGGTGGTTTGCGCCGAAGAAGCTGTTCGGGGAGCTGCTGGTGGAAGACCAGAAGATCCGGGAGTACGTGGACCAGAAGCTGAACCGGCAGCCGCCGTATGCGGCGGTGTCGAAGGTGGAGATCGAGCGCACGCGGGAAGAGCTGAAGGTGCTGCTGCACACGGCGCGTCCCGGGGTGGTGATCGGTCCGAAGGGGGCGGAGGTGGACAAGCTGCGGAACCAGCTCGAGGATTTGACGGGCCGGAAGGTGAAGGTGGAGATCGCGGAGATCGGCCGGCCGGATTTGAACGGACAGTTGATGGCGGAGGGTATCGCGGAGCAGCTCAAGAAGCGTGCGGCGTTTCGGCGTGTGCTGAAGCAGAAGGCGGACGCGGCGCGGAACGCGGGTGCGAAGGGGATCAAGATTCAGATATCGGGTCGGATCGGCGGTGCGGAAATCGCGCGTGTGGAGAAGATGATCAACGGGTCGATTCCGCTGCACACGCTGCAGGCGAACATCAGCTACGGGCAGGTGCACTGCCGGACGCCGTATGGCGTGATCGGGATCAAGGTGTGGATTTACCAGGGGACGTATGCGGAGACCGACGCGCAGGCGGCGGTGGCCGGGAGCAATCAGCCGCGGCGTCCGCGTCGTCGGTAATCAGGACAGTCAACGATGGGCCGGCAATGAGGCCGGTTCCGAGACGGAGATACAGACATGGCGATGATGCCATCACGAGTGAAGTGGCGCAAGCAGCAGCGCGGGATCATGAAGGGGAACGCGACCCGGGGCAACAAGGTGAGCTTCGGGGAGTACGCGATCCAGTCGCTGGAGCCGGGCCGGATCAACGGGCGGCAGATCGAAGCGGGGCGTATGGCGTGCTCGCACTATCTGGCGCGTGAAGGGCGGGTGTACATCCGGATTTTCCCGCACAAGAGCTTTTCGAAGAAGCCATTGGAAACGCGTATGGGCACGGGCAAGGGCGAGCCGGAGTTCTGGGCGGCGGAAGTGAAGCCCGGGACGATTTTGTTTGAGATCGCCGGGGTGGACGAGACGGTGGCGCGGCGGGCGTTTGCCCGGGTGGCGTACAAGATGCCGGTGCGGTGCCGGTTCGTGAAGCGGCGACATACATTGTGATGAGTAGTCAGTAGTCAGTAGTCAGAAGACGAGTGAGCATATGGCTAGCGAGACGTTGAATGAGTATCGGGGGATGTCAGGGGAGCAGCTTCATGAGCATGAGGAGGAGCTGCGCACGAAACTGTTCAAGCTCAAGACGACGGCGTCGACGGAGAAGGTGAAGGACGTGTCGCAGTTTCAGAAGATCAAAAAGGACATTGCGCGGCTCAAGACGATCCAGCGCGAGCAGGAATTGAAGAAACAGAACGCGAAGGCCCAGGCGTAAGCAGGATTGAGATATATGACGACCGCCCCCACCCAGCCCCAGACGAGCGATGCGACCAAGTCCCGCAAACTGCGGAACCGGCTTATCGGCATGGTGACCGCCGACAAGGTGAACAAGACCCGGAAGGTCGTGTTCGAATACCTGGCGCGGCACGCGAAGTACAACAAGTACGTGAAGCGGCAGACGGTGCTGCACGTGCATGACGAGAAGAACGAGAGTCGGGTTGGCGACCAGGTGGAAGTGATGAGCTGCCGGCCGATCTCGAAGACCAAGACGTACCGGCTGGTGCGGATCGTGGTGAAGGGGACGCAGATCGACACGAGCATTCTGGAAGGGGAGGCGTCGAAGATGTTTGAGAAGAAGCGCGAGGAATCGCCGGCGGCCGGCGAGACGGAAGCGAAGCAGTAACGGCGGCAAATGGCCACGAAAGGCACGAACGCCACGAAAGTTGTGGCTTGTTGAGACAGGGATTTGATCGCGGCAGCAGGAGGCCGCTCAACGGAGAGCCTGGAAACGGGTTTTCCAGAGGTAGACAGAGATGATTCAGCAGCAGACACGAGTGGACATCGCGGACAACACGGGCGCCAAGACGGCGATGTGCATCAAGGTGCTCGGCGGCTCGACGGCGCGCGGCAAGTTCACGCGCAAGGTGGCGAGCGTGGGGGACCTGATCGTGGTGGCGGTGAAGACGGCCACGCCGAACGGCGACGTGAAGCTGCATGATGTGGCCAAGGCGATCATCGTGCGGACGAAGCAGCCGATCCGGCGTTCGGACGGGAGCTACGTGCGGTTCGACCGGAACGCGGCGGTGATCGTGGACGCCGATGGGAATCCGCGTGGGACGCGTATCTTCGGCGCGGTGGCGCGTGAGCTTCGCGAGAAGAACATGATGAAGATCGTGTCGCTGGCGTCGGAAGTGGTTTGACGAGTTTGGTAGTGGTCAGTGGCCAGTGGTCAGTGGCCAGAACAGATAGGACGTTGAGATATGGCTGCTCGGATCAAGAAAGATGACATCGTGTTTGTCCGCTCGGGCGACAACAAGGGGAAGACCGGCAAGGTGCTGCGGATCGTCGGGGACAAGGTGATTGTCGAAGGCGTGAACGTGGTGTGGAAGCACCTGAAGCCGACGCAGCAGGCGCCCAAGGGCGGCCGGATACAGAAGGAAGCGCCGATTCACATGTCGAAGGTGCAGCCGGTGGATCCCAAGACAGGCAAGGGGACGCGGGTGAAGTTCACGGTTGAGAACGGCGAGAAGCATCGGACGGCGGCGAAGACGGGCAACGATCTGGGTCTCGTGGGGAAGGCCTGAGGCATTTTGACGCTCAAGCAACCAGGCGGCCAGGGCCGGCCTGGGGCGGGAAAGCGAATAAGGAAATAAGTCATGGCGAAAGAAGAGAAGAAAGAAAAGAAGGCGGCCAAGACGCCGGAGCAGATCGAAGCCGAGAAGGCGGCGAAAGTCGCGAAGAAGGCGGAGATGGCGGCCAAGGCGAAGGAAGCGGTCGCCGGCGGCGCGGCGGCTGCGCCTGCGGAAGGCGGAGAGGCGCCGAAGCCCGAGGGCAAGCCCGCGAAGGGCGGCAAGGGCGGCGGGAAAAAGAAGGAGGAAGGCGGGGAGGCGCAGGCGTTTCCGAAGGACTACGTTCCGCGGCTGAAGAAGCGGTATGAGGCGGAGATCGCGCCGGGGCTGATGGGGGAGTTGAAGCTGAAGAACAAGATGGCGCTGCCGCGGATCGAGAAGATCGTGATTTCGATGGGCCTGGGCAAGGCGATCGCGGAGAAGCCGCGGCTGGAAGCGGCGGTAAAGGAACTGACGGCGATTGCCGGCCAGAAGGCGGTGGTGTGCAAGGCGAAGAAATCGGTGTCGAACTTCAAGCTGCGTGAAGGCATGGAGATCGGCGCGAAGGTGACGCTGCGTGGCAACCGGATGTGGGAATTCCTGGATCGGTTGATCGTGCTGGCGATTCCGCGTGTGAAGGACTTCCGCGGGCTCAATCCCAAGGGATTTGACGGGCGCGGGAACTATAATATGGGCATCGCGGAGCAGACGGTGTTTCCGGAAGTCGATTCGGCGGCGGTGACGTTCCACCAGGGGATGAACATCACGATCGTGACGACGGCGGGCGACAACGCGCGGGGCTTCAGCTTGCTCAAGCACCTGGGCATGCCGTTCCGGCAGGATGAGGCACAGCAGAAGAAAGCTGGATAAAAAAACAAAACACGAAACACGAAACGAAACACAAACGCGAGAGACGAAAAAGATATAGGTGATCGATGGCGACGACGGCTTGGAATGTTCGGTATAAGAAGCGGCTGGAGCTGGTGCAGAAGTATGCGGAGCAGCGGCGGAAGCTGAAGGAAGAGAAGAATTACGCGGCGCTGGCGAAGCTGCCGCGGAATTCGTCGCCGACGCGTCTGGCGCGGCGGTGCGAGCTGACGGGCCGGCGTCGCGGGTATTACCGCAAATTCAAGATCTCGCGCATCATGCTGCGGGAGCTGGCGCACGCGGGGCTGATTCCCGGGATGCGCAAGAGCAGTTGGTAACGGCAAGACGAAGACGAAGAAGACGGGTTTCTGGACTCAGGATTAGATTATGAGCGACACGATCGCGGATATGCTGACACGGCTGCGGAATGCGGCGGCGGCGAAGCACAAGACGGTGGACGTGAAGAACTCCAAGATTTGCCAGGGCATTGCCCGGGTGCTCAAGGAGGAGGGTTACGTCGACGACTTTTCGGTGCTGGACGACGGGACCAAGCAGGGGCTGATCCGTCTGACGATCCGGTACACGCCGACGGGCGAGCAGGTGCTGCGGGAAGTGAAGCGCATCTCGAAGCCCGGGTGCCGAGTGTATCGGTCGGTGAAGGATTTGCCGCGGGTGATCCAGGGCTTGGGCGTCGTGGTGCTGTCGACGAGCAAGGGCGTGCTGTCGGACCGGCAGGCGCGGCAGCAGAACATTGGCGGCGAGTTGCTGGCGACGGTGAGCTGAGGACGTGACCGGTAATTGGTAATTAGTAATTGGTAATTGGCCGGTGCGAGAGCGATTGGCCGAGACGAAAATGTAAGTACCGGATGGCCCGCCTGGTGGCGGATGTGACCGGACGGTGTGAAGAGGTGATGTGATGAGTCGTGTTGGAAAGAAGCCTGTGACGATCCCGGAGAAGGTGAAGGTGGCGGTCAACGGGCGGACGTTGTCGTTTGAGGGACCCAAGGGAAAGCTGTCGTTCGAGCATCATCCGAATGCGAAGGTTCGGGTGGAAGGCGGGACGGTGGTGGTGGAGCGGGTGAACGATGAGAAGATTTCGCGCGCGGTGCACGGGCTGACGCGGGCGCTGGTGCAGAACAACGTGATTGGGGTTTCGACGGGGTATGTGAAGGACCTGGAAATCCAGGGCGTCGGTTACAAGGCGGAGCTGCAGGGCAAGGCGGTGGTGTTGTCGCTGGGCTATGCGAACCAGTTGAAGGTGCCGGTGCCTGATGGGGTGGCGGTGAAGATCGAAGCGCAGGGGACGCGCATCAACATCAGCGGCGCGGACAAGCAGGTGGTGGGACAGTTGGCGGCGGAGATTCGGCGTCTGCGGAAGCCCGAGCCATATAAGGGCAAGGGCGTGCGGTATGTCGGCGAGCAGGTGAAGAAGAAACTTGGCAAGCAGTTCGCGGGCGCCGGCGCCAAGTAACGGTAAATGGCCACGAAAGGCAAGAAGAACGCGAACGACGGATTATTGAAGTAGCACTGGAACCCCATTGAGGGCGCACAGGGCGAAAAAAGGAATAGAGACATGAGCCAGACGATCAACACATTGAAGCTGACGCGGCGGGCGCAGCGCAAGAGCCGGACGGCGGGGTCGGTGCGGGGCACGACGGAACGTCTGCGGCTGAGCGTGTTCCGGAGCGTGAAGAACATTTACGCACAGATCATCGACGACACGACCGGCAAGACCCTGGCGGCGGCGAGCTCGATGGATGAATCCAAGGGCGACCTGAAGCATGGCGGCAACAAGAACGCGGCGGCGGCGATCGGCAAGGCGATCGCGGCCAAGGCGGCGGCCAAGGGCATCACGCAGGTGGCGTTTGACCGCAACGGGTATCAATATCACGGGCGCGTGAAGGCGCTGGCGGATGCGGCGCGCGAGGCCGGGTTGAAGTTCTGACGGCCGCGGCGAAGAACAGAAGACGAAAGACGAAAGAAAGACGGACGAAAGTTTTTTTGGTGACCTATGACAGATCGCGGATTTGATAAAGAAGACCGGGGCGTGGAGTCGTCGACGATCGGGGTGTTCCGGTCGGCGAAGGTGGTCAAGGGCGGCAAGAACTTCGCGTTCGAGGCGCTGGTGGCTGCCGGCGACAAGCAGGGGAACATCGGCATCGGCTATGGCAAGGCCAAGGAAGTGCCGGCCGCGGTCGAAAAGGCCACCAAGGACGCGCGTCGCCGGATGGTGAACGTGTCGCTGGTTGGCGGGACGATTCCGCACGAAGTCACCGGCAAGTTCGGGGCGTCGATGATCCGGCTGGTTCCGGCGCGTCCGGGCACCGGCATCAAGGCGGGGCGTTATGTACGGCCCGTGCTGGAGCTGGTGGGGATCCGGGACATTCTGACCAAGGCCTATGGCTCGACGAACAAGAAGAACCTGTCGAAGGCGGCGTTGGCGGCGCTGCAGTCGCTGCGGACCAAGCAGGTCATTACCGAGCAGCGCGGCGTGGAAGTGGCGTGACGGAGAAGTCAGTAGTCAGTAGTCAGTAGACAGTAGTTTTGGTGGGTTGCGGTTGGCGTGGGTCGGCCGCCCCTTTTTTTAGTGAAGAGCGAGGGGAAGCGGGCTACGGGACGGCGATGCGGGAAGCCGCGGCTTCCGGAAGACATCGGTCCTTCGCTTCCCCGAAAGGAGTTCCAGCCATGATGATTCACGAGATTACGGCGCAGGCGGGGGCGCACAAGAAGCGGATGCGGGTGGGGCGTGGGGAATCGTCCGGGCACGGCAAGACGTCGGGCCGGGGCACGAAGGGTTCGGGCGCGCGTGCGGGTGGAGAGATTCACCTGGGCTCGGAAGGCGGGAACATGCCGCTGTTCCGCCGCTTGCCGAAGCGCGGTTTCAACAACAATGCGTTTGCGCAGAAGTTTTCGATCATCAACGTGGGCGACCTGGAGCACCATTTTGAGAACGGCGCGACGGTGGATGCGTCCTCGCTGATCGCCAAGGGGTTGATCCGGGATGAGAAGCATCCGGTGAAGGTGCTGGGGGATGGCGAGCTGACGAAGAAGCTGACGATCGTGGCGGGCAAGTTCACGAAGCAGGCGTCAGAGAAGATCGCCAAGGCCGGCGGAACGGTGCAGACGCTGGAGCTGGACCGGAACAAGAACAAGGTGAACCCGAAGAACGGGCGCTTCAAGAGCCAGAAGCCGGCGGAGAACAAGAAGGAAGGCGGGAAGGGCGCCGCATCGAAGTGATGCGGCAGGGGGGGGAGGGCGGGCGTCCGTGGGGATTTTCGAGGGACGGGAGCGTTTGGGTTGGCGGCCGCTCGCCGCTACAATGGTTGTCTTCCGCAGTCACATCGAAGCCTTATCCCCGAGGGCGCCTTGTTCAGTAAACTCTTGAATATCTTCCGCATACCGGAGCTTCGGACGAAGCTGCTGTTCACCGTGGCGCTCTTGTGCGTGTATCGGATCGGGTTTTACATCCCGCTGCCGGGCATCAACGCGGCGAAGATGGGCCAGCAGGCGGCGGCGGGGTCGGATTCGGCGCTGGGGGCGCTGGCCAATTACATGTCGGTGTTCTCGGGCGGCAGCTTTTCGCAGTCGACGGTGTTCGGGCTGGGGATCATGCCCTACATCTCGGCATCGATCATCATCCAGCTCCTGGGCACGGTGGTGCCGTCGATCGAGAAGCTCAAGAAGGAGGGGGAGCCGGGGATACGGAAGATCAACGACTGGACGCGGCAATTGACGCTGATTGTGTGCGTGATTCAGTCGGCGTTGTACGTGCATACGCTGGCGACGACCGACAGCCAGGCGCTTTTGTACCCGGCGGTGCGCGGGCATTTCTATACGCTGTTTATCATTTCGAACATCACGGTGCTGACGGCCGGTTCGATGTTCCTGATGTGGCTGGGCGAGCAGATCGACGCCTATGGCATCGGGAACGGGGTGTCGCTGATCATCACGGCGGGGATCATCGCGCGCATGCCCGGATCGCTGTGGTACCTCATCAGCAATGCCTCGCTGCGGATGAACGGGCAGAACGGCGGATCGCTGGGACCTGGGAAACTGGCGTTCCTGGCGTGCTGCTTCGTGTTCGTGGTGGCGGGTTCGATCCTGCTGACCGAGGCGCAGCGGCGCATCCGGATCACGCAGGCCAAGCACATGCGCGGGCGGCGGGTGTACGGCGGCCAGAACCAGTATCTGCCGCTGCGTGTGAACCATGGCGGCGTGATGCCGATCATTTTCGCGCAATCGCTGATGATCTTTCCGGTGATGGGTCTGGACTGGATGGCCAAGGGGATCAGCCCCGATGCGCAGCATTCCTGGTGGGCGAATACCCTATTCTTCCTGCGCGACAACATGGCCAGCGCCACGTACCTGTATGAGGTTCTTTTCTGCATCCTGATTTTCTTCTTCTCCTACTTCTGGAACACGGTGCAGTTCCAGCCCAAGGAGATGGCGGATCAGCTTCGCGACTATGGGTCGTTCATTCCCGGGCTGCGTCCGGGCAAGCGCACGGCGGAATATCTTGAGAACGTGATGGGGCGCATCACGTATGTGGGGGCGGCCTTCCTGTGCGTGATTGCGGTGGTGCCGACGGTCATCACGATGAGCATGCTGGGCCAGAGCCCGCAGGCGTATCAGGCGTCGCAGTTCTTCGGCGGGACGGGGCTGCTGATCGTGATTTCGGTGATGCTGGATTTTGTCAATCGGATCGAAGCGTCGCTGGTGATGCGCAATTATTCGGGGTTCATGGATGGGGGCAAGGGCGGCGGTTCGACGGCGAAAGTGAAACGGCCCTCGGGCGGACCGGCGCGCCGCGGGCCGGTGCAGCCGCAGCCGGCGGCCTATAACACCGATCGCCCGAAGGGGTTGCCTGCATGAGAATCGCCCTCCTGGGGCCGCCCGGTTCCGGCAAGGGTACGCAGGCCCAGCGGATATGCGAAAACTTCGGCCTTACCCATCTGGCGTCGGGCGACATCCTTCGCGCGGAGAAGGCGTCGGGCTCGGAGATGGGCAGGAAGATTCGCGACTTCATCGACAACGGATTGCTGGTTCCCGACGACCTGATGATCGAGCTGATGAAGCAGAAGATCCTCGGGCTCAAGACGGGATTCGTGCTCGACGGGTTTCCACGCACCCTCCCGCAGGCCCAATCGCTCAACCGCATGCTGTTTGATGTGGACCGGCCGCTGATGCTGGTGCTGAACTTCGTGGTGAACCCGAAGATTCTGTCTCGGCGGTTCGAGGGGCGGCGGATTTGTCCGGTGTGCCTGTCGGTGTATCACATCGATTCCAAGCCGCCGCTGTCGCCGGGGATCTGCGACCTCGACGGCGCGGAGCTGATCATCCGCGAGGATGACAAGCCCGAGGTGGTGCACAAGCGCATTGCCACTTACCAGGAGACGATGGCGCCGCTGATCGCGTATTATGCGCAGCTCGGGAATTTCAAGACCGTCGATACCAGCGGAACGGTCGATGAGGTGACGACGCTGGTGCTGGAAAAGATACGGCGGCATTTTGAGGACGAGTAGGGCGAGTGGTCAGTTGTCAGTGGTCAGTGGTTGAGAGACGGTGAGCGGTCGGGTGGCGGGCGGGGTTTTGAGATGTGACATGAAGATCAGTCTGAAATCGAAGCGGGACCTGGAACTGATGCGGGCGGCGGGGCGGTTGGTGCATCGGGCGCTTTCGCGGGCGAAGGAGCTGGCGAAGGCGGGCATGACGACGCTTGAACTGGACCGGATCGTCTACGATACTTACACCTCCGCCGGTGGGCAGGGCCTGTTCAAATGGTATCCCACCTACGAGGCCGGCAAGGGATTTCCGGGAAACACGTGCATCAGCGTGAACGATGAAGTCGTCCACGGCATTCCCTCGGAACGGATGCTGAAGGACGGAGATATCGTGAGCGTGGATTGCGGGATTCGGCTGGGCGGTTTTTGCGGCGATTCGGCGGTGACGCTGCTGATCGGGAACGTGTCGCCGGAAGCGAAGCGCCTGTGCGAAGTGACGCAGGAGACCCTGGCGATCGCGGTGCGGGAAATTCGCCCCGGCCGGCGGTGGTCGGATGTGGCCGCCAAGATGCAGGAGCATGTGGAAGCCAACGGGATGTCATGCGTGCGGGAGTTTGTCGGGCATGGGATCGGCGCGCGGATGCACGAGGACCCGAAAGTGCCGAACTTTGTGTCGGGCGATTTTTTGAAGCGTGGCGATTTTTATCTGCAACCGGGGATGACGCTGGCCGTCGAGCCGATGGTGATCCTGGGAAAGCCTGACGTGGTGGTGCTGGACGATCGGTGGACGGTGGTGACCAAGGATTCGACGCCGGCGGCCCACTATGAGCATACAATTGCAGTCACGGCAACGGGCAGTGACGTGTTGACGGATGGACGGTAAATTTCCCCAGCCTGACGCTTTCCGCAGCAGGAGGCGGACGAGCGGCGGGCGTATTGAAGGATGAACATGCCCAAGGCAGATGCATTGAGGGTGGAAGCGACGGTATTGGAATCGTTGCCCAACGCGATGTTTCGCGTGAAGCTGGAGAACGGCAGCAATCACGTGCTGATTGCGCACGTGTCGGGGAAGATGCGCATGAACTTCATCCGCATTCTGCCCGGCGACCGGGTTACGGTCGAGATGAGCCCGTACGATCTGGCCCGCGGCCGCATCGTGATGCGCAACTAGGCCTTTGGCGGGGGGGGTTGGGGGGGAAGGGCCGTGGAGAGGAGCCTGGTGGCAGGGAAAGATTGGCGCGGCGGGGGCTTTCATTTTGCGGAACAGTTGGTATAGTAATTGATTCGCCGCGGCGCACCGAGCTGCTGACGTTAACAACAGGCCCAAACCTAATCGGTGTGCCCAGACGGCGGTATCGTCAGCAGATTGGAACAGGGAGCGAGTCATGAAAGTTCGTTCGTCGGTCAAACGTATTTGTGAGCACTGCGTGATCGTTCGTCGGAACGGCGTGCTGCGGGTGATCTGCAAGGCCGACGCCCGGCACAAGCAGCGGCAGGGATGACCCCCCCCGAGTTGTCAGTGGCCAGTGGTCAGTGGTCAGTGACGGGTGCGATGACTGGCCGAAGATTTACATTTTTACAATTTTGGCTGCGTCCGTCGATGCCGGGAAGGCTTAGAGGATAGCGGTCGCCTGAAGGAGAGAGCATGCCCCGTATTGCCGGTATCGACATTCCGCTCGAAAAGCAGATTCGCATCAGCCTCCGGTACGTTTATGGCATCGGCCCGGTCAATGCCATGGCGATCCTCAAGGAAGCCAACATCGACCCGATGAAGCGGGCGCGGGAGCTCAACGAAGATGAGGTGGGGCGGATCGTCGGCATCATCGACCGGTCCTATCCGGTGGAAGGCGCCCTGCGGCGGCAGATCCAGCAGAACATCCAGCGGCTCAAGGATATTCAAAGCTATCGCGGGTCGCGGCATCGCCGCTCGCTGCCGGTGCGCGGTCAGCGGACGCGCTCGAATGCCCGTACCCGCAAGGGACCGCGCAAGACTGTCGCCGGCAAGAAGGGCGTCAAAGAGTTGCATGGATAACGAGTAGTCAGAAGTCAGTAGACAGTAGACAGGGCTTTTGGCGCTACATCGCGGAAAGTGATTTTTGGGTGAGGACTAGCGGGGCGTGTGGCTTCGCCGAATCCGTCAGCAGCCCACCAGATAAGGAAAAGGCACAATGGCAAAGGCCGGCAAGAAGAAGATTCGGAAGAACGTGGTCAAAGGGATCGCCCACGTGAAGGCGTCCTTCAACAACACCCAGGTGACGATCACCGACGTGAACGGCGAGACGCTGGCGTGGGATTCCGCCGGGACGGTGGGGTTCAAGGGGGCGCGCAAGTCGACGCCGTTCGCGGCGACCCGCGCCGCCGAGCAGTGTGCGGCGAAGGCGAAGAAGTATGGCCTGCAGGAAGTCGAGGTTCGCGTGAAGGGACCCGGATCGGGCCGCGAGTCGGCGATCACGGCGCTGCAGAACAGCGGTCTGAAGATCACGGCGATCGAGGACAACACGCCGCTGCCGCACAATGGCTGCCGCCCGCCGAAAAAGCGGCGCGTGTAACGGGGGAATCTCGAGAAGCAACATTCAGAAAAAGAAGCGAACCGCCGCCCGTGACAGATGCTCTGATGAGCGATAATCCGGCGGCGATCAAGTGAAAGGGACACATATGCGTATTCGTTGGCGCGGGCTGGAATTGCCGACCCGGGTGGAACCGGACCAGCAACTGCTCTCCGATACCTTCGGCAAATTTGTCGTGGAGCCTTTTGAACGCGGCTTCGGCACGACCGTGGGCAACTCGCTGCGGCGCATCCTGCTCTCGTCGCTGGAAGGCGCGGCGGCGGTGTCCGTCAAAATCGCCGGCGTCGATCATGAGTTCGCCCAGCTCGAAGGCGTGATGGAAGATGTCACCGACATCATTCTGAACATCAAATCGCTGGTCATTTCCATGGAAGGCGACCAGCCCAAGGTGCTCTCGGTCACCAAAAAGGGCCCCGGCGTGGTGACCGGCGGCGACCTGACCGGCGACGCCTCGATCACCGTCCACAACAAAAACCAGGTGATCGCCACGCTCACCAATGAGCGCGAATTCAACATGGAACTGGAGATCCACAAGGGCCGCGGCTTCGTGACGGCTCTGGAAAACACCCCGGAAGAGCAGATCATCGGCGTGATTCCCATCGATTCGGTGTATTCGCCGGTGACCCGCGTGCGGTACAAGACCGAAGACACCCGCGTCGGCCAGAAAACCAACTATGACCGCTTGATCCTGGAAATCTGGACCAACGGCACGATCACGCCGGAAATGGCGCTGGTGGAGGCGGCCAAGATTCTGCGGAAGCATCTCAACGCGTTCGTGCAGTATTTCGAGCCCGGCGAATCGATGGATGCCGAGTTGCCCGAGCACGACACCGTGGCCACGCCGCAGATGAACGAGGAATTGCAAAACCGCCTGAACCAGCCGATCAGCACGATGGATTTGTCGGTGCGGGCCAGCAACTGCCTCGAGTCGGCGAAGATCCACACGATCGGCGATCTGGTCAAGATGACCGAAGGCGATCTGCTCAAGGTGCGGTCCTTCGGCAAGACCAGCCTTCGCGAAGTGAAACGGAAATTGCAGGATTTGGGATTGTCGCTGGGCATGACGCTCGGCGGAAACGCGGCGCCGGAACATGCCCAGGCGGGCGCGCAGTAAGTTGCCAGGGGTCGGTGCCCGACGGTTGTAAAAGATCGCGGCAGGTTCTGACTACTGACTACTGACTTCTGACTACGGAAAAAGGTGATTTATGCGTCATAGAGTTGTTGGCCGCCGGTTGTCGGTAACGCCCTCCCATCGCAAAGCGATGCTGCGGAACCTCGCCCAGTCGCTGATCGAGCACGGCGAGATTCGGACCACGCTTCCCAGGGCCAAAGAGCTGGTGCGTTTCGTGGAGCCGCTGATCACGCAGGCGAAGAAAGGCACGCTGCACGCGCGGCGGCTGGTGATTTCGCGGCTGCAGGATCGGTTCATGACCGACCCCAACGATCGCGATATGCTCGCCGACGACACGGTCGTGCAGAAGCTATTCAAGGAAATCGGGCCGGCGATGGCCGAGCGCAACGGCGGATACACCCGGATCGTAAAAACATCCGAGTGGCGCATCGGCGATGCAGGCGACATCGTGATCGTGCAACTGGTCGGCGTGGCCAAGGTTCAGCCGAAGCCCCGCGCGTCGAAAAAGAAGGAAAAAGCTCCGGCGGCAGCCTGAGCTCAAAAGCACGGAAACAATGAGCCCGCGGTTTTGTAAGAGGCCGCGGGCTTTGCGTTTTTGCGGGCGCGGAGTTTGCCGAATCCAACGGCGGAGGTGCTTTATGGTTCGGAACCCGCAGGAAAAAACCGACAATCCGGGCGACGCCGAGCAGCGCTATTGCGACCTGTGCCATCAGCCGATCGCCCCCGCGCGGCTCGAGGCGCTGCCATGGACGCGCATGTGCGTGAAGTGCGCCCAGCGGAATCCGCCGCCGCCGATCGATCCCGCGAAGCTGGACATCAGCCAGGCAAGTCCGATCAACAAGAACGGGTTTGCGCCGTTGGATTGAAGCGTTTCCCACAGCGTTTTTGCAAGTGCGGTGCCCCGGGGGGGGAGAGTATCATTGATGCAGGGCTGAGTGCTCCTTCAGAGCAGCCAGTTCGCGCCGTGAGCAACCTTTCCAGGTTGACCGCTTTTGCCCCATTCCCTAGCATATCGATTCCTCGCCTGCGCCACGGGGGGCAGCGGGCGCACGCGGGGGTGTTTTACCGGAAGGATCAGCGTTCATGGCCAAGAAAACAGTTGCACAGATGGATGTGCGTGGGAAGCGGGTGCTGGTGCGGGTGGATTTCAACGTTCCCCTGGATGACAATCTGCATATCACCGATGACCGGCGCATTCGGGCGGCGCTGCCGACGATCCGCAGCATCGTTGACCGCGGCGGCAAGGCGATTCTGATGAGCCACCTGGGACGGCCGAAAGCGGGGCCGGAGAAGAAATTCTCCCTCAAGCCGGCGGCGGAACGTCTGAGCGAATTGCTCGGAAAACCCGTCAAGCTCGCGGAAGATTGCGTGGGGCCAGCCGCTGAATCCGCCGTCGCTGCGATGCGCGATGGCGACGTCGTGCTGCTGGAAAACACGCGTTTCCATAAGCAGGAAGAAAAGAACGATCCGGCTTTCTCTGAGCAACTTGCGAAGCTCGGTGATCTTTACGTCAATGATGCCTTCGGCACCGCGCATCGCCAGCACGCTTCCACCTTCGGCGTCGCGGAGAAACTGGGCGCGGGCAAACGCGGGATCGGTTTTCTCATCGAGAAGGAACTCAAGTTTTTGGGAGACGCGCTGGAACATCCGCAGCGGCCGTTCGTCGCGATCCTCGGCGGGGCGAAGGTTTCCGACAAAATCGCTGTCATCGAAAATCTTCTGGCCAAGGCCGACACCATTCTCATTGGCGGAGCGATGGCCTATACGTTCTTTCTCGCGCAAGGCAAGAAAGTCGGCAAGAGCCTCAGCGAAAAAGACAAGGTCGACCTCGCGCGAAGCCTGATTCAAAAAGCCGGGCCGAAGTTGATGCTGCCGGTCGACACCGTGATTTCCGACAAGATGACCGACGACGCCCAGACGCGCGTGGTGGAAGGCGACATCCCCGAAGGCATGGAAGGCTTTGACATTGGCCCGAAAACCGCGGCGATGTTCGCGGACAAGATCAAATCCGCCAGGACCGTCGTGTGGAACGGGCCGATGGGCGTGTTCGAGAAGAAACCGTTTGTGAACGGGACGCGCGTCGTCGCTGAAGCGATGGCCGCCGCGACCGCCAAGGGCGCCACCACCATCATCGGCGGAGGCGATTCCGCGGCGGCAATCGAAGAGTTCGGCCTGGCCGATAAGGTCAGCCACGTGTCCACCGGCGGCGGCGCCAGCCTCGAATTCCTCGAAGGCAAAGGTTTCGCCTGCCTCGATATTCTTGACCAGGCCTGAACGCCTGCGCTCATCGCTCCAGGCCCCGCGCTTCACCGCCGGCTTCCTTCAACCTTTCGGGATATTTGCATACACGATGCCTGAGAACGTTTTCACACGTCCGCCCCACCTGCCCCTGATCGCGCCGTCGATTCTCGCCGCGGATTTTGCCAAGCTCGGCGCTGAGGCCGCCGACGCCGAGGCCAGCGGCGCGGACTTGCTTCACGTCGACATCATGGATGGCCACTTTGTCCCCAACCTCACGATGGGTCCGGACATCGTGATGGCGCTGGCGCGCTCCTGCAATCTCATGCAGGATGTCCACCTGATGGTGCAGAACCCGCAGGATTTCGTCGAGTCATTCTGCAAGGCCGGCGCGCTGAACCTGACCTTTCACATCGAGGTTTGCCCGGGAAAAAAGGCCGCCGAACTGGTCAAAAGAATTCACGACCTGGGCTGCACCGCGGGCGTCAGCCTCAATCCGCAGACGCCCGTTGACGATCTTGCCGACGTGATGACGCTGGCCGATGTGATTCTCGTGATGTCGGTGCATCCCGGGTTTACGGGGCAGTCCTTCATGCCCGAAGTCCTCAACAAGGTGCGCTTCCTGCGCCATGAGCTGGGCCCGCAGCAGCGGCTGGAAATCGATGGCGGCATCGGCATTCGCACGGCACACCAGGCCCTCGAAGCCGGCGCCGATGTGCTCGTCGCCGGCGCTGCCGTGTTCCGCAACCCCGAACGTGCCGGCACCATCCGGCTGCTCCGCGGCGATTACCCCAAAATGTGATCCCCCAACACCCTGAAGGAATCGGGATCGGCAACGGATACCTGTGACTTTTCAAAGAGAGTGCCATGGAACTTCTGGCGGGAAAAAAAGCGTTTGTTTTCGGCGTGCTCAACGACTACTCCATCGGCTATCACATCGCCGAATATCTGCACAAAAATGGCTGCACCATGGCCTTTTCGCACCTTCCGGGCGAGAAGATCGAACGCCGCGTCGTGAAGGCCGTTGAAAAGTTCGCTCCAAAGTTTCTCGTTCCCTGCGATGTCAGCAAGGATGAAGACATCGATGCCGCTTTCAAAAAAGCCGGTGAAGAGTTCGGCTCTTTCGACATCCTCATTCACTCGCTGGCCTTCGCCCCGGCCGACGCCCTCCACAATCCCTTCCTGCAAACCACGCGCGAGCAATGGAAAACCGCCCTCGATATTTCGGCCTATTCCCTGCTGGCGATGGCCCGCGCGGCGCAGCCGATCATGAACGCCAATGGCTCCGTCATCACCATGAGCTACCTGGGCGCCGAAAAATTTATACCGATGTACAACGTGATGGCCGTCGCCAAGGCGGCGCTCGAGTGCACCGTGCGCTATCTCGCCGCGGAGATGGGCCGCCATGAAAAGCACATCCGCGTCAACGCCATTTCCGCCGGGGCCATCAAAACCATGGCCGCCAAAGGCATCGGCGACATCGACAAAATGATGGATCATTACACCGAGAAAGCGCCCCTTCCCTGGAAAGCCGACGACGCGGCGGAGCACGTCGGCCGCACGGCGCTCTGGCTCGCCTCCGATCTCGCTTCCGGCGTGACCGGCGAAACCGTCTACGTCGATGGCGGCTATAACATCGTCGGGTGGTGAAGCGCGACGCCGCGCCATCACGGCGGCAACATCTTTTCACGGCAGGCGGCGGCAATGCACACGCGGGTCGAACCGGCGGCAACGGGAATCCTCCTCGCGGCCGAATACCTGCGCGCCGGTGAGCCCGTCGCCTTCCCCACCGAAACGGTCTACGGCCTGGGCGCCGACGCCCGCCGCGACAACGCTGTCCAAAAAATCTACGCCGCCAAAGGCCGGCCCAGCGGCAACCCCCTCATCGTCCACATCGCCGACCCCGCCGACGCCCGCCCCGCCGCCGGCTACACAACCCATTGGAGCGGCCTGGCCGAAAAACTCGCCAAACGCTTCTGGCCCGGACCGCTCACCCTCATCGTCCCGCGCGGGCCACGACTCTCCGAACTCGTTTCCGGCGGACGCCACACGGTGGCGCTCCGCTGCCCCAGGCATCCGGTTGCCGATGCGATCCTCCGCGCCTTCAACGGCCCCCTCGCCGCTCCTTCCGCCAATCGTTCCGGCTTTACCAGCCCGACGACCGCCGCCCATGTGCGCGCCGAGCTCGATGGCCGCATCCCCTTGATCGTCGATGGCGGCGCTTGCCAGATCGGTCTCGAATCCACCGTCGTCGATCTGTCCGCCGCGGTCCCCACCGTCCTGCGTCCCGGCGCCGTCACCGTCGAAATGCTGCGCGACGCGATCGGCGATGTGCAGCTCGGAATGACCACCGTCCGCACCGAGGATTCCGCCGCCAGCCCCGGCCAGCACGCCCGTCATTACGCGCCGCACACGCCCGCCTACCGCTTCTCCCGCGCCCAGTGGCACGCCGCTCAGGGTTTCGCCGCGCGATCGTCTCCCGTTGCGCTGCTTTCTTTTGCCGACGATGTTCATTTTTCCGCGCCCCACGAAACCTTTCGCCTCTCCGCCCAAGAAACTGAATATGCGCGCTCGCTCTACGCCGCCATGCGCGACGCCGACCTCAAAAATCTCCGTGCCATTCTCATTTTGCTGCCCGAGATGCATACCGGACTCTGGATCGCCATCGCTGATCGCCTCCACCGCGCCACCGAACCCCTGCCCCTGTAGAATTCGGAATCGCCCTTCACGGATGATCGCATGATTCCGCAACATGGCCTGCTCGAAATTTCCCGCTCCCGCCTCTTCCACAATGTGGAATTGATCCGCCGCCAATCGCGCGCGCAGCTCTGTGCAACCATCAAAGCCGATGCCTACGGCCACGGCGTCCGCGACATGATGCCCCTCCTCTGGAATGCCGGCCTTCGCTGGATCGCCGTCTATACGCTGGACGAAGCGCTCGAAGTTGCGGCGGCTGCCGATTTCCATGTCCTCGTGCTCGCGCCGCTCCTCCTGTCGAGTCCTTCCGAGGCTTCCCTCGCCCCGCTCGCCGCCCACGCCTCCCGCATCCGCGTGAACCTCATCGACGCCGCCACCGCCCGCCACCTCTCCCAAATTCTCGCGAAACACCACCCGCACACAGCTCTATCCGTCCATATCCAAATCGACACCGGCCTCACTCGCGGCGGCGCCGATCCCTGGGACCTCTCGCAACTCGTCGACCTTATCGCATCGCTCCCCAATCTTCGCCTCGAAGGCATCTTTTCCCACCTCTCGCACGGCGACGTCCCCGGCCACGACGCTTCTCAAGACCAACTCGCCGCCTTCCGCGCCGCCACCAATCCGCTGAAAAGCCGCCATCCAGAGCTGCTTCTTCACCTGCAGAATTCCGGCGGAACCTGGACGCTTCAGGACCCCGCCCTCGACATGATCCGCACCGGCATCGCGCTCTACGGCCTCCAGCCCTCCACCGCCGATCCCATCCCCGAGCTCCGACCCATCGCACGCGTCACCGCTCCCATTCTCGCCATCCATCATCGCGCCGCCGGCACCGGCGTTGGCTATGGACACTCCTTCCGCACCAACCGCGAAAGCCGCATCGCCGTCGTTCCCGTAGGCTACGCCGACGGCTATCCCCGCCTCGCCTCAAATCGCGGGCTCATCGTTCAAATCAATGACCGCGAAGCTCCCGTCATCGGCCGCATTTCCATGGACCAGATCACCATCGACGTCACCGATGTCCCCGCGCAACCCGGCGATCGCGCTACCATCATTTCCTGGAACGCTGGCGAGCGCAACAGCCTTGACGCTCTCGCTGACGCCGTCGGAACCATCGGTTACGAACTCGCCACGCACTTTGGAAAACGCCTGCGGCGCGTGATCGTCGATTAACGCCTCTCGACGCCATTCGCATTGCCTCACCGCAAACTATGCATCGGAGCTCCCATGGACGTCCTCATCACTCGCCCCATCCCCGCCGTCGGACCTCAAATCCTGGAAGCTTCCGGCATACGCGTTCATGTATCGCCGCACGATCGGCCTCTCCCCCCCGAAGAACTCCTCGCTGTCTCCGAACAGGCCGACGGTCTGATCACCATGCTTACCGATAAGATCGACCCCAACTTTCTAAATGCACGCCCACGCATCAAAGCGATTGCAAACTATGCCGTCGGTTTTAACAACATCGACGTGGCAGTCTGTACCGCGCGTAAAATCGGCGTCTCCAATACCCCCGATGTTCTCACCAACGCCACCGCCGAAATCGCCTGGACGCTCCTCATGGCCGCCGCACGCCGCGCCGGAGAAGCCGAACGCGCGCTTCGCGCCGGCCAATGGGATGGCTGGGGACCGCTCCAATATCTTGGCGTCGATATCGTCGGTCGAACGCTCGGCATCATCGGCGCGGGACGCATTGGCGCGCGTATGGCAAAAATGGCCGCGGGTTTCGAAATGCCTCTTCTCTACACCAATCGCAAGCCCAGCGCCGCGATGGACGCCCTCGGCGCCCGCTTCGTCGCGCTCGACGATCTGCTGCGACAGTCCGATTTCATCTCCCTCCACGTCCCCCTCACGCCAGAGACTCGCCACCTCATCGCCGCTCCCCAATTCGCCCTCATGAAGCAAAATGCCGTACTTATCAACACCGCGCGCGGCCTGGTCATTGACGAAGCCGCCCTCGTCGACGCACTCCGACGCCGCCAAATCTTCGCGGCAGGCCTCGATGTCTTCGAGAATGAACCGCGCCTTCACCCGGGCCTTCTCGAACTGCCAAATGTCGTCGTCCTTCCTCACATCGGCTCCGCAACGCAATCCACCCGCGCCACCATGGCAAAGCTCGCCGCCGACAATCTCATCGCCATGCTCGCTGGCCGCCGGCCGCCAACGCCTGTGAACCCCGACCTGTGGTCCTGAATTCATGTGGCGAAAGTCGCGCGTCACGCCTTCCCGCGCAGGTGCACCATCAGGATCGTCAAATCGCTCGGCGTAATGCCCTCAAGCCGCCCCGCCTGCCCCACCGTCGCTGGCCGAAATTTATCAAGCGCCTGCTTCGCTTCCGTTCGCAGCTCTTTGATTTTTCCAAAATTGAAAGTCCCGGGAATAACCTTATCCTCCAGCTCACGCATCCGCGATGCGGCCTCCTTCTCCCGTGCTATATAACCGGCGTACTTCGCTTCGATCTCCACCTGCGCCCAGATGCCATCTGAATATGCGCAGTCCCCGCCACCCAGGTCCGCCACCATCTGCCGAACCGCAGCCACGGTCACATCCGGCCGGCGCAGCATCTCATACGCCGTAACGCCATTGTGTGCCGTGCGCACACGCCTGTTCGTAAGTGTTTTAGTAAGCGCCGCCATGTCCGCCAGTTTCCGCGACAACCGCTCCGTCCGCTTCGCTGAGGCAAGCCCCAGCTCCGCTCCAATCGGCGTCAACCGCTGATCCGCATTGTCCGACCGCAGCGTCAGCCGAAATTCCGCCCGGCTGGTAAACATGCGATAAGGTTCCGTCGGCGTCTTGGTGATCAGGTCATCGATCATCACGCCTATATAGGCCTGATCGCGCGAAAGTATGAACCGACCCTCCCCACGAACGCGCCGCGCCGCATTGATCCCCGCCACAATCCCCTGCCCCGCCGCTTCCTCGTATCCCGAAGTCCCGTTCAATTGCCCCGCGAAAAACAGTCCCGCCACACGCCGCGTCTCCAGCGTCGCATCCACCTGATGCGTCGGCGAAAAATCATATTCCACCGCATACCCCCACCGCAGCACCTTCGCCCGCTCCAGCCCCGCAATCGCATGGATCAGCTCGATCTGCACATCCTCCGGCAAACTTGTCGATATGCCGTTGCAGTAAATCTCGTTCGTCTCCAACCCTTCCGGCTCCAGGAAAATCTGGTGCTTGTCCTTCTCCGCAAACCGCACCACCTTGTCTTCGATCGATGGACAATACCGCGGCCCGCGCGAATGAATCTGCCCCGAATACATCGGAGCACGATGCAAATTCTCGCGAATCAACCGGTGCACCCGCTCGTTCGTATGCGTGATATGCATCGGCACCTGAGCCAGCACCGGAAACGTTCCTGGCTCCGTCAGATCTGAGAACGGCGCCGGCGGATCATCCCCCGGTTGCTCCTGCAATCCTGCATAATCGATCGATTCCTTCGCAATCCGCGGCGGCGTTCCCGTCTTCAGTCGCCCCAATTCAAAGCCCATCGTCACCAGACTCGCCGACAACCCGCGCGCCGTTTGCTCGCCCACGCGTCCCCCCTCCGTCTTGCGCTCGCCGGTGTGCATCAGCGCACGCAAAAACGTCCCCGTCGTCACCACTACGCCGGTCGCCTCCACTCGGCGCCCGTCCTCCAGCACCACCCCCCGAATCCTCTGCGGACACTCGCCTTCCCGGCCGCCCGCATCTTCCGTTTCAAAGCGATCCACTATCCCCCGCACAATCGTCAGGTTCCCGCAATGCTCCCGCAGCAGTTCCCGCACCTTCGCCGCATATTTGTATTTATCCGCCTGCGCCCGCGGCGACTGAACCGCCGGCCCCTTCGAGCGGTTCAACATGCGGAACTGAATCCCCGTCGCATCGATCGCCCGCCCCATCAATCCGCCCAGCGCATCAATTTCCCGCACCATCTGCCCCTTCGCCAGCCCGCCGATCGCCGGGTTGCAGGACATCCGCCCGATCGCATGCGGATCCATCGTGACCATCGCCACGCGCCCCCGATCGCCGAGCATGTGCGACGCAGCCCACGCCGCCTCCGCGCCCGCGTGCCCGCCCCCGATCACGACGACATCAAAAAAATCAGCCACGTACCACCGCTACTCCAGTTCCACCCAGTTCGGCCCAACCCCCAGGTCTACGCGAACCGGCACCCGCAGCGCCATCGCGTGCTCCATCTCCCCGCGCACCAGCTCCGAAATGTCCCCCGCCGATGCCGTCTGGCATTCAAACACCAGTTCGTCATGAATCTGCATCAGCATCCGCACCACGTTGGGCTGCTTCACGATCTTGCCGTGAATCTTCACCATCGCCACCTTGATGAGATCCGCCGCCGACCCCTGAATCACCGAGTTCAGCGCCGCCCGCTGCCCGAACTGCCGCCGCGATTGGATCGGCGAGTTGATGTCCGGTATCGCCCGCCGCCGCCCCAGGATCGTCGTCACATAACCGTTCGTCTGCGCCTCCATGATACATTCATGCGTGAACGCCTCGATGGCCGGAAATCGCCGCCGATACGCGGTGATGTACTGATTCGCCTGATCCTGCGGAATCTTCAAAACTTGCGAAAGGCCGAAACCCGTCTGGCCGTAAATGATGCCGAAATTCACCGTCTTGGCAACCGCCCGCATCTCCGGCGTCACCTCGCTCTCCGCCACATTGTTGATCTCCGCGGCCACCATCCGATGCACGTCCTTGTTCGCCGCGAATGCCTCCACCAGCGACTTTTCCTGGCAGTAATGCGCCAGCATCCGCAGTTCGATTTGTGAATAATCCGCGGAAATAAGCACATGCCCCGGCGCCGCCACAAAGGCCCTCCGAATCTCGCGGCCAATCTCCGTCTTCACCGGAATGTTCTGCAGGTTCGGATCGCTCGACGACAGCCTCCCCGTCTCCGCCACCGTCTGGTTGAAATGCGCATGCACCCGCCCGGTTCGCGCATTGGGCAATCCGGAAAGCGCATCCAGGTAGGTGTTCTTCAATTTCGCAAGCGACCGATATTCCACCACCAGCGCCGGCACCGGATGCCGGTCTGCTAACTTTTCAAGAACCGTTATATCCGTACTCGGTCCGGTCTTGGTCTTCTTGATCACCGGCAGCTTCAACTGCTTGAACAGCACATCCGCGAGCTGCTTCGGCGAATCCTGGTTGAAGTCGATGCCGGCCGCAATCTTGATCCGACCCCGAAGGTCAATCAGCTTCTTCTCGATCTCGCCGCTGAGGCCCTTAAGCAGCGACGCATCGATGGTGACGCCGAAATATTCCATATTCGCCAGCACCTGTACCAGCGGCATTTCCACCTCATAAAACAGATTCTCCGCCCCCAGCGCCGCCAACTGCGGATACAAACGCTCCGCCAGGCGAAGCGTCACATCCGCGTCCTCCGCCGCGTAACCCGTTGCCCGTGACACCGGCACGTCGGCAAAGGAAATCTGCTTGGCCCCCTTCCCGATCAAATCCGTAATGGGAATCGGCCGCAGGCCCAGATAATCCGCCGCCAGCGCGTCCATCCCGTGCGAAAGTCGCGACGAATCGATCACGTACGACGCCACCATCGTATCGAAATGTACCCCATTTAATTGAATGCCGAAATTACGCAAAGAATTGATATCGTACTTAAGATTCTGACCAACTTTCTGAACAGTCGCGTCCGCCAGCAGTGGACCCAGGCATTCCCGCACCACCATCTCGTCCAGCACCTCGTCTCCCGCTCCCTTCACCGGTACATAAAAGCCCGTGCCAGTCTTGGCCGAAAGCGAAATGCCGCACAGGTTCGACGCCATCGATCCCAGCGCATCCGTCTCCGTATCCACTGCCAGCCACGCCGGCTGATCGCCGCGCTTCGCCGCCTCCGCCAACTGCCTCCGCAGCGCCGCCACCATCGCGTCCAGCTTCTCAGGTGTATTCACCAGTTGATAATCACCCACCACCGGCTGAAGACCGGCCGGCGCCGGTGGAGGGGTGAGGTCCGAATCCGTTTGCTGCGCATGCTCTGGCGCCGCCGTCGCCAACGTCACCTGGTCCTCCTCCGTCGGCGCCGGATGCGTCGACGGGGCCTGGTCAAACAGCCCGCCCGCAATGCCCCCCGAACCGTCAGCACCACTCGCACGAGCCGGTGAAATAAGGGCTGTCGGTGGGGGGGCCTTCAGCGTCACCGGCGCCGCCGGCCCCTCTCCGCCCCGATACATCCCCACCACCTGCTCCAGCATCGTCAGCAATTTCGAAACCCCCAACTGCTGGAAAATCGGCGCCAGCTTCGGCAGCAGCTCCGGATGCACTTCCGACTTTCCCCAGTCAAACGCCGGCACCGGCACATCGAACTGCAGCTCCACCAACTTGCGCGAATTGTCCAGCACGTGCAGGTTGTTCCGAAACACCTCCCCGATCTTCCCTCCGATCTTCTCTTTGTTGGCAATCACGCCATCAAGCGACCCATACGTCGCAATCCACTTCGCCGCCGTCTTCGGCCCCACCCCCGGAATCCCGGGAATGTTGTCCACCGTGTCCCCCGTCAGCGCCAGCACATCCCGCGCCTGCGCCGGCGAATACCCCTTCTTCTCCACCAGCTTCGCCGCATCGATCTCCTCGGCAAGCTGAATATCGTACATCACAACTTTATCATCGATGAGCTGGTCGAGGTCCTTATCCTTCGTGCACATGTATACTTTGCAATCGGGACAATCCGGGTCCGTCCGCAGCCGCCGCACCACCGTCGCAATGGCGTCATCCGCTTCATACCCCTCCGCCTTGAACAGCGGAATCCCCACCGTATCGCATATCTGCAAAATCCGGTCGATCTGCGGCGGCATGTCCTCCGGCATCGGTTTCCGCTGCGCCTTATACGTTTCCGATACCGCCTCCCGCCCCGATGTCCCCGCGTCCATCGCCAATATCACGTGCGTCGGCTTGCGCGTCTGAAACAGCTTCAGCAGCATCGCCACAAACCCAAACGTCGCATTCGTCGGCTCCCCCGAAGGCGAACGCAACCCCATCACCGCATAATATGACCGGTAAATCTGGGCATGCCCGTCGATAATGTACAACGTGTGCGACATATCACCCGCAAAATACAATCCCGCCAAACTTGCGAACAACAGCATCCCCCGCCGCGACGCCCGCGCGGTCATAAGAAATGCCGACCTCCATTCTAGCCCTCAACTCGTCGGAAGTTTCTTGGCAAACCAAGCCCACATCTTCCCCCACGCATCTTTCGCTTTCGCTTCGTTGTAAGCCCCCATCTTCGCCGCGCTCTTGCTCGCAAACGCGTGCCCCACGCCATCAAATCGATAAATCGTCACATTGTCCCCCTGCTTACCCGCCTGCTTTAGCGCCACCACAAATTTGTTCACATCCGCCGGCGATGGCGCTTTGTCATTGTTCCCGAAAATCCCCAGCACCGGCCCATCAATCGGCTTGAGCTTCAACCAGTCCGTCTCCAGCGGCCCATAAAAAATCGCCGTCGCATGAATCCGCCCATCATGCATCGCCAGGTCCAGCGCCTCCGTTCCTCCCATGCACCATCCCACCACGCCCACCCGCTGCGGATTCACCACCCCGTTCCGCGCCTCCTCGCTGATCAAATCCAACCCCGTCTTCATCGCCGTCATCGCCGCCGCGTCCGTCATCCCATCCTTCAACTGCGCCGCCTTCGCCGGATCGTCCGTCGTCTTGCCATAAAAAAGATCCGGCGCCACCGCGTAATACCCATGCTGCGCAAACTCCCGCGTCCGCTCCTGCATGTCATCGTTCACGCCCCACCATTCCTGCACCAGAATCACCGCCGCCGTCGGATGCGCCTTGTTCAAATTCGCCGGCTCCGCAAAATACAGCCGCACATCCCTCCCATCCTGCGACTTCCGCGTAATCCACCCCGCCTTCGCCGCCGCCGGATTGCTCACGCGCTGCATTTGCTGCGGCTTGGAATCCTGATCCATCTCATCCTCCAGCGCCTGATTATGCTGCTGCACCGCGTTGTCAATCGAATTATGCACAAAATCCTTCACCCCCACCTGCCCCCGCGCCACCCCCAATCCCACGCCACTCGCCACCGCCAATGCCGCCATCACCGTCACTGCCATCCCGCGCCGCATAAAACACCTCCAAGCCGCGTATCCACCATCATAGCCCACCCGCCCCCTCATAACGCTTGTTCCGCCAACGCCACCGCCTTCAACAGCGCCGACGCCTTGTTGATGCACTCCTGCCACTCGCTCGCCGGCACCGAATCCGCCACCAGCCCCGCCCCCGCCTGCACATACACCTTCCACCCCTCCCCCTCTGCCAACTGACCACTGCCCACGGGCAACTTCGTAATCACCATCGTCCGCAACGCAATGCACGTATCCACGTTCCTATTGTAATCGATATACCCCACCGCTCCCGCATACGGCCCCCGCTTCGTCGGCTCCAACTCGTCAATAATCTGCATCGCCCGAATCTTCGGCGCGCCGCTCACCGTTCCCACCGGCAGCGCCAGCCGCAGCGCATCGAACGCCGTCTTGTCCTTCGCCAATTTCCCCGTCACGTTCGACACAATATGCATCACGTGCGAATAACGCTCCACCGTCATCACATTGTCCACCTTCACCGTCCCCAATTCCGCCGCTCGCCCCACATCGTTCCGCCCCAGGTCCACCAGCATGATATGCTCCGCCCGCTCCTTCGGATCCGCCAGCAAATCCTCCTCCAGCGCCTTGTCCTCCGCCTCCGTCGCCCCGCGCTTCCGCGTCCCCGCCAGCGGCCGATTCGTGATCACCCCATCCTGCACCCGGCACATGATCTCCGGGCTGCTCCCCGCCAGAATGCACTCCGGGCTGCTCAGATAAAACATGAACGGGCTCGGATTGATCACCCGCAACGCCCGGTAAATATCGAATGGCCGCGCCTTCGTCACCGCCTCCAGCCGCTGCGACAGCACCACCTGAAAAATGTCCCCGCTCTTGATGTACTCCTTCGCCGCCAGCACCGCCTTCTCAAATTCCTCCTTCGAAAAATTGCTCGTATACGCCGGCCTCCCCTCGCGCGAAAGATCCACGCTCGCCAGCTCGAACGCCATCGGCGATTCCAACGCATCCATCATCCCCCCGATCCGCCCCACCGCCTCTCCATAAATCTCCTTATACGTCCGCCGGTCCCCCGGCATGATCCGCGCATTGGCCACCACCAGCACCGTCTTCTGCACGTGATCGAATATCACCAGGTCGTCATAAATCCCAAACAGCAGGTCCGGCAGCTTCCGATCGTCCCGCGGCATCCCCGCCAGCTTCTCCGGCTCCAGATACCGCACCGTGTCATACGCCGCATATCCCACCGCCCCCCCCACAAAACTCGGCAACGTCGCGCCCCCCGCGCCCGCCCCCGCCACCCGCACCCCCTGCACCGGCGCCAGTAGATTCTCCAGTTCCTTCAGCGGATCGCTCGCCGTAAACGTCTTGCTCACCGCCGCCCCTCGACCGCCCCCGCTCCCATGCTGCTCGATCGTCACCTCCTGCCCATACGCCCGAATCACCGTCC
Source organism: Phycisphaerae bacterium (assembly GCA_035545015.1). Taxonomy (GTDB): domain Bacteria; phylum Planctomycetota; class Phycisphaerae; order WQYP01; family WQYP01; genus CALCHA01. The sequence goes on from DASZZD010000011.1 coordinate 40,007, forward strand.
GCGGCCCCGCCGCCACAAACGAATACCGCGCGATCCGCTCCCCGCCCACCACCGATTCCAACAGAAACGCATACTCCGACCGCCGCGCCAACCGCTCATACGCCGTCACCGGCGTCAAGTGGTCCCCAAGCAACGTACGATATACCGGAATCGCCACGCCGCCGCCCCCGTTGCTCCCGTTCACCCCCGCCGGCGTCGTGGCGATGCGTTGAAAATCCTCAAACGTCGGCGTGTGAACAGGCGGCAGGGACACGGCAATCTCCGCAGAGGTAAAACCCCATTATACGAAGGACCACTTCCTCCCACATCGCCCAGCCGCTGCGCGCTCCCTTTCCTCCTTGACATTTCCGGCCATCGCTATACCACTCTATTATCTCTTGGGGCAGGAATTCGCCTCACCCTCACACCTTCCCCTGCAATAATGCTTTGCCCTAACTGTTATAGGACCGGCCGAACCGGAAAGTGGTGGCGGTAAACTATCGGCCCCCCCCAACCGATGTAAAACTGGGAAACATGAGCAGACCCGGAAAGTCGGGTAAACTTTGAGGCCTGCTCAGCTTTACCGGCCACCTCCGCGCGGCCGACCAACTGGAGCTTCGCCGTGAGCACCAACCCCCCCACACCGCCGAACTCCCAGACGCCCCCAACGCCCCCCGCCAACGTCCCCGTCAAGGACGTCTACACCACCGGCGAGGCCGCCGAAATCTGCAAGGTCTCCCAGCAAACCATCATCCGCTGCTTCGACGCTGGCCGTCTCGGCGGCTTCCGCGTCCCGGGCTCCAAGTTCCGCCGCATCCCCCGCGACGCCCTCATCAAATTCATGAAAGAAAACGGCATCCCCCTCGATAACCTCGAGTCCGGACGCCGCAAAATCCTCGTCGTCGATGATGACGCCGAGATCGTCGAGCTTTTCGTCGATGTTCTCAATCGCGATGGCCGCTTCGAAGTCCGCACCGCCTCCTCCGGTTACGACGCCGGCGTGCTCACCCAGGAATTCCAGCCCGACCTGATGATCCTCGATTACATGCTCCCCGACATCAACGGCAACGTCGTCTGCCAGACCGTCCGCAGCAACCCCAAGTTCGAACATATGAAAATCATCATCGTCTCCGGCGTCGTCAATCAGGAAGAAATCAACGACCTCCTCCAGGCCGGCGCCGACGATTTCGTCAAAAAGCCCTTCAATATCGAAAAATTGATCGAGCGTATGGCCGAACTGCTGCAACTCACGTAAATTTCGCATACGTGGCCATCCTCGCCCGACGTCATTTCCCCCCGGGGGTGGGGGGTTGCACCCGGGGGGGCAAAGGATTGCTTGCTTCAGGTAGACCTCTATGCCGCCCACCGCTGTCGCTCCTTCGCCCGATGACATGAAAGCCCGCAAGGTCGAGCTGGTCCTCCAGCAACTCGATTCCCTCCCCACTCTCCCCGCCATCGCACTCCGCCTCCTCGCCCTCACCGGCGATTCCGAATCCAAAATTCACGAGATCGTCAGCCTCGTCTCCGCCGACCTCTCCCTCACCGGTAAACTTCTTAGCCTCGTCAGCAGCGCCGCCGTCGGCGGCGTACCCGCCGGCCGCGCCGGTGGGGGGGTAACGAACCTCCAGCAAGCCGTCGTCCTCCTGGGTTTCGACGCCCTGCGCAACCTCATCCTCTCCGTCAAAGTCTTCGAAGTCTTCCAGGAACCCCCCGACGACGACGCCGAGCCGGGCAGTTCCCCAAAACCGCGCGCCTTCAAACGCGACGAATTCTGGAAGCACTCCCTCGCCGTCGCCACCCTCGCCGAATTGCTCGCACCGCGCTGCAAACCCAAAATCAGCCACCACGACGCCTTCGTCTGCGGACTCCTTCACGACATCGGCAAAGTCGCTTTCGACACCGCCATGCCCAAAAGTTTCGCACGCGTCGTCGAAGCCGCCACCCTCACCCGCGGCGATCTCGCCGATGTCGAACGCCGCATCATCGGCCTCGATCACGCCCTCGCCGGAAAACGCCTCGCCGAAGCCTGGAACCTCCCCCAGCTCCTCACCGAAACCATCTGGCTCCACGGCGCTCCCCCCCCGCCCCCGCAAGCTCCCGCCACCGGCCCCGGCTCCTGGAAAACCCCCGGCCTCGTCAACCCTGCCATGGTCCTCCTTATCGGCCTCTGCGACCTCCTCGTCCGCCGCCAGCACATCGGCTTCTCCGGCAACTACCTCTTCCCCTTCGAGCCCGACCCCTTCCTCCCCCACCTCGGCCTCACCGCCGCCGATGTCGCCTCCGCCACCGCCCGCCTCAACGAAGCCGTCGAAGTCCGCGCCCGCGCCATCGGGCTCAACCCCATCGAGTCCCGCGAGCTCTACCTCCAATCCATCGCCAACGCCAACGTCGAACTCGGCCGCGCCAATCAGCAGCTCGCCCTCCAGAACCGCAAGCTCGCCGTCCGCTCCACCTGCTTCGAACTCCTCACCGCCTTCTACTCCCGCATCGTCCCCGCCGCCTCGCCCTCCCAGCTCCTCACCGACATCGGCCACGTCGCCCACGATTTCCTCGAATCCCAGCGCCTCGTGCTCTTCTCCCAGGACCCCTCCGTCGACGAAACCTTCGCCGCCGAGCCCGCCGCCGCGCCCGCTTCCCCCGTCCCCCACACCGGCGTCGGCGAGGTCCTCCTCTTCGACAGCGCCTCGGCCATGCACGATTCCTTCCTCATGCCCATGCCCCGCTATGCCGGCGATCAACGCGTAGGAAAGCCCAACCAGAATTTCACCCGCCCCGCCCTCCCCCAGCTCGAATGGCTCCTCGAACGCGTCCATAATTTCCTCGGCACACGCTCCTGCTGGTTCATGCCGCTCCTCTGTGGCGCCCAGCCCGTCGGCGGCATCCTCTGGGTCGCACGCGAAAAAGAAGAAAATCCCGCCAACGGCGGCCCCTCTTTCCCCAATTCCATGGCCCATGTCCCCGACCTCCCCCTCGTCGCCCAATCCTGGGGCATGACCCTCCGCACCGCCCAAATCCGTGAACAGCAGGCCGTCCTCACCGAATCCCTCGCCGCCGCCAACCGCGAGCTCGGCGCGCTCCAGCAGCAGCTCGTCCGCGCCAAATCCCTCGCCTCCGTCGGTGAAATGGCCGCCGGCGCCGCCCATGAAATGAACAACCCCCTCGCCATCATGTGCGGCCGCGCGCAGCTCCTCGCCGCCCGCCTCGCCGATCCCGCCCTCAAGCAGGATGCCTCCCTCATCGCCACACAGGGCGAACGCCTTTCCCAGATCATCACCGACATGATGGAATTCGCACGCCCACAGACCCCGCGCCCCGCCGCCCTCAATATCGATGCCCTCGTCAACGAAGCCGTCCAATCCGCCGCCGATCGCGCCGCCATGACACCTGCCTCCATCCACATCGACCTCCCCTCCGGCGGCACCCCCGCCGTCCACGCCGATCCGCGCCAAATCAAAAACGCCCTCGTCGAACTCCTCCTCAACGCCCTCCAGGCCACCAAAGCCGTCGAAGGCGAAAATCGCCACGCCGGCCCCGTCCAGCTCCAGGTCCGCTTCGATCCCCTCGACCAGCAACTCCTCTTCCGCGTCACCGATGAAGGCGTCGGCATGACCCCCGACGTCATGAAGAACGCTTTCGCCCCCTTCTTCTCCGCCAAATCCGCCGGCCGCAACCGCGGCATGGGTCTCGCCAAAGCCCTCCGCTGGGTCGAAAATCACAACGGCACCATCCGCCTCGACTCCCAACCCAATCGCGGCACCACCGCCATCCTCCTCCTCCCCGCCGCCTCGCAGTAACACCTGCCCCATTCGAGTCCGCCAGCCCCCGCACGGCGCCTTCTCCGCGCGGCGTTTTCGCACGCGCATTTGCTGTTGCCGATTCCGCCCATAGGCGCTTCTTCGTACCCCTTCTAAGCTCCCGCACACGTCCCAAAAAGACCCCTCACCCGTCACTGCTTCACGGTGCCATTTTCGGCCCTGATTCGGTGCCTCCCGCCCCCTCTCTAAGTCACGCACTTTCCACTGCATAGCTCCCAAGCCCCACCGCCCGCCGGACGATAAGAAGCGTGCCTTCCCCAAGGCACCTTCCACTGCTCAGGAGTTGTTGATGAAGTCCGCCCCCAGCACCGCGACGCCGGCCCTCGCCCAGGACATCCTGGTCGTCGACGCCGACCCCGCAACCCTCGCCGCTTTCAAAACCCTGCGGCACACGGGTTCCCTCCGCGGCGCCGCCTCCGCAGACCTCGCCCTCCTGGCCATGAAACACCGCCCCGCCGAAGCCGTCTTCCTCAACCTCCAGATCGACGACAACCGTGGCGCCGAACTCCTCCGCCAGTTCCGTCGCCAGTTCCCCGCCGTTCCCGTCGTCGCCCTCTCCCGCTCGCGCCGTCACGACATCACCCTCGAAGCCTTCCGCGCCGGCGCCGCCGACGTCCTCGCCTGCCCCGCCGATCCCGCCGAGCTTCAGCAATCCCTCGCCGCCATCGCCCGCCGCCGCGCCGCCGAGGAACGCGCCGCCTACCGCAGCGCCCGCCTCCGCCGCGTCTGCAAACAGCTCAACAAAGCCCGCCACGAGATTCGCCAACAGGTCGACCTCCTCTGCAACGATCTCGTCCGGGCTTATCAAGACATGGCCGTCCAGCTCAACGCCGCGCAAGTCGCCGCCGACTTCGCCGCCGCCGTCGGACCCGAGCTCGAAGTCGAAGGCCTCCTCCGCAAAACCATGGAGTGGATCCTCCGCAAATTCGGCCCCGTCAACGCCGCCATCTACCTCCCCGACGCCGATCGCCACTTCGCCCTGGGCGCCTACCTCAATCTCGACACCGATGCCGACGCCCCCCTCATCACCGCCATCGGCGACACCCTCGTCAAGCACGCCGACACCGCCGCCCGCCCCATCGCCGCCGACGCCGACCACACCCTCGACGAACTCTTCGGAGACGACGCCACCCGCCTCAAGGGCCGCCTCTGGCTCGCCGCACCCTGCGTCCCCGCCGCCGGCGCACGCGATTCCATGGCCGTCCTCGTCGTCTTTCGCAAACAGACCGAAGGCCTCGCCGGCGCCTCCACCAACGCCGGCAACGATCCCCTCTCCCACGCGCTCGTTGAAACCATCGCCCCCGTCCTCGGCGAAAAAATCCAGCAGGCCCTCGGCATGTACCACCGCCTCCACCCCTACCTCCAGGATGACGCCGACGACGCCGGCGGTTACGAGGCCGCCTGAATTCGCCTCGCACCGCCCTCTTCCCTCCCAAATCCTCCCCCAAAAAACGCCGATAACTTTGTCAGCCTCCCCCCGTCCGCTATAGTGGCCACAGCAACCGCTTATGCTCGCCGGTAGGGGGGGAATGACCGACCGCACCGCGCCGCAACCCCGCTGCCCGAGCGCTTTTCCTTCGGAACCCTCTGCCGATGCTCCACCTCCTCGCACAACTTTCTCCACCCTCCGCCGACACGCCCCTCACCTACAGCGTCTCCGAAATCCTCACCCCCTACATGCCCGTCTTCTACGCCTCCTTCCTCGTCACCCTCATCCTCACCCCCATCATGCGGGCACTCGCCCACCAGCATGGCGTCGTCGATGATCCCGACGGCAAACGCAAGGTCCACACCCAGCCCATCGCCTACCTCGGCGGTGTCTCCATCTTCCTCGGCTGGCTCGTCGGCGTCTCCATCTCCGTCCTCCTCCGCCCCCACAACGCCGACCAGCTCCTCCTCAACAACGTCCAAATCCCCCCCGGCGTCCTCGCCGGCGCCGCCGTCGTCGTCCTCTTCGGCCTCATGGACGATGTCTACTCCCTCTCCCCAAAAATCAAACTCGCCGGCCAGTTCCTCGCCGCTCTCCTCCTCATCGTCCCCGGCGCCCTGGGCATCGGCAGCGATTTCTTCCTCGGCATCAACAAGGTCAGCACCGGCCCCGCCGCCATGATCATCGATCCCCTCGTCCGCCTCGGCTATCTCCCCGCCTCCTTCCCCCTCCACGCCATGTATCCCGCCGCCGCCTTCTCCGCACTCGTCGCCATCTTCATCATCATCGCCACCTGCAACGCCACCAACCTCCTCGACGGTCTCGACGGCCTCTGTTCCGGCGTCACCGGCGTCATGTCCATCGGTTACCTCGTCCTCGCCGTCTACCTCGCCTCCAAAGGCGTCTCCTCCGACGGCGGCAGCCCCGTCGATCCCGCCCGCATCACCCTCTCCCTCGCTCTCCTCGGCGCAGTCCTCGGTTTCCTCCCCTTCAACTTCAATCCCGCCTCCATCTTCATGGGCGACACCGGCTCCATGTTCCTCGGCTACATCTGCGGCACCATGATCCTCCTCTTTGGCCAGAACGGCACCATCCGTTGGTTCCTCTCCGCCATCATTATGTTCGGCCTGCCCATGATGGACACCTTCCTCGCCATCGTCCGCCGCAAACTCAATGGCAAGCCCATCTTCTCCCCCGACTCCAACCACTTCCACCACTTCCTCGTCAAACGCGGCTTCACTGTCCGCCGCGCCGTCCTCCTGTCCTATTTAGTCGCTGCCGTCTTCGTCTCCTTCGCACTCGTGATCGTCATCGTCCCCACCCGCCTCGCCGTCGGCATCTATCTCGTGCTCTTCGGCTGGATTATCGTCGCCGCCTTCAAGCTGGGAATGATTTCACAGTCCGCCCCCAAAGCTACCAACCAGGCCCTCAATCCCCTCATCGTCGGCCCCGCCAAGTCCATCCCTCCCCTGACCACCCCGCCCGCCCCCGCTCCCCCCGAGCCCGAATTGACCCCATCGTCTACAATTCCGGGCGGAATTTAACCCCTTCTGCCCCCGCCCCACCAATATATAGAGCCCCCTTCCTCCCCATCCCACGATTCATTTTTACGAATCTATTTGCAACAACCCAATTTACAACGGCTTGCGCTCAGCGACCCACGCCTGCCACCCGCCTTTCCAGGTCCGCTATTGCATTGCCGCCCCACCATATGGTACTTTCCTCCCCTATGGCGACCACCTTGAAGACCAAGCGTCGGACCCCCGGGTCCAAGGGCAAGACCAAATCCTCCATTCGCAAAAAGGAGACGGTCGCACCCAAACGCGTTTCCGTCGCCTCCCCCGCCCGCCGCACCCTCTCGCGCGTCCTCGTCCGCGCCGCCACCCCTGCCCTCCCCATCGATCCCCATCCCCAATACACCAAAGCAGTTAACTTTCTCATGTCCCACACAGACTATGAGAAGATGCGCGTCGTCCGCTACAACACCACTACCTTCTCCCTCGACCGCATGCGCACCCTCCTCCGCCACCTCGGCAACCCCCACACCCGCTTCAAAACCGCCCACGTCGCCGGCACCAAGGGCAAAGGCTCCACCTGCCACATGCTCGCCGGAATGCTCCAGGCCGGCGGCCTCAAGACCGGCCTCTACACCTCCCCACACATCATCGACATGCGCGAACGCATCCGCATCAACGGCGACCTCATCTCCCACGACGAACTCGTCAACCTCGTCAAACGCGTCGAGCCCGTCCTGAAAAAAATGGCCGCCGGCGGAGGCGGCGCAGGTGACCGCCCCACCTTCTTCGAAATCTTCACCGCCATGTCCTTCTGTTACTTCGCCGATCGCCAGGTCGACATCGCCGTCATCGAAACCGGCATGGGCGGACGCCTCGATTCCACCAACGTCATCACCCCCGAAGTCACCGCCATCACCTCCATCTCCAAAGACCACATGTCCGTCCTCGGCAACACCACCACCAAGATCGCCGAGGAAAAGGCCGGCATCTTCAAGAAAGACATCCCCGCCGTCACCTGCATCCAGGACCCCGACGTCACCAACGTCCTCAAACGCGTCGCCGGCGCCGCCAGAACCGCCCTCCAGGTCGTCGGCCAGGACATCGAATTCTCCTACCGCTTCGAAATCACCCGCCCCATCGGCCCGCATATGCGCGTCTGCCTCACCACCGACACCTCCCGCTTCGAACACCTCGCCGTCCCCCTCATGGGCGAACACCAGGCCGTCAACTGCGGCCTCGCTCTCGCTATGCTCGACAAGCTTAAACAGCGCGGCCTCGCCTTCGACGACTCCAAGGCCCTCGAAGGTCTCGCCACCGTCAAAATCCCCGGACGCCTCGAAGTCGTCTCCAAAACCCCCCACGTCATCATCGACGGCGCCCACAACGCCGCCTCCGTCCAGGCCCTCTTCCGCGGCATCGGACAGCACATCCCTTACGACTCCATGGTCGTCATCTTCGGTTGTAACTGCGACAAAGACATCGACGGCATGCTCGAACAAATCTCCCTCGGCGCCGACAAAGTCATCTTCACCCGCTCCAAAAACAACCCCAAATCCGCCGACCCCCAGGAACTCGCCAATCTCTACACCGAACGCTACGGCAAAATGGCCCAGGTCGCCGACTCCTTCCCCCACGCCATGGAAGTCGCCGAACGCGCCATCTCCCGCGAAGACCTCGTCACCGTCACCGGCTCCTTCTACCTCGTCGGCGAAGCCAAACAATTCTTCCTCGACCGCGACGCCACCAAAAAAAACTAATCCCAATCTCCCCCCCCCAGCGATTGTGCGCGCACCAACGCTTGCGTCCGTCGCGACCCGCGCAATCACACATTGCATCCCCTCTTTTTTTCTCGAGCGCCGCACCAACCTCGAATCCCGCCCCACCTCCCCGTATCATCCCTGCATCCTTGCCGGCATTCTGATCCCTCCCGGAGAAGGCTATGCCCATTCCCCCCTCCATCGCCGATCTGATCGACCGCTTCTGCCGCAACGCCGACACCTACACCTCCACCGATTACAACGAAACCCAACTCCGCCGCGAATTCCTCGACCCCCTCTTCGCCGCACTCGGCTGGGACATGACCAACACCGCCGGCTACGCCGACGCTTACAAAGACGTCATCCACGAAGACTCCATCAAAATCACCGGCGCGGGCGGCGGAACCAAAGCCCCCGACTACTGCTTAGGCGGAGTTTCCTAATGTGATAAAAGCCGGCGGCTTCGATTCAGTCATTGGAAACCCTCCATACGTTCTTCTTCAAGACGAGTTCCGCCCTCCACACACCACCCTTGTCACCGCCCTCCTGCTTCCCCCCCCCCGCGCGCACAACTTGGCACACCACAGAATTATTCCCCGCAAAAAATTTCCACCCCAACCCCCACCCCAACAACCCCTTAGCGTCAATCACCCCCGACCTGTGTGCGCACAAACTGGGCGCAACTCCCCTCTATAGAGGAGCACTGCGCATGACCAAAAACCAAAAAAACCTTCGTGGTCCTTCACCTCTTCGGGACTTCGTGTTTAAGTCGGCGGCGAGGGCTGTGTCGAATTCCACCAAAAACCTCATACACAAGCACAAAAACCCCACATTTGCAAAAACACAACGGCAAAAACTCAACGTTTTTCCCAAAACACCCCAAAAACATCGAAGAAAACTCGCAAAACCTCCCGCCACTCCCCCCTCAAGTCCGCGCCCCCCGATGTCCGATAATCCCTCCATCGCATTTCCGGAGCCTCCCGTGACCGCGCCTCGCTTATCACTCCTCCCCACCCTCCTCCTCCCACTGCTCCTCGCCGCCGGCCTCGCCTCCTGCACCGACCAGCAAGCCAAAAAACCCGTCCCCGTCGAGTACATGGTCACCAGCCCCTATCCCCCGGGCCACGTCCTCGCCGTCGCACCCGCCGCCAATCTCTCCGGCAGCCGCGATTTTGATCCCCTCGTCGTTTCCGACACCCTCTATGCCGAAATGCAGCAGGTCCGTGGCCTCACCGCCCTGCCCCTCAACAAAACCCTCCTCGCCATGCACAAGCTCAATCTCCGCTCCATCAACTCCCCCGAAGCCGCCGAAAAAGTCGCCGCCGCCCTCAACGCCGATGGCATCATCATCCCCGCGATCACCGCTTACGATCCCTACAACCCGCCCCTCGTCGGCATGACCCTCGAACTCTACAACGTCATGCCCGCCTCCGCCCCCGGCGCCATGAGCCCCGCCGCCGCCGATTCCGCGCAGCCGGACCTCCAGGTCTCCGCCGTCTTCAACGCCACCAACGAATCCGTCCTCCGCGAACTTCGCGATTTCGCACAAGGCCGCACCCAGGCCGATTCCGCTTTCGGCGACCAGAAATTCCTCGTCGATTCCGACGCCTACATGCGCTTCGTCTGCCACGCCATGGTGCGGCGCCTGATGGAAGTGCAGCGGACGCGGCCCTCTGACCGATAAAAGTGACGGCCCGCTGCGTTCACACGCCGGCCGGCCACAACATTTATGGGGGTCCGCTCGAAATTCGGACCTGCACGCTTAACAGGACCGAAAAACGAGCCGATGGGAAGGGCAGTGCAACAAGGCGAGACCTATGGCAGATGACGCTCGACAACTGACTCTCATCAAACGCGGACGGTACTTCCTCTTTCGTTACCGCCCCGGCGATGAAGCCGCCGTCATCCAGAGCCTGATCGCCAAAGCCGAAGACCCGGCATGCCCCCTCGATTGGTTCGACGCCGCCGTGCTCTCCCATCAGATGGGTCATCGGATGGCCGGCGAGCTCCAGGCGTTGCTCAAGACCAAACTGGCCGCCGCTGGCGGCTATAAAAAGGCGGCGGACGCCGCCTGATTCTCGCGGAAAACACCGGCCCAACCACGACGTCGAGCGATGGAATCGCGCGCCGCCGATGGCCCAGGGCCCCCTTAAGGCGATCCGTCATGGACCACGTCGTGCATCCCCCGCGCGTCCAGCAGTTCCTCAACTACCTGCAGTTCGAGCGCCATTTCTCCGCCTACACCAGCCGCTGCTACGGCGCCGACCTCCGCCAGTTCTGTCAGTTCCTGCTGGGCGTCCCCGCGGAAATCATGCCCGACGACCTCGATCCGGCCGTGGAAGTCGCCCACGCGAATGGCGCCGCCGCCAATGGCGCCGCCGCCGTCGTCATCGAGCAGCTTCCCAAGGTCGACACCTCGCCGGAGAACACCGAATCGCTGCTGCTCAACGCCTCCGCCGAGGACGTGCGCAATTACCTCCAGTTCATGCGCGAGAACAACTATTCCAAGGCCACCATGGCCCGCAAGCTCGCCACCCTCCGCAGCTTCTTCAAATTCTGCAATCGCCGCGGCATGACCAGCAACAACCCCATGATCACCATCCGCACGCCCAAGCAGGAAAAACGTCTGCCCAAGTTCATGACCGAAGACCAGATGACCAAGCTCCTCAACACGCCGCGCGATGGCGATGTGCTGGGCGCACGCGACAAGGCCATGCTCGAATGCATGTATTCCACCGGCATCCGTGTCTCCGAGCTCGTCGGCCTCAACATGGAAGATGTCGACTTCACCGCCGCCGTCATCCGCGTGCGCGGCAAGGGTAAAAAGGAACGCCTCGCCCCGATGGGCAACACCGCCCTGAGCGCCATCCGCAAATATCTCTCCTACCGCGCTCCCGCTCCCGCTATTACGATCCAGACTCCCGCCACCGGCCCGCTCTTCGTCAACAAGCACGGCCAGCGCCTCTCGACGCGCTCCGTCCGCCGCAAGCTCGACAAATATCTCATCGAGGCCGGCCTTGATCCCGATATCTCCCCGCACACGCTGCGTCACTCCTTCGCCACGCACATGCTCAATCACGGCGCCGATTTGCGCAGCGTCCAGGAGCTCCTGGGCCACCAGTCGCTCTCCACCACCCAGATCTACACGCACCTGACCACCAGCCGCATCAAGCAGGTCTACGACGCCGCCCACCCCCGGGCCAATTAAGGCGCGGCGCGTGGCACGGGCATCTTGCCCGTGTTCGGCGGGGGGGGGGAGGAGAGGGAGGGAACATGCCAAGACGCCCACGCCACGGCGGCGGAAACATGGGCGGGACGCCCATGCCACCAGCTCACCCTTCCTTCACCGGATCCACCAGCCGCACCGATTCCTCCTCCGCAATCTCCGACACGCCCCGATCCGACCGATGCTCCTGCGTGTCCGCGATCTTCGGCTTCTCCGCTTCCATCGGCGGCAAACTCGGCAAATCATTCAGCCGGTCAATCAGCAGCCGCAACTTCGCCAGCGACCGCCGATCGAATTTCAGCACCACGCGCGGATACTGCGGCACCAGCGTTTCCTCATCGATCGTCTGCGTGTCGCGCACCTCGATGCGCCCGCTCATGCAGATGCCCCCGAAATCCGCATTGATCTTCTCCAGCTCCTCCGGCGTGGGTTTATACTTCACTCGCAAGAACAGCTCATCGCGCAGATACCGGCACGAATGATAATTCCGGTAAAACTTTTCAATGTGCGCCACGCCATCCGCGGCATCGTTGGTGATGTAATACAACGCCGTGTCATCCGGAGACACCAGCCCGGCGCCCAGCAGCTCCTCGCGAATGTAGCGGTCCCATGAGCGCCAATAGGTACCTCCGGGCTGCTCCATCAGCACGATCGGAAGCGGATCGCAGCGTCCCGTCTGCACGAGCGTCAGCACCTCGAAGCCTTCATCGTGCGTGCCGAACCCGCCGGGAAACAGGATGATCGCGTGCGTTTCCTTCACAAACACCAGCTTCCGCGAGAAGAAGTATCGGAAGTGGATCAGCTTCTCATCGCCGTCGATGAATTCATTGGTCTTCTGCTCGAAAGGGAGTTTGATCGCCACGCCAAAGCTTGCCGCCTGCCCCGCGCCTTCATGCCCCGCCGCCATGATGCCCCCGCCGGCGCCGGTGATGACCATGAACCCCGCATCCGCCAGCCGCTTGCCGCACTGCACGGCAAGCTGGTAATTCGGGTGCGCCGGCGGCGTGCGCGCCGATCCGAAAATCGATACCTTCCGCCGTTGCCGATAGGGTTTGAAGATCTTGAACGCGTAGCGCAGCTCCTTGAAGGACCGCGCCATCAGCTTCATCTCCGCCCGTCCCGGATTGTCGTGCGCCAGCTTCAGCGCCGCCTGGATCATCTCCGCCGTCAGGTCCCGGTCGCCGCCCTTGGGTATTCCGGCATGGTCGAGGAGCTGATTGATCGCATCGAGATGGGGATAATCGTTGCCGCGAATCACACACCCTTCCTTTCGGGACTGCGCCGGGGGAAACACGTCAAGCATACGAACGCCGCCCGCGGTTTCAAGCCTGCAACGCTTACGTTTTCCACCGCAATCGCGTTGACCCGCTCGCACCACGCCCTACACTAGTGGTTTCCGCCTCCCGGGAACCTCTCATGAAAAAAGCCTCTCTGCTCACGCTGTTCCTCATCGTCTTCATCGATCTCATCGGCTTTGGAATCCTCCTGCCCAACCAGCAATATTACGGCGAAATCTTCGGCATCCACAACACCTTCTTCCTCGTGCTCATCGGCCCCGCCTACTCCCTCTGCCAGTTTCTCTTCGCCCCGATCCTCGGCAAATGGTCTGATCGCGCTGGCCGCCGGCCGGTGCTGATCCTTTCCCAGGTCGGCACGCTCGTCGGTTTCCTGCTGCTCTTCGGCGCTCACTTTCTCGTTCCGGTCAACCAGGGCCTCGCGATCTTCCTGCTCTATTTCTCCCGCGTCCTCGATGGCATCTCCGGCGGCAACATCTCCATCGCCTCCGCTTACATCGCGGACATCACCACCCCCGAAAACCGCGCCAAAGGCATGGGCGTCATCGGCGCTGCCTTCGGCATCGGCTTCGTCTTCGGACCCTTCATCGGCGGGCTCGTCGGCAGCTCCAAGCATCTCGGCCTGCCTTACGTCCCCGTCGCCGCCGCTCTTTTCTCCGCCACGGCTCTCCTCCTGACGATCTTCACTCTCCCCGAATCCCACCATCCCGGTGAAGCCGGCCCCGAGGGCCTCCGCCGCTACAACGCCGCCTCCATCTTCCACACCCTCCTGCGCCCCATCATCGGGATGCTCATCCTCATGTCCTTCGTCAATGGATTCGCTTTCGCCGGCATGGAGCAAACCTTCTCGCTGCTCATCCAGCAGCGCGCCTACGCTGTCCTCACCGCCAGCAATCCCATTGAAGCCGCCAAAGCCGCCTCGGGCGCCTGCGGCTATCTCTTCGGCGGCATCGGCATCATCATCGCGTTCGTCCAGGGCGGGTTCATCGGCCGCCTCACCAAAGCCTTCGGCGAAGCCGCCCTCGCCATCACTGGTCCGATCATCATCGCCGCCGGCCTCGTCATCGTCGGGCTGGCGGGTATCGGCATCCCCGTCTGGGTCGCCTTCATCGTCGGCAGCGCCTGCCTCGCCCTGGGCTCCTCGCTCTTCACTCCCTCCATCCAATCCCTGGTCTCCCGCCACGCATCCAACAAGGAACAAGGCGAGGTCCTCGGCGCCTTCCAGGGCATGGCCTCCTTCGCGCGCGGCGCCGGACCCCTCCTCGCCGGCGCCCTGTTCGCGTACGTCTGGGTCAACACCCGCTACGCCGGCTCCGCCCCCTACTTCGTCTCCGCCGCCCTCTGCCTCATCGTCTCGATCTGGGCCCTCACAATGCGCACCCGCATCAAACCCCCCGCCATCGAATCGGCCCCGGCCGTCAATATGGAACCCTCACCCGACAAACAAACGCCGGCTTGATTCGCCGACCCGCTACCCATCTTCGTGGTCCTTCGTCGCTTCGTGACTTCGTGTTTACGTCGTCGACTTTCGCCTCAACCCTCGCTCCACCCACACCGCCACCCACCATCCCACCGTCCATCCCAGCACGCTGCCGAACGCGACATCGCTCCAGAAGTGCGCCTGCATCACCACGCGCGTCACCGCGCACAGCGCCGCGAGCACGATGAAAAACCACTTCCCCCGCGGCGACAGCACCGTTAGCGCCGCCGCGAGCGAAAACGCCAGCGTCGAATGCCCCGATGGCCACGACAAATCGCCCGCGTGCGGCTGAAATCCCCGCAAAAACTGCCACACGTTCGCCCCGTCCGTCACGATCGGCCGATACCGTCCCGCCGTCACAGCGATCAGCGCCCCGATTCCCCCCGCCACCGCTCCCGCCGCCAGCAGCGTCACCGCCGCCCGCCACCCGCGCGCATCGTAAATCCACAAAATCGCCATCAGCCCCACGATGATGTAAGGCTCCCCCATGTCCCGGAACAGCCGCCAGAAATTCTCCGTGCGCTTGTACACGCGTCCATGCATGGGCGAAGGAACGCGATCGTAAAACGGCGCCGTCGCCGCATTCGCCGGCCGATGCGCCGCCTGGTAATCCGCCGCCACATACGCATCCTGGTCCCCCATGAACCACCGCGTCGCCCGCCACGCCCACGTATCCGCCGCCGCATGATTCGCCAGCAGCACCATCTCCACGATCACCAGCGCCACCCATAGCAGCGCCCACGCGCCCCACCCCGCCCGCCCCCGCCCGCGCCGCTGAACCATCATCGCCATCCATTACCTCCGCCACCCATCCCCGCGCCCTGTCTCATTACCATCCATCGGCCGCCACGCGGCGCGATCAAAGACTTCCGTCACTGCTTTCGTGTTTTTCGTGGCCATTTACAGTCCGCAAAAACAACGGGAGCGGTCTCTCGACCGCTCCCGCATCATTTCAGATTTGCCGTGAACTTCAAGCCTGCCCTGCCGCCGCCGGTTCGCCCACGCCGGCATGTTCGGCCGCCGGTTCCGCCGGCGCTTCAACCGGCTGGGGCTTCTCCGCCGCCGCCGCTTCCTGTTCGGCCTGCTGCGAGGTCGTCGGACGCCGCCGCCGCTCGCCGCGCCGCCCGCCTTCGCGATCGCCATCATCCTTGGCGGTGCGTCCCGCCTTGCCTTCGATCACCGCATCGCCGACTTCCCGGAGGATCAGCTCGATCGCTCGCATGGCGTCGTCGTTGCCCGGAATGGCGATATCCACTTCATCGGGATCCGAATCGGTGTCGATCAGCGCCACCACCGGAATCCCCAGTTTCCGCGCTTCCTTGATCGCAATGTTTTCCCGCTTCACATCCACGATAAACAGCGCCCCGGGCAGCTTGTCCATCGTGCGCACGCCCGAGAGGTTCCGCAGGATCTTGCGATACTCGCGCTTCAGGGAGCTTTCCATTTTCTTGGAATAGTTCTTCGACACATCCGCCGATTGCAGAATTCCTTCCAGCTCTTCGAGCCGCTGCAGACGCGACCGGATCGTGCGATAGTTGGTCAAGGTCCCGCCCAGCCAGCGTTCCGCGACATAGGGCATTCCGGAGCGCTTGCCCACCTCCTCCACGACGGAGCGCGCCTGCCGCTTGGTGCCCACGAACACCACATCCTTGCCCGACGCGACAAGCCGGTTCAAAAACCGCTTGGCGGCCAGCAGGCCTTTCAGGGTTTCGCGCACATCAATAATATGGATCAGATTGCGTTTACCATAGATGAAGGGCTTCATTTTCGGGTTCCACCGGCTCTGCCGATGGCCAAAATGAATGCCCGCATCAATGAGGTCTTTGACGAGCTGAGGATTGGCGGCCATGGGACGAACTCCAAGGGTCTGCAGCGATCTCTTAGAAGGCTCGCCGTCTCGGCCGCGCTGGCGGTCACATCCGCCCACGCGCCTGAAACGCCCTCTGTGCATCGCTTACTACGCCGGCAACGACACCGCTCCACGCGGTTCGCCCGTCACCGGCAAGAAAAAATGAACCGCCCGTACGGAGTCGCTCCCGCACAGGTCGGCAACACGACGGCGAATAATGAAGTGTACAATACCTCCCCCACACGGTCAATCGTGCCATTGACGCATAAAGTCCAGCCCTCCGCGAACGCCTCCCGCCGCCCGCCGGCGTGTACAATGTCCCTCCCATTCCTTTCCTTCACCTTTTGAGGATTTGACGTGTCCAAGCCGCGCATCCTGACCGGAGATACCCCCACCGGACGCCTGCACCTCGGCCATTGGGTCGGCTCGCTGGAAAACCGCGTCGCCCTCCAACGCGATTACGACTGCTACTTCATCATCGCCAACGTTCACGCCTTCACGTCGCCTGCCCGCCTCGAGCACCCCGATGAAGTGCGCCAGTCGGTCCTGGACATCGCCACCGATTACCTCGCCGCCGGGATCGATCCCGCCCTCTCCACGATCTTCGTGCAATCGGAGATCCCCGCCATCGCCGAGCTGACCTTCCTTTTCGCCATGCTCATCCCCTTCAACCGCGTCATGCGCAATCCCACCCTGAAGGATGAAATCCGCGACAAAGGCCTTGGCGAGAATTACTCTTTTGGTTTCCCGATGTATGCCGTCGGCCAATGCGCCGACATCCTCGCGTTTCGCCCGGAGCTTGTCCCGGTGGGCGAAGACCAGTTGCCGCACCTGGAGTTGTGCCGCGAAGTCGCCCGCCGCTTCGATCAGCTTTTCTGCAAGGTCGATCCGCACACCGAGGACAAAGATTTCGTCAAAGCCGGTGGCGTGTTTCCGGTGATCCAGGCCAAGCTCGGACGCGTCAAACGCCTCGTGGGCACCGGCGCTCCCAGCCCCGAGACCGGCCAGCTTCTCAAGATGTCCAAGAGCCTCAACAACGCCATCTTCCTTTCCGATGACCCCGATACCGTCAAGAAAAAAGTCATGTCCATGTACACGGACCCCAACCGCAAACGCGCCACCGATCCCGGCGAAACCGATCCCGAAAAAAATCCCCTCTGGGCCTATCACGAAACCTTCAACGCCGACAAGCAGTGGGTCGCGGAGTATGAGGCCAAGTACAAGGCCGGCGGCGTCGGCGATGTCGATGTCAAAAAGAAACTCGTCGAAGTGCTCGTCGCGCTGATCGAGCCGATGCGACAGCGCCGGACCACTTTTGAAGCGGATCCCGCCGGCGTGTTGAAGGTCCTCAAGGAAGGCACCGCCCGCGCGAACGCCGTCGCCGAGGAAACCCTCTACCTCGCCAAACAGGCGATGGGCCAGGGCTACTGGCGCCGCTCCCTCAACGCCGATTGATGGCTAAGATGCTTGAGAGGCGTCGGGCGGAGGGGGGGACGGCCGGAGGGTTTGAATGCGCATCGCGTCGGGATTGGCGGTCGGGAGCGGCGGTGCGGCGGATATCCCGGCGCTCGCCGCGGACTTGATCCGTCAAGTGCGCGCGACGCTCACCAATGATCCCATCGACCTGCTCATGGTTTTCGTCGCCGCCGCTCTCGCCCCCTCCTTCGAAGGGCTCATCGCCGCGCTCCGCCAGTCGCTCCTGCCCACCGGTCGCGGCCACATCCTCGCGATCACCGCCGAATCCATCATCGGCGCCGACCAGGAAATCGAGCGCCAGCCCGCCGCCTCCGTCCTCGCGCTTTCTTTCAAAAACGCCGACGTCCACATCCACCCCTTCCATCTCCACGAGGAAGACTGGCCCGACGCCATCGGCGAAGAAGGCGCCCTCCGCCAGCGCCTCGGAAGCATTGACAACGCCCGCGCCTTCGTCCTCTTCGCCGATCCCTTCACCACCCCCGTCGTGCAACTCCTCGACGCCTGGTCGCAGCAATTCCCCGAGGCGCCCGTCATCGGCGGAATGGCCTCGGGCATGCGCGCCGCCGGCGACGCACGCCTCGCCCTCGATGATGGCGTCTACTCCGAAGGCGCAGTCGGCCTCGCCATCTCCGGCGACGTCGAAATCGACTGCGTCGTCTCGCAGGGCTGCCGGCCCGTCGGCGAAACCCTCGTCATCACCCGCTGCAAACGCAACGTCATCGAAGAACTCGACGGCAAAAAAGCTCTCGCCGCCATCGAGGAAATGATCTCCGGCCTGCCCCTTCACGACCGCCAGCTCATTGCCACCGGCGGGTTGATGATCGGACGCGTCATCGATGAAGGCAAAGGCAACTTCGGCCGCGGGGATTTCCTCATCCGCAGCCTCGTCGGCGTCCGCCGCGACAGCGGCGCCATTCTCATCGGCGACATGGTTCGCACCGGCCAGACCGTCCAGTTCCACGTCCGCGACGCCCGCACCGCCGAACAGGAAATGCGGCTCCTCCTCGAAGGCGAAACCATCCTCGCCGATCCTCCCGCTGGCGCCCTGCTCATCACCTGCAACGCCCGCGGCACGCGCCTCTTCGAGATGCGCCACCACGACATCTCCCTCACCCGCCAGGTCCTGGGCGCCATCCCCGTCGCCGGGTTCTTCGCCGCCGGTGAACTCGGCCCGGTCGGCGAACGCAATTTCATCCACGGACACACCGCCGTCCTCGCCCTCTTCCGCCCTTCCGCCCACCCGTGACCCGGAGCCCCCATGCCCCTGGAAATCGAAGTCAAACTCCGCGTGCCTTCCCACGACGCCATCCGCACCGCCCTGCAACGTGGGGGCGGCACACGCCTGGGCCGCGTGCGCGAGCACAACATCTTCTTCGACCGCACCTCCGGAGAACTCCGCCAGAAAGACTCCGGCCTGCGCGTCCGCATCGCTTATCCCGAATCCGGCGCGCCGACCGCCCTGCTCACCTTCAAAGGCCCGCCCGGCCAGGCCGGCCTCCGCGCCCGCGAAGCCTTCGACCTCCACATCGATCCCGTCGACCAGCTCATCCCTCTCCTGCGCGCCCTGGATTTCCAGCAAATCCTCCTCTTTGAGAAAAATCGCGAAACCTGGCAGCTCGACCATTGCCTCATCGAACTCGACGAACTTCCCAAGCTCGGCCTTTTCGTCGAAATCGAAGCCCAGGGCCCGACCGCCTCCGAAGCCACAGTCCGCTCCATGCAACGCCGCCTCGCCCTCGACGCCCTGCCCGATCACCCGCAGAGCTACAGCCGCATGGCCCGCGACGCCGCCGGCCCTTCCGCCCAACTCCGCTTCTAACGTGGGATGGGCGTCCCCGTCCGTGGCGGCCCGCAGGCCGTTCCATTCCCTCAAAACCCTGATTTCCCTCGCCAGAATTGGTATCGTTACACCACCCCCAGGACCGATAATCCCCACTGCGCAATGGTGCGCACGGACTCCGATTCCTCATGCTCAACCGCCGGCTCGTCGTCCTCTTCTGCGTCATCGTCGCCGGCTTCCTCGCGCTCGCGCTGCGCCTCGGCCACATGCAAGTCTCACAGGCCGACGAATGGCGCAGCGAACTCGACACCTTCGTCCACCGCGCCAGCCTCATCGAAACCTCCCGCGGCACCATCTACGACCGCCAGGGCGTCGCCATCGCCCGCGATGTCCCCTGTTACGACCTCGCCATCGACTACCGCGCCATCGCCATGGATGACGCCTGGATCAAGGCCCTCGCCCAGAAACGCCTCGCCGCTGAAAAAGTCACCGGCCGCGATGCCCGCGCCCGGCGTCTCGCCCAGCTCCAGGACCAGATCGCCGACCAGATCGAGGCCGAGCCCGCCGCCATCGCCCAGGTCTGCCGCCTCAGCACCGAAGATGTTCTCGCCCGCTACAACGAAATCCGCGAAAAAATCGCCACCCTCAAGCAGAACCTCTGGTCGCATCCCTATGTCAAAGGCAGCGGCGACGATGACGAGCAGCCCACCGTCAACACCACCATGGTGCTCAAGGAAGAAGTCAGCCCCCACACCATCGTCCCCAACATCCCCGACAACGTCTCCTTCTACTTCAAACGCAACATCGATCAATACCCGGGCCTCACCATCATCGATTCCCGCCGCCGCGAATACCGCTTCAACGATGTCGCCTGCCAGGTCATCGGCACCCTCCGCAGCGTCGACGCCGAGGCCCTCAAACGCAACCGCTTCGCCATGCCCGCCATCACCGGAACCGCCGACGGTTCCATCCAGGGCGGCAACCTCCAGGGCTATCTGCCCGGCGACCTCATGGGCGGAAGCGGCATCGAAAAACTCGAGGAAGACACCCTCCGGGGCGCGCGCGGCGTCAAAGTCAAAGACATCGCCTCCGACGCAACCTCCCCCGACGCCGAACGCCGCCTCGATCCCGTCGTCGGCAACAACGTCCAGCTCACCCTCGACATCGGCCTCCAGGCCGACATCCAGAACAACATCCGCCAAAAACATCTCCTCAAAGGCGAAGACGGCAAAGACCATTTCGCCGCACTCGTCGTCATGAGCTTGGACGGCCAGGTCCTCACCCTCTGGTCCTCCGAAACCTACGACCTCAACCAGATCGACGCCCTCCGCGGCTCTCTCATCAAAGACGCCTACCGCCGCCCCCTCACCAACCGCGCCCTCCAAGGCTACACCCCAGGCTCCACCGTCAAGCCCCTCGTCGCCTCCGGCGCCCTCACCGAAAACGTCATCACCCCCGCCACCACCATCGTCTGCAACGGCTACCTCTTCCCCGGAAAACCCAACATCTTCCGCTGCGCCATCTACGAGGAAACCCACGGCGCCGCCACCCACGGCCCGCTCCAGGTCGTCGACGCCCTCGCCGAGTCCTGCAACATCTTCTTCTACACCGTCGGCCGCGACATGGGCATGGACCGCATGCTCAAATGGTTCGATCTCTACGGCCTTGGCCGCGATTCAGGCTTCGAGCTCCCCGAGCAAAACGGCAGCATCCCCGATCCCCGCGCCCAGCGCGACGCCGACGCCGCCCTCATGGAAGCCACCCAGATGGGCATCGGACAGGGCCCCGTCACCGTCACCCCCATCCAGATGGCCGCCGCCTACGCCACGCTCCTTCAGGGCGGCCAGCCCGTGCGCCCCCACATCCTCGCCAAGGACACCGGCGATCTCCCCCCGCGCCGCTTCAGTCTCCCCCCAGATGTCGTCAGCATCGTCCGCCAGGGCATGGAACGCGTCGTCGCTTCCCCCGAGGGCACCGCTTACAAGCCCTTCAAAGGCATGAAACTCCAGGTCGCCGGAAAAACCGGCAGCGCCACCGCCTGGGGCCCCGTCTATGACGACAACGGCAATCCCGTCTGGGACACCACCCGCCCCGAAAAGAACGCCGATGGCTCCCCCAAAATCGGTCCCGACGGACAACCCATCTACCATCAGGCCACCGCCGAAGGCACCCACGCCTGGTTCGTCGGATACGCCCCCGCCAACAACCCCCAGTACGTCGTCGTCGCCATGATGGAATTCGGCGGCTACGGCGGTTCCTGGGCCGCCCCCATGGCCCGCGAAGCCTTCCTCCAACTCGAACGCCACAGCTACCTCCCCGCCCTCGACGTGCCCCCGCCCGACCCCCAAGCCCCCCCCAACGCCATAGGCTCCGCCCAATAACCACTGACCGACTTCTGACCACTGACCACCGACCACTACGACATGAAATCCCTCCGCCAAATCCTCTGGAAAGTCCTCACCACCCGCGTGGCCTGGCCGATCCTCCTCACCATCGCCCTGCTCTGCACGGCGTCGATCCTGGCGCTGCAACTCTCCAGCCCCGAAAACGCCGACCGCCAGCAAATCCACATCCTCATCGCCTCCGTCGCCATGGTCCTCATGCTCCTCCCCCATTTTCAAATGGTCGGCCGCCTCGGTTACGCCCTCTACGGCGGGGGGGTGCTGCTGCTGCTGGCCGTCATGCTCGCTCCCGCCCAGTCGCACACGCACCGCTGGTTCGTCCTGCCCCACGACGTCGAAATTCAGCCCTCCGAGATCATGAAGATCGCCTACGTCGTCGCCCTCGCCTGGTACTTCCGCCTCCGCAAGGACGTCCGCGAACTCCACGGCCTGGTCATCCCCTTCGCTCTCACCGCCGTCCCCTTCGGCCTGATCCTCATCGAGCCCGACCTCGGCACCGCGCTGCTCTTCCCCATGGTCCTTTACGCCATGCTCGTCGCCGCCGGCGCACGCTTTCGCCACCTCCTGGCCATCCTCATGCTCGCCGTCATCGGCGTCCCGGGCGCCTTCCCCTTCCTCAAGCCCTACCAGCAACAGCGCATCGTCTCGATCTACAAGCAATGGACCGGCACCGCCGACGAATCCCACTACCAGGGGGAAGGTTTCCAGCAGCGCCAATCCGAAATCGCCATCGGCGCCGGCGGCCCTACCGGCCAAGGCACGCAAGCCGCCCAACACATCCGCCAGGGCCTCCTCTGGGCCGCCTACACCGACTTTATCTTCGCCGTCATCGGCGCTCAGTGGGGCTTCATCGGTTGCCTGCTGGTCCTCGTTCTCTATCTCGCTTTCTTCGCCGCCTCGATGGAAATCGCCGGCAGCACCAAGGACCCCTTTGCGCGCCTCCTCGTCGTCGGGCTCGCTTCCATGATCCTCTTCCAGGCCGTGATCAACATGTACATGGCCTCCGGCATGGGCCCCGTCGTCGGCATCGCCCTGCCCTTCATCTCCTACGGCGGCAGCTCCCTCCTGACCAACATGATCGCCGCCGGACTCATCCTCAACGTCTCCGTCCGCCGCTCCACCTACTCCGTCGCCGCCATGCGCTACGCCGTCGCGGCCCGCGCGTAAGCCGACGGGAATTATCCACAAATACCCACAAATCGTCACAAATGCGCCGACGGTGATGGCACGTACCCGCCGCCGAACAGCGCCATTAACAGACCAAATTTTTGCCTGCAATTTCCCCGCGCCACTGCGCCGGGCGCGCTGGGAGCCTCACCTAATTTGTGCAAATTTGTGTGTGTTTGTGGACAATTCCCGTCGCCGTTTCGTGTCTTTCGTGCCCTTCGTGGCCATTTACCGGCTTTGTCCGACCGTCACCAGCAGCGCCGTCAAATCATCCGGCTGATGCAGCGATCCCTGCTGCGCATCCAGCTCCGCCGCCATCCGCGCAAAGCCCCCGCGCGGGTCCGCCCCCGCCAGTTTCGCGAACTCCTCCCGGTACCGCTCGCTCGCCGGCGCCGAATGCTGCCCCGCGCCCGCCGCATCCCCCGGCTCAACAAATGCCGACTCAAACCCATCCGTGTATAGCAGCACCGCATCCCCCGGATGCAACTGCACGCGACGCGCCGGAAACGCCTCGTTGGGAAATATCCCCAGCAGCGCCCCATCCCCCTCCAACTCCGCCGTCGTCCCATCCGCCCGCAGCAGCATCGGCAACGGATGCCCCGCGCGCGCCCACTCCAATTCCAGCGTGCGCGTGTTCAAAATCGCGTACACCATCGTCACGAACTGCGAGTGCGACAGCTCCTGCCCCACCAGATCGTTGTTCAACCGCGCCAGCGCTTCATCCGGCGGAATCAGCCGATAACCCCCCGGCAGAATTTCCTTCGTCGTCAGCGTGCGCTTCACGAAAATCGTCAGCAGCGCCGCCGGCATCCCGTGCCCCACCGCATCCGCCACGAGAAACCCCACGTGCTGTTCATCCAGCCGGAACACATCGTAAATGTCCCCCGACACATACCCCGCCGGACGGAAAAACACATCAAACGCCGCCGGCCCCACCGCGCTGAGCGTCCGGGGCAGGAAGTCCGATTGCAGCCGCGCCGCCAGCCGCAGCTCCTCATCAAACTGCGACAGCCGCGCCGTCAATCCATGGTCGCACTGCCGCAGCGCCGCATTCTCCGCCTGCAGCGCCGTCACCACCGGCCGCGCCGCGATCAACCCCGCCAGCCGTCCCGCCAGTTCCGCCGCCGGACACGCGGTCGTCACCGCCATGATCCCATCCGCCGCGCACATTTCCTCCGCCACCCGCCGATCCCCTTCCGTGTACGTCACCACCACCGCCGGCAGATGATTCTCCACCAGCGCATCGAGCACCCGCACCAGCGCCAGCGAATTGCCATGCAGCACGTCCGGCGGCGCCACAAGCACCGCCGCCGCAAACGATTCCCCCGCCTTCTCCGGCACGTCAGCCGGCGGGCACAGCACAAACTTGAATTCCCCGCGCCCCAGCAATCCCGCCAGCGTCGGCACATCGTGCGGCAGATGCTCCGTGATCAGCAGCACCCGCGCCGCCGGCGCCGCCCGCATCGCCGCCGCCGGCGCACGCCTCGTCTCAAATACCCCCACCGGCGCGCCGCCAGGCAACGGACTCTCTCGAATGGCTTCGTTCATGCTGTCCCGATGCGAAATGCCCTGGCACATGCGTCCACGTGGCACGGGCGTCCCGTCCGTGTTCCTCTTCCAAACACCGGCAGGCCGCTTCGCGCCGCTTGAACCCAAAGGCCAAGCTCTCTTTTATTTGTCGTTTCGTTGCGCCCCGGGCTTGAGGTACTTCTCAGGGAGCGCCACCGTGTCCCCCACCTTCAGCCCCACCGCCGCCGCCCGCCCCGCGTTCACCTCGATCACAAACAACGCCGGCGACGGCGGCCCCATCCCCGTCTCATCATGCGGCTCCCGCCGCTGAATCGCGATGACTTTACCGGACGCGTCCAGAAAAATGATGTCCAGCGGTATCTCCGTGTTCTTCATCCAGAACGACACCGTGTCCGGCTTGTCGAACACAAACAGCATCCCCGCCGTCGCAGGCATCGACGGCCGGAACATCAACCCCTTTTCCTGCTTCTCCGGCGTGTCTGCGATCTCCAGCGAAAAATTCGTATCCCCCAGCTTCACCGTTACCAGCGGCACCTGCGGCAATGTCGCCGGCCCGGTCGCCGCCGGCGCCGCCGCCTCGCTTTGCCCGCACGCCGCCACCACGCTCATCGCCAACGCCCCCATCGCCGCCGCCGCCATCCGCCGCCGCATCATCATCGCTTCATTCCTTCGCAAAACTCGCCAGCTCGCGCTTGAGCAATTCTACCGGTAACCCGATCACCGTGTCCGCTTCCCCCGCCTCCAGCACCACAAACGGATCCTTCCTCACATCCTGCAGCCCATACGCCCCCGCCTTCCCGCGCCACAGCCCCGTCTCCAGATACGCCTCCAACCCCCGCTCCGTCAGCTTCTTCAACCGGCACACCGCCTCCGCATACGTCATCCGCACGCGCTCCCCGCACATCAGGCACAACCCCGTGATGACCCGATGCCGCTTCCCCGAAAGCCCCCGCAACATCCGCCGCGCATGCCCCCGATCCGCCGCCTTGTTCAAAATCTCCCCACCCTCGCTCACCACAATCGTATCCGCCCCCACAATCACCGCCCCCAACCCCCGCTTCCCCAGCGCCGCGCGCACCGCCGCCGCCTTCCCATATGCCAGCACCGCCGGCCACACCTCCACCGCCACCACCGCTGGCTTCCGCGCAGGCTCCTCTGCCGGCGACACCCGCACCTCAAACGCCATCCCCGCGGCCCGCAAAAGCTCCGCTCGCCGCGGCGACGCCGACGCCAGAATGATCCGCCGCTCCTTCATCGCCCCTTCTCCTCCCCCCCCGTTCCCGCCGGCAGCATCCCCTTCGCCTTCTCCCACACCAACTCCACCGTCACTCCCTGCATGCACGAATGATGCCCGCACGTCTTGTTCCGGCACGGAAAGCACGGCACCTCATGCCGGATCACATTCTCCATCTGTCCATACGGCCCCACAAACGCCGGATCCGTCGGCCCATACAGCCCCACCACGCGCACCCCCAGCGCCGTCGCCACATGCAGCGGCCCCGAATCATTCCCAATCACCAGCCGCGCCCGCGCAATCACCGCCACCATCTCCCGCACCCCCGTTTTCCCCGCCAAATTCACCACCCGCGCCCCTCCTCCCACCTCCGTTTCAATCCGATCGCACAACCCCTTCTCCCCCGCGCTCCCCATCAACACCAGCCCCTCGCCCTGCCCCGCCAATCGCCGCGCCACCTCCGCAAACCGCTCCACCGGCCACCGCTTCGTGTCCCACCGCGCCCCCGGAATCATCACCACATACTCCCCCAACTCCTCTACCCGCGCCGCCTCCCCCGTCAACGCCGCCACCGGCACCCCAAACTCCGCCGCCACCCCCACGTCCGTCCCCAGCGGCTTGCCCAACGCCCGCATCCGCTCCACCGCCAGCATCTTCTTCCCCCCCTCCGGCAACCACACCTTGTGCGTATACGCCACCGGCGCCCCCTCCCGCGCATCGGCAAACCCCACCCGCACCGGCGCACCCGTCAACCGCGTAAATAGCGCCGACCGCAACAACCCCTGTGCATCGATCACCACATCATACCGTCGTCGCCGCAGCTTCCGGATCAACCCCACCAGCCCCGCAAACGCCGTCGGCCGCCACCACCACGCCCCCAGTTTCTTCCGATCAAACTCCACAATCCCGCTCACCCCCTTATGCCCCTCCACCACCCCGCGCAACCCCGGATGCAAAAACCAATCAATCTCCACCCCCGGCATCACCCGCCGCAAATCCCCCACCAACGGCAACGCCGTCACCACATCCCCCAAAGAACTCGGCTTAATAATCAGTATCCGCTCAGCCATGACAACCGATAAATGGCCACGAAAAACACAAAAGACACGAAAACCCCGCCGCTACCTGTCAGATCGGCTGGGCGCACCGTTCATACGCTTCGCCAACGAACCGCTTGATCTGCAAAGTGCGCCGCCCGAAGTTCAGCAGCAGGCACACCGGCAGATTCGTCGCCTGCAGATAATTCATGCAGCACGCCGTGTGCTCATCACAAAACGCGCGAATCGCCTTCAACTCAATAATCAGCGTGTTCTCAACAATGATATCTGCCACGTAATCCCCCACATTCTCCTCCTCATACCACACCGGCACCGCCTTCTGCTGCTCCGCGCGTATCCCCTGCTTCCGAAATTCCACCATCAACGCATTCTCATACACCTTCTCCAGAAACCCGGACCCCAACGTCTTGTGAACCTTCACCGCCGCCGCCAACACCCGATCCGACAACGTACCATTGCCCTTTTCCACGGTCATTCCTTTCGTAAAATGCCTTTCGTGCTTTTCGTGCCTTTCGTGGCTAATTTACGTCGTCGTCTCGCACGACACCTTGCACACGTCCTCCGCGTCCGCCACCGACCCCAGCACCACCCCAGGCGCGTCCTCCGTGTAGTGCCGCGCCAGCACCTCATCCCACTCCCGCTGGTTCTTCACCGCGATGAACTCCCGCCACACCGCCGGCCCGTTCGGATGCAGCTTCGAATACTTGATCGCAATCTTCCGCATCTGCCGGCTCGCCAACTCCTCCCCATAAATCTCCACCGCCATCGAAAAATGCTCCAGCAACGCCTCCCGCTGTTCATGCACCGTCGGCGGCGCCGGCAACGGTTCCCCGCGCAACAGCGCCCCAAACTCCCGGAATATCCACGGATTCCCGATCGCCCCGCGCCCGATCCACACCCCGTCCAGCCCCGTCTCCTCATACATCTTCAGCGCGTCCGCCGCACAAAACACATCCCCCGATCCAAACAGCGTCGGCCGCCGCTGCCCCGCGCGAAACCGCCCCAGCAACCCCGACAGAAACCCCCGGTTTGCCCGCCCCACATATTTCTGCTCCACCGTCCGCCCATGTACCGCGATCGCCGCGAACTCCAGCGCCACCGCCTCCGCAAACACCACCTCAAACCACTCCGCCGCCTCCGCCGTCTCGTTGAGCGCACGCCGCAATTTCACCGACAGCAGCACCCCCGGCAACTTCTCCCGCACCCGCCGCAGAATCCCCACCGCCGTCTCCGGATCCGACAGCAAATACCCCCCTCGGCACCGCCCCATCACCTTCTTCACCGGGCACGCAAAATTCAAATCGATCACATCAAACCCCGCCTCCACCAGGATCTTCCCCGCCGCCGCCAGTTCATCGCCATCCGACCCCATCAACTGCCCCGCCACCGGATGATCCGCCTCGCACAGCACCGCCCCCTTCTCCCGCCCGCGCCCCCCGCGCAGCAGCACCTGGTCCAGCAGCGCTTCCGTCACCGCATACGGACACCCCCGACGCCGCGCCACCACCCGCATCGCCATGTCCGAATACCCCGCCAACCCCGCCTGCATCGCCGGCAAACCAAGCTCAAACGGCCCCACCCGGCACCCACGCCCCTCAGAGCCCCGCCCCTCAGAGCCGCGACCGTCAGGGAGCGGTCCCCCCCTCTCCCCCCTGAGTTGTGACGAAACCTCTTCCACGGCATCATACCTGTATCAGAACCTCCACCCACGGTGGACAGCTTCGTAATTCTATCAGAAATAACGCAGCCGGTGGCCTCGCCCCACAAGACCTCGCACCGCCCCTCGCCTACGATTGCCCAACGTTTCTGCGAATCGCCCGATCGAATCGCTCGCTTTGCAAAGGAACTTCCCATGGCCATCTCCCGCCGCGTCTCCGCCGCACTCCTCGCCGCCGCTCTCTCCACCTCCCTCATCGCCGGGTTCCTCCCCTCCGTCTGGGGCCAGGCCGCCACGCAGCCCGCCGCGCGCGACACCCACGCCGTCGTCACCGAACTCAAAGCCGCCGACGACGCCCTCCGCGACGTCCTCCCCTCCCTCGACGCCGTCGCCGATCCCACCTACCGCGCCACCGATGGCCAAAAGGCCCTCCCCGTCCTCAAGAAAATCACCGGTCTCTTCGGCGAAATCGCCCAGATGCAGGCCGGCACCCCCGACCAGCAGGCCACCATCCGCCGCCAGTACCAATACTGGGGCGTCATGACCGCCCTCGGGGATGCCGACGCTCAGAAAAACCTCGACGCCGCCGCCAAATCCTCCGACCCCAATCTCGCCTCCGCCGCCAAATCCTGGCTCGCCCTCGGCCAATGGTGGGCACACTCCACCGACGCCGCCGCTCAAACCAAAATCCTCGAAAACCTCACCACCGAAGCCCATGCCAACCCCGCCTCCGACGACATCGCCGGCGCTCTCCTCGCCATGGCCAACAGCGGCGCCGCCAACGACGACCTCCGCACCAAGGCCATCGACACTATCAAAACCTGCCTTACCGGCCCTCTCGCCAAAAACACCGTCGACGCCCTCGCCTCTCTCCAGGGCCAGCAGCAAATGGAAGCCGACGCCGAAAAAGCCCAGGCCGACGCCCTCGGCAAACCCCTCGATATCAAAGGCCGCACCTCCACCGATGGCCAGTTCGACACCGCCTCCCTCAAAGGCAAGGTCGTCATGATCGACTTCTGGGCCACCTGGTGCGGTCCCTGCCGCGCCGAACTCCCCAACGTCAAAGCCGCCTATCAGAAATACCACGACAAGGGCTTCGAGATCGTCGGCGTAAGCTGCGACATGGACGACAAAGGCCTCAACGATTTCACCAGCGACAACGACATGCCCTGGGTCCAGCTCCGCGATTCCTCCCAAACCTCCGCCGAAACCGAATGGAACCCCATCGCCAAACAGTACGGCGTGCTGGGCATCCCCACCATGTTCCTCATCGATAAAAAAGGCGTCCTCCGCTACATCGACGCTCGCGATAACCTCGACGCCAAAATCGCCAAGCTCCTCGCCGAACCCGATTCCCCCACCACCGCCCCCGCCCAGTAAAAAATTCGCCGCACCCTCTCGCACAACATATGTGCACCCGACAACGCTTGCGTCGTCGCGACCCATGCACATCCCATATTGCACCCGCCCTCGGACACCTCCCCGGAGCCCCCCCATGCGTCGCACCCTCCTCATAATTCCCCTCGCCCTCGCCTGTCTCGCCGCCACCCCCAAGTCCGACCTCGCCAAGCAAAAAGCCGCCCTCGAAGCCACGTTCCTCAACAAACCCGTCGTTCTCGCCGGACGCACCTCCACCGGCGGAAAATTCTCCACCGCCGACCTCAAAGGCAAAGTTATCCTCGTCGAATTCTGGGGTGTCTGGTGCCCCGACTGCCAGGCCGCCGCCCCCGCCATGCGCGACCTCTACGCCAAATATCACGACAAGGGCGTCGAATTCGTCGGCATCAACTGCGACAAATCCGACGCCGCCTGCAACGACTTCACCGCCAAGCAAAAACTCCCCTGGCCCGAGCTCCGCGAAGACAAGGAAGTCACCATGCACCCCCTCGCCGACCACTTCGGCGTCTGGTGGGTCCCCACGATCTGGGTCATCGACAAGGACGGCATCCTCCGCACCATCGACACCGACACCAACCCCACTGCCGCCCTCGACAAGCTCCTCCAATAACACCCCACAACACGGGCTCATCCCCTACCCTCCCCCCCTCCGTCCTCCATGCCGAACCGCACAGTCGCTTACGAAATACCAAATCCACAAATTCTTTAGTTGCTTTGCGCCAGATGCCGAGCTACCTTTAATTAAACGTAGGTAAACAATCTAGATGCACGAATAATATCTGATTGTTAATTACTAGCGCCGGCCTGCCCCCCACCGTCGCCTGGAGAAGGACTTTATGTCTATCCGCACACTTCCCCGCAGACGCTCCACGTCCCGCACCCTCCTGGAATCCCTTGAATCCCGCCTCCTGCTTACCGTCACTCCCGCCCCCTTCATCCTTGCCCTCCAATCCCCTGCCGATTCCGGTCTGAGCCCCACCGACCGCATCACCAACTACAACAATGCCGATCCCGCTCATGCCCTCACCTTTGCCGTCGATGACCCCGTCAACACAGACCATTACCTCTATATCGATGGCGTCCTCGCCGGCTTCACCTCCCTCAGCGACCCCCGCAGCGACCTCATTTCCACCGACGGCCACACCGTCATCGCCAACGGAACCCACATCATCTCCGTCCGCGCCCAGATTCCCGGCGAAGACCTCAGCGATTCCAAATCCATCTCCATCACTATCGACACCCACGCCTCCCTCCTGGGCGCTCAGGATCTCGACTTCGAACTTCGCTCCAGGGCCGCACTTTCCTCCCTTTCCGAGGTAACCGTCATCCGCCCCTTGGCCTCCGGCAAAATCCTCGTGGGCAGCGCCCTCGCAGGCTCCGTCCACGCCGTCGTCGCGCGCCTCAACCCCGACGGCTCCCTCGACACCTCCTTCGGTTCCCAGGGTTTCGCCGTTCTCTCCCCCCAAGGCTCCGTGAGCGCTCTGGCCATCCAGTCCGACGGCTCCATCCTCGCCGGTCTTTCCGATTCCACCGAAGCCCTCGCTCGTCTCTCCGCCGATGGCCAGCTCGACACGTCCTTCGGCGCCAGCGGCTATGTCATCGATGGCGCCGTCCGGGGCGTCCGCTCCATCGATCTCCTGCCCGCCGGCAAAATCCTCGCGGGCTTCGTCGGCGGCGTCCTTCAGCTCAATGCTAATGGCCAGCCCGACACCTCCTTCGCCCCCTTCGGCACTTTCTTCGACGTCCAGCCCGGCACCCAGCAACTCCAGAACGTCGTCGGCGTCGCCCTTTCCACCAATGGCCAAATCTATATCGCCGGAAATGGTTCCAACGGTCCCACCACCCTCCGGCTCAATTCCGACGGTTCCCTCGATACCTCCTTCGCCGCCGGCGGTTACCTCACCCTGCCCCCGGACGCCCTGGATCCCACCGCCACCACCATGATCGGCGCCATCGCCCTCGATTCCGCCGGCCGCCT
Source organism: Phycisphaerae bacterium (assembly GCA_035545015.1). GTDB lineage: Bacteria > Planctomycetota > Phycisphaerae > WQYP01 > WQYP01 > CALCHA01. The sequence goes on from DASZZD010000011.1 coordinate 72,034, forward strand.
CCTCATCGGCTCCTATATCCTGCCCACCCGAAATACCCCCGGCTCCGATCCCCTCGCCACCGTGCGCCGCTTCAATTCCGACGGCTCCCTCGATACCTCCTTCGGCACAGCCGGCGCCGTCGCCCTGCCCACCATCACCGCCCCCATCACCATCAACTTCATCATCTTCGCTCACGATGGCACACCCCTGGTCAATGCCAACGGCATCCTCTATCACCTCTCCGATTCCGGCGCACTCGACGCCAATTACCTCTCCATCGGCGCCGTGCCCCTCTCCGACGACGGCACGACCCCCAGCGCCACCCCCGCAATCCTCCCCGGCTTCCTTTCCGACGGCTCGATCCTCGCCACCAACGGTTCGCTCGACGCCTCCCACTATCTCACCCGCATCATCGCCGACGTCTCCACGATCCCTCCCATCCTCCTCACCCCCGCCAGCGACACCGGCACCCTGGGCGACAACATCACCTCCATCCCGTCCCCTTCCATTGCCATCAATTATTTCAACAACATGTATTCCCAACTCTACGAAGGCGCCACCCTCATCGCCACCTTCCCGGCCGATCCTCGAACGGCTGGGGATTCCGTCCTCGCCTACACCTTCAACCACCTCTCCAACGGCACCCACCATTTCACCCTCCGCTACTACGACCTCGCCGGAAATCTCGCTCCCCAGGCCTCCTCTTTCGATATCACCGTCAACGCCGCCAGCCGCCCTGTCTACAACGTCACCGCCTCCCTCGCCGCTTCCTCCGCTTCCCTCCCCGCCGGCGCGCGCCTCACCCTCACCGCCACTCTTGCCACCTCCGCCTCTTCACTCCCCACCGGCTCGATCATCTTCCTCGACAACAACGCCTTCATCGGCGCCGCCGCTCTCTCGAATGGCCACGCTTCCCTCACCGTCGGCCCCTCCCTGGGCGCCCACCATTACTCCGCCGTCTTCGCCGGCGCTCCCGGATATACTTCCGCCCTCTCGAACTTCCTTCCCGTCACCGTCACTGCCAACCACCTCCCGGCCGGACTCATCCTGACCACAACCGCCTCCGGCATCAGCGGATGGGCCTATGACTCCGACATCCCCGCTACCGCGGAATTCCTCCGCATCGATATCGACGGCAAAACCGCCGCCTACCTCACCGCCAACGCCGATCTCAGCGACATCCCCTTCGCTCATCACGGCTTCTCCTACGCCTTCACCAACCACACCCCCGGCGCCCACTCCGTCCAGGTCTACGCCTTCAATTTCCCCAGCGCCGCCTCCCCGGCGCCCGTTCTGATCGCCACCAGCGGATTCATCAATCACCCCGCCACCGCCGCCATCCAGGTCGCCACCGCCCACAATATCGTCGGCTGGGCCTACGACGCCGACACCCCCGACACCTCCCTCCTCCTCTACGTGCAAATCGACAACAACAAAACCGGCATCATCGTCAACGCCCTCGACTCCCGCCCCGACACCGCATCCCTCGGCAACGGTAACCACGGCTTCCATCTCCAACTCCCAACGCTCACCCCCGGCGCCCACCGCATCACCGTCTACGTCTTCGACAGCGACCACCTCCTCGATAGCCAGGTCTCCACCACCATCCACGTTTGATCCTTTTCCCTTGCCATGTTTCTGGCCGCCCCCGGGAGAACGGGACGGCCGCCAGAAGCATGCGCCTGAAAAACCAACGGCTTCCACACCGCCCTGTCCCCCTCAATCAAACTTCAAATCCCCCCGCAACCGCGTCCCCCGCCGAATCTCCATCGGCGACTTCCCCGCCACCATCCCGATCGCCGCGCGCACCCGATTCCAACTACTCCACGGCGCCTCCCTCCCGCGCTTCTTCAGCAACCCCACCATCCACTCATGCACATCCCCCGCCGTCAACTCCCGAAACGCCTCCACCGAAAGGTCCGGCCCCTCCCCGCGCCCAATCCGCACCTCAAACCGCTTCTCCAACTGAAACACCAGATCCACATAATCAATACCCATCCATGAATCCTCAACACCCCCGACGAAGCCGCTCCTGCATTATAATCAACACCCACGAACGCCCACTCCCTGTCGCCCTTGGTCCGCTGCCTCGCGAGCGCCCGCGATGATGATCTCCAACGACCTTCGTCACATCGATGTCCTCGCCCACTGGCGATTCTTCGTCACCGCCGCCCTCTGCGCCGCCGCCGCAGCCCTCATCGCCTACGCCCTCTCCGCAGACGTCCTCCCGCTCTTGGTCGGCAGCATCACCGGCCTCTTCCTTGGCGCACTCTTCGGAACCATCTGGCATCTGTCCGACGCCGCGCGCCACCCCCGCACTTCCAAAACCCTCTTCGCCGTCGCTCTCCCGCTGCTCGCGCTCGTCAGCCTCACCGCGCTCGCCTTCGGGCTTCCCCTTATCATCGCACAACACGAATTTCTCACCCTCATCCACACCCTCGGTGCGGCCGACATTTCACGCATTCAAATCTCATCCGATCACGCACCTCTTACGTCCCTCAACAACCAGACCACCCGCCTCTTCACGCGCCTCCTCATCTCCGCATCCACCTTCACGCCGAACCACGAGACCGCCTCGCGTCGAGGCGAAATCCTTTTCGCCAGCCACGCGCAATCCCTGGAATTCGCCTGGTACATCCCCGCAACCCTTCCCAACGACGTCGTCATCCAATCCGGCGCAAACTTCCACAACACCCAAGTCCTGATCCCCAACGCCAGCGTCCTTCTTTCCACACCCCCTCAAACAGCCCCTCAATAACCCCCTTGTCTCGCGTCACATCCAAAATTCCCCCAGTTTCCGGGAACCTTCCCGCGCTCCCATCCGTTCTCTCTCATGCGACGCCCCACAGTTTTTAGCGATCGGCCTCGGCCGACGATGACCCGTCGCAAGGAGAAGGACCATGCCAAATTCCCCCCATTTCCTCGCGCTCCCGCTTGCCCCCTTTTCCCAAAAACCCTCAGCACCCAGTCCTCAGCACTCAGCACTTCGAAATGAGCGCCTTGAGCGCCTTGCCCTCCGCCATCCGCAAAACCCCTCAACCGTCCACTTTATGAAAACCAGCAAAAGTCAAAAAAATGAGCGCGTCACCCCAACGATGAGCGCCTTGCCCCCCATCTCCGTGTCTCCTTGTCTCCTTGTCTCGTCCTGCGTGCGTGCCCATCCCCCGCAACAACCTTCTCCCCCAACCGTTCCTCTTACACAAGAAGGAGCCTCCCATGCGAACCTCACTCATCCTCATCCCTCTCGCCCTCGCCCTCACCGCCGCCACCGCCCGCGCCGCCGACTCCGATGTCCAATCCGAACTCCTCGCCAATGTCTCCGCCCTCAAATCCGGCGGGACGGGGGCGGAGGACTCCTGCCTCGTCGCCCTCAAACTCACCACCCACGACGGCTGGCATATCTACTGGAACCGCAACTCCGGCGACGCCGGCATCCCCACCGACGTCAAATGGTCCGTCTCCCCAGGATGGAAAATCCAACCCCTCGAAATGCCCGTCCCCGAACGCTTCACCTCCGCCGGACCCATCACCTCCTACGGCTACTCCGGCACCGTCCTCCTCCTCGCCCGCCTCTCCCCCGATCCCGCCGCCAAACCCACCGCCGCGCCCACGATCACCGCCGACGCCTCCTGGCTCTGCTGCCAAACCGAATGCGTCCCCGGCAGTAAAAAACTCGACATCACCCTCCCCCTCGCCGACCATAGCACCCCCGCCAACACCGACGAATTCACCAAAGCCCAATCCCTCATCCCCGCCGACAAACCGCCCGACGGTATCCAAGTCACCGCCCGCGCCACCGCCGGCGACAAAAAAGGCGACGCCAAAATTCACCTCGACCTCACCACCGCACCCTCCACCGCGAACGCTCCCGCGCCCCCGGACGTCTTCCCCGCTTCCGAAAAAGTCCAGGTCACCGACAGCATCCTTCACGTGGGTAAAAACGACGGCACCGGCGACACCTTCACCTTCACCGTCCACATGATGCCTTCCCAGAAAGACCCCGCCGGCGTCCCCTTCCTCATCACCTACACCGACAACGGCCAACGCAAAGGCTTCTTCACCCCCATTGACCTCACCCCCGCCACCCAGGCAAAATAAGTCCCAAGGAGACTCCCATGCGCAAACTGATCCTCCCCATGCTTCTCGCCCTCGCCGCCACCGCCCTCGCCGCCGGCACCAACAAGGACGAGGCCTCCGTCGGCGCCAAAGCTCCCGACTTCTCCCTCACCGACGCCGCCGGAAAAACCGTCAGCCTCCACGATTACGCCGGCAAAATCGTCGTCCTCGAATGGATCAACCACGACTGCCCCATCGACACGCGCGTCCTGAACTCCAAGCTCACCACCTCCGTCGAAAAGAAATACCACGATAAAGATGTCGTCTTCCTCGCCATTGATTCCACCAGCAACCACACCACCGCCGACCTCGCCAAAACCGCCGATCTTTTCGGCATCTCCTACCCCATCCTCAACGATTTCTCCGGCAAAGTCGGCCACGAGTACGGCGCCAAAACCACCCCCAATATGTACATCATCAACAAAGACGGCACCCTCGTGTACGAAGGCGGCATCGACAACGATCCCAACGGCGCCAATCCCACCGGCCGCGTGAACTACGTCGACCAGGCCCTCGCCGAACTCACCGCCGGCAAACCTGTTTCCATCACCGAAACCAAACCCTACGGCTGCAGCGTCAAATACGCTGACTGACCCACGCGACCACCTCCCGCGCCAACTCCCCCCGCCCCACCCGCCTTGCCCCCGAGTCGTCAATCAAATACGCACTCCCGCCCCCGCCATCGGCAGGCCGTGCCATCGCCAGCGTATTGGCCACCATCAGATCCGCCCCGCTCGCCGCCCGCGACGCCCCCGCCACCGCTAGAAGGTCTTGATCCGGCAACCCCACTTCGAGCTTGAACTTGATCAACACCCCCGAAAACTTCCAGGCCGTGCGAAACAGATCGATCAGCTTCTCCGTTGGACGCCCCAGCACCGCGATTTCCGCATGGGTCGATTTTACCTTCGGCGCATCGACATTCCGCACCACCCAGGTCTCCGCGCCATCGCCCGTCGCTGTGCGCGAGACGACCGCAAAGCTGCCGGCCGGCGCATAATCCGCCACCGCCGCCGTCATCGCCACGACATCGACATGCCCCTCCCCGCCGATCCGCTCCGCCAGCAGCGCCCGCAAGTCCGCATGCGATCGAAAGGTCTCGACGCCCATCATCCCCGCCTTGCCATAGAAGCCGTCGTAATCCTTCGCATGCTGCTCGTTGGAAGTCAGCAGCGTCACATCGCCAAGTTCCAGAAACCCGAGCGCCATATCCAGTCCCGTGCGGCCGGAGAAAATGTTTCCCCAGTCGCGCACCTGGTCGATCATTTCGCGCGTCGGCCCGGCGGTGACCAGCGTGTGAATTCTGCGTGCCATGCGTTTCAGTATCGGGCCCCGCGCCGCCCCATGCAATCGCATTGCCCGGCGCCGCGAGACTCCCTAGGATGCACGCCTTCCATCCCGGAGACTCGCCATGCGTGCGCTCGCCACCATCACCCTGCCGCTGCTTCTGGCAGCTTGCGCCGCGCCGCGCCCCGCGCCCACAACCCAACCCGCCGCCTTTTCCGCCGGGCCAGACATCATGGACAAAGCGCCGGACTTCACGCTGCCGGACATTCACGGCGGCAATTTCCATCTCGCCGACGCCGAAAAGCGCGGCCCGGTGCTGATGATCTTTTATCTGGGCTACGAATGCCCGCGCTGCGTCGCCGGGTTGCGCGACATTGAATCGCAACTCAACGCCATCCGCGCCACCGGCACGCAGGTCGTGGCGATCAGCCCGGACACCTTCGACGATCTCAAAAAATCCGCCGACGCCTTCGGCGATTTTCCGTTCCCGCTCCTGGCCGACCCGCAGCAGCAGGTTTTTCGCGCCTACGGCCTGGTCTTTGGCGCCGGCCAAGACGCCACCGTCTTTCACGGCTGCTACATCGCCGACAAGGACGGCAACCTCGCGTTCGCCATGAAGAGTTCCCACCCCTACGACAACATGCCCCGCCTGCTCGAAACGCTTCGCGGTCTTAACGACGGCAAATGAGGACGTACGCATCGTGAGTCCGTTGATGTTCACTCTTGCCACGTTCGGGGCGTCGATTGTCGCGGGTGTTGCGGGATCGATTCTGGGGTTGGGGGGCGGGATCATCGTGATTCCGGTGCTCACGCTGCTGTTGCACGTGGACATCCGGTATGCCATCGGGGCGTCGATCGTCAGCGTGATTGCGACGTCGAGCGGTGCGGCGGCGGCGTATGTGCGCGAGCACCTGGCGAATATGCGCGTGGCGATGTTTCTGGAGTTGGGGACGACGACGGGGGCGCTCAGCGGGGCGTTTCTCGCGGGGATCATCGGCGGGCGCGCGCTGTACATCATCTTCTCTCTCGTGCTCGCGTATTCGGCGTTTGCGATGTTTCGCAAGCGGCATGGAGAGGCGGGGATGAATGTGCCGGCGGATCGGCTGGCGGATCGGCTGAAGATGCATTCGGAATACTTTGACGAGCAGGCGCAGGAGGTCGTGCCGTACCGGGTGACGCATACGGGCATCGGGCTGGTGCTGATGTACATTGCGGGGGTGGTGTCGGGGCTGCTGGGGATCGGCTCGGGCAGCTTGAAAGTGCCGGCGATGGACCTGGCGATGCGGCTGCCGATCAAGGTGTCGTCGGCGACGAGCAATTTCATGATCGGCGTGACGGCGGCGGCGTCGGCGGGGGTGTACTTTGCCCGCGGAGACATCGATCCGTTTATCGCGGCGCCCGTGGCGGCGGGGGTGCTGGTCGGGGCGACGGCGGGTTCGCGGGTGCTGGGAAAATTGACCAACAAGTCGATTCGCACGGCCTTCGTGTTCGTGCTGGCGTGGATTTGCATCGAGATGATGTGGAAGGGCGTGCACGGATGAACGATCCGCAACGGGCGATGGAGGAGAAAGACAAGACCGTCCACCAGGTGGAGCTGGTGATCAGCGTGCTGCTGCGCGTGGGGGTGGTGGTGAGTTTGCTGGTGGTGGTGGCGGGGACGGTTGTATCGTTCATGCACCATCCGGGGTACCTTTCGAACGGAAAGGACCTGGGGGCGCTGACGAAGCCGGGCGGGGCGGTGCCGGATTCGATTGCGGACGTCATCTCCGGCGTGCGGAATTTCCGGGGGCAGGCGATTGTGGTGGCGGGGCTGCTGCTGTTGATTGCGACGCCGGTGATGCGCGTGGCGGTGTCGATCGTGGCCTTCCTGGTGGAGAAGGACAAGCTCTTCGCGCTGATCACGGCGACCGTGCTGGCGCTCCTTCTCCTGTCGTTCTTTCTGGGCAAAGCCGGCGGATGAAGGCTCATCCGCGCGGCCTGCATTTATGCGCTATTCCTCGCGGCCGTGGGTGTGTTCGTCGTGGTCGTCGGGGTCGTGGTCGTCGGGGTCGAGGAGGGCGATGTCGCCGGGGGGCATGGCGCCCAGGGTGGCGTAGATGGAGCCGTCGAGGAAGCCTTCGAGTTTGCGGGCGCGGACGGGGTGCTGGAGTTTGCGGATGGCTTTGGCTTCGACCTGGCGGACGCGTTCGCGGGTGACTTTGAAGATGCGGCCGACTTCTTCGAGGGTGTAGGTGTAGCCGTCGCCGATGCCGTAGCGGAGCTTGATGATTTCGCGTTCGCGGTAGGTGAGGGTTTTGAGGACCTGGTCGATGCGCTCACGGAGCATTTCCTGGGTGGCGGTTTCGACGGGGTTTTCGGCGGCTTCGTCCTCGATGAAATCGCCGAAGTAGGAGTCTTCGGATTCGCCGACGGGGCGATCGAGGGAGATCGGGTGGCGGGAGATTTTGAGGACGCGGCGGCATTCGCCGACGGGCATCTTGGCTTCCTTGGAGATTTCTTCGATGGTCGGCTCGCGGCCGAGCTCCTGGAGGAGGCGCTTGGAGATGTTGCGCAGCTTGGACATCGTTTCGATCATGTGCACGGGGATGCGGATGGTGCGGGCGTGATCGGCGATGGCGCGGGTGATGGCCTGGCGGATCCACCAGGTGGCGTAGGTGGAGAACTTGTAGCCGCGGCGGTACTCGTATTTATCGACGGCGCGCATGAGGCCGGTGTTGCCTTCCTGGATGATGTCGAGGAAGGAGAGGCCGCGGTTGCGGTATTTTTTGGCGATGGAGACGACGAGGCGCAGGTTGCCGCCGGAGAGTTTGCGCTTGGCGTCTTCGTATTCGTTGAAGACGAGCTGGATGGCCTGGCAGCGGCGGACGAGGGAATCGGGTTCTTCGAGGACGAGTTCCTGGAGGCCTTCGAATTCCTCGGTCATGGCCTGGCGGTCATCTTCGGAGAGCTCGCGGCCGCGGGAGGGGCGGTCGGTGAGGCGATGGCGAAGCTCGACCATCTTGTTGCAGATGGACTGGAGCTTTTTCATCAGGGGGATGACCTTGGAGGTGCGGAGGGAGAGCTCTTCGAGGAGCGTGACGGCCTTGCGACGGCGGTTGCGCATGCGGCGCTTGATTTCTTCGCGCATGTTGTCGGAGGTGGCGGACTCGCGGGATTTGGCCCAATCGAGGCGGTTGTGCTCGAGGAGCTTGCGGATGGTGGCGAGGTTTTCGGGGATGCGCTTGGAGATGGTGCCCTTGGCGTCCACTTCGGCGGTGGAGATGCGCATGGTGCGATCGAAGGGCAGCTCGCCGGATTCGACCTGGGCGAGGATGTCGACGGCGGACTGGATGCAGTAATCGGACTCGAGGACCTTGCGGCGGAAGGCCATGCGGGTGAGTTCGATCTTTTTGGCGAGGCGGATTTCCTCATCGCGGGTGAGCAGGGGGATTTCGCCCATCTGGGTGAGGTACATGCGGACGGGGTCGTCGATGCGCTTGGAGCCGGCTTCGGCGGCGTCGACTTCCTCCATTTTTTCGATTTCTTCCTCGGCCTCGCGCATCATCGCTTCGTCGGGTTCGTCGGGCGTGGGGGCGGGGATGTGCTTGTTGCCCTCGGTTTCGTCGAGAAGCTCGATGCCCAACTCGTCGAATTGCTGCATGAGGGCGTCGAGGCGGTCGGGGGCGATGGCGTCATCGGGGAGGAGCTCGTTGAGCTCTTCGTAGGTGAGGTAGCCCTGGGCCTTGCCCTTGGTGACGAGGAGGGCGAGGTTGGAGTTTGCCTTGGCCAACGGGACGGTGTTGACGGTGGCGGGGGGTTGAACTTGTGTGCCGGAACTGCTCACGAAACCTCCAGAGAGCCTAGTGGCGGAAGCCCGGGTCGCGCTGGCCGGGGAGCGGCGGCGGCGAAGCGGGGTGCGTCCGGGGGTGGCCTGAGGCGGGCAGGTGAGTGAAGGAGGCGACTGGCCGCCCGTGGGTGGGGCGAGGCACAGGCCCGTCGTCGCGTGACGACCACTCGTGCGGGCGTAAGGCGTGTCCGGACGGAGGCGGGCGTTGGCCCGCGAAACGTATAAACGCGGCCGAGCCGCCGGGGCTTGCCGGCGGTTGGGCGCGCGTGGGATTTTGGTCGGCGGTCCAGCACGTGCCGGGGCCGAGAACCGAACCGGTCATTGTACGCCCGCAATGGGGAGGGTGCCAATTTGGAGTGGAAAAAAAGGGGATGGGGGAGGGGTGAGAGTCGGAGACAAGGAGACACGGAGACACGGAGACAAGGAGACGGGGAGACCGGGAGATGCGGGGTTGGGGGGAGGGTGAGGTTGCGCAGGTGCGCAAATTTACGTGGGTGCGAATTATTTTGTAGGTGCTTGGTGTGATGGTGGTTGTGTAACGGGAGGGGGGGGAGATGCGCAGGTGCGCATGAATTTTTGCGCGCGGGGTTATAGCGACGTTTTGACGTAGTGAGCGGGTGGGATGGGCTGGGGATTGAGTCGGCATTGGATGAGTCCCTCCCCGATGGCTGGATTGGTGCATAGAAGGAAACGGATGGGAAGGGGGAAAAGTTCCCGGAATTTTGGGGGATTCGTGGAGGAGGTCTGGAACCGGAGGGGTCAGATGGGTGGGGGCTTGGGGTGGATGGTGTTCATGGAGTGAGCAGATTTGTGGAGGGGCAGGGTCGCAGCCTGACATTTCAACACGGAAAGCTGGATGATGCGGCGAATGCCTGGTAGTTCCAGGGTTACATGGAGGAGGGCTTGGCGGGGGCGGGGGCGGGGAGGTGGAAGGGGGAGGGGAGGCCGTCGTGGGCGTCGGTGCGGAGGAAGAGGGTGTAGTTTCCGGCGGGGATGGCGGGGGGAAGGGTGATGGTGAAGGTGTCGGAGCCGAAGGATTGGGCGTGGATGCGCACGGGGACGGGGAACTGGGTTTCGGAGTTGTCGGCGACGGAGCGGAGGATGAGGGTGGTGTTTTGCGGGGCGGCGGCCTGGTCGCGGTAGGAGAGACGGAGGCGAAGCTGGCGGGTGGCGGGGTCGAAGGCGGGGCGGGGGGGGCGGGAGGCGTCGGGTTCGACGTAGGTGAGCAGGACGCCGGCGGTGGGGATGAGTTTTCGGAGGGAGGCGGGATCGACTTGCATCAGGGTGTCGGCGAGGAGGAATTTGGCGTGGGGGGAGGCGTAGGGGAAGGCTTGCTTGAATGTGTCGAGGGCGGCGTTGTCGAGGCGGTTAGCGTGGAAGGTGAGGGCGCGGAGGAGGGGTTGGGCGAGGACGAGGGGAATTATGAGGAGGGTGCGACGCATGGGGGGGGCCGGGGAGGTGTCCGAGGGCGGGTGCAACATGGGATGTGCACGGGTCGCGACGACGCAAGCGTTGTCGGGTGCACATATGTTGTGCGCGAGGGTGCGGCGAATTTTTTACTGGGCGGGGGCGGTGGTGGGGGAATCGGGTTCGGCGAGGAGTTTGGCGATGGCGGGCGCGTGGGCGAGGGCTTTGTGGAGATCGTCTTCGAAGGTTTTTTGGGTGGGGAGGGGCGCGCCGGGGAAGGTGTTGGGGGTCATGGCGACGAAGCCATCGGCGCCGCCGAAGGTGCGGAGCTGGTCGCGGGTGATGCCCCATTGGGAGAAGGAGTAGACGGTGTTGTTGGCGAGGAGGCGGGCGCCGGATTCGAGGACGGTGAAGTCGGCGTGAGCGTAGCGGAATTTGGTGTAACCGACGGAGCCGTTGGGGGCGAGGAAGAGGTAGACGGTATCGCCGACCTGGAGGGGCAGCCAGGAGTCCTTGAGGCCAGGGATTCCGGGGGCGCGGTGGAAGGGTTCAAGGCCGGTGACGCGGAAGGTTTTTGGGGGGATTTCCTTTGAAGGTGTCGAGGAGTTGGAGGGTGTGGATTTGGCCATTGCCGTCGGGGGATTGGAAGGGTTCCATGGCGGTGATTTGAGCGCGGACGATGGCGGTGGATTGGAAGATGAGGGAGTCGATGTCGTCGTGATCGAGGATGCGGGCGGCGTGGGCGCGCGGGACGAGGGCGAGGAGGATGAGCGCGGGGAGGAGGTGGCGGGTGGTGAGCATGGGGCTCTCGTGAGTTGCCGGTTGGGAGCGCGCGGGGTTTTCAATGATTAGGGATATGTTGCCATGGCGGGGCTTGCGTTGCCAGGGCAAAGACGGGGAGTGGGGTCAGTGGTGGAGGGTGACGAAGAAGGCGATGGCGGCGAGGGCCATGACGAGGGTGGCGAGCCAGCCGGTGATGCGGAGGGTTTTGGAGAGGCGGGTGAAGGGTCCCATGACGCGGCGGTTGGAGTAGAGGAGCATGATCATGACCATGACGGGGACGGCGACGATGCCGTTGATCATGGCGCTCCAGACGAGGGCTTTCATGGGGTTGATGGGGCTGAGGACGAGGCCGACGCTGAGGAGTGCGGCGAGAGCGAGGACGGAGTAGAAGCCCTTGGCGCGGCGCGGGGAGCGTTCGAGGCCGACGGGCCAGTGGAAGAGTTCACCGACGGCATAGGCGGCGGAACCGGCGAGGCTGGGGATGGCGAGGAGTCCGCCGCCGAGGATGCCGAGGGCGAAGAGGGTGCTGGCGAAATGGCCGGCGAGGGGAGCGAGGGTGGCGGCGGCCTGGGCGGCGGAGGTGATGTCGCGGGCGTGGGGATTGGGATCGTTGTGGAGGGTGGCGGCGGCGCAGAGCATGATGAAGAAGGCGATGACGTTGGAGAGGGCCATGCCGAGGTAGGTGTCGATGCGGATGCGGCGAAAGGCTTCTCGGGTTTGGAGGGGGGCGCGGGTGAGGGGCTCGGTGCCGGGGGTGATTTTGACGTGCTCGGATTCGAGGGAGGCTTGCCAGAAGAAGAGGTAGGGGCTGATGGTGGTGCCGAGGACGCCGACGAGGAGGGCGATGAAGGCGGTGTTGGCGGAGATGTGGGGGACGACGGTGTGGTAGAGTGCGTCGGACCAGGGGACGTGGACGACGAAACCGGTGGCGACGTAGACGAGCATGAGCATGCTGAGGTATTTGAGGAACTGGGTGTAGCGTTCGTAGGAGAGGAAAATCTGGGAGACGAGGGAGAGGATGGTGAGGAGGATGGCGAAGAGTGGGCGGAGGAAGTCTGGGCCGCCGGTGATGAGCTGGAGGCTTTCACCCATGGCGCCGATGTCAGCGCCGAGGTTGGTGATGTTGGCGATGATGAGCAGGAGGACGAGGAGGTAGACGAGGGGCTTGGGGTAGTGGAGGCGCATGTTGCGGGCGAGACCGCGGCCGGTGACGCGTCCGATGCGTGCGGCAATTTCCTGGATGGCGGCCATGAGGGGGAGGGTGAGGAGGAGGACCCAGAGGAGTTGGAAGCCGAACTGTGCGCCGGTTTGTGCGTAGGTGGCGATGCCGGAGGGATCATCGTCGGAAGCGCCGGTGATGAGGCCCGGGCCGAGGCAGGCCATGAGACCGCGTTTCATTTTGGTGGCGGCGGCGCGGTGCAATCGGCGGAGGCGGCCGTGGCGATGAAGGGGCGCGGGAGGCGCGGCGGAGGGGGGGGCCATGCAGGGGGCTCCGAGGAAGTGGGGACGCGGTGGAGGCGGTGAGCCCGTGCAGGGGGATGAGCAACGGTTGTGCCATAACGTCGGGGGGGGAGGCGAGCGGTGGCGAGATGGTGGGTTACTGGGTGATGATGCGGACGGGGCCGAGGAGGCCGCTGGGGGTGGGTGCGGCGGGCGCGGCGGGGCCGCGCGCGGCGTTGCGGCCGGGGGCGGTGGCGTTGCCGGCGCGATTGCCACGGGCGCCGCGTCCGGCGCGTCCTGCGCGGTTGCCTGCGCCGCCGCCGAAGTTGCCGCGGCCGAAGCCGGTGGCGGGGACCTGGACGTCGATGTCGAGGGTGTTGTCGCCAGGCTTGAGATCGGGGGTGACGTTCCATTGGAAGGGGGCCCAGGAGCGCGGGGGGAGGGCGTGGCCGTTGATGGTGACGCGGGCGACTTCGTTGACGGTGCCGAGGTCGAGGAAGAGGGGGACGTTGGGCGGAAGGTTGGCGGGCGGGGTGAAGGTTTTGTGGTAGTGGACGGGGGTGGCGCCTGCGTCGAGGGAAAGGTCTTGCCAGGATTTGAGGGGGGAGGTGAGGGATTTGTCGTTGAGGGAGATGGTCCAGTCGCCATCGAGCGTCATCTTTACGTCGGCCTGCGCGGCGGAGTTTGGCTGCGGGGAGAGGACGATGAAGCGAGATTCCTGGCCCTGGAGGGTGATGGGGAGGGTGGTGGAGTCAGCGGTGTGGGAGAAATTGGCGAGGGGTTCGATTTGGCCGATGGAGGGGTCCCAGAGTTGCGGGGTGCCGGCGCCGGCGAGGGTGACGTTGCGAGATTGGGGTTGGTCGGATTCGTTGAAGAAGAAGTAGACATCTCCATCTTTGAGAGAGCGGTGGATGTATTTGATGGGGGGGCAGGGCTGGTCGAGTTTGACGTCGGGGGCGGGGAGGGCGGCGAGGACTTTGTCGGTGAGTTCGGGGGTGGGTTCGAGCAGCGTGGCGAAGGAGAGATCGGGCGGGGAGGCTTCGGGGTGGAGGAAGGTTTTGTCGACGACCATGGTGGGGGTGTGGCCGATGAAGATGACTTTTCCGCCGAATTTGGCGAAGGCTTGGAGTTTTTCGAGGACGGGTTTTTGGATGACGGTGCAGGAGGGGATGATGACGGCCTGGTAGCTGTTGCCGGAAGCGTTGAGCAGGTAGGCATGTTGATAGTCGCCGATCGAGGAAAAGGATTGGCTATCAGCGAGGGTGTCGGCGTCGATGTGGTCGAAGTCGCGCTGGTGTTCGAGGAGTTCGGTGGTGAGTTTGAGTTGGGTGGCGTCTTCATCGACGGCTTCGGGGCCACCGAGCCAGTAGGAATCGTCGGCGTGGAAGAGGGCGATTTTGGCGATGGGCGTGCCGAGGGCGAGGAGGTGCTGGGCGCGGGAGACGTAGTGGCCGGTGGCGTCGCCGGGGGATTGGAGGTCGTTGGGGTTGGGTGCGGATTGCATGCCGCGGATGTTCATGAAATTGATGCCGCGGACGAGCTGGTAATCGACGACGAACTTGCCGCTGCGGCCGGTGGCGCCGCCTTCTTCATCCCAGACGAGCGGTCGGCCGAAGAGGTGGGCGGCGGAGGCGGCGAGCTTGGGGAAATCGGCGACGATGCCGGGGCGGATCTGGTTGAGGTTGTCGACGCCGGGGACACCGACGTAGCGCATGTCGCGGAAGAAGGAGCCCTCATTTTTGATCATGTCTTCGCCGCGGGGGTTTACCTGGAGTTCCTCGTGGTTGAGGTGGACCATGAACTGCATGCCGCGCTTTTCGCACCAATCCTGCATGCGTTTGTAGAAGTTGTCACGGAACATGCCGGACCAGACATCCCAGTAATCGGCCTTGGCGCGGCGGGCGTCTTCGCTGGGGTTGGTCTCGAAGAATTGGGGAATCCACGGGGTGAGGTCGTAGCCTTTTTCGGCCTTGAAGGTTTCGAGGAGCTTGGGGGTGTAGGGATCGAAGCCGGTGAAATCGGTTTCATCGCCGCGGAAGCCGAGGACGGTTTTGCCGAATTCGTCTCCGACGATTTTTTCGTATTGGTCGTAGATGAGGTGGAGGTAGGTGTCGGTGGCGTTGGGGTCGAGGTAATCGATGAGGGAGTAGAGGGAGTCTTTGTCGTTGGTGCCGTCGGCGCGGTTGGTGAAGCGCGTGGGGGAGGAGCGGTAGACGTGGCGGACGAGGGTGAGGGAGAGGGCGGAGTCGGCGGGGGCGGTGAGTTTGAGCTGGTTGTTTTCGGGGAGGGGGACGACTTCCTGTTTGGCGTTTTCGTTGCGCGGGCCGGCGGGGCCGCGGGGGCGTGGGGCGGCTTCGATGCGTTGGGTGCCGGGAGAGACGGGGAGCGAGAGGGTTTGGCCGGGGACGATGGAGAAGCGGGGATCGCCGGGGGAGCCGACGAAGTGGATGTCGAGGCTGCCGCCGCCGCTGGGGCAGGTGTATTTGAGGTGGCCATCGGGGGGGATGGGGATTTCGATGGGGTTTTGCGCGGGGGCGGGCGTGGGTGCTTCGGCGGCGGGTTCTTGTGTGGAGATGATGCCGAGGGTGTCGGGGGGGAGTTGGATGGTGACGGTTTGGCCTGCGGGGATGGAGTAGCGGGCGTCGGGGATGATGCCTTGCATGCCGAGCTGGGGGAATTGCTGGGAGATCATGCCGCCGGCGAAACCGTCGGGGTAGCCGGCGTCGCCTTCGATCCAGACTTTCATGCCGAGGGCTTTGCATTGTTGGACGGCGAATTTGACGAGGTCGAGGTATTCGGGGGTGAAGTATCTGGGGGTGAGGCCGCGGGAATTGTTGATCATGTAGACGGAGCCGCCGTTGTCGTGGACGTGCTGGATGTCGGCGGCGATGCGGTCTTTGGATTCGACGCTCCAGATGGCCCAGTGAATGGCGCCGTATTCGGCGGGGGGATTGGCGAAGGAGGCGGCGGCCTGGGCGACGGTGGGGGTGGTGATGACTTGCCAGGGCTGGCGCGCGGGGGTGGAAGGGGAGTCGGCAGCGAAGGCGGTGGCGGCGCAGAGGGTGGCGAGCAGGGCGACGGCGTAGCGTTTTTGCATGGTGGGTCCTCGCGGGGTGGGTGATCTGGGGTTTGCGTTAGGACTGACGGCGGCGGGGGCGGGATATTACATGAAGCAATGTGTGGAACGGTCGTGCGTTGGAATTGGACACGTCTGGCGCGGGGGTGAACTTTATCGTGGAGAATCTGATGGGAATGAATCGGCGGGAGTTTGTGGCGGGCATGGGCGCGCTGGCGGCGGCGGCGATGGGCGTGCGCGGGCAGGCGTTGCCGGCGGGGACGGGGGGGGCGGCGGGGGGCGCGTTGGCGCCCAGGACGGATGCGGGGAAGGCGTTTGTGGCGGAGATTGGGCCGGCGGCGGCGCTGCTGGGAGCACGGCTGGCAAAGACCAACCAGGACATCCGGATGCGCGGGCTCAAAACAATTCGCGGGGTGGCGAATGCGGGCGGGAATTTCCTGACCGGTTATCCCTACACCGAGTTTTATGATTGGGATTTGTATTTTGAGAACTTGTATCTTTCTTATTACGGCGTGTATCCGTACTGCTTTACGAACATGAAGGAATTCCTGGCGCGGCAGACGGCGGACGGATACATCAACCGGTCGCTGAACAAGCAGCGCGATCGGCAGCATTTCAAGCCGTTTTTGGCGCAACTGACGGTGCTGGGGTGCCGGCAGAATAAGGATGATTACGGGTGGTTGAAGGGGGCGCCGGAGGCGGGCAAGGATGGCATTGTGCGCGTGACGGAACTGGGGAACGGGTCGTACTACAATCGGTTGAAGAAATATATAGAGAAGTGGTTCAGCTATGATGGGGATGGAAATGGGCTGCCGACGTGGAATTCGGCGGATGAGGCGGGGACGGACAATCAGTGGAGCCGGGCGGGGCAGTTGGGGGCGTTCGAGGTGGAGGGGGTGGACTTGGCGAGCTATCTGGTGCGCGAGATGCGGGCGCTGGCGGTGATCGCTAAGGCCGTGGGGGAGACGGGCGATGTGAAGATGTACACGGATCACGCGGATGCGGTGTGCAAGTTGATCAACGATTGTTGCTGGGATGACAAGGAGGGGATGTATTTTGACCGCAGCGAGAAGACGAAGGATCTGGTGCGGGTGAAGAGCGCGACGAATTTCATGCCGCTGTTTTGCGGGGCGGCGACGCCGGAGCGGGCGAAGCGCGCGGTGGGGGAGCATTTGATGAACGAGAAGGAGTTCTGGCTGGCGTATCCGGTGGCGAGTTATGCGAAGACCGAGCCGGATTATTATCAGGGAACGCATCGGCTGGCGTCGGGGGCGAATGAATGCAATTGGCGCGGGCCTACATGGGCGCCGACGAATTACATGATCTTTCAGGGATTGCGGAAGTATCAATTCATGGCGGAGTCAAAGGAATTGGCGAGGCGGCTGCTGGAGATGGCGGTCCTGAAGAATCCGCAGTTGCGCGAGTATTACAACGCGGAGACGGGGGAGGGGATCGGGCAGACGCAGTTCTGGGGATTCACGGCGTTGTATTACGGGATGCTGCTGGAGTGGTTCACGGGGGTGGATGCCAGTGCGCTGGAGGGGCCGTATCGGGCGATCATGCCGGCGGATCTGGGGGTGGAGTTTGGCGGGTGAGGCGAGATATTCTGCGGGAGGGGTGTGACTGGTCGGCGGGTTGTGCACGGAACAATGAGAACGCTTACGGAAGCAATTGAGCGAGTTCCCGGCGCAGGATGGGGAGTTTTGTTTCGATAATTCGCCAGGTGATTTCGTCATCGATTTTGGCATATCCGTGGATGATCTGGTTGCGAAATCCGATGATGCGGTGATGTTCGGAAATCTGCGCGGCGGTCGCTGGATCGACGGCGCGGAGCTGGGAGAGAGCTTCGCCGATGATCGTGAATTCGTGATAGATGCCTGCGCGCAGAAGTTTATCGGCGCGGAGATCGTGAAGCGTCTTGTTGACGGTGAACTCGTCGATGAGGTCGGCGGCATCGCGCATGTCGGCGAGGTATTTCAGCGATTCAGGCCGCATAGAGGGGGATCCGGTGGCGATTGGCGACTTGCAAGAAGTAGGGGTTGGTGGCAGCGCGGGAGCTGGTGAGATCCACGTGACGGCCGAGTATGTTTTCGAGGGATTCCTGAAGGCCGAACCATTGATCGGCGATGGTGGGGGAGTCGTAAGAAAGGAACTCGACGAAGAAGTCGAGATCGCTGGCAGGGGTAAGTTCTCCACGAGCGGCGGAGCCGAAGAGATCCAGCCGCTTGACGGCGAAGCGGCGGCAAAGGGCGGCGATTTCCGATTGGTGCTGTGCGAGAAAAGGGTCCATGGAAGGCATTATAACACGCGGAGGTTTCGATCGGCGGAACGACGGAAAGCGAACCGGTCACGCCTTCGGCGGGGCGATGGTGGCGATGGAGAGGTCCTGGAGTTGGGGGGTGGTGACGGGGCTGGGGGCTTCGGTCATGAGGTCGGCGCCGGATTGGGTTTTGGGGAAGGCGATGACGTCGCGGATGGAGGAGCGGTTGAGCATGAGCATGACGAGGCGGTCGAGGCCCAGGGCGATGCCGCCGTGGGGGGGAGCGCCGAAGCGGAGGGCGTCAAGGAGGAAGGCGAATTTTTTCTGGGCGTCTTCGGGGGAGATGCCGAGGAGGCCGAAGACTTTGGATTGGACGTCTTTCTGGTGGATACGGATGGACCCGCCGCCGATTTCGATGCCGTTGAGAACGATGTCGTAGGCCTTGGCGTGGACGCGCGTGGGGTCGGTATCGAGGAGGGGGAGGTCTTCATCCATGGGGGCGGTGAAGGGATGGTGCTTGGCGATGTGGCGCTGCGTTTGGGCGTCGTAATCGAAGCTGGGGAATTTGACGACCCAGAGGAAGTTCCATTTGCCTTCGGGAATGAGGTTGAGGTCGCGGGCGATTTTCTGGCGGAGCTCGCCGAGGACGCGGTGGCAGGTGTCGAGCTTGTCGGCGCAGAAGAGGATCACGTCGCCGTCGTTGGCGCCGGCGAGCTTGCGCAGTTCGGCCTGTTTTTCATCGGAGATGAACTTGGCGACGGGGCCGGACATCTTTCCCGCGCCGGCGTCGCCGCCGAGTTTCAGGTATGCGAGGCCTTTGGCGCCGAATTTCTTGGCTTCCTCGGTGAGGGCGTCGAGCGCTTTGCGGGTGAGGGATGTGGCGCCGCCGGGAACGGCGATGAGGTTCACCGCGCCGTCCGCTTCGACGGCCGCCTTGAAGACGGTGGCGTCGGTGGTTCTGGCCCAGTCGGAGACATCCTTGAGTTCGAGGCCGTAGCGGGTGTCGGGGCGGTCGATGCCGAAGCGGCCCATGGCTTCCGCGTAGCACATGCGGGGGATTTCGGGGATCTCGATGTTGAGGACTTCCTTCCACAGGCGTTTGATGAGGCCGGTGATGAGGGTGATGACGTCGTCGATATCGACGAAAGACATTTCGAGATCGAGCTGGGTGAATTCGGGCTGGCGGTCGGCACGGAGGTCTTCATCGCGGAAGCAGCGGGCGATCTGCATGTAGCGTTCGAGGCCGCCGACCATGAGGACCTGTTTGAAGAGCTGCGGGGATTGGGGGAGGGCGTAGAAGGAGCCGGGGTGAAGGCGGGAGGGGACGAGGAATTCGCGGGCGCCTTCGGGGGTGGATTTGTAGAGGATCGGCGTTTCGATTTCGAGAAAGCCATGCTCATCGCAGTAGTCGCGCATGATCTTGGTGATGCGGTGGCGGGTGATGAGGGCGTCGGTCATCTCGCGGCGGCGGATGTCGAGGTAGCGGTATTTGAGGCGTGTGTCTTCGGAGACCGGTTCGCGCTGCGAGGGGGTGAAGGGCGGGGCGTCGGATTTGTTGATGAGTTCGGCGGCGGTGACGGCGATTTCGATTTCGCCGGTGGGCATTTTGGGGTTTTTCTTGCCTTCTTCGCGCGGGCGCACCGTGCCGGTGATGGCGACGACGTCCTCATTACGCAGGGCGCGGCCGACGTCATGAGCCTGGGCGTGGTCGGGATGGAAGACGACCTGGGTAATGCCGGTGCGATCGCGGAGGTCGATGAAGGCGACGCCGCCGTGATCGCGGTAGGCGTTGACCCAACCGGCGAGGGTGACGGTCTGGCCGATGTGAGAGGAGCGGAGTTCGCCACAGGGATGGGAGCGTTTGAGCATGGGAGACTCGACGTAAATGGCCACGAAGAACACGAAGGACACGAAAACGAGTTAGATGACGGAAGGAATATGATTCCTAAACGTAACGATGTAGAAACGAAGTCGCCGCAACGGGACGCGCCGCACGGGATCAGAGGGAACTCTGATGGGGCGGGGCGTTCAGTTGCGGCGATTGTCCGTCATTCGGAAACCTCAACCGGGTTGGGGTCGAATGGGGATGTTTTAACGGAAGCGCAGAGGGAAGTAAATCGGCCGGGAGGCCTCTGCCGGCGGAACGTTAAGTGGTCGTGGTAGTCGCGGCGGTGGTGGCGGCGGCCTGGTCGGCTTCGTGGGCGGCGGCGGCGAGGATGTTGGAAACGGAGGCGGTGGTGGAGGCGAGGGACACCACGCCGACGCCATAGCCGCGCAGGGCGTTGAACCAGAGTTCCTTGCCGGTGCGGGCGTGGAGGCAATAGGTGTAGCCGTTGACCGAGACGAAGAGACGGTCGCCGTCCAGCAACAGCGTGACGTAGCCGGAGCCGGTGTGGGCTTTCCAGTCCCAGACCATCTGGCCATTGCCGGCGTTAAGCGCGACGACCTGGGAATGGAAGCCGACGTAGACGAGATCGGACATGAATTGCTCCTTTTGAAAGGGAGCGTACCGCGGGAGCGATGGCGGTTCGAGAAAAAAGGCCCGCCTTTTGAGGGGCGGGCCTTTGGGAGCTGATGAAACGAACACGGGCGGGACGCCCGTGCAGCGCGGCGCGCGGGGGTTACTTCTGCGCCGCGAGGATTTCCTGCTGGACGTTGCTGGGCACCTGGGCGTAGCTGTGCGGTTCCATGGTGTAGGTCGCGCGGCCCTGAGTCAGCGAGCGGAGGATCGTCGAGTAGCCGAACATGCTGGCCAGCGGCACGGTGGCGTCGATGACCTGCGTGTTGCCGCGCTGTTCGGCGTTCTCGATCATCGCGCGGCGGCTGGAGATGTCGCCCTGAACGGGGCCGGCGAATTCGATCGGCGTCACCACCTGGAGCTTCATGATGGGCTCGAGCAGGCACGGCTTGGCTTTCTTCACCGCGGACTGCATGGCGAGAATACCGGCCTGCTCAAACGCGATCTGGCTCGAGTCGACGTCGTGGTACGAACCGTCGAAGATTTCGACCTTCACGTTGATCAGCGGGTAGCCGCCCAACACGCCGGTCTTGGCGGCCTGGCGGCAGCCGTACTCGACGGAGGGAATGTATTCCTTTGGAATCGTGCCGCCCTTGATCTCGTCGAGGACGAGAATGGTGTCCTCGGAATCATCGCCTTCCACGGGCTGATAGGGCTCGATGCGGATCCAGCAGTCGCCGTACTGGCCGCGGCCACCGGTCTGCTTGACGTGTTTGCCCTGGGCCTCGGCCTTGGCGGTGATGGTTTCCTTGTAGGCGACCTTGGGCTTGCCGACGACGACGTCGACCTTCATGTCACGTTTGAGCTTGTTGGCGATGATTTCCAGGTGCAGCTCGCCCATGCCGTGGATGATGGTCTGGCCGGTTTCCTGGTCGAAGTTGGAGCGGAAGGTGGGGTCTTCTCGGCGCAGGACGGTGAGCGCTTCGCCGAGCTTGTTCTTGTCGTTGGAACTCTTGGGCTCGATCGACATGGAGATGACGGGCTCGGGGAATTCCATCTTTTCCAGCACGATGGGGTGGTCGGGATCGCAGACGGTGTCGCCGGTGAGGCCGTGCTTGAAGCCGACGATGCCGACGATGTCGCCGGCCTCGGCGTAGTCGCGGGGCTTGCGGTCGGCGGCGTGCATTTCCCAGATGCGGCTGGCGATTTCACGTTTGTCGCGCGTGGAGTTGATGATGCGGGCGCCGGCGTCGAGCTTGCCGGAGTAGACGCGCAGGTAGGTCAGGTCGCCGTGCTGATCGGAGACGATCTTGAACACGATGCCGCAGAAAGGCTCGTTGATGTCGGCCTTGCGGACGAGTTCGGCGTCCTTCTTGCGGGGGTCGTGGCCCTTGATGGCGGGCTTGTCGAGGGGGCTGGGCAGATAGAACACGACGGCGTTGAGCAGGAGCTGGATGCCCTTGTACTTGAGCGCCGAGCCACAGAGGACCGGGTTGATCTGGATGGCGATCGTGCCCTTGCGCAGGCCGTGGCGGATTTCCTCGACGGAGAGTTCTTCGCCGTTGAGGAACTTCTCGGTGAGGCTGTCATCGCACTCGGCGGCTTTTTCGATCATGTAGGTGCGGGCCTGGTCGACCTTGGCCTTCATGTCGTCGGGGATGGGGATTTCGCGCCATTCCTCGCCCTTGGTTTCTTCGTCCCATTCATAGGCCTTGAGCTCGACGAGATCGATCACGCCGCGGAAGGTTTCGGCAGCGCCGATGGGAAGCTGAATGGGGACGGGGTTGGCGCCCAGGCGGTCGCGGATGGTGCCGACGACGAACTCGAAGTCCGCGCCGACCTTGTCCATCTTGTTGACGAAACAGAGGCGGGGGACGTTGTACTTGGTGGCCTGGCGCCAGACGGTTTCGGACTGGGCCTCGACGCCTTCACGGCCGTCGAAGACGGCGACGGCGCCGTCAAGAACGCGGAGGGAGCGTTCGACTTCGACGGTGAAATCGACGTGTCCGGGGGTATCGATGAGGTTGATGGTGTAGTTGTCGTCGGTGAGGCGTGCGTTTCCTGCGCCGTGGAGGAACCAGGGGCAGGTGGTGGCGGCGGAGGTGATGGTGATGCCGCGTTCCTGTTCTTCCTGGAGGTGGTCCATGACGGCGGTACCTTCGTGGACTTCGCCGATTTTGTGGGTTTTGCCGGTGTAGAAGAGGATACGTTCGGAGACGGTGGTTTTGCCGGCGTCGATGTGGGCGGCGATGCCGATGTTGCGGAATTTGTTAAGGTCGCGGGCCATGTGGGTTCCTTGGCAGAAACAAGAGGTCAGAAGTCAGGAGACAGAAGTCAGAAGTCAGGGGGTCAGAATTTTTTGGGGAATTTCATCGGCCGGGTCGTAAAACGAAGAGCCCGCCAGAAGCGTCCTTATCTGCCGGCGTCGGGTCCTGTTGGCACCCTGTGACCGGCGGGCGTTTCTCGCGGGCATCGGCTCTCGATTGTGGCATTCAATCGCACCGTGCCGATGTTTCGCCCATGCGTGGGGCAGAAACCCTCGGCATGGGCCTAGTGAATATCGATGAGCAGCTTCACGTAAGATCCAGTCTGTAAGGTCTCCCTGGTCGGGAGAGCCCATGATGATAGTCGGCCGGGGGAGGGGTTGCAAATAAAAAATTATTCGTAAAACCGGAAGGAAGGGCTGAGCCCGTGGGGGTGGCTGCTGGGGCTGCCGGAGGATGAGGAAGGATGTGGAGTGCGTTGGTAAGGGTCGTTTTTTTCGGGAAAGGGCTAGAGCGGGTTTCAGTTCAGTGTACGATGTAGCCTGATTTTCTGAAATATCCCTTGGCATCCTGGGCAGTGATGCTGTGAAGTGCGTCGGAGATCGCTACCTCCAGGTCCGGCTGCGTGCGCGCCTCTGCCGCACGC
>DASZZD010000012.1:0-61870 GCA_035545015.1 Phycisphaerae bacterium
GGAGTTGGTCTTTGACTTTGGCGGCGGGAGCGACGACGACGGTGATGAGGTGGTGGGGGTCGGCGTAGGTTTTCATGACATCCTGGATTTGCTGGGCGGTGACTTCGCCGACGCGGGCGGCGTATTTGTCGTAGTAGTCGACGGGGTAGCCGTTGAGGATGCCGGTGAGGCGTTGTGCGGCCTGGTCGCTGACGGTTTGCTCGCCCATGAGCATGCTGCCGGCCATTTCGAATTTGGCGGCGGCGAGTTCCTTGTCGGGGACCTGCTGGGATTGCATGCCATCGAAGACGTGGAGCATGGCGGTGATGGTGTCGGCGGTGGTTTCGAAGCGTGGTGCGGCGGAGCCGATGAAGGCGCCGGCTTCGCGGCTGGGGGAGAAGCGGCCCTGGACGTCGTAGGAGTAGCCCTTCTGGGCGCGGACGTAGGTGCCGAGGCGGGATTCGATGCCTGAGGAGAGGATTTCGCTGGCGAGGCTGCCGGCGAATTTGATGTCGTTGTGGAGGTCGTAGGCGCGTTCGCCGAGGCGGATGACGGATTGCTTGGCGTCGGGGTCATCGACGAGGAGGATCTGGGGTGTGGTTGGGGGCGTGGGCAGCGTGTAGGCGACGGGGGGGAGGGGATCGCGCGGGAAGCCTTCGAGCAACTGGGCGGCGGCTTTCTGGCCGTCGGGAACGGAGATGTCGCCGGCGATCATGAGGACGGCATCGCGTCCGGTGTAGAGTTGCTTGTAGAAGTTTTTGATGTCGTCGAGGGTGACGGCCTGGAGGGTTTTGGGGGTTTGGAGGCGTCCGAGGACGGAATCGCCGTAGAGGGCCTTGGTGAGCGCGCGGGCGGCGAGGGTGTTGGGGTCGGTGAGGAGTGCGTTGCGGAGGCCGTCGAGGTCCTGATTTTTGACGCGGGTGAATTCACCGGGATCGAAGGCGGGGTTGAGGAGCATGGAGCGGGTTTGTGCCATGGCGGTGGGGAATTCCTCGGTGAGGCAGAAGCCGCTGATTTGGGTATTGTCGCCGCCGTCGGAGATTTCGAGGGTAATGCCGCGGTTATCGAGTTCGGTGTTGAACTGGTCGAAGGTTTTGCCTTTGGGTCCGCGGCGGACCATTTCGTCGGTCATATCGGCGAGGCCTTCCTTGCCCTGGGGATCGGCGTAGGAGCCCATGCGGGTGGTGAGGGTCCATTCGATGGTGGGCTGGCGGTGATCTTCCATGACGACGACTTTGACGCCGTCGATGGTGGATTCGACGCCTTTGGCGAAGGTGGCGCTGGGGAGGGTGTCGCCCATGGGAGGGGTGGTGGGATAGTCCTTGGGGAAATCGACGGGCTTGGCTTCGGCGGTGGGGGGTTGGCCGACGGCCTGTGTGGCGGCCTGGCTGGCGGCGGCGAGAGGTTCGCTGGCGGTTTGCTGGGGCGTGGGATTGCCGGGGACGATGATGAGGGCGTTGGATTGATCGTCGTTGAGGAAGCGTTTGGCGGCGCGCTGGATGTCGGCGGGGGTGATGGCTTCGATGCGGGCGCGGGCGGTTTTGACGCGGTCGAGGTTGCCGTAGATCAACTGCGTGTTACCGAGTTCGTCGGTGACTTTTTCGGCGGTTTCGAAGCGGGTGGCGAGGGCGAGGCGTTCTTCCTGCTTGGCTTTTTCGAGTTCGTCGGGGGAGACGGCGGTATCGCGGAGGAGCTTCATTTGCTCGCGCATGACTTTTTCGACGTCTTTGGGGTCTTTGCCCTGAAGGACGGTGGCGAAGCCGCCCATGATGCCGCCGTCTTCGAGGCCTTCGGAAAGTTCCTCGGCATCGACGCAGAGGGGGGTGTCGTTAGTGACCAGTGCGCGGCTGAGGCGTGAGGAGCGGCCGTCGCCGAGGATTTCCATCATCATGTTGGCGGCGTCATAGTCGGGATCGGTGGGTTTGGGCATGTGGTAGGCGAGGACGACGCGCGGGAGGGCGACTTTCATGGTGACGGTGACGGAGCGGGGCTGGGTCTGGGGGGGCTCCTGGGGGATATCCTTGGGGAGTCCGGGTTCGGTGACGCCATTTTTTTCGATGCCGCCGCGGCTGGGGATCCAGGCGAAGTATTTTTCGATCTGGGCTTTGGTCTGTTCGACGTCGATGTTTCCGGCGACGACGAGGATGGCGTTGTTGGGGACGTAGTAGTGATTGAAGAAGGCCTGGAGTTCGCCGACCTTGGCTTCGGCGAGCTGGTCCATGTTGCCGATGGGGGTCCATTTGTAGGGGGATTTTTTGTAGGATTCAGCGAAGAGGTCTTCCCACATGGTGCCGTAGGGGCGGTTGCGTCCATTGCGCCATTCGCCGTTGACGACGAGGCGTTCGGTTTGAAAGATGGGGGCGGAGACTTTGAAGGAGCTCATGCGGTCGGCTTCGAGCCAGAGGGGGAGCTGGGTGAAATTGGAGGGGACGGTGTCGACGTACTGGGTGACGTCGAAAGCGGTGGAAGCGTTGGAGTAGCCGCCGACGCCGTTGACGAGTTTCATGTGTTCCTGTGGGGCGACGTGGGCGCTGCCGCGGAACATCATGTGTTCGAACATGTGAGCGAAGCCCTGGCGGTCGGGGCGTTCGTCTTTGGAGCCGACGTGATAGAGGACGCGGACGTGGGTGACGGGGGAGGTGGGCATGGGGACGAGGATGACCTGGAGTCCGTTGGGGAGGTTGTATTGTGTCCAGGTGATGCCGAGCTTTTCGTCGGCGGCGCGTGCGGTTTGGGGGAGGAGGGAAGTGGCGGCGGCGAGGAGGAGGGATGCGAAAATCGTGCGAAGGGGACGTCGGTGCATAAAGACTCTCCGAAGAACCGGTCGGCCGCCCCCAGCCCTGGCGGAGCGCCGGCGTATCCACAAGACGCGGAGGTTGGGCATAATCTAACGGACCATCTTAGCTTGGGGTTTGGCGGGTGCCAGTTGGAGAGGGGAGGCGCGTGGGGCTGTGCCGGAAATTTTGTTGCTTCTGGAGTGCGGTGGCTCTGCTACACTGCGGGCATTCGGGAGAAATGCATGTCATCTTCGCCTGAGATTTCGCCGCTGCCGACGGGGCATGTGCTTGGCTATCTGACGAACACGGGGACGCCGACGCGTGTGCGGCAGGTGGCGGCGGCGGGGGTGGGCTGGGCGTTGCGTCTGTATGGTCTTTGCCTGGCTTTTCTGGGGATGGGGATGCTTTTCGACATGCTGACGTGGCGGGGCGGATTCCCGTGGGGGTGGCGCTCCTGGCAGTGGGTGGAAATGGGGGACAGTCTTCTGGATTATGCGCTGCACTACGATCCGTACATGGCTTTTCTGGATGTCACGCTGCTGGCGCTTCTGCCGGCGGCGTATTTCATACGTTCCGCGCGGGTGCGTAGAGCGGTGCGTCTGGGGGGTGTGAGCGTCTGTGCGTTTCTTTTTTGTGCGTGCATCGCGGAGTATTTCGTGTTCTTTGCGTCGCACACGCTTTATATCACCGTGCCAAGCTGGCGGGAGGTGCTGGAATACCTCATGGAGGGCAATTGGACTGTGGCGCTGGCGACGTTTGCATTTTTGCTGTTGTTCGTGGGGGCAACGGCGTGTGTCGGCGCCATTCGTCGCGGCCGTGCGTGGGCATGCATTCTGGCCATGACGGAGCTGGCCCCGCTGCTTGTGGTATCGGTGGTTGGCGCGGCATTGCTGGTGAGCTACGCAGTGGGGCTGGGTTTCGGCATTTTCCGGGATACGCGGGTGGAGCCGCTCTACCTTTTGCTGATTTTTCCTGGCGCGCTGGCGGCGCTCATCGGGCTGGTCGTGTTGGATATGCTGCGGTTCCTAGCGTGGATTGGCCGCAATCCGGATACTGAAAAGCCGGACACGCATATTATCCCGCGTCCAAACCGGTCCACGCCGTCTATGCCATCGTCTGCCGGATCGGCAGCGAGATGAAAGCGACGGGATCAATCGGAGGTTTCATGCTCAGAGTTTCGATGGTGGTTTTTCTGCCGTTGCTGCTGGCGGCGGCGGTTTCGCGGCCGGCGACGGTTCCAGCGTCGCCGAATCCCAAGGCTTATTCCGTGGGCGAGCGGCTGTTCGGGGATTCTTTCAACGATCTGTCGCAATGGAAGGCGGAGTTGGAGAAGGGGGGGACCGTGGAGGCGAAGGGTGGGATGCTGGAGATCAACGTGCCGCGGGGGTGCTCGGTGTGGTTCAGGCATGAGTTGTCGGGGCCGGTGATGATTGAGTATGAGGCGCGGATAGTGAAGGGGGATCTTGCGGGGCCGAACGATCGGGTGTCGGATTTGAATTGTTTCTGGATGGCGACGGATCCGCGGAACGAGAAGGATTTTTTTGATGTGCCGGCGCGGAACGGGACGTTTGCGACGTACAACGAGCTGAAGACGTATTACGTGGGGCAGGGCGGGAACACGAACCGGACGACGCGGTTTCGGCGGTACATCGGCGATGCGACCAATCGGCCGCTGCTGCCGGAGCATGATTTGACAGCCAAGCGATACATGCTGACGCCGAACGTGTGGCAGAAGGTGCAGGTGGTGGCGTGCGGGCCGCTGATCGAATACTACCGCGACGGGCAGCGGATTTTTTCCTACACGGATGCGCATCCGTATACGCATGGTTATTTCGCCATTCGTACGACGTTCAATCACATGGAGGTGCGGGATTTCGCGGTGTATCGGCTGAAACCGGCGGAGTGAAGGGGCGAGAGGAATGATGGCGCTCAGGGTTTTTGCTTTTTCTTGAGGAGGTCTTCGAGTTTCGGGGCGAGGTTCTGCAGTCCGCCTTTGAGGGCGTCGGGGGAGATGGCGAGCTTGGGGCTGGAGGTGGTGCCGGAGAGGCCGACGGGGACGGCGATGTTGAGGCCCTTGGTGTTGACGGACATATTCATGGCGAGGGAGGAATCGAGGCCGACGGAACCGGAGAGGAGGATGTCGGTGGATTGTGCGTGGATGGTGAGGTTCTGGTAGGAGATTTTGCCGGATTCGAGGGCGAAGGGGGTTTCGGGAATTTGTCCGCCGCGGATGGCGAGGGCGTCGGGCTGGGTGATTTTGACGAGGGGGCCGAGCTGTTTAAGGAGGTCGGTGAAAATGGGGGCGTCGGTGGTGAGGTTGTCGATGCGCAGGGAACCGTGGAGCGTGCCGGCGGTGCGGAGGGCGGCGGAATCAAGGGGGATGGAGGCGTCGGAGAGAGAGAGGTTGAGCAGGCCGGAGACGGCGGTGAGCTGGTCATTTTTTTGTCCGCCCCAGGCCAGGGGGAGGAAGGCGAGGGGCCCGGCGGCGAGTTCGTGATTGAGCTGGATATTTTTGGCGAGGGGGATGGGTTGGGTGGATTTGTCGATGGCGAAAAGGGCGGGGGATTTGGTGAGATCGAGACGGCCTTCGAGGTGGATGGTGCCGCCGTTGGCGGGGATGTCGCTGGGGGTAAGGGTGAGGAGGCCGGTCTTCATGGCGAAGGGGACATCGGCGCGGCCGAGGTCGAGGCCTTTGATGGCGATGCGATCGAAGCCCAGGGCGGTGGGATCGATGGAGAGTGCGGCGAATTTTTGCAGGCCCGGCGCGGCGGCGTTGAGGGGGCCGGTGACGTGGAGCTTGACGGAGCGTAAGCCGGTGAGGGTGGTTCCTTCGGGCAGCGATTTGCCGAAGAGCTGCTGAAGGCGTGCGAGGTTGTAGGTGGCGGCGGCGTGGAGATCGTTGGGCGCTGCGCCCCAGGAGAGAGTGGAGTTGGAATCGATCACGAGCATGTTGCCCTGGTTGGTGTTGGGGTCTTTTTCGCTGACGGCGGAGGGAGCGGTGGTGGTGAGGGTTTTGGCGGCGAGATCGATGCGGCCGGTGACGCTGGCGGCGAGCTGGGTGTCGGGAAGATTGCCCAGGAGCTTGGGGAGCTGCTTTTTGAGGCTGGTGACGTCGGCGGCGACGTTGAGGGTCAGCGGCGGAAGCGGGCCGCTGGTTGCGCCGCTGGTTTTGATGGTGCCGTTGCCGCTGGCGTTGAGCAGGTCGGAGGCGAGCTGGAATTTCTGGAGATCGACGGTGTCGCCGGTGAGGGCGGCGTTGAGCGAGAGCGTGGCTTTGGCGAGGCGGAGCGTGTCGCCATCGGTGGCGGGGCCCGTGGCGGTGAGGTTGGTGAGGGGGACGTCGAGGGTGAGCGTTTCGTGACCTCCCGTGTTCGCGAGCAAAAGCGTGAGCTGGGCGCTGCCAGTGAGTGTGGCTTTGAGACCGGCGGCCTGGAGGATGGGTGAGAGGTCGGCGAGGTCGAGGTTTTTCAGAGAGGCGTCGCCCGTGCCGGACAGGGAGCCGAGGGGTTTGAGCGCGCCGTTGTCGAAGAACTGGCCAGTGAATTTGGCGGTGATCGGCGAGGGGGGATTGCTGCCGGCGGCGGCCTGGGCGGAGAGATCGAGAGAGTCGTCTCCGCCGGCGGTGTTGAAGGTGGACTTGGCGGCGAGATTCGTGACCGACAGCGGCGGAGAATCGGGCGCGGACCAGGTGAGCGAGCAATCGGCGGCATCGAGCGAGCCTTTGACGAGGTAATGCTGCGCGGATGCGGGCGCGGCGGCGGCGGGGGCGGGCTGCGCGGGCGTGGATGGCTGCGTGCCTGGCGGGGCGGCGGAGAGAGCGCGCGAGAGGTTGGTGGCGCCGTCGGGATAGGTGATGAGGGTGGCGTGGAGGCCGCGGAGGGTGATGGCGCCCAGATCGAGGGAGGAGGGCGTGAGGGCGTCGGTGAGCGTGAGGCCGGTATCGGCGGAGGCGAGGGTGAGCACGGTGTTGCCGTCGGGATCGCGGAGCTGGAGGTTGCGGATTTTGGCGCCGGAGAACCAGCCGAGGGAGAGGGAGTCGGCGGAGATTTTTCCGGGGATGCGGGCATTGACCTTGTTGAGCAGGAAGCGTGCGCCGGGGCCGGTGGAGAGGAGCGTGGGCAGGAGGAGGATCAGGATGATGATGAGGATGAGGACGGCGAGGAGGATTTTCCACCAGCGGCGGCGGCGGCGTTTGGGCGAAGGGGCGGGCGTGGCGGCGGGCACTGCGGAGGGATTGGTCGTCATGGGATCTCCTTGCGGCAGCATTGTAGGAGGGTTTACGGGGAAGTGCGTGCAAGATAGGCTTTACGGATGGAAGGACCGCAGACGCGCGCGTTGGCCGAGCATTTGAACGAGCTGATCACGGGCAAGCCGTTGGAGCGGATTGTCGTGCCGGAGGGGCGGTGGCAGGCGAACATGCTGCTGCTGAATTGCGTGGGGCAGGTGATTCAGCGGATACGGTCGCACGGGAAGTGGCTGTTTTTTGATTTTTCGCATGGGATGACGTGGCTGTGCCAGTTGATCACGCGCGCGAAGTGGGCGGTGATGACTGTGGAGGAGGCGGGGGCGCTGGCGGAGCATGGGCGGAAGAGGCCGCTGTTGACGGTGTATCTGCGGAACGCGGGAGGCGGGCCGGCGTTTGCGGCGGTGCTGA
This sequence comes from Phycisphaerae bacterium, assembly GCA_035545015.1. Classification (GTDB taxonomy): domain Bacteria; phylum Planctomycetota; class Phycisphaerae; order WQYP01; family WQYP01; genus CALCHA01. Next base: position 7,411 of record DASZZD010000012.1, read on the forward strand.
CGGGCCGGCCGATTTTTTACATTTTGCCGACAGGGCGCGTGTGGGCGCACCCGGAGGTGCGTGCGCTGGGGCCCGATCCGCTGGCGACGGCGACGTTCCATGACGATTTTCCGTATCGCCTGCGCAAGAATCCGCATCGCAGCGTGGCGGCGGCGCTGCTGGATCAGGAGACAGTGGCGGGGCTGGGCAATATGCTCAAATGTGAAATTCTCTATGCGACGCGGCTGTGGCCGGGGGTGCGCGTGGCGAACCTGTTGGCGTCGCAGATCGATTTTCTGGCGGGGACGACGGTGGGGATTGTGGCGACGGCGGCGACGTTTGCGGCGAAGGGGCAGGCGTTTCCGTACCGCGTGTATGACCGTGCGAATTTGCCGTGCCGGGTGTGCGGGACGGAGATCATGGTGGATCGCTGCGGCGGAGACAATCGGCTGACGTGGCATTGCCCGACGTGCCAGTCGGTGGGGAAGGAGCCGGGGCTGTTTGAGGAGTAAGTTTTTTCGCGGCGGGAGGCGTGCTGGACCGGGGGAACGGCGGGGGCGTAAGATGCGGTGATGGCAGCGATGACGGTGCAGCATACCACGACGGCGGGCGGGGGGGGGGCGGGCGGCGCGCATGAGGCGCCGATCCCGGTGCAGACGGCATGGGTGTCGCCGTTTTTGCTGATGATCGTGTGGTTATTCGTGGCGGCGGCGGTGGTGGGGCCGCTGATTCACTATTTCAAATTGATCAAACGGTCGCCGCAGGTGTTCGCGGACGACAAGCGGGCGCATTGAGCGGCGCGATTTTGAAGGGAATTGGCGAGCATGGCAGCGGATCATTCATTCGATATCGTCTCGGAAGTGGATTTGAACGAGATGCACAACGCGATCATGCAGGCGCAGCGGGAACTGGTGCAGCGCTTCGATCTGCGGGGGACCTCGGCGGCGATCGAGGAGCTGGACAAGAAGGAAAAGCTGGTGACGGTGACCGCGGACAACGAGCCGCACCTGGAGGCGGTGGTGGCGGTGCTGGTGTCGAAGATGATCAAGCGGGGGATCGATCCCAAGGCGCTGGACCGGCAGAAGGTGGAGGCGGCGACGCATAAGACGCTGCGGCAGAAGATCAAGCTGAAGAACGGAATCGATCGGGAGACGGCCAAGGCGCTGCAGAAGCAGATTCAGGAGTTGGGCCTGAAGGTGCGGGCGCAGATTCAGGGCGATGCGCTGCGCGTGGTGGGGGCGAAGCTGGACGATCTGCAGGCGGTGCAGGCGGCGATCAAAGCGAAACCGCCGGAGATCGCGGTGCAGTTCAACAATTACAAGTGACGCGCGGCGACGAGGAGCAGCGATGAAAAAGCCGCCGTTGGAGGTGATGACGACCACGCTCTGGGAGTATCCGTCGCAGGATTACGGGCGCGAGCGGCACGGGGATAAGGATTACATTGGGGCGACGCCGGCGTGGGTGATCTGGCAGCTTTTGACGCGCTATACGCGCGCGGGGGATGTGGTGCTCGATCCGATGTGCGGGTCGGGTACGACGCTGGATGTGGCGAAGGAACTGGGGCGCGCCGGCGTGGGATTCGATCTGGCGCCTTCGCGCGAGGATATCCGGCAGGCCGATGCGCGGAAGTTGCCGCTGGCGGATGCGAGCGTCGATTTTGCATTCATCGATCCGCCCTATTCGACGCACGTGGATTATTCGGATGATCCGCGGTGTATCGGAAAGCTGGATTCGGGAGGGGAGGATGGAGGGAAGGCGTATTACGAGGCGATGGGGCGGGTGATTGGGGAACTGCACCGGGTGATGAAGAATCGGCGGTATATGGGGCTGTATGTGTCGGATTCCTTCAAGAAGGGCAAGCCGTTCATGCCGATCGGCTTTGAGCTATTCGCGATTTTGCGGAAGCACTTCAAGGCGATCGATATCATCGCGGTGGTGCGGCACAATCGGACGCTGAAGCGGAACCACTGGCATACGGCGGCGGTGGAGGGGAATTACTTCCTCCGCGGGTTCAACTATTTGTTTATTATGAAGAAAGAAGAAAAATAAGCAGCGGAATGGGAATGTGCGGAAGTATGCAGCTCAGGCATCGCGGCGGAAAAGGAATCGGCCATTGGCGGTATCGATGGTGACGCCGGTGAGACGGACGAGGTCTTCGCGGCGCGCGAGCACGGCGATCAGCAAACCCTGCGTGCCGGCGTTGCGGCAAAGTTCCATGCCGCCGTTGGGACGATCGAGATAATCGACAGCAAAGCCATCGGAAACAAGGCGAATCGTCGCGCACGCGGCGGGGCCAAGGCGGCGGGTCTGAAGTTGGGTGCGGATCAGCGCAGCGGCCGCGGGGGTCACGGCGACAGGCCGGGAGCGATAGCGGGCGAGCACCTCCTCGGCGGTCCAGGTGGTTTCCAGGCGGGGCTCGACGCGCCGCTCAACCCCTGTGGATTCCGGGGCTGTGGAGGAAATCCACTCGCCGGCAAATTCGCCGGGCCAACAGGATGTCGGCAGAACGCCGACGGCGGGAGTGGCCTCGGGAAGCACCACGACCGGCAGGACGACGTTGGCGAGACGCTGGGCAGGCAGACCGCCGCGGCGCCAGGCGGTAGTGGCGACGTAAATCTCGCGGCCTCCGACGAGGTCCATCGGCAGCGAGAGACACTGGCCGGCGCTCCATTCGCAGCGCACCATGGCGGCAATGGCGGCGGAGCGCGGATCGATCTGGCCGGTGGTCTTGAGGCCTTTGACCCATCGGGCGATCTCGACCAGCGCGGCGACGTCCTCGCAGAAAGTGTCCTCAAGACTGTAAAGAACGATGACCGCGACATAGCCGGGCGGCGCGCCGTTGCATACTTCGACGACCACGCCCCACACGAGCTGTCCATAGCGCCGCAGGAGTTCGGCATCATCCCCGCCGACGGCCGGCGCATGGGCGCGGACCGTGTTGAAGGTGGTGCGGGCCTCAAGCAGCAGGCGAGACATGCGGCCTGTGGGCGCGGCAGCGTCGCCGGGCGGCGCGAGCGCAGGTTGCCAGAGTGACCGCCAGATGGTGAGGATGCCCATGGATGCTCCCGGTGCCGGTAAGATGGACATCGGCGAGATTAGACCGCCGCTTCAAGACGTGCCCACCGATCTTTGAGCGCCAGGCACGGACGTTCAAGGAAATTCCAGCTCAGAATGGTGCAAATCGCCGTGGCGGCGATCCAGAGGAGGATGCCCAGATCGGCGGCGAAGGGGGGTGTCAGAGCGTTCCTTATGGCGGGGGAAGTCATGAACCGCAAAAACAGAGGCCGCATCAGCCAATGAAATAGGTACAGCGCGTAACTATACTTGCCGAGTGTGCGCAGGGCGGGATGGGAGAAGAGTGCATTGAGATGCGGCGTGGTCAGGGTGGCGGCGAGGAGGGCGGTGAAGAGCAAGGCGAGGCCGGTGTAGGTCCAGGAGGCGGCGGGCCCGGCGGGGCGCGGAATGCCGCCGAAGCGGGCGATGGCGACGATCAGGAGAATCGTTCCGCCGAGAAGGAGCAGGCGGGCGGGTCGCTGGAGGTGGTCAATGCCGCGCGTGCGCTGCGTGATCGCGAGCAGGCCGCCGAGAAGGAGGCCGTCGCACCGGAAGGGCGTCAGGAGATAGGGGGCATTGACATCGTGAGGAAATGCTGCGCAGTAAGCGGTTCTGAGGAGTATGACGGTAGTGAGGAGGGTGATGCACATGGGCATGAGGCGCCGCTGCGGAACGAGCAGGATGATCCAGGGCCAGAGCAGGTAGAAATGCTCTTCGATGGCCAGCGACCAGAGGTGTGAGAAGTCGAACCAATTGCCGGCAAGCCATCCGCCGTGGACATTGTAGAAATTGCTGGTGTAGGTCCAGAGCCACGGGAGCGCCCCCGGGGGAGCGGGGCGGCTTGTCGGAAAAAGAGCGGGGATCAGGATGGTGCAAACGGCGAGGATGGCAAAGTACAGCGGAAAGATGCGCAGGGCGCGGCGGATATAAAAGTTGCGAATAGCGTGCGGCGTATTCTTTGCATCCAGCAGGATGCCGGTAATCAGGTAGCCCGAGAGCACGAAGAAGAGGTCCACGCCGAACCAGCCGGCGCGGAAGAAGGAGAGCAGGAAGGCGTCCCGGCCGCCGATGGCCGGAAAATTCATCAGAAAGTGATGACCCATGACGAGAAGGACCGCGAGGCCCCGAATGCCATCCAGGGCGCCCACATGCCGGCGCGTCGTGACAGGCGCGGCGGCGGCTGGCGGGTGAAGCAGGGCGATGGTCACGAAAGGTTCCAACAGGGCGCGCTGATGCCGAATTTATCGGCACATTGCGAAGGCGGCTGAATGACGCCCGGGTGTGCTCCGGATGCCGCGGCCCTATAATCGGGCCATGGATAATGCGAAAAATGATGCGAAGCAGACGGTGGGCGATCGGCTGCGGGCGATGTATCCCGAGGCCAAGAGCACCACGCTGCGAGAGATGGTGGCGGGGAAGCGCGTGCGGGTGGATGGCGTGGCGGCGAAATCCTTCAAGCAGGAAGTCGCGGCGGCGCAGGTCGTGGAGGTGGCCGATCGCGAGACGATGCCGACCAAGCGGCTGACGCTGGCGGAAGGCCTCGTGCTCGTGCATGCCGACGCCCACGTGCTGCTGATCGACAAGCCCTCCGGATTGCTCACGGCCACCGACGCGCAGGAACGCCGGCCGACTGCGCTCAAAATCCTGACAACCTACTTTCAGCGGCAGAATCACAAAAACCAGGTGCACCTGATCCACCGGCTCGATCGCGACGCCTCGGGCCTGCTGCTTTTCGGCCGCTCTTGGGAAGCGTTCCGCTCGCTCAAGGAGCAGTTTTACGAGCACACGATTACGCGGCGCTATGATGCCATTGTGCACGGCATCCCCAAAAAGCCGGAGGCGCGCCTCGAGATGCTGCTTCTCGAGGACCCGGAAACCGGCGTGGTGCGCATCACGAAGGACATGAAAAAAGGAAAGCTGGCGATTCTCGATTATGCGGTGGTGGCGGCGGACGATCGCAAAAATATCGCGCACGTGAAATGCACGCTGTTTACGGGGAGAAAACACCAAATTCGCGTGCAGATGTCGGCGATCGGCCATCCGGTGCTCGCCGATCCGCTCTACGCGCGCGGCGGGAAAGCGCCCACGCCGGACGAAGCACCCGGTCGGCTCGCACTCCATGCGTCCTACCTGCGTTTCGTGCATCCGACGACGCGCCGCGAGGCGACTTACGAATCCCCGATGCCTCGGAGTTTTTCGCAGCTTTTCCGCACCTGAAGATTTTTCTTGCGAGGCCGGCGCGGCGGGAGGATGATGGCGGCGTCGTCTTGGCGGAGTCCAATTGCAGGACTCGGGCTGATGTTTCGTCAGCCGGAAAGAGTCACGCCGGATCAAAATCGGCGCCCAGATTCGCAATCTGGAGCAAGACGGCAGGCGCGGTTTCGGCCGCGCCTTTTTTTGAGGATGCAGCCCGGCGCGGGCAAGAGCGCCGGCAAAGACGAGGGCGGGCGCATGGGATGGTTCAACAAACTGTTTCAGGGAGCGCCGTCGGCGCCGTCCAACAAGCGCGGGATCGAGGAACTCGCCCGGCGCATGGAGATGGATGTTGCCGCGCTCGGGGCCATTGAGCCGCGCTATTACGAGCAGAGTATCCCGAAGCGCTCCGGCGGGCGGCGGCAATTGCTGGTGCCGGCGGATGATCTCAAGGCGGTGCAGCGCACGCTGCTGCGCAAGGTGCTCGGCCGCCTGCCGGCGCACGAGGCCGTGCATGGTTTTCGCAAAGGCCGCTCGATCGTCACCAACGCCAGGCCGCACATGGGCCGGGCCGCGGTGCTGCGAATGGATATCCAGGATTTCTTTCCCAGCACCGACGCCGATCGCGTGCTGCGCTATTTTCAGGCGATCGACTGGGATCCCGTGGCGTCTGGGCTGATGGCGCGCCTCACCACGCACAAGGGCGGCCTGCCGCAGGGCGCGCCGACCAGCCCCTGGCTTGCCAACATCGTGAACTATCAAATGGATCAGCGGCTGGCGTCGATTGCGAAACTTTTCGACGCGCTCTACACCCGCTATGCCGACGATATGACGTTTTCGTTCACCGACGGCCTGCGCGCGGAGATCGCCGGGGTGATTCAATGCGTGCAGGATGCGCTCGTCGATTATGGCTACAAGCTGCACACGAAGAAAAAGCTGCGGCTTGCGCGGCGGCATCAACGGATGGTCGTGACCGGCCTCGTGGTGAATGAGGGCGTGCGGCTGCCGCGGGAAACGCGGCGGAAGCTGCGCGCCGCGCGGCATCATGTGGCCACCGGAAAGCCGGCGACATGGACCGAGGCGCAACTGAAAGGATGGGAGGCGTTCGAGAGCATGGTGATGGCGTGGGCGGATGGGGAGTAGAATTGGAAAAATACGTTGAACTCGTGCAATTGGGCACGGCGGCTGGTGGGCGGCGTGGTTGCAAAGCGATCGGTGAGGGCGGATTATCCGGGCATGAAGAAGCGGCCGGATCAGCGGGGCGGGGCGGGGGAGGGGCGCGGGGCGGCGCGGCGCGAGAACACGCGCCGCGGTGAGGCCGGCGAACGCCCGACGCATTGGGGCGAGGTGGCGGATTGGTACGATGCGCTGGTCGGCGATGAAGGATCGGAATATCACCGCGAAGTCATCATGCCCGGCGTGCTGCGGATGCTGGGCCTGGGCAGGGGCGAGCGGCGGGAGATGCGGATTCTCGATCTGGCGTGCGGCCAGGGCGTGCTGGCGCGGAAACTGGCGGGTATCGAGGGTGTGCACGTGACGGGCATCGACGGCGCGGCGACGCTGATCGCCGCCGCGGAACGGCGCAACGCGCAGGACCGGCTGCCAATCCATTATCTTTTGGCCGATGCGACGAAACTGCTCGGCGAAGATGGAACCCCGGCGGGCGGCCTGGAGCGCGGCAGTTTTGACGCGATCACGATCGTGCTGGCGATTCAGAACATCTCCCCGCTCTCGCCGGTATGGCAGGGCTGCCGGGCGCTGCTCAAACCGGAAGGCAAACTGCTGCTCGTGATGATGCACCCCTGCTTCCGCATCCCCCAGCGCTCCGATTGGTGGTGGGAGGACGGTCCCAATGGCGGCACGCAGTCGCGCCTCGTGCGCCAGTACCTCACCTCGGCACAGATCGCCATCCAAACCCATCCCGGCCGCGCCGCGCACGGGAAAGGCACGCCCGAAACCACGCACTTTCACCGCTCGCTGCAAGCCTACGTGAACACCCTCGGCAACGCCGGCCTGCTGATCGACCACCTGGAAGAATGGATCTCCCACAAAAAAAGCCAGCCCGGTCCGCGCAAAGAGGCGCTCGACGCCGCACGCAGGGAAATACCGATGTTCCTGGCGCTGCGGGCGCGAGCAGTTTCGCGCGATGAATAGGCGGCATCCACTTTCCTGAATTGAAACTTCTTCCACACCGGCAAATCTCAGGGTGTGGCCATCTTTTGTGGCATCGGCGTCCCGCCGATGTTCGGCCCAAGGCCGATGCGCACAGGGCGCGCGGATGTTTATTCCGGACGGAGCGGCCTGCGGGCCGCCATTGGCGGAGACGCCAATGCCACGATTGACTGCCACAAAAGATGACCGCGCCCAAATCTCATGATCGTCCCGCGTTCGCTTTGACTCCCCCGGCCAAGGTGCTACCTTAACGGCACTGGCATCTAGCAAAAGGGCATGGCGGCATGATCAAGAAGGGCATCATTCTCGCGGGCGGTTCGGGCACGCGGCTGTTTCCGGTGACCAAGGTGGTCTCCAAGCAGCTCATGCCGGTGTATGACAAACCGATGATTTATTACCCGCTCTCCACGCTTATGCTTGCCGGCATTCGCGATGTATTGGTGATCACCACGCCCCACGATTCGCAAAGTTTTCAGCGACTCCTCGAAGATGGCTCGCAATGGGGCATGACGATTTCCTATGCAACGCAGCCCTCACCCGATGGCCTCGCGCAAGCGTTCCTGATTGGCGAAAAGTTCTGCGAGGGGCAGCCCGCGTCATTGGTCCTTGGCGATAATCTCTTCTTCGGCCACGGCATGCCGGAGTTGCTGATGCGCGCCGGCTCCCTCGAAGCGGGCGCCACCGTTTTCGCGTACTACGTGAACAACCCGTCGGAGTATGGCGTCGCGGAATTTGACGCCGCCGGCAAGGCGATTTCGCTGGAAGAAAAACCCAGGGAGCCGCGGTCGAACTGGGCGGTGACCGGTCTCTATTTTTACGACCACACCGTCTGCGAAAAGGCCAGGCGATTGAAACCCTCCGCGCGCGGCGAGCTGGAAATAACGGACCTGAACCGCCTGTTCCTTGAAGAGGGTACGCTGCGCGTCGAGAAGTTCGGTCGCGGCACGGCGTGGCTGGATACCGGCAATCACGCGGCGCTGCTTCAAGCCTCGATGTTCGTCGAGGCGGTGCAGGAGCGGCAGGGCCTGCTGATCTGCTCGCCCGAGGAAGTTGCCTATCGCCACGGCTGGATCGATCAGGCGGCGTTTGTAAAGTTGATTGAAAAGCTTGGCAAATCGCGCTACGCCGCGATGCTGAAAAATGTGCTTCACGCGGATTTATAACACCTTTGACCCAGGAGATGGAATGCGCCCAATTCTCACGGGAATACTCATTCTGGCGGCAACCGCGGCGGCGCGCGCCAACGTCGCGGGCGGCGGCGATGCCGGGGCCGACGTCACCATCACCAAACAGGGCAACAACGTCCTGCTTTCCAACGGCATCATCAGCGCCACCATCGATCCCGCCAACGCCACCGTCCTGAGCATGAAATTCAAGGGACACGAAATGGTGTCCACGGGCGGCCAGCACAAGAGTATCTATTTCTCGCGCGACGGCGGCGCGGATTTTGAAACGCTGCCGCACTGCACCATGTCGCTGGCCACCAACACGCCGGACGTCATCGACGTGGCGTGCAAGCATATTTACGAGCCGGGGAAAGACAAGCATGCGTGGGATGTGGGAGCGCACTTCGTGCTTTGCCGCGGGGCGTCCGGCCTTTACGTCTATACCGTGACGGTGCATCCGGCGAACTATCCGGCGCTGACGCTGGGCGAATGGCGGATGGTGTGGTCGACGCCGGAAACCGGCAAGGACGTCATGGAGAAAATCTACATCGATCAGGCCCGCCACTGGGTCGCGCCGCTGCCCGAGGATTTCAAGACCGCCATCGAAACGCCGATCAAGGAAATCACAAAAATGACACAGGGGACGTGGGCGGGAAAATACGACTGCAAGTACATGTATAATGCGAACTATAGCAACCTCGGTTGCTGGGGCTTCGCCTCCGACAAGCATCCGCTGGGCGAATTCGTGGTTTTCGGCAGCCACGAATTCTTCTCCGATGGCCCGACAAAAAACGACCTTACCGCCGCCGTCGGCACCATCCTCACGCACATGAACATGAACCACTACAACGGTTCCTCGCAGGAATTTAAGCAGGGCGAGGTGTGGTCGAAGATTTACGGCCCGTTTTTGCTCTATTGCAATGACAAGCCGACCGGCGACGCCGCCTGGGCCGACGCCCAGGCGCAGGCGAAAGCCGAGGAAGCCGCATGGCCCTATGAGTGGGTGAACAATCCGCTCTATCCCAAGGCCAAAGAACGCGGCGCGGTCACCGGACAGTTGGAAATCCGCGATCTGCTCAAGCCTTCCGTCAACGCCGCCGGCGCCTGGGTCGGGCTCACCCCGCCGCACGGCCGGCCCACGGATGACTGGCAATTCCAGGGCGACGGATACCAATACTGGACGCGCGCCGCCGCCGATGGAACGTTCACGATCCCCGCCGTGCGCCCCGGCGCCTACACGCTGCACGCGTTCAACACCGGCGCCGTCGGCGAATGCGCCCAGCCGAACGTGGTCGTCACCGCCGGCCAGACCACCAACCTGAACAACGTGATGTGGGTCGTGCCGCACCATGGGCGGGCGATCGCCTGGGAGATCGGCGTGCCCGACCGATCGGCCGCGGAGTTTCGCCATGGCAACGACTACTACCTGCCCTATCTGTACAAGACCGCGCCCAACGAGTTGCCCAATCCGCTGGATTACACGATCGGGAAATCGGATCCGGCGAAGGACTGGAACTACGTGCAGAGCCGCTACATGCAGGGCGACAAACCGGTGCCGCACAAATGGCGGATTCATTTCGATCTGCCGGGAATTCCGGTGGGTCCGCCGACGCTGACGCTGGCGTTTGCCTCGGCGGATCGCGCGAAGGTGGATGTGTACGCCAACGATGAATCGCGGCCGATCACGACGGTGACGCCGGAGGTCGAGGGCGGCAATGCGCTGCTGCGCGAGGCGATCCACGCGAAGTATTGCGTGAGCTACGTCCCGATCCCGGTGAATCATCTGCGCGTGGGCGCCAACGAGATCATGCTGGTGCAGACCGCCGTGCGCGACGAAGCCAGCCACGTGATGTATGACTATCTCAATCTGGAGTTGCCATGACACCTGAAGAACTCCATCGCATTTTAGACAATCCAAATCTGATCGAGGGCGTGCATAACTATTGCGACCGGTGGTGCGAGCGGTGTCCGTTCACGCGCCGCTGCAGCGTGTTTTTGATGGAAGAGGCGGAGGGCCTGACGGACCACATCGAGGACCCGGAAGCCGAGCCGCCTGGGATGGAGGAAAGCCTCGGGCACGTGGCGGATATGTTTGCGATGACGGCGGACATGATCAAGCAGGACATCACCGCGGCGGGCGAGGATTGGGAGGAGTTCGTGGAGGAGGCGAAGAAAGCGCCGCCGCCGCGCCGGCGGAAGAAGCCGCCGTTCATCAAGGCGGCGCAGCGCTATTCGGTGGAGGCGATGAAGTGGCTGCGCGAGGGGCGAGAGAAGGTGCGGGCGCGCCTGCTGGAGATGGCGGATGAGGCGTCGTGCGAGGAGGATGTCGCGCGGGCGGAGGGACTCAAGGATGCGCTGGCGCAGATCGAGTGGCACGTCGGGCTGGTCTACGTGAAGTTCGCCCGGGCGCTGGGCGATGAGCTCGATGACTGGGACGATCCGGATGTGGCGCTGTCGCGTGATCGCTCGGCCAAGGTCGCGCTGCTGTCGGTGGATGCATCGCTTGCGAGCTGGGAAACGCTGGGACGCGACGCGCCGAAGCTGGCCAGGCAGGCGGGGCGCGTGGTCAAGCGGCTGCGGGAGATTCGCGAGCAGGCGGAGGCGTATTTTCCCGGGGCCCGCACCTGCAAGCGGCCGGGATTTGACGATCCGAAGTACGCGGAGCTGGTGAAGCAGTTTCGGCAACGCTGAATCTCCCGGTTCATGTTGCGATGGTCTGAGGCGTCCCGGTCAGGGAGCTTCGGCATCATCCGTGAACTCATCGGCCGCTTCGTCCCGGCCGGCTCGTTTGCGCGCGGCTTCTTCCTCGTCGGCGGCACGTTCCTTCTCCATGAAGGCGGCGTATTGGGCCAGGAATTCGCGGCGCTTTCGGCGGTAGGACCGGACGCAAGAATACATCAAGCCCAGTGGCAGAATGGCGATGAGCGCCATTCCCAGCGTCAAAAGCACTCTGCCGGCGATCGATTCCACCGGGAATGGGGAATCGATGGGGTTCCTCCATGCGTTCCAAATCGTTTCGGCCAGGACGATCACAGCGAAAATGCCGAACCCGACGCGAATGATGAAGGGGCCCGCGGGCGGCGGGTCGGGCTCGACTTCGTAGTCGAGCTTCTTGCGTCGGGCTCCAACGGGCGCCATCCGATAGTAGTTCGCCGTTGCTCCGGCGCCGGTGAGAGGCGATCCGCAGACGAGGCAGACCGCCATGCTGGGATGGTTGGGCGCGAGGCAAGCGGGGCAGAGCACGCGTTGCATCACATAGTCGATGGTCTCTTCGATCGGCGCGCCGCATTCGGGGCACCGGCCATCGGGCTTGAGCCCGCGGAGGTTGTAGGCGCAGCGGATGCAGGGCATGTCTTCGTCGATGAGCTCGGCGCTGATGGGGAGATCGTCGTCATCGCTTTCGGCAAGGTCGTCATGGGTCATGGGTTGCCCTTTTGCGCGTCGCCAGACGGGATGCGGCCCATGGCGGATTTGTCGGCGGAGATTGGGGCGGCGGCGGAGGAAATTTCCGGAGGTGCGGCGGTGGGGGAAATTGCGAGGGCGTCGCGCTTTTCGAGCTTTCGCTGGTGGCGCCACTCGAAAAACCTGGTGGCGGACCAGCGTGCCAGGCGGAGGATCGATTCGGTGCAGCCCAGAGGAATCCAGTAGATGCAGAAGATGGCGGTGAGGGTCACGGCGCCCAGGGCGCTGCCGAGGAGGGTCCAGAGGAAACGGTGGCCGGCGAGGGCGTTGAAGGTGAGGCAGAAGGAGAGGAACATGACGGCGGGGAAGCCGGTCCACCAGGGGCCGCGGCAGGAGCGGCGGACGGCGTCGGCGGTGATTCCGGTGATGATGATGAGCGGGGCGAGCAGCAGGGCGAGGACGGCGAATGCGATGGCGAGGACGACTGCCATAATCACGAGGCCGGCGGCGGTTTCGAAGAATCCCTGGTACTCTCCGGAAAACACGGAGACAACCCCCAGCACCGCGCCGGTGAGGAGGCCGGCGGCGAGGAGGATGATGATGGTGGAGATGGCGGCGACGACGTTGCTGACGACAACAATGCCGGCGGCGGCGAGACGGCGTGCCCAGCGCTGCAGCGGCGGGGGGATGCGGGCGTAGTCGAGGGGATGAGAGGTCATTTGCGCATGGTAGCGGAAAGGGTTGATGAATTGCTGCTTGTGGTCTGGGCCGGTAGAGGCGAGGGAACAGATCTACCTTAAACTTCCGGAGGCTCGTTCTTCCTCGAGGAACGACCCGGGCCGCAGGATTCGGAGGCCGTAGAACGTCGTTCCCATGAGGCCGCCAAAATCGTTCGTGTCCAATGTCAGCAGTACATCGGACCACGCGAGCGCGCCAAACAGAATCGGACGATCCTTCGCGGGCTCGAAGACCGCCGGTCGATCGACGGTGAGAACGTCGTCGAAGAGCAGGAGTCTCGGCCGCAGCTTTGCCCATTCGACGCTTGCGAGGAGCGGCAACTTCGGAAGATTAACGAGCACCTCATTCACGACATAAGGGGTCGTCATGAGCAGCCATTCGTTGTTGCCTGCGCGATGAAATATCTCTCGTGAGGCGCCCGACTCAGATCCGCAGGCAGCGAGCAGGACGCTTGTATCGAGAAAAAGTCTCACTCAGCCTCGCGGAACCGTTGCATGTCCGCTTTGTCTTGCGCGATCCATTCGGCCATCTCCAATGGAGAAAACTGGCGGGGTTCTGGAGGGCGGGCGCCAGGCTTGCGCAGTCGTGCAGCGAGGAATAAGAGGAGTTCCTGTTTCTCCTTGGCGGACAAAGCTTCGACTGCCGCTTCGATCTCGGAGAGGTTGCTCATACGGATAGGGTAGCGATGCGTTCGGCGCGGGACAAGAGTATGTTATCCGAGCAGGCTTTGGCCGGTCATTTCCTTCGGGATGGGGAGGCCCATGAGTTGGAGGGCGGTGGGGGCGATGTCGGCGAGGCGGCCGCCGGTTTTGAGTTTCGCGCCGGAGTTTTTGTAGCGGTCGTCGACGATGATGAGGGGGACGTCGTAGGTGGTGTGGGAGGTGTGGGGACAGTTGTGGAGGGGGTCCCACATTTGTTCGCAGTTGCCGTGGTCGGCGGTGACGATGAGGCTGCCGCCTTTGGCGAGTACGGCATCGACGATTTGGCCGACGCATTCGTCGACGACTTCGACGGCCTTGATGGCGGCGGGGAGTTTTCCGGTGTGGCCGACCATGTCGCCGTTGGCGAAGTTGATGATGTAGACGTCATGGTCGCCTTTTTCGATTTCCTTGAGGACGATGTCGAGGACCTGGTAGGCGGACATTTCCGGTTTGAGGTCGTAGGTTTTGACGTCCTTGGGGGAAGGAGCGAGGCCGCGGTCTTCGTGGTCAAAGGGGGGCTCGCGGTAGTCGTTGAAGAAGAAAGTGACGTGGGGGAATTTTTCGGTTTCGGCGGAGCGGAACTGGGTGAGGCCATGCTCGGCGAGGTAGGCGCCGAAGATTTCGGGCATTTTTTCGGGTTTTTCGAAGATGACGGCGACGGGGAGGCCTTCTTCGTAATTGGCCATGGTGGCGAAGAAGAGGTTGCCGGGCTTGATGTGGCGTTTGAAGCCGCCGTTGGTTTCTTTGGCGAATTGCTCGGAGTTGTAAACGAAGGCCTTGGTGATTTCGCGGGGGCGGTCGCCGCGGTAGTTGAAGAAGATGACGGCGTCGTTGTCGCTGATTTTGCCGCCATCACCGATGACGGAGGGGATGACGAATTCGTCGCCGGTGCGGGAGGGATCGGAGGGATTGGCGTAATAGGATTCGAGGGCGGCGGAGGCGGTGGGGAAATGGGCGCCCTTGTTTTCGGTGAGGAGTTCGTAGGCGGCCTGGACGCGTTCCCAGCGGTTGTCGCGGTCCATGGCGTAGAAGCGGCCGACGACGGTGGCGATGCGGGCGCCATCGCCATTGGGCCAGAGTTCGCGGCATTTGGCTTCGAGGGCGGGGAGGTAGCGGGCGGCGCCGGTGGGGGCGGTGTCGCGGCCGTCGGTGATGGCGTGGATGAGAATGCGATCTCCGGGGAAATTCTGTTTCCTGCCCATGTCGAGGAGTGCGTAGGCGTGTTCGATGTCGGAGTGGACGCGGCCGTCGGAGCAGAGGCCGAGGATGTGGACTTTGGAGTTGAATTTTTTGGCGTGGTCGAAGGCGTCGATGAGGATTTTGTTTTGAAAGAATCCGCCATCATATCCCTCGCGAATGCGGCGGGTGATGCGCATGGTTTCCTGATCGACGATGCGGCCGGCGCCGATGTTCTGGTGTCCGACCTCGGAGTTGCCCATGACGCCGGCGGGCAGGCCGACATCTTCGCCGGAGGTGTGGATGAGGACGGTGGGATAATCGCGCATGAGGCGATCGGCGACGGGGTGTTTGGCGAGCTTGACGGCGTTGTAGGAATCCATTTCGGGATGGGGGTTTTCGCCCCAGCCATCGCGGACGATGAGAACAAATGGGCGCTTCGCGAGGGGGCGTTTGGGGAGGTGGTGGGGGTTGGTGGGGGCGGGCATAGAGACTCCGAGGGCGGAAAATGTGGAAAAAGTGAATTGTAGCGGAGCGCGGGTGAGATGCGCAGCGAGTTGCGCAGGTGCTCAAATTTTTGACTTTTGTTTTTTACGCGCAAGGGTGTGGAACAGGTGGGAGTTAGGCGCGGCGGGGGGGTGAGATGCTCAAGATGCTCATTGTTTTTTGCGCAGGCGCGGATGATAGTTTGGGTAATGTGCGGGTGTGAAAGTGGGTGGGATTTGGGGTGAAAATGCATATTCCTTCTCCTTTGGGATCGCTGAGGGCGAGGCTGCGTGCAGCCCATGATAGAAACGGATTGGCGGGCGAAAAGGTTCCCGAAAAATGGGAGGAGAGTGTTTTTTTTTTTGCGGGGGAAGGTGGGGCATCAGAAGGACACCGCGGCAGTTGGGCCGTTAGTAAGTGGCGATTTTTATTGCGCCGGAGATGAGGCGGTCTTGGACGCGGTTGGTCATGGGGAGGGCATGGTCGCGGATGGGAGTGTGTTTTCGGAGCCAGGCGAAGATGGCGTGGCCCCATTTGCAGAACTCGGGGTCTTTGCGGGTGATGCCGCCGCGAATGGAGTCGGTGCGGTCCCAGTAGGTGTATAGATTGGCGGGGACGAGGGTGTTTTCGCGGAGGGAGCCGGATCGGTGGTTGAGGACGGGGGAGTCCATTGTGGAAATGAAGAGGACACCGTCGGGCGAGCGTGAGAATTCGATCTGACGAAGGAAGCGTTCTTGGGTGAGAAGAACGGGGGGCCGCCGAGGCGCCTGCGTGTACTGGGTGAGGCTCAGGGGCTCGGGACGATCAACGGGGGGATGGGTGGGAAGCAGGATGGTCTGTTTTTTTCCGAGATAGTTGAGGAACTCCTCTTCGTCTTCGCGGGTTTGCCAAGAGGTGAAGACGCTGCGTGACATTGCGGAAATCTTCCGTGTGGGATGCGAGGTGGTTGCGCGATAATAGAAGCTGTTGGCGGAGTGGGGAAGCGGTGGGAGAGGGCGCGGATCCGCGGCGAAGTCAGTGCGGTATGGACAGGAGGGAGTGGAGGTGGGTGAGCTGAGGGGGAGAGGGCGGATTTTTGGGAGAGGAGATGTTTGGGGAGGGAGAAGAGGTGGAAGATTTTGGGGAGGGAGGAGGCGGGCTTGGGGAGGTGGGTGCCGGTGTTGGCGATAAGACTCCGAGCGCGGAAAAAGCGGAAAAGGTAAATTGCCAAGGTGTGCGGGTGGGTTGCGCAGGTGCGCTAATTTTTGACTTTTGGTTTTTACGCGCAAGGGTGTGGATAGGTTGGGGGGTTAGGAGCGCGACGACCACGTAAATGGCCACGAAAAGGCACGAAGGACACGAAAGGCGACGACGGGAATTGTCCACGAATTTACACGAATGGACTGGTGGGATTGAGTGAAACGAGAGTGGCCGCAGATGGACGCCGATGGACGCCGATGATTTGGATTGGGGCGGGAGAATTTTGTCGGCATAGAAAGACGTTTCGAGATAGTCATAGGAAAGGCACGGAAGGGGAATTGTCTATGGATGGACTTGTCGCTGCTTGGCGCAACTGAAATGGCGATAGTCGTACGGAATACACGGGGGGCATGGAGAAATGGTATATGATGGTTTTGAAGTGCCTGGCTGATAGGGGTCGGGGGGTGTGTGGGTTGCCGCCTCTTTGGGCGTATGTTGAAGTTGGTTGTCGCGAGGAGGATTGTGGATGGAGGAGTGCGGCGAGAGGCGGGGGCGGGCGCTGGGGGTGGTTATGGTGGTGTTGGGGGTGGTGGCGGTGGTGTGTGCCGGGGTGTGGGGGTGGTCGTTTGTGGGGGGGACGGATCTGCCCACGTTTATGGAGAGCGGCAAGCGGGTGGGGCTGGGGGAAGGATTTTTGTATGTGGGGGTGGCGGGGCGCTCGGATGTTGCGGTGTTGAAGCGGATGGCGGCGATGGCGGCGGCGGCTGGGGGACATGTGCCGGAGGAGGAGTTGTATACGAGCACGTCTGGCGGGGACCGGATGATTTTCTGGGGATGGGCGCGGAACACGCATGTGCGGGTGCAGGGCGGGATGCGGGGAGTGGTTGCGGAGCGGACGGTGTGGTGGATCTCGCCATGGGCGGGGATTATTCCGGGGGTGGCGGTATGGGTGGGCGTGCTGGGGAGGCGGTGGTGGAGGAGTTTGGCGGGGAGGCGTGTGGCGGGGTTTGAGGTGTTGCCGGCGGGGGAGGAGGGGGAGCGCGGGTAGACAGTGTGGTGCTGGTGGCGAGGGGGAGTTGCGTGGGCAGGTGGGGTGGTGCGGCCTGTGGGCCGCCATGGGCGGGGACGCCCATGCCACGTGGGTTATGATGAGCGGGCGGGTCAGGAGGTTTGAGCAGGAGGAGTTGTGATGCGGCGTGCGTTTTTGTTGGCGATGGCGGTGGTGATGGCGGCGGGAGTGGGGGGTTTGGGGGGCGCGGCGCGCGGGGCGGGGGCGGAGGGGACTGGGAAGGTGGTGAAGGTGGATGAGGGGCGGAAGGCGAAGGCGCTGGAGTTGGTGAAGAAGGCGGGGATGACGGATGCGGCGGGGAAACAGCGGATTCGGGGGGATATCGGGGCGGTAGCGGGAGCGATCGGGGCGGTGGCGGGTGCGATCGGGGATGAGGCGCTGTTGAAGTCGGCTGTGGATGATGATCCGGACCAGTGGGGGAAGGTTCAGATTTATACGAGCGCCGCGCACGAGCAGGCGGCGCGGGGGGATATGGTGGGGGCGAAGAAATCGGTGGCGGCGGCGGTGGCGTTGCTGGCGTTGCCGGAGGAGAAAGGGGGCGCGGGTGGGTCTGTGGCTGAGTTTGGCGATCACCAGGTTGTGCAATTACAGAATGTAGCATTGGCGCAGGGTGATGTCGGGAACCTGACGGCTGCGGAGGCGACAGCTGCGCGGATGCCGGCCAGCACCATGCAGGCGCTGGTTTATGCGGGTCTCGGCGTGGCGGAAATGAAAGCCGGGAACTCGGCGCCGGCGGCGGGCGATTTCGACAGGGCCGAAGCGGTGCTGGCCGGCCTGAGCGCTGAAGATCACAGCATGGCGTGGGCGATGCTGGCAGACGATGAGGCGAAGACCAATCCGGAGCGAGCGAGGAAAATGCTGGAGCGGATGAAGGATCCGATGGACCAGGCGGCGAGAGCGGCGTTTATCGCAGGAAGGTTTGCGCAGGACGGGCGTGTTGCGGATGCCAGGACCTTCGTGGCGGCGGCGGCGGCGCTTGTAAATCGTGCTGGAGGCGATCCAGGCGCGGTGTCGAAGCGGGTGGGCGCGGAGTCGGCCTTGGCGCAGGCGTATGGCGCTATTGGCGACAAGAAGGCGGGCATGGAGATGCTGGGCAAGGCGGCGGCGGGGATTGCGGCGGAAAAGAATCCGTCGTCGCTGGAGCTGCTGGACCTGGCGATAGCCGAGGATCGACTGGGGCAGACGGATGATTCGGACCAGACGCTGGCGAAGGTGATCGATGCGCTGCCGTCGGATGAGAAGGAGCGTACGCACGTGCTGTGGCTGATGAGCGAGATGTTGGCGTTTCGCGGCGATGTATGGGATGCAGCGGACTTTATCGACAAGGCGCGAGTGGCGCACCTGGGGGAAGAGGACGCCGTTTACGCATGTGTGACCGCCGAGAGCCTGGCGAAGTCGGATGGGGAGGATGCGAAGCTGGAATGGATCGATCAGATGAAGGACCAGGCGGGGGCGGTGATCCAGCGGGAGCTGTACGCGTCGGCGGCGCGCGGGATGGTGGAGGCGGGTGAGAATCCGAAGGTGCGGCGGTTTGAAGCGATGGCGGCGGCGGGGGATGCCGAGGCGATGGCCCGGTTGGGGGCTATTTTTGATGCGGGCCTTGGCGTGGCGAAGGATATGACGGCGGCGCGTTCGTGGTATCAGAAGGCGGCGGGAGCCAAGGACACGGAAGCGGCGGACTGGTTGAAGGCTCATCCGGAATAGTGGGGGATGGGTCGCAGTGGTCGCAGATGTTCGTGGTTTTTGTTTCGCGTTGCGGGGAAGGGGTTATGATGGGTGGGCGGGTCAGGAGGTTTGAGCGGGAGGAGTTGTGATGCGGCGTGCGTTTTTGTTGGCGATGGCGGTGGTGATGGCGGCGGGAGTGGGGGGTTTGGGGGGCGCGGCGCGCGGGGCGGGGGAGGAGGGGAATGGGAAGGTGGTGAAGGTGGATGAGGGGCGGAAGGCGAAGGCGCTGGAGTTGGTGAAGAAGGCGGGGATGACGGATGCGGATGACGGGGACGAGCAGCAGATTCGGGAGAATGTCGGGGTGGTGGCGGCGGCGCTGGGGGATGAGGCGCTGTTGAAGTCGGCGGTGGATGACGAGCCGAATCGGTGGCGGAAGATTCAGATTTATACGACTGCCGCGCATGAGCAGGCGGAGCGGGGGAATGTGGCGGGGGCGAAGAAATCGGTGGCGGCGGCGGTGACATTGCTGGCGTTGCCGGAGGAAGGCGCGGCGACTGCTCCGGCTTTTCCAGGGGTGCCGGATGATCGGACGATTCAGTTGCAGAACATCGCCAGCGCACAGGCGGCTGTGGGGGACCTTGCGGGCGCGGAGGTGACGGCCGGGCGCATGAAGGCGGGGGAGATACAAATGTTGGTGTACCTGGGATTGGGGGGCGACGAAATGAGGACGGGGAATTCGGCGACGGCGGCTGGGGATTTCGACAAGGCGGAAAGCCTCTTTGCCGGCTTGAGCGCTCGAGAGCGCTTCGGCGATGATTGGGGCCTCTTGGCCCTTGAAGAGGCTGGGGCATATCTGGAGCGGGCGAAGAAATTGCTGTCGCGGATGAAGGATCCGATGGCACAGGCAGAAGCCGCGGCGGGTATCGCAGCCATGTTGGCGCAAGGGGGTCAAGCCAAAGGTGCAGCCACATTCATCGAGGTGGCGGTGGAGTTGCTGATTGGCCCGACAGGTCATACCGATGACGCGTCGAAGCGGGCGGGAGCGGAAGAGTCGCTGGCGGAGGCGTATGGGGCGATGGGCGATAAAACGGGCGCCAAGAAGATGCTTGGGAACGCGGCGGCGCGGGTTACGCAAGGTGGGCCCTCGGCGATGGATTTGCTGGGCCTTGCAATGGCGCAGGATCGACTGGGGCAGACGGACGATTCGTATGCGACGTTGAAAAAGGTGATCGACGCGCTGCCATCGGATGAGAAGGGAGATCGCACGCACTTGCTGTGGTACATGAGCGAAATCCTGGCCACGAACGGCGACGTATGGGGTGCAGCGTACTTTATCGACGAGGCGCTGGGGGGAACGCTCAGAGTAGATGACGGCGTTTACCCATGCGCGACCGCCGAGCGCCTTGCGATGTCAGATGGGGAGGATGCGGAGCTGGACTGGATTGAGCGGCTGGGCGAACAGGCGCCAGCAGTGATGAAGCGGCAGTTGTATGCGGCGGCGGCGCGGGGGATGGTGGAATCCGGGGAGAATCCGAAGGTGCGGCGGTTTGAAGCGATGGCGGCGGCGGGGGATGCCGAGGCGATGGCCCGGTTGGGGGCTATTTTTGATGCGGGCCTTGGCGTGGCGAAGGACATGAGGGCGGCGCGTTCGTGGTATCAGAAGGCGGCGGGAGCCGGGGACACGGAAGCGGCGGACTGGTTGAAGGCGCATCCGGAATAGTGGGGGATGGGTCATTTGTCGCGGGTGGGCGCAGGCGGAGCGGGGCAAGTTTCCGGCTCGGCGCTCCGGACGGAAACATGAAGGCGCGAACGATGAAGGGCCACGAAGGCGCTGGGGAGAAATTTGAGGCTTCGGGATGAAATAAACTATTTCGATATGTTATTACCTAAAAGATGGGCGGAATGCTGGGGTCGGGTGTAGTTCATATTCCGGGTAACACTCCGCCATGGCGGCATTCCCCCTCCCCCCCCAACGCTCCCACGGTCGCGTCTCGGAGGTTTTACCCGGATCGAGAACTACACCCTGTTGTCGGGTTTTCGTGCTTTTCTGTTTCGAGTTGCGGGGAAGGGGTTATGATGGCTTGACAAGTCAACATGGTTCGAAAGGGAGAGTTGCGATGCGACATACTGTTTTGCTGGCGATGGCGGTGGTGATGGCGGCGGGTGCGGGCGGGGTGGGGGGCGTGGGGGGGGTGGTGCGCGGGGCGGGGGATGACGGGGGCGGGAAGGCGGTGAAGGTGGATGAGGGGCGGAAGGCGCAGGCGTTGGAGCTGGTGAAGAAGGCGGGGATGACGGCGGCGGATGATATGCCGGAGCAATGGATCAGGGAGGATATTGGGGCGGTGGCGGGAGCGATTGGGGATGGGGCGTTGTTGAAGGCGGCGGTGGATGCGGAGCGGGACCGGTGGGCGCGGATAGAGATTTACACGGATGCCGCGCACGAGCAGGCGGCGCGAGGGGACATGGCTGGAGCGAAGGCATCGGTGGCGGCGGCGGCGGCGCTTTTGGCGCAGCCGGACGACCAGGCGGGGGCGACGACGGCGCCGGCGTCGACGGAGCCGGAGCTGGATGATCGGGTGATGGCGGCGGACAACGTGGGGCAGGCGCAGGTGGACGTGGGGGACTTTGCGGGTGCGGCGGCGACGGCGAAGGGGATGAAGCGGACGGGTACGCAGGCGGAGCTGTATGCGAAGATCGCGTCGGCGGAGATGAAGGGTGGGAATAAGGCCGCGGCGGGGGAACATTTTGCTGAGGCGGAGGCGATCGTGGGCAAGCTGCGGGAAGAGGATCATCCGATGTTCAATGTGGACATGCTGGCGATGGATGAAGCGCAGGGAGGCGCGGCGGACCGGGCAAAGAAGCTGCTGGCGGGGCTGAAAGATCCGGCGGACGCGGCGAATGACGCGGCGTCGATTGCGATGTTGCTGGCGGAGGATGGCCGGGCGGCGGATGCGAAAGCGTTTATTGATATGGCGCAGGCGGGCGTTGCGCGGGCGGACGGCGGGGCCGGGGGACAGGCGGACCTTGTGGATACGTATGGGCTGTTGGCGCGGGCGTATGGGGCGATTGGAGATAAACAGCGGGCGATGGACATGCTGGGAAAGTTGAGGTCGCAGATGGGGGGACTCAAGGAGCCGCTGTCGGCGCGCGATCTGCTGGAGGTGGCGATGGTGGAGGATCGGCTGGGGCAGACGGACGATTCGGACAAGACGCTGGAGAAGGTGGTGGGCGTTTTGCCATCGGATGAGAACGGGAACCGGACGCATACGCTGTGGGAGATGAGCAGGATGCTGGCGCTGTACGGGGATGTGTGGGATGCGTCGGATTTCATTGACAAGGCGCAGAAGGCGCAAGCGATCGATCCGATGGAGGTGGGGATGATTTCGCGGGGGATCGCGGAGGAGTTGGCGATGTCTGACGGGCCGGATGCGAAGCTGGCGTGGGTGGATAAGCTGGCGGAGGAGCCGGGGGCGATTGAGCGGCGGATGGTGTATGCGGCGGCGGCCAAGGGGATGGTGGAGGCGGGGGACAATCCGAAGGTGCATCGTTTTGAGATGATTGCGGCGTCGGGGGATGCGTACTCGATGACGCGGCTGGGGGCGATTTATGAGTATGGGTTTGGCGTGCCGGTGGATTTGAAGAAGGCGGTGGCGTGGTATGAGAAGGGGGATGCGGCGGGGTCGTTTCATGCGAGTTATTCGCTGGGGGTGATGTACAAGAACGGGGACGGCGTGCCGGAGGATATGGGCAAGGCGTTTGCGTTGGTCAAGAAGGCGGCGGACGGGGGTTATGTGCCGGCGTATGCGAGCGTGGGGATGTGTTATGAGAATGGCGAGGGGACGCCGGAGGATGAGGCGGCGGGGATCGCGTGGATTCGCAAGGGGGCGGACGAGGGGGATGGGTTTGCGTTGTATCTGATGGGGTCGCGGTATCGCACGGGCCAGGGGGTGACGAAGGATTTGAAGGAAGCGATGAACTATTACCAGAAGGCGGCGGAAAAGGATGAGGAGCATGCGATGTTTCATATTGGGGAGATGTATGAGAAGGGGGAGGGCGTGGCGAAGGACATGACGGCGGCGCGGACGTGGTATCAGAAGGCGGCGGATAGCGGGAGCAGCGATGCGGCGGATTGGTTGAAGGCGCATCCGGAGTGAGGGGGCTCGAGAGGGGAGCGCGGGGAGGGGAAGCCACGGAGGACGGGGAGGGCACGGAGAGGGCGACGCCCCCCCCCGCCCCCGACGACGACGTAAATGGCCACGAAAGGCACGAAAAACACGAAACATTTGTGGTTTTTGAAACGGATTCCTGGATGGGGGGGAATTGGCTGGGGACGTGTGAGGAGATTTTGCTATGCATCGGCGAGCACGTGGTGGGCTGGTGGTGGCGGCGGGGGTGATGGTGATTGGTGGGGCGGTTTATGGCCTGGGGCGGAGGGGAATGGGATGAGGATGAGGATTAAGATGAGGGGGTGGGGCGCCGGGGGGAGGAGGTGATGTGATGTTGCCGATTGGGGTGGATTTTCAGGTGATGGAGGCGGAGGCGGTGGGGGAGGTGCCGGTGGGGGAGGGGTGGCAGTATGAGCCGAAGTGGGATGGTTTTCGGTGTCTGGCGTTTCGGGATGGTGGGGAGGTAGAGATGCGGTCGAAGGCGGGGCAGGGGTTGGGGCGGTATTTTCCGGAGATGGTGGCGGCGTTGCGTGCGGTGAAGGCGAAGAAGTTTGTGGTGGATGGGGAGCTGATCATTGCGCGGGAGCGGCGGGTGGATTTTGATGCGTTGTTGCAGCGGATACATCCGGCGGAGAGCCGGGTGAGGAAGCTGTCGGTGGAGACGCCGGCGACGTATGTGGTGTTTGATCTTTTGGTGGACGAGCGCGGGTGGGATTTGACGGGGCGGCCTTTGGGGGAGCGGCGCAGGGCGCTGGAGAAGTTTGCGGGGAAGTATTTTGGGAAGGGCGGACGCATCGTGTTGTCGCCGGTGACGCGGGAGTTTGGTGAGGCGAAGCGGTGGTTCCAGCGGATGCTGGGGCCGCTGGATGGGGTGGTGGCGAAGCGCGTGGATGCGGCGTATGCGAGCGGAGAGCGGAGCGGGGCGATGGTGAAGATCAAGAACCATCGGACGGCGGATTGCGTGGTGGGCGGGTTTCGGTATGGGACGAAGACGAAGGAGGTGGGGTCGCTTTTGCTGGGGCTTTATGATGCGGAGGGGAAGCTGGATCATGTGGGGTTCACGTCGGGGTTTGCGGGGGTGGATAGGAAGGGGTTGACGAAGAAGCTGGAGGGCCTGGCCGAGGGGCCGGGGTTTACGGGGAAGGCGCCGGGCGGGCCGAGCCGATGGAGCAAGGCGGGGCGGAGCGCGGACTGGAAGCCGCTCAAACCGGTGCTGGTGGTGGAGGTGGAATATGACCATTTCAGCGGGGGGCGGTTTCGGCATGGGACGCGGCTGCTGCGGTTTCGTCCGGAGAAAAAGCCGCGGTCGTGCACGATGGAGCAGGTGCGTCGGGAGAGCGCGTCGCCGGTGGATTTGCTGGGGTGAGGGGGAATGGGACGGGGAACAGCGGCCGATGGGCGCCGATGACGGAGTGCATGGGCAATGAGGGGCGGCGGCGGGCGGGCAGAATCGGGGAGGGGCTGTAGAATGGGGGGATGGCGACGGACGTTTCTTTTGAGCGGTCGGTGACGGCGTACATGGGTGCGGCGGCGGTGACGCTGCGCGAGGGGATGACGATGGAGGAGGCGGTGGGGCTGCTGCGGGCGGCGCATGCGAACGTGGGGGCGGGCGGGGGGCAGCAGGCGATGTATTTTTATGTGGTGAACGAGGAGGAGCAGTTGGTGGGGGTGCTGGCGGCGCGGACGCTGCTGCTGGCGCCGGCGGGGGCGCGGGTGGGGGATCAGATGGAGCGGTGCGTGGTGACGCTGTCGCCGCGGGATACTCTGTTCGATGCGCTGGAGTTGTTTGCGATACATAGATTGCTGGCAATTCCGGTGGTGGATGATCAAAAGCGCGTGATGGGGGTGTTGGACGTTTCTTTATATACGGATGAAGTTTTTGATTTTGCGCATCATCAGAAGCTGGATGAGATTTTCCAGCGGCTGGGGTTGCGGCTGGAGCAGTACAAGCAGGGGTCGCCGTGGCGGGGGTTTCGCTCGCGGATGCCGTGGCTGCTGGCGAATATCACGGGGGGTCTGATATGTGCGGCGCTGGGGGCGTTGTTTGAGACGACCTTGGGGCGGGCGGTGATCGTGGCGTTGTTTATTCCGCTGATTCTGACGCTGGCGGAGTCGGTGTCGGTGCAGTCGATGACGCTGGCGATCGAGGAGGCGGTGACGACGGGCAAGACGCACGGGGGGTTGATGCGGGAAATGGCGACGGCGATTTTGCTGGGGTTGTGCAGCGGGGCGATCGTGGCGCTGTTGACGCTGGCGTGGCGGGACCGATGGATGGCGACGGTGACGATCGGCGCGGCGGTGACGGTGGTGATGGTGCTGGCGGCGGCGCTGGGGCGGGCGGTGCCGGCGTTGATCCACGGGCTGAAGCTGAATCCGCGGATTGCGTCGGGGCCGATCACGCTGGCGGTGGTGGATGTGACGGCGATCACGGTGTATATGACGGCGGCGACGTTTTTGCTGTGAGGAAAATGGTGAATAGTGAATGGTGAATAGTGAAAGAGGGTGGCGGGAATTTGCGTGAGGGGGGTTGTGGGGGATGGTAGGATTTGGGCATGCGAACGGCGCCGGGACGGAAGAAGGTTGGGTTTTGGGAATGGGTGGGGAGGAAGGTGGGGGTGCGGGAAGCGCCGCTGGCGGATCGGGGGGAGGCGGCGGCGGCGCGGTATTTGAGGAAGCAGGGGATGAGGATCGTTTCGCGGAATCGGCGGCAGTGGCGCGGGGAGATTGATTTGATTGGAATTGAGGGGGAATTCCTGGTGTTTGTGGAGGTGCGGACGCGAACGAGCGAGGAGTACATGCGGCCGGAGGATTCGGTGCGGCATTGGAAGAAGCGGGCGCTGGTGCGGACGGTGCGGGGGTTGGCGCGGCGGTATGGGATGAAGGGGCTGCGGCCGCGGATCGATGTGGTGGGGGTGGTGTGGCCGGCGGGAGCGAAGGCGCCGGCGGCGGTGCGGTGGTGGAAGGGGGCGGTGCGGGTGGGGGGGTGGTGAACGGTGAACAGTAGATAGTAATTGGTAATTGGTCGGTGAGATGCGGGGCGGTTGGATTGGGAGTGGGAGTTGGTCATGGCGCAGTGCTCGTTCTTGTCTATAGAGGGGAGTCGCGCCCACTTTGTGCGAACGCGGCTTTGCGAATATGGAGTAATGGGTTGTGGGGGTGGGATTTGGGGAGGGAATTCTTGCGGGGAATGGTTTTGCGGCGTCCAGATTGTGCGCGCGGGCGAATTGGCGTTTGAATTTGGCCATGAGTTGGGAGAGTTTGCGGCGCCGGCTCTTTTTGCGGGCGAGGGGTTTGCGGGGTCTCCGATGGGGGTGGTATTGCGGGGTACGTCCTGTCGGGAGAATAAGGAAGGCGCATCGGGCATGCTCATGGGGCCCCTGCCCCAAGAGCATGGCACCCGGGCGGGTCAGAATTGTTTGATGGTGGCTTTCATGTAGGCATCTTTGAATTTTTTGGCTTCATCTTCGCTGGGGATGTGTTGGCGCATGGTGGTGTCTTGCTGGTGGAAATGGGTGATGATGTCGGTGAGGGTTTTGAGGCCGTTGGCGATGCCGGGGGCTTTTTTGTCCATTTTTTCGAGGGCGGATTTATAGGCGGTGGCGACGGTGTGGACTTTTTCGTGGAGGGTGATGGCGGTCGTGAGTTTGGAGCGGACCTTGACGAGGTCGGGAGTGGAATCGGAGTATCCGGGGACTTTGAATTTGTGGTTGTTTTCGGCGACGACGGCGTCGTAGGCGTCCTGGGCCTTATCGAGGGTGGGGCCGAGATCTTTTTTGAAATTTTTGTCGACGCCGGGTCCCATTTGTTTTTTGCAATCCTGCCAGGTTTTGCGGAGTGGGGAAGGCATGCGGGCTCCTTTTATGGCTGATGCATGAGCAAGGGATTGGTGAATTTAGCGGGCGGGGGCGGAGAAGGCAAAGAAAAACCGGTGGGTTCCCCTGGGGTTTGCGGCGCTATTTGTTGCCGTAGAGGAAGTATTCCATGAGGTCGTAGCCTTGCTGGATGTGGAGGTCGGATTGTTTGGCGGCGGCTTCGGTGTAGGGGAGTTGGATGTGTTG
Organism: Phycisphaerae bacterium; assembly: GCA_035545015.1. Classification (GTDB taxonomy): domain Bacteria; phylum Planctomycetota; class Phycisphaerae; order WQYP01; family WQYP01; genus CALCHA01. The sequence continues at coordinate 34,615 of DASZZD010000012.1, forward strand.
GCGGGCGGGGATGTTGCTGCCGGCGATGGTGAAGGGGACGGGTTCGTCGTGGTGTTTTCGGGTGGCGCACTGGGTGGCGTGGTCGGGCATGATAAGGATGCGCCATTCGGGGAAGGTTTTGAGTTTCTCCAGGACGGGTCCGACGATGTGCTGGTCGATGGCTTCGATGGATTGGATTTTTTCGTGGAAGTTGGCGGCGTGAGAGGCTTCGTCGGGGGCTTCGACGTGGCAGCAGACGAGGTCGAAGTGGTCGAGGGCGTCGATGGTGGTTTGGCCCTGGGCGGCGTAGTCGGTGTCGTGGTAGGAGGTGATGCCGGGGGAGTCGAGATTTTTCCAGCCCAGGAGGTTGGCGATGCCGCGGAGGAGATCGACGGCGGTGATCATGGCGCCTTTCTTCTTAAAGCGCGATTCAAAGGAGGGGACATTGGCGGCGCGGCCTTGTCCCCAGAGCCAGATGTGGGTGGCTTCGTTCTCGCCGAGGTCGCGGCGGGTGAGGTTGATTTCGTGGTTTTTGAGGACTTCGTGGGACTGAGTGATGAGCGAGGTGAGGAGGTCGCCGGCGCCGCCGCGGCCGCCTTTGGGGAGATAGTTTTTGATAGGTTGTTCGGGGATGTCGTGCGGGGGCGTGGTTTTGAGGCCGGTGAAATCTATAGAATCGGCGGCGCTGGTGCGGTAGGTCATGAGGTGGCGGTAGGAGACGCCGGGGAAGAAGGTGAGGGGCGTGGTGCCGGGATCGGGGGCGAGGTGTTTGCGGACTTCGTCGAGGAGGATGCGGGCTTCTTTGTCGGGGATGTGTCCGGCGGAGTGGTCCATCATGACCCCCCCCCGGTCGCCGTCGATGATGGTGACGAGGTTGCAACGGAAGACCCAGTCGCGGTCGGGGTCGAGCTGGAGTCCCTGCGCGGCGGCTTCGAGGGGAGCGCGGCCGGGGTGGTATTGGGCGGGGTCGTAGCCGAGGAGGCAGAGGGTGCAGACGTCGGAGCCTGCGGAGAAGTTGGGGGGGGTGGTGCGGACGGTGCCGAGCTTTCCGTTGTGGGAGATCCAGTCGATGTTGGGTTTATGGGCGACCTGGAGGGGGGTTTTGTGGTCGAGGTCGGGGATGGGGGTATCGGCGGCGCCGTCGGGGATGATGAGGGCGTATTTCATTTTTTCTTCTTTCGTATTTTCAGCTTGTGGCGTTTGGACAGAGCGTCAACATCTTCCAGATCTTTCAATCTGCCGGAAGCTTGTTTGTTCTTCAACAGGTCGTCAAGGCCGATGACCGGGACAGAAATGCCATCCCAGTGAGCCTGGACGCGCTGGGTGTAACAGTGGTCGAACTCGACGCCGCTGATATCGCACATGATGTGAACTTTAAGGGGGGAACGGCCGAATTCGGTGGTTTTTCGGCCCGCGACGATGGAGCGTTTGGAAGGAGCAGCGCCGCAGAACGCATACAGAGCGGCAATTAGCCGGTCAGCATTCTCTGAGGAGACGGCGATCCAGAAATCGATGTCAAGGGTGTGTCTTTTGTAGCCGTGGTGACCGACGGCCCACCCGCCGACGAGTAGATACTTTAAGCCCTGGGCGTTGAATGAATTTAACAGGTCGCGGAATTCGAGAGGTAGTGGGGTCGTAGTCAGCATGATTAAGCTGCCTGATCAGTTCCATCTCTTGCCATCGCTGGTGGGGCGTTTGAGCCATGTCGTACTGAATGTCCGCGGCTTCCATTTCTTCGAACGAACTGAAGACGCGGATCGTGGATCTATCCATGCGCAATTTATCAATGGGTCGCATGTCCGTATTTTACCATAAACGACAGGGAATGGCACATGGCGGCATTATGCGAGGACGCGGATGCGGATGGTGTTGGCGGTGATGGCGTCGAGCTGGTCGATTTCGGCGAGGGCTTTGAGGATATCGCCGTCCCTGGCTTCATGGGTGGTGATGATGATGGGGACGGGTTGGCCGGCCTTGCTCTCGTGCTGGTTGATGCCGGCGAGGGAGATTTTGTGTTTCGAGAGGATGTTCGTGATCTGGGCCATGACGCCGGGGACGTCCAGGGCGGTGACGCGGAGGTAGTTGCGGGAGATGATTTGGCTGGTGGGGATGAAGGGGAGCCGGCGTTTTCTGGTGAGGAGGGGGAGTTTTTCAAAGAGCAGGGGAGCGGTGCCCAGGGCGATGTCGAGGATGTCGGAGAGGACGGCGGAGGAGGTGGGCTTGCCGCCGGCGCCGCGGCCGAAGTAAAGGGTTTGACCGGCGGCGTGTCCGTGGACGGAGATGGCGTTGAAGGAGCCGTGGACGTTGGCGAGGAGCTGGTCGTTGGCGACGAAGGTGGGGTGGACGCGGAGGCTCAAGCCGCCCCCGCCCGGTGATTGGATCTTTTCGCCGATGGCGAGGAGTTTGCAGACGTAGCCGAATTCCCTGGCGAATTTGAGGTCGATGTCGGAGAGGGTGTCGATGCCGGTGCGATCGATTTGGTCGAAGGGGATTTGTGCGCCGAAGGCGAGGGAGGAAAGGATGGCGAGTTTGTGGGCGGAGTCGGTGCCGTTGACGTCGAAGGTGGGGTCGCGTTCGGCGAAGCCCGCGGCTTGAGCGCCGGCGAGGGCGTCGGCGTAGGATTGGCCGGACTGAGTCATCTGGGTGAGGATGTAGTTGCAGGTGCCGTTGACGATGCCGACGACTTTGGAGATGTCGTTGGCGAGGAGGGAGCGGGTGAGAGCGGCGATGATGGGGATGGCGCCGCCGCAGGAGGCTTCGAACTGGACGCAGACGCGGTTGCGTTTGGCGGCGTTGAGGATTTCGGCGCCGTGGACGGCGAGGAGGTATTTGTTGGCGGTGACGACGTGCTTGCCGGCCTTGAGTGCTTTGAGGACGAAGGTGCGTGCGGGTTCGAGGCCGCCGATGAGTTCGACGACGATGTGGGTGTCCTTGTTTTTGAGGGCGGCGTCGAAATCGGCGGTGGCAAGCGTAGCGGGGACGCCGGCGCGGCGGATTTTGTCGAGGTCGCGGTCAACGACGTGTCGGAGCGCGAGGGAGATGCCGGAGCGCTGGCGGAGGAGTGCGGTTTCGTGGAGGAGTGCGTCGGCGACGGCGGAGCCGATAATGCCGCAGCCGACAATAGCGACGCCGGTGGCGGGGCGGGAGGATTGGGGTCGGGAGGTGGGCATGTGAACTCCGAGCAGGGTGGAAGGGGCGGTTTTTGAGGGGGTAAGGATAAGGGCAAGGGGCTGCGGCGCAAAACGTGGGTGGGATGGAGATTAGAGCCAAAGAGGTTGGAAGAGGCGTTAGATTCTGACATAATGGCGCGTCTGGGAATTGAGCAGATGAAGTCATCTGGCCGATATGCCCAATCACGCCGCCTGCCCGGCCTGGCGGATTCGATGGTTAACGCAAAGGAGCGTCGGTGATCGCACAACGGAAGAAGCGCGTGTTGATGGGCGTGGGTCTGGCGGTGAGTTTTGCGGCCGGGGCGGCGCTGGTGCGGGGTCAGACGAGCCAGCCCGCGGGCGCGGCGGCGACGGCTCCGGCGCCGGATTTCAGCAAGCCGATCGCGGTGATCAACGGTCGCGAGATCAACAATGAAGCGTATTACGGGCTGCTGCTGCAAGTGTCCGGATACCGGGTGTATGAGGAGGTGCGCGATTACATTCTGATCCAGCAGGCGTGCGCCCAGGCGGGATTCCAGACCTCGGGCCCGGATTTCGAGAAACGGGTGCAGGCGGAATATGACCGGGCGCTGGAGAACCTGTCGAAGCAGACGAGCATTCCGATGTCGGAGCGCAGCCAGTTGGTGGCGATCCTGAACCAGACGCTGGCGAAGAACAACATCATTCAGCCGGAGTTCCGGCTCGGCTTGGAGCGCGCGGCGGGGCTGCGGATGCTGGCGGAGGGGAAAGTGGCGCCGCCGACGCAGGATGAGATGGAGCAGGCGTTCACGGCGCAGTATGGGGACCGCGTGAAGGTGGACGTGATGAGCGTGGCGGACATTTCGCAGGCGGCGGAAGTGCGCCAGCAGGTCACGGCGGGGAAGAAGCCGATGGAAATCGCGCAGGAACGCGGCATACCGATGCAGGAGATGACGATTGCGAAGAATGCGGATCAGATCGCGGAAATACGTGATGAGGCATTCAAGCTGAAGCCCGGGGAGTTGTCGAACTCGATACCGAAGAACGGGCGATATCTGCTGGTGTACCTGGAGCAGAAGATTCCCGGGCAGCCCGGGGCGAAGCTGACGGATCCGGCGGTGCAGACGGCGGTGAAGCAGTTCATCATGGACGTGAAGGAACAGAACTGGATGAACAACCAGCTCAACAACCTGCGCTCCATGGCGAATATCAAGATCAACGATCCCGTGCTGTCGGAGATCGTGAAGGCGAACTATGAGGCGCTGCAGCGGGCGCAACAGGCGGCGGCGACGCAGGGTGGGGCGACGCAGCCCGCGGGCGCGCCGGCGTTGCCGGGCGTTCCGGCGGGCGCACCGTCGCCCTCCATTCCCCTGCGGGGCGCGGCGCCCGGTCGTTAATTGAGTTGTCGAGTTCCCTTTCCGAGCCACCGGAACTCGCAAGTTCCGGTGGCTCGGTTTATTTTGGTGAACTCCGATTTCTCCTGAAAGGTACCAGCGATGGCCGGCGGTTCGAGCGAGCCCTTTACGATTGACGTATCCACGCGGTTGCGGCGTTTGCCGCCCTACTTGTTTGCCCGGTTGAACGGATTGAAAGCGCAGAAGCGGCGTGCGGGGGCGGACATCATTGACCTGGGGATGGGCAATCCGATCGATCCGTCGCCGGATTTCGTGCTGGAGAAACTCGCGGAGGCCTCGAAGGATGCGCGGAATCACCGTTACTCGGTGAGCGTGGGCTTGTACAACCTGCGGCGCGAGGTGGCGCTGAAGTACAAGCGGCGGTACGGCGTCGAGCTGGACCCGGACAGGGAAGTGGTGGCCACGATCGGATCGAAGGAGGGGTTTTCGCACCTGATGCTGGCGCTCTTGTCGGCGGGAGACACGGTGGTCGTCGGGGACCCGGCGTATCCGATCCATATGTATGCGGTGACGCTGGCGGGCGGGAGCGTGATGAGCGTGCCCCTGGGCAACGACGATGCGTTTCTGGCGCGGATCGAGAACACGCTGCAGAACCTCCAGCCGCGGCCGAAGCTGGTGATTTTCAACTATCCGCACAATCCCAGCGCCATCACGGTGGAGGCGGACTTCTGGGAGAAGGCCGTGGCGCTGGGGAAGAAGTACAACGTGCTGGTGATCTCCGATTTCGCCTATGGGGAGACGAACTTCGACGGGTACAAGGCGCCGAGCTTTCTGGCGGCCGCGGGGTCGAAGGAGGTGGGGGTGGAATTTTCGACGATGTCGAAGCCCTACAACATGGCGGGGTGGCGGGTCGGGTTCTGCTGCGGGAACCACGAGATGGTGCGGGCGCTTTCGACGATCAAGGGATACTATGATTACGGGCATTTCGCCCCGATCCAGATCGCATCGATCATGGCGCTGCGGCACGGGGACGAGTTCATCGTGGACCAGTGCCGGATTTATGAAAAACGGCGCGACCTGCTGGTGAAGGGGTTGCGGAAGATCGGATGGGACGTGGAAACGCCGCGGGCGAGCATGTTCGTGTGGGCGAAAGTGGCGCCCAAGCACCTGGCGGGGCAGGGGACGCTGGATTTCTGCTTCCGGCTGCTGGAGGAAGCGGATGTGGCGGTGGCGCCGGGGGCAGGGTTTGGCCCCAATGGCGAGGGGTACGTTCGCATCGCATTGGTGGAAAATGATTTGCGGATCAAGCAGGCATTGCGGCAAATGGATGCGGCGTTGAACGGCAAGAAGAAGCACCAGCGGCCGAGCAACCGGGTGAACGGTGCCGCGCACGGAGCGAAGGGTGAAAGGCGTGGGCGGGAGGATGCTTCACACTCGTCAATCATCGGCGGCTGAACGGCAGAAAGGTTTTGCAGGCAAGAAGTTATCGGTCGGGGGCGGCGGAAGGGGGGGCGTGGGAACCTGGATGGGCACGTTGCGGGAGCGTAACTTGCGGCGTGCGGGTGCGTGGATCAGAGGACGGGCCAAGGGAACCTGATGGCAGGCCAGCAGCCGGCAGACAGTCTTTTCGAGGCCGCCGTCCATGCGAACATGGGCCGCCTGATAGCGCTTGCCAGGGCGATGCTGGGCGCACCGACGCGGGATTCGAAGAGTCCCGAGGATCTGGTGCAGGATGCGTTGCTGAAGCTGTACCGGGGCCGGGCGTCGTACGACTGGACGGACGGCGGCTGGAGCCTGATGGCCAAGTCGGTGGCGCGGAACGTGATAAGCTGCCGGCGGAGGAAGCTGGGGCATTCGCTGGATGCGGACGAGGCGTTGAGCGATTCGCTGGGGCGGGAGCAGGATCCCGCGGAGCGAGCGATCAGCGCGGAGACGACGGCGGTGATGCGGGCGCGGATCGAGGCGCTGCCGGAGTCGTGGCGCGAGGCCCTGGTGCTTCGGGAGCAGCAGGGGCTGGCGTACAAGGAGATCGCGGAGCTGCTGAGCGCGACCGAGGCGCAGGTGAAGACGTGGCTGCATCGGGCGCGTGCCCGTCTCCTTGGCCAGTTGGCTGAGGATGAAGAGAGAAAACCCGGGGCCCCGGTGCAAGGGGTTCCGCTGACCGGCCGGCCGCTGCCCGCGACCGAGGCCTATGAGACGCCGGACGCCGGCGACGAGGACTGAATCATGAGCCGCCAGGAATATGAATCGCCGCCCATGAACGATCGGGAACTGCTGGATTTGTATCTGGATGATGCGCTGGCGGGGGAAGAGCGCGCGGGGGTGGAGCGCCGGCTGGCGGCGGAAGCGGCGCTGGCGGGGCTGCTGGCGCGGATGCGTGCGGAGCGGGAGATGCGGTCCGCCGTCTATGCGGGCTATGCGCCGGCGGCGGCGGAAGCGCGGGAGCGGGCGGAAGCGGTGCTGGCCGCGACGCAGGCCCCGGTGGGGCGGATCGGGAAATGGGTGCGGCGGTTTGCGGCGGTTGCGGCGGCGGTGGCGATTGCGGCGGGGGCGTTTGTCGCCGGGCGGACCACGGCGCCGCCGGCGCCGGCCGCGGGGAACGCGCCGGTGGCGGCGGCGGGCGGCGGAGAGAAGCCGCTGGCGGAGCGTCCGTACACGGTGGTGTACTGGAACAGCCTGGGCGAGCCCCAGGTCCGGCAATTTGCCAACGCTCCCGACGTTGACGCCTTTGTCACGGACCTGGAAAGCCGGACCGGCGGCGGCGTGGTGGCGTCGGTGTCCCAGGAGGATGGGGATGTTCTGAGCCAGCAGGGGTCGTTCTGAGGAGAGGGCGTTGCGTCGACGGATGATGCGGTGTGCAAGTGAGGATCAGGTGTCGCAGGGATTGCGCATAGCGATGGTGTGTGTTCTGGCGGCGGGCGGCGCCGCGCTGGGGCAGGTTGCGCCGGCGACGGCGCCCGCGGGTGCGGCGCCGGTGGGAATTCCCCTGCCGGACGGAGTCGGTGCGGCGGCGTCCGGGATGCCGGGGTTCTCGTCGATGAATCCGACGCTGGCGCAGTTTTCGGAAGCGACGGCGTCGCTGTACAACCAGATTTCGGCATCGCTGGTGCGCGTGCGGCTGGACCAGAGTCCGGCGTCGTTGCTGCCGCCGCCGTTGCTGCGGGAATTTCAGGAGTGGCGGCGGTCGCAGGCGGGCGGGGAGGACGGCGGCGGCGGGAGCGGCGGCGGGCCGGCGGGAGGCGGGGGTTTTGGCGGCCGGCGCGGCGGAGGCCAGGGGGGCGGAATGGGAGTTGGGGGGCGCGGGGACCGCGGGGGGCGGCGCGGGTTTGGCGGAATGGGCGGTGGGAACGGGGGCGCGGGCAATGGAAACGGCGATGACGGCGGGGCGCGCGGCGGGGGCGCGGCGTCCATCGTGCGCTTCATCGAACAAAAGGTGGCGACGCTGGGGGACAGCGATCCGGACCAGGCGGCGAACCTGCGCGGGCTGCTGTTCCGGATCGCGGCGGTGCGCAACGGAATCACGGGCGAGCTTTACGGCGTGGTGATCGACGGCAAGGGCACGACGATCGTGCTGACCGGGCTGCTGCGGGAAGCCCAGCAGGACGCGCTGCGGGTGACCGCGCCGGATGGGTCGGAGATCACGGCGAAATTCGTGGGGGCGTATCCGAGCCGGGGATACAGCATCATTCAACTGGACAAGCCGGGATTGGCGAGGCCGGTGGCGATGGCGGCGGGGCGTCCGGCGGCGGGATCGCTGCTGATGTCGATCATCGCCAGCGACGGTGCGGCGGGGTGGGTGGTGGCGCCGGCGAAGCTGGGGAAGCGTCCGGCGGATGATCGGATCGCGCTGTTCGCCAGCGACGATCGCGGCGGGGCGTTCGTGTTCGACACGCAGGGGCGGTTGGCGGCGCTGGCATGGGGGCGCTTCGCCCTGCCGATGGATGACCTGCGGCAGAATATCCAGTGGATCGTGGACAACCGGCGGGACATCGTTCCGCGGCAGTTGGGGGTGCGGTATTCGCTGGTGCCCGTGGGGCGGCCCGGGCGTGAGGCGGCGCGGGTGGATGCGGTGGCGCCGGGGTCGCTGGCCGAGAAGGCGGGGCTGAAGAAGGGGGACGTGGTGATTTCGATCGATCGGCGGCCGATTGCGCAATTGCCACAGATTCAGGTGGATTTAGCGACGCGCTCGGGCATGGTGCCGATGGGGATTCAGCGGGATGGAAAGGATTTGACGCTGGAGATGCCGCTTGAAGGGAAGTGAGGGGGGCGGAAAACACGAAACGCGAAACACGAAACACGAAAGATGGGGAGGGGTGGGGAGCGGTGATTAGTTTCCGTGGGGAAGAGGGGCGAGGGTGGGGGCGGGGGCGGGGGCGGGGATGGGGAGAGCGTGCTTGTCGATGGCGCCGGCGGGAGGCATGGGGGCGACATTGGGGGCGGGTCGCGTGGCGGCGGCGGTGGAACCTTCGGGACGTCCCTGGCTGACGAGTTCGGTGGAAGTGGGGAGCATCTCGGGGGATTTTTCGAGCGCGAAGGTGGCGTCGATGAGGTGCTGCTTCACCATGCCGGCGAGCATCTCGACGACGCGCTGGTAGGAAACGCCGATGAAGCGCTGGGTGGGATCGTAATCCGCCGAGTGGGGATCGGGGATGTATCCGAGGCGTGCGAGGATGGCGGGCAGGTCGGTGGAGGTGTGGAGGTCGACGGTTTTGCTGCCGTCTGGAGCGCGCCAGTAGAGCAGGACGTTCTGGGGGACGCTCTGGGGGCCGGCGGACGGCTGGGCGTCGGAGGCGACGGAGGCGGTCAGGACGCCCGCGCCGGGGGTTGGGGATCCGGCGGCGGAGGCGGGACCCGTGGGGGAAACGTTGACGGTGAGCAGGTTGTCCGGGCTGATGTACAAAGCGCCGGCGGGAAGGTCAATCGTGCGGCCAATGAGGGCGATTCGTTGGGCGCCGGACTGGCTGACGTAGATCAGTGGGGGGCTGTCGGAGGGGACGACGTCGAGGTAAAAATTCTGGCCGACGGTGTAATGGCGGACGAGCCGGGAGTGGATGGCGCAGAGGCCCAGATAGCCGCGGATGCGTTCGGCGGTGTCGGTGGAAGCGAGGAGCTTGCTCAAGGTGAGCGAAGCCCGTGCGGTGTCGCCGCGGGAAACGTCGGCGAGGGCGGCGATGGCCTGCTCGTGGAAGGGGCTGGCGGCGTCGTTGACGAATTCCTGAAGAACGACCATGCCCCCGACGTCCTGCATCCCGGCGCCGGCCCGGGCGCACCAGAAACGCACGTTGGGATCGGCGGAGGTGTACTGGGGCTCGATGTAATCGGGGAGGATCGAGCGTCCGAGGCCTTCGAGCGCGAGGCTCAGATCGCGGCGCGGGGCGCGGGGATCGGCGAGGTCTTTGATCAATTCCGCCGCTTTTTGCTCGTTGAAGCCGGGCACGTCCTGGCGAAGATAGATGTGCTTGACGAAATCGACGAATTCGCCGGGACGATCACGGTACTCGGCCGGAACGGTGAGGTCGATGACGGACTCATTCTGGGCGTCGGCGACTTTGTCGATGCCGGGGAACTTGGCGTTAATGGCGCGTTCGATGACCTGGGACTTCCCGAGACCGGGGCTGAAAAGCTGGAGCTGGATGGGATATTCTTCGGTGACGGTGCCGCCGCCGACGACGCGTCCGCTGCGGAGGACTTTGCGTGTGGCCAGGGCGTCGGCGCCGGATTGCGCGGCGCCGCCGGAACCGGCGAGGCGTTCGACGGCGTCAGGGATGAAGACGGGTCCGCGACCGAGGGCGATGGCGTGGCTTTCGAGGTCGGTGCCGGAGAGCTTGAGCTCGCTGGTCCAGAGCAGGCCATTGGCCAGGGAGGTGGTCTGGGTATTGGGCAGGGCTGAGATTTCGATGTCGAAGGTGGAGCCTTTGCGGGCGAGCGGGGGGATGACGCCGCGGATTTCGACGGCGGCGATTTTGTTGGTGGCGAGGATGCGTTCGGGGACGATGTTTTCGGTGCCGTTGATGTAGGAGTTGGCGTTGTAGGTGTAGAGGTTTTCGGTGAGGAGCTGGCGGACATTGGGGGGCATGTCGCTGGAGCCGGTATCGGGGAGCCCGGCGACGAGACCGATGCCCTCGACGACGGTGGGCTGGGCGTTGGCGACGGTGGCGTATTCGGCGATGGTGCCGCGGAGTGCGGGGTAGGTGTGGGCGGTGATGGCGTCCTGGGGATCGACGGTGGGCTTGCCGGCGCGGGTGTTTTGGGAGGCGCAGCCTGCAAGGGCGGCGGCGAGTGCCGCAAGGCCAAGTGCGCATGCGGCGGTGCGGGAAGGGGAGCTCATCTGCATTCTCCTGCCAGAAATGCGGGACGCTCGAGCGGCGGCGGTACCGAGGGCCACGGCGGCGGCTCGGCTGTAGGTGAGGCTGAGCCGGCATTGTAAACTGCCGGGAATAAATTACATAGCTTTGGGGAAGAAAACTAGGCCCAGAAGCGGAAAAAGGTCGAAGGGACAGGGAGACCGGCGGTGGAGGCAGGGATTCACGCGAAGAGATCCTGCTGGCCGGGACTTTCGTTTTTGGACCGTTCAAGGACTTCCTGGGCTTCGTCGACGAGCTGGCGGACATCCCGGAATTCGCGATAGACGGAGGCGAAACGGACGTACGCGATGGGGTCGAGCCGGCGGAGGAACTTCATGACGGTTTCACCGATGGCCTGGCTGGGCACTTCGCGTTGATAGGAACGGGACAGCTCTTCTTCGACGGCGTCGACGAGTTTGGCGACATTTTCCGAGGAAACGGGGCGTTTATAACAGGCTTTCTGGATGCCGCTTAAGAGCTTATTGCGATCGAACGGGACGCGCGTGCCGTCCTTTTTGATGACCTGCATGCGGACGGTTTCTTCGATGCGTTCGTACGTGGTGTACCGGCGTTTGCAACCTTCGCAGATGCGGCGGCGACGGATGGCGTGGCCGTCCTCGACGGGACGGGAATCGATGACGCGATCTTTGTCCTGCGCATGGCAGAAGGGGCAGTGCATGGGTGGTCCGTGCGGGAATGGCAGGTGGTCTGTGGCCGCTTACCCTAGTCGGGGCGCGGGGGGGCGTCAACTCGGGCAGCGTGTGGGGCGGGCCGGGGAGCGGGCGCCGGGAACTTTTCGGCGGCCGGGAGCGTTTTCCTGGAGGGTCCGCCGCGCCCTCCGTGGTCAGGGCGTGCAGCTCAGCAGGCCGGGCCGCACCGACGCGCCCCACCTGACCTACCATCGGAAATGTCCGATGAGTACCATAGTTTGTTCTTTCCACGCACTCGTTTCCTCGGAGAGGTGACGCCCCTATGGCCAACTCCTATGCCGCCCTTTGCGATGAGTTTTATATCAACATGCGTCTGGGAACGCAGATGAAGATGGCCACGGATCGCGCCACCATCGTCGCGTTCTTCGAGCGCATGCAGCGGCTCTATCCGAACATGGTGAACTTCCACCAGGATGCGCGTCATGGGGAATCGTCGATCGAGGAGAACCGGGACGGCAATGCGTATCGGTGGCTGTCGCTGGAAGCGAATCGGTTGTCGTCGGGATTTCTGAACCCCGAATCGCCGCAGGACGCATACAAGTACAACAAGTCGGTGGTGGAGACGGTGCCCTATTACCTGGCGATTTCGCCGGTGGATCTGGATTATCTGGATGTACTGTGGGGGTTTGATTTTCAGTGCAAGGGGAATCATCACGAGCTGATCGCGGAGGCGCTGCTGGGGGAGAGCCCGATCGGGAAGCTGATGGAAGCGCAGGGGGCGAAGGGGATTAATTTTGAATTGTCGGGGATTGTGTCGCTGTCGGAAGATGCGCGGACGCACGCGCGGGTGTGGGTGGAGCCGCGGACGACGCCGAGCCATGTGCGGTCGGGGGATTATCCGGAGGAGATGCTGTCGCTGTATGTGATCGTGCGGCAATGGTCAGGCGGGCGGCGGTTGCCGGATTTGCACGAGGTGCACGGGCATTTGATCGAGCTGGGGGAGAAGTTCATCGATGATCACGTGCTCAATCCGTTCTTGTCGCCGATCCGGCATGCGATTGCGCGGCGGAGTTGAAGTCGGTGTAAATGGCCACGAAAATCACGAAAGACACGAAAGCGGGGGAATTTTTGGGGCAGTTTTCGAGGACCGGTAAAAATCATTGGGCAGGTGTTTGGCGGGGAGGGTTGATTGTGCTAGGATACATTCCTTCTCGGGGCGTAGCGCAGCCTGGCTAGCGCACCAGACTGGGGGTCTGGGGGTCGCAGGTTCAAATCCTGTCGCCCCGATTCAGTGAGACGGAAAGCCCTTCAGCGAGCATGTTGAAGGGCTTTCGCATTTTTGCGGCGAGCGTTGCGGCGATGGGGGCGGCGGTCATGCGTGTCGGCACGCTATCCTTTGAGAACGCGCGGCATCAGCAGCATGTCCGCGAGAACGATCGGCGTGACCAGCGTGGCGATCAGAGCCATCCCCCGGGGATTGCGGCTGTTTCTGGCCGCGGCCGCGAGCAGGGCGCCGTCGAGCAGGTCGCCCGCCACGCGGGAGCCGATGCCGGGAGCGGCGTTGCGATGGGCCAGCAGATCGAGGCCGTGGGCGATTTCACGGACGCCCAGCACGCGCAAAATCCCGGTGTTCTCGCCTCCATCAATTCCCATGGTTTTTTCAAGCTTCTTCGGACATAGCAATTCGGTGAGGCCCACCGCGATGCTCGCGAGGCCCATCACCCGCCGGGCCGTCGGAGCTTTTGGCGGTGCGGCCTGATGTCTGAAAGGAAACATAACGTCGCTCCTGTCGCCAGCGGCGCCGGTTTACGGCCGGCGCCGCTCGGGTCATTGCGCTGGCCGCGCATCGGGATGCGATCGCTGTCGCGTCCGACGAAGCGGTCGCTCACGCCGCCGGATCGAGCACCACTTTGATGCAGCCATCGCGCTTCTCGCGGAACATCTGATAGGCGCGCGGCGCTTCGCTCAGCGGAATGCGGTGCGTCACAACAAAGCTGGGGTCAATCTTCCCGCCGCGAATGAGCTCGAGAAGCTCCGGAACATACCGGTGAACGTGCGTCTGGCCGGTCTTGATGGTGAGACCCTTGTTCATCAGCGCCCCCATGGGAATGGTGTTCGAGAAGCCCCCATACACGCCGGCGATCGACAGCGTTCCACCCTTGCGGCACGCGAGGATCGCCTGGCGGATCACCGCGGGGCGTTCCGTTTCGAGCATCAGGTTCGTTTCAATCTTGTCATAAAGATGTTCCGCGAAGTTGCTGCCGTGGGCTTCCATACCGACCGCATCGATGCATACATCAGGGCCAATGCCGCCGGTCATATCCATGAGCTGGTCATGCACCGATTCGGATCGGAAGTCGATGGTGATGGCGCCGGCGGCGCGCGCCATCGCCAGGCGTTCCGGCACATTCTGACCGTCATCGATGGCGATGACGCGCGCGGCCCCGAGGAGGATCGCGCTGCGGATCGTGAACTGCCCCACCGGCCCGCACCCCCAGATGGCCACCGTGTCATCCTTCTGGATGTTGCACTGCTGCGCCGCCATGTAGCCCGTGGGAAAGATGTCCGAGAGAAACACGAGCTGATGATCGGTCAGGTCGGGCGGCATGACCTGGCAGTTCACATCCGCCAGAGGCACGCGCAGATACTCCGCCTGGCCGCCAGCAAAACCGCCCGTGAGCTGGGAATAGCCAAAGATCCCCGCGGTGGGCTCGCCGAACATCTGCTCGGCAAGATAGGCTTTGGGGTTGGTGTTTTCGCAGCAGCTCCACATTTGCCGCCGGCAGAAAAAGCATTGCCCGCAGCCAATGGGAAAGGGAACGACCACGCGATCGCCGACCTTCACCTTGTTTTTGTCGACGTCGGGCCCCACTTCCTGCACGATGCCCATCGGTTCATGGCCCAGGATGTCCCCGGGTTTCATGAACGGAATGAAGCCGTCGACCAGGTGCAGATCCGAGCCGCAGATGCACGTCGAGGTAAGTTTGATGATAGCATCGCGACGATTGAGGATTTTCGGCTCGGGAACGCGTTCCACGGAAACTTTATAAGGGGCACACCAGATAAGCGCCTTCATCATGATCAATTCCTTTTGCGTTTCAGCAGTATGTCAAGCGGCAAGCATGACGATGAGCGAGGAAGCGCATCACATGAACATGGCCTTCCAGCCCGATTCGTGCGTGCGTTTGCCGTGTCCGGTGCAGGTGCCGTGGGGCTGGCCCTCGAGCGTCAGGATTTCACCGACCTCCATCAGGCGCTGGAAATTGCGAAGTTCTTCGCGGATCACGCGCTTGGGATTCTCGCCAAACATGGAGGCCAGCCAATGGCCGAGCTTTCCCCCCGGCGGCGTGTAGTGCATCCACACGTGCACTTCCGTTCCGCGATCGCCGGGCGCCTGCTGGAAGCGGACCTGGCCTGCGGTATCGATGGTGGAGCCCGGGAGCGAGCGCCATTCGATGAGCTCATTGGGGTCATCGCGCGTGATCTCGGCGTCCCACTCGACCTTGCCCCCCAGCATGCGCGGAGCCTTGGCGCTCCAATGGCTCCGCCGCTCGTCCAGCACGTTGACGGCATTCAAATGTTCCATGAACTGGGGCAAATTCTTGAAATCGCGCCAGAAGCGATAGAGCTCCTCCCGCGGTTTGTTGATCGTGCAGGCCGCGACAATTTCGACGGCATGCCGCTGATTCGCCTGTGAAGCGTCGCCGGAGGGCTTGAGGCCGAGCTTCTCGGAAAGTTCGCAATGTCCGGTCATGCCGCGGTAAACCAGCATGGCCCCGACGCCGGCGCCGACGAGGCCCGGGAGAGATCGGCGGCTGAGCCCGAGCAGCCCGATGATGGCGCCCGCGGCGAGGGAAACGGCGCGTTCATTGGGTCCGACGTTTTTTCCCGAGTCGGGATGGGCGCGGGACATTTCGCCGTGCTGCATCTGGAAAAACTGCTGCTGTTGGCGCTGGCGCGGCTCGGCCTCGACGCCGCGGCGCTGTTCCATCGCCGCCACCTGCTGGTCCTTTTGGTCCTGATCGTCGTCTGCCAATCTCATGAAGAACCTCCCGTATATCCGCCGCCGGTCGCGGCAGGTTGTGGTCAAGGAAGCGGCGAGGGCGCAACGGTCAAAGTGACATCGCCGAACTGTCCCGGCGCGCCGCGATGCCGACAGTTTGCGGCGTTTGCCAAAGCCCGGGACCGGGGCCGCCAAGGCGCTGGCGGGAAGCAATCGGCAGGCCGGGGAAATGGGGGGCAAGCGGCGGGGCGCCATTCGCAAGGCGGCAGATCGATTTCGCGCCGTTCTGTCGCCTTTCGAAAAAGCGCTGCGTACAGTGGTGCCTGTCGCGGAGTGCCGCGCGGGCCAGGGACCGCCTTGGCAATCACAGGCGCCGATTCACCGCCCTCTCCACACCCCGAGGAGACGTTATGGAAATCAAACGCCCCGGCTCCGCCCCTTCGGCAAAGGGGCCCGCGGACTGGTTCACCGGCACGGTTCGCATCGATCCGCTTTTCGATCGCCCCGATCCCGCCCGCGTCTCGGGCGCGTCCGTCACCTTCGAGCCCGGCGCACGCACGGCCTGGCATACGCACCCCCTTGGACAAACCCTCATCGTCACGGCCGGCCTGGGGTGGGCGCAGCGCGAGGGCGGCCCCGTTGAAGAACTTCGGCACGGCGATGTGGTCTGGTTCGCGCCGGGTGAAAAACACTGGCATGGGGCGTCGCCCACCACCGCCATGACGCACATCGCCGTTCAGGAAAAACTGAATGGAAGGGCGGTGGAGTGGCTGGAAAAAGTGAGCGACGATCAGTATCGCAAATAATTTCCTCGCTGGTGTCCTCGTTGAAAGAGGGCGGATGGAGTGATCGGGGTGAACGCATAAAGCACCGAGAAGGTTTTCGGATCAGCGGTAGGTGTAGAGGCGGACGCGTTCGACGGTGATGGGGGGGTCGGCGGGGGGCTGGGCTCCGCCCCTTCCGGCGAAGCCGCCGCGGCCGGCGCCGCCGAGCGGAACTTGCGTGCCGGATTGATGTCGTGCGGCGGCGGCGGAGATGTCGTATCCGCGGCCCATGATGTCGTCGCCGTTGAGGCGGCGCTGCGTGACCCACTTGCCGGCGACGAAGGAGCCGATGTCGATGGAGGCGGCGGTGGCGGTGAGGGCGGGGGAGTGGTCTTCGACGATGAAGGGGAGGGAGGCGTTGGCGGCGAAGTAGAATTCTTTGGGGGCGGTGTGGAGGATGAGGAGGAAGGGGGAATTGAGGAAGGAAAGGGCGGGGGTGTTGCCAAAGCCGCCCGGGCCGGTTGGTTCTTCAGCGGGTTGGGAGGCGGCAGCGCCGCCGCGTCCTCCGCGTCCGCCACGACCGCCGCGAGCGTTGGGCGGGGGGGTGAAGTCGAAGGTGTAATCGCCGACGGAGACTTTGCCGGGGTTTTGGCCGGGCTGGAGCTGGATGAGTTTGATGGCGTCGGGTTGGCCTTGCGCTTCGGCGATGGCGCCGGAGAGGGAGCTGACGAAGCCGCACGTTCGGGCGTAGCCGGAGTTGGGGGAGAGGTTGTCGATGCCGAAGGGGGAGAAGCAGAGGGCGTTGAGCTGGGTGACGGCCATCCAGAGATTTTCGGAGGACTGGCGGGTTTCGGGGTTCCAGGCGGGGTTGCCGTTTTTGGCCCAGTTTTGCAGGATTTCGGCGTACTGGGGGAGGTAGATGTCAGGGGCGAGGATGTCGATGGCGGGGGCGCCGGCATGCCAGATGTCGTGGTCCAGGGGTTCCGCGCCGCCGGAGGGATAATCGCCCGCGCCGATATCGTTGGGCTGGACGATCCAGGTGTTGATGTACATGGGGATGTTGTATTCACGTTTGCCTTCGGCGGCGACGTGGCCGATGTACTGGGCGTAGTTCCAGGCCATGAAGAGTTCGTTGGTGTGGTCGTAGAGGGTGGCGTCGGCGGGGCGCTGGGTGCGCGTGGGGCTGTTGGGGACGGGGGGCATGTCGGCGGGGCGGGGGTTGTTTTTGCCGAAGACTTGTTCCCAGGTGCCGGAGGTTTTGTGGCCGGCGGCGTCCCAGAGGGATTTGAGTTCAGGGCGGAGGGTGGGATCGTGGGCGTTGAGGTAGGCCATGAGCTGGTGGGGGACCTGGCCATTGAAGGCGGCGTTGGCGGCGGGGGAGAAATCGCGTGTGGAGCCCAGGACGCCGACTTCGTTTTCGACCTGCATGGCGATGACGGTGTGCTGGGTTCCGTCGACCTGGCGGAGGTGGCGCATGACGGCGGCGAAAGCGGCGGCGTCGGCGTTGCGGTTGTTGGTGCTGAGGGTGGAGAGGATTTCCAGCGTGTTGCCGTCGGCGTTGACGACGCGGGGGAAGCGATTTTGGTCGGCCTTGACCCATTCGGGGGGGTAGTGGGAGAGGCCATTTTTCCAGGAGCCCATCCAGAGGAGGACGAGGTGGAGGTGGTTTTCGCGGGCGGCGGCGAGCTGGTTGTCGATCATGGAGAAATCGAAGTGGCCTTCGGTGGGTTCGATGAGGTCCCAAGAGACGACGGAGAGGAGGGTGTTGAGGTGTGCGGCGGCGAGGCGGGGGAAGGTTTCCTTGATGGCGGTGGGATCGGAGGAGGAATCGTTGCGGAGTTCGCCGGCGACGCAGAGGTAGGGTTGGCCATCGACGATGAGTTTGGTGATGCCATCGCGTTTTTCGAGGTGGGGGGGGGCGGCGGGGGAGGTTTGGGGTTGGGGGGATGTCGCGGCGGCGGAGGGGGAGTTGGGGGTGGTGTAGGAGCAGCCTGCGAGTGCGGCGGCGAGTGCGAGTGCGGGGGCGGCGAGTCGGATGGTCATGCGGGGTCCTTTGTGAAGAGGAAGCGGCGTGGAGAAAGGAGCGGCGCCGCGGGTAAGGGAACAATTGCGGCGGGGGCGGATTATTTCATGCGGGCGGGGATTTTGGGAAGAGGGCGAGAGCGCCAGGCAGAGCGCCTTCCAGAGAGCCATGGTTTGGCGGTGTGGGGGGTTGGCTTTAAGTTGCGGGTGCGTTGGAGGTTGGGGGCGGCGGGTGCGCCAGGGCGCCAAGAAAATTGGGGGGTGTGCGGAGGGTGTGGCGGCGGAGTGAGGGTGGGGTGGTGAAGAGTGCGCGGCGGGCGCGGGGGTTGGGGAGTTGTAGGCAGGAGGTGGGCGGTGCCGCATGGTGTGCCGCCGGGCACGGGCGGTTGTTTGGGTAAAGTTTGGGGTTGGAAGCGGGGGGATTTTGGGGTGGGTGGGCATGTCCTTCTCCTTGGTTCGCTGGCTTCTAGAGAACGGATGGGAGGGGGGGAAGGTTCCCGGAAAGTTGGGGGAAATTACATGGGCCGGCAATGCGGCGGCATTCTCTGTGTTGTTTGTGAGGGCGACAGGCTACGATGAGGGCGCGCGGATGCCACACAAATGACTCTTCGTGCGCGGTTGGGTCCCATCATTTTTGGGAAGTATCATGACAGATGGCGATACCAAGGCGTGTCGTTATCGGTGTAGGTCCGACGCGGCGGAGGATCAGCAGTGGGCGAATTTCGGGTTTATAAGAAAGGTGAAACGTCGATACACACTTATGAGGGATCGGTGGGGAAACTAGGGCGGATCGTGGAAGGGGTGCCTCCATTGGGAACCATGGCGGGCGTAGAAGCAGCAATAATGTTTGCGGACGCGTGGTTGGGCAGGGAACCGGGAGATTTTCTCTATATAGCGGATGAAAGGGGGATGGTAGTTCGCATAATGATGAATACAAAGCATCATGACGCGGTGAGGCGTGCACGTGCGTCGAGGGCGCTGGCTATTGGGTTGTTGGTTATGTGCTTTGAAGCATTGTGCATGGGGGCTTGGGGAGTTGCGGGCCGAGTGGCTTTAATTTGCTTTGCAATTGTCGGCACCTTTTACGTTGTGTTGAGCGCATTTTTGTTAAATGAGATCGAGGCTGGGATGCTCTGTATCATTCTGGAAACGCTGTCATTGCTGGGCGCGAGAAATTGGCCGCATTGATGTATTGTGGCGCGCGGCATAGCGCCTGTAGCGGGATCGAACCCGGTCGCGCCCGATCTCGTTGTGCAAGCGATCATAGTTCCCTTTCCGCGGTAGCCGCGGCGCAGCGGAGGTGACATTTGGAACTCAGCTGGATTTAAAGGAGATGCTATGCGAGGGGTATGGACAGTGGGCAAACCGGGGTTGCGGCAGGGGAGTGATGGTAGCACCGCGGAAGTTGAGCGCTTCCGGGTGGAGATTATGTGCGGGTTGTGGGCGGGTTTGAGGAATTTATTGAAATCTTTGAGTCATCCCGGCGTGCTAAACGCCTTCAAAGTAATCGGCGTCGAGTTTTTTGATCGTGTAGGTTTTGTAATCGGTAACGCCGACGCCATGGTCGATCATGTATTCGGCAAGCGTGTCGCCATCGATGAGCACGATTCGGAAGTGAGCTTTTGCCGCGGCGTCGATGGCGCCGGATGTAAATCCTGCGCAGGTGATGAATACTCCCTTGGTAGCTCTGTGTTCGCCGAGAGATCCGACGAATTCACGGATAGCTGCGGGACCAATGTCGGATTCGTAACGCTTGGCTTGTATGTACACCATGTCGAGGCCCAAGCGGTCTTCCTTTATGACACCGTCAATTCCACCGTCGCCGCTCTTTCCGACGACTTGCGCGGCGTCAAGCTGTGATCCACCGTATCCCATTGCCACGAGGACATCGACGACGAGTTGTTCAAACATTTTGGGCTTCATGGCGCGGACACGTTCCAAGAGGTCAGCGATGAGGGTTTCTCTGAGTTCCTTATACCCACCTTCGACACGTTCAAGGGGAGTGGAGTGATTTGTGTCGTCGCTGGATTCATCGGCGGTTCCGGAGGCCGTCAAAGCGGGGACATGTTTGGTGGAAGTGAATGCGCGGTATTCCGCGTATTGCTTTAAGAATGTGTTGTTGATTTTTGGGGGATTTTGTTTGAGCACGCTCGTGCCGCGCGGCGCGATTCGAAATCGGCCACGGCCGGTCTTTTCCAGAAGCAAGCATTTCGTCAGATAGGTGAGTGCCCAGGTAACGCGGTTGTAGAGGCGAGTCTGGGTTCCGCTTGGCAAAGGCATCTCGCGCTCTTCGGGAGTGAGGCCGAATTGATCGGCTAGCGTTTCAATTGCATCCGTAATTTTGTGTTCCTGGCCATCGGCGGCGAGTGCCATTAGCGGTTGCATGAATTGTTGGTAGTCGGGAATGGCCATGACATGCCTCACAGGGGCGGTTGATACGAGATCGAGGGTGTTTTATCAGCGAGCGGTGATCCCCGGCAAGCCGGGGGCTATATGGCGTTTCTGGGAAACGCCGCTAAACAGGGTGTGTCGGGGCGAGGGGTTTTATGTGGGAATCAGGGAGGGTGGCGATTTGGCGGATGCTGGGGCGGGAGTATTGCGTGGGGGTGTGTTGGTGGCGGGAGTAGATGGTGATTATGGGATTTTGGCTTTCGGAGTTGGGGGGGATGTTGGGCATAAAGGGGCGCCTCGCGGCATGCTGAAACATGAACTCCGGACGCGCGGAGGGTGGGCGGTTGTTGATATTTGTCTTTGGATATTTTGGCGGGGCTGCTTTCGCCCCTGCCGGGGCGAACTTTTTGTGGGCGTTTTGAAACCCATGGCGGCGGCGGCTGCGCTGCCTTGCCGTGGGCTAAGGGCTTTGGCCGCGGCCGCGGCGGGGGTTTTGGGGGGTGGGGGTGTGGCGGATGGGGGACGGCGTTGCGCGCGCCGAGGGGGAAACGTCGCCGCTGCGGCGACGGCTAACGGGGGGGGGGGAGGAGTCGAGGATTTTTTGGATGTAGCGGGAGGTGGAGCCGCGTTGGGAGGCGATGGCGGTGCGGGCGGCGAGGCCGGTGGCGTGGGCGGTGGCGGGGTTTTGGAGCCAGTTGGCGAGGGTGGCGGTGAGGTCGGGGGTGTTGTGGATGAGGACGGCGGCGTGTGCGGCGAGGAGGAGATCGACGGCTTCGGCGAAGTTGTGGGTGTGGGGGCCGAAGCAGGCGGGTTTGGCGAGTGCGGCGACTTCGATCATGTCGCTGCCGCCGAGGGGGACGAGGGAGCGTCCGACGAAGGCGGCGAAGGCGAGGGAGTAGAGTTTTTTGAGTTCGCCGAGGGTATTGAGGAGGAAGACGTGGTCAGTGGTCAGTGGCCAGTGGTCAGTGGTCAGTGAGTCGGGGCGGTCGGTGCGGAGGACGGGGGTGAGGCGGCGCTGGCGGATGGCTTCGAGGGTGGGGGGGACGGTTTCGGGGTGGCGGGGGGCGATGGCGAGGCGGAGGTTGGGGAATTTTTGGCGGAGGGCGAGGTAGGCGTCGAGGAGGGGGATTTCTTCGCCGGGGGCGATGGAACCGGCGACGAAGAGCTGGTGGTCGGGGGCGAGGCCGATGGCGTGGGCGAGTGCGTCGGTGCCGGGGATGGCGTCGGCGAGGTCGGCGACGTCGTACTTGAGGGTGGGGATGATTTCGATGCGCGGGGGCGGTGCGCCCAGGGCGATGAAGCGGTCGGCGATGGCGGGGGTTTGGACGCCGAACCAGGAGACGCGGCGGAGCATGGAGGCCATGAGGGGGCGGACGAGTTGGTAGCGGTTGAAGGAGCGTTGGGTGATGCGGCCGTTGAGGAGGGCGACGGGGATGCGTCGGGAGGCGGCGATTTGGAGGAAGTTGGGCCAGGTTTCGAGTTCGACGAGGGCGATGAGGTGGGGTTGGACGCGGTCGAGGAAGGCTTCGACGGCGAAGGAGAAGTCGAGGGGGTAGCGGACGGGGGCGATGCGGGCGTCGGGGGAAGTGGGGAAGAGGGTGCGGGCGCGGGCGGTGGCGGTGTCGGTGGTGGTGGAGATGGCGATGCGGAGGCGGGGGTCGGCGGCGAGGAGTGAGTCGAGGAGGTGGCGGACGGAGAGGAGTTCGCCGACGCTGACGCAGTGGAGGAGGAGGATTTTGTCGGCGGGGGAGCGGCGGGGGAAGAGGGCGGGACCGTGGCCGAAGCGAGCGGGCCAGTCGGAGCGGTATTTGCCGGTGCGCGCGGATTTAAGTGCGAGGAAGGGGGCGGCGACGAGGGCGGCGCTCCAGTAGGCGGCATCGATGAGGAGACCCATCGGGGGAATGATAAGCGGATCGGGGATGTGCGTCCCGTCATTGGGTGGGCGGGGTGAAGTTTTGCCAGAGGTATTGGAGGGCTTCGGGGAGGGTTTGGGATTTGACGGCGCGGTCGGTGTGGCCGGCGTTTTTGGCGAAGAGGAATTGGTAGTGGTAGCCTTTGGCGGCGAGTGCGGCGGCCATGCGTTCGTTGGCGAGGGTCCAGTCGTGCATGTTGTCGCGCATGGCGTTGGGGTTGAAGTTGTCGCGGTCGCCGACTTCGAGCCAGAGGCGGAGGGGTTTGGGCGGGGAATTGGGGATGAGGTGCTCGTGGAATTCCCAGGCACCGTGGGGAGTTTGGGGGTTGGAGGGCCATTGCTGGTTGACGAAGGTTCCGGAGTAGGTGAGGACGCGGTGGTACCACTCGGGGTGATACCAGGCCATGGCGAGGGCGCAGGAGCCGCCGGAGGAGCCGCCCATGGTGGCGCGGGCGTCGGGGTCCTGGGAGAGGGAGACGCGGGCATTTTTTTCGACGAGTGGGAGGACTTCGGCCTGGACGAACTCGGCGTACTTGCCGGACATGGTGTCATATTCGAGGCCGCGTTCGGAGCCCTGGGCGTCGCCGCCGCCGTTGGCGATGGAGATGGCGGCCATGGGGGGGAGCTTGTGTTCGGCGATGAGGTTGTCGAGGGTGGTGAAGAGGAGGGTGTCGGCGCCATCGGCGCCGACGATGAAGGGCAGGGGCGAGCCGGGGGTGTAGTTGGCGGGGACGTAGACGGTGACGCGGCGGGTGTAGGGTTGTGGGTGGGAGGTGGTGACGATGAGTTTGGCGGGGTCGTTGGGGTCTGGTGCGCCGAAGGTGTTGGGGTCGCGCGCGATGCCGGGGAAGAATTTGGAGTCCGCGGAGTTCATGGTGAAGGAGGAGATGGTTCCGTGGGGGATGTCGGGGTTGCGGAGGGTTTCTGGGGCGGGCTTGTGGGTGGGGCCGAGGATGAAGTTACCGTCTTTGTCGGGCGGGGGGAGTTGGCCATCGGGGAGGTCGGCGGCGGGGGGGTAGGCGGGATCGTGGGGGTTGCGCGTGGGGGGCGTGGGGCGGCGAGGGGGGGCGGGGCGTGAGGGCGCGGCGGCGATCAGACAGGCGAGGGTGAGCGTGGTGGCGGCAAGAATGGCCAGACTACGGGTGGGCTGCATGGCGGGCTCCTGGCGATGTGCGACGGCGGCTCTCCGTGGGAGTAAACTATGCAAGGATTCAGAGTATTGCATTTGTTTTCGGGGAGCGCGGCGTGGACGTGTATGATGAACTGGGGGTGCGGGCGTTTATCAATGCGTCGGGTGCGGCGTATACGCGGTATGGGGGGTCGATCATGCGGGAGGAGGCGGTGGCGGCGATGGCGGCGGCGTCGAGGCGGTTCGTGAATATGTATGAGTTGCAGGAGCGGATGGGGGAGGCGATTGCGCGGATGACGCGGAATGAGGGGGCGTTTGTGAGTTGCGGGGCGGCGTCGGGGATGGTGCTGTCGGTGGCGGCGTGCATTGCGGGGACGGATGCGGCGTTGGCGGAGCGGTTGCCGGGGACGGAAGGGATGCGGAACGAGGTGGTGATGCCGGGGTGTGCGCGGGGGACGGAGGCGGATCCGGCGATTCGTGCGGCGGGCGGGAGGATCGTGGAGGCAGGGCCGGCGGATCGGATGCCGGCGGCGGCGGTGTTGCTGGGTGCGGTGACGGAGAAGACGGGGGCGATCGTGCTGCTGGCGTCGGGGAGGGAGGACGAGCGTGAGTATGGGGCGATCGTGGCGGGGGCGCGGGAGCGCGGGGTGGCGGTGTTGATCGATGGGGCATGTGCGGTTCCGCCGCAGGAGAATTTGTGGCGGTACACGCGGGAGATGGGGGCGGATGCGTTCATTACGAGCGGGGGCAAGGGGATTCGGGGGCCGCAGGCGAGCGGGCTGGTGGTAGGGAGTCGGCGGATCATCGAGGGGTGCCGGTTTCATGCGTCGCCGAACTTGCGGATCGGGCGCGGGATGAAGGTGGGGAAGGAGGAATTTGCGGGGTTGTATGCGGCGCTGAAGGTTGTGATGGAAGAGGATCGGGGGGCGGTGGAAGCGGGGTGGCGAGCGGCGGCGGAGCGGATTGCGGAATCGTTGCGCGGGATTGGCGGGATTCGCGTGCGCGTGAAGCGGGATGAGGTGCGGGTGGATTTTGAAGGGGCGGGTGCGGGTGTTGCGGAGGAGGTGGCGAAACGATTGTTCGCGGGGGAGCCGGCGATTCTGGTGATGGGGCGGGGCGGGCGGGTGACGGTGCGGACGTGGCTGCTGGAGGCGGGGGAGGAGGGGATTGTGGGGGAGCGGGTGGGGGCGGAATTGCGGCGGGCGGTGGCGGAGGGGGCGGGCGGATGAAAGTTCCTGGGGTGGGGAGCGTTCCTGTAGCGTCGGCGTGGTGCATAAGGAGCGGTTATGGCGACGGATGGTGGGATGACGCGGCGCGGGTTTTTGAAGACGGCGGCGGTGGCGGCGGCGGCGGTGGAGTTGGGGGGCGCGGCGGCCGGCACGGCGGAGGGGCAGGCGACTGCTCCGGCGATCGTGCCATCGGACAAGGTGCTGATCGGGTTTCAGGCGGAAGTGAGTTATGTGCTGAATTATGGGATTGGGGCGTTTCTGGATGACATTCAGAATCGGGCGAGCGTGAATGTGCTGATGCTGCACGCCGTGCCTTTTGTGGAGTCGCGGGCGGCGGGCGGGGACCGGACGGCGTTGGGGAATTTTGCGGCGGCGCATCCGGAGTATTACGGCGACATCAATATGAAGGCGCAGAAGCTGGGGCCGAACGATTTCAACTTGCCGGATGCGATGGCGAAGATTCGGGCGGAGACGAACAAGCGGGGGATGAAGATTTATCCGTGGATGGAGGAGGACAATCGCGCGCGGCCGCAGATTGCGGGGTTTGACACGCTGTATGAGATCGATCTGCACGGGGGGCGGACGGTGCGGCATCCGGGGGGGCCGTGCCTGAACAATCCGTATTTTCGGAACCTGCTGGCGGGGGAGGTGGAGGATTTCGTCAAGACGTATGATGTGGATGGGATACAGCGGGGATCGGAGCGGCAGGGGCCGCTGGGTAATGCGCTGGGTGCGTGGCATCACGGGGCGAAGAGCGATCCGGGGAAGACGTCGTGCTTTTGCGAGTATTGCGCGGCGAAGGCGGCGAAGCAGGGGATTGATTTTGAGAAGGTGAAGCGGGCGTTTCTGGCGTTGGAGCCGTGGGTGCGGGACGGGCGCGCGGGGAAGCGGCCGCGGGATGGGTATTACGTGTCGTTCCTGCGGCTGTTGCTGCAATATCCGGAGCTTCTGGCGTGGGAGAATTTCTGGGCGGAGAGCATGCGGGAGACGCAGCGGCTGGTGTCGGCGAAGGCGAAGGAATTGAAGCCGGGGATCGAGGTGGGGTATCACCTGTGGCACAACATTTCGTTCAACCCGATGTACCGGGCGGAGCAGGATTATGCGCCGTACAAGGAGTATGCGGATTATCTGAAGCCGGTGGTGTATGACAATTGCGCGGGGGAGCGGATGGCGTCGCTGGTGGACAGTTTGCAGCAGAATATATTCGGGGATTTGAGCAAGCAGGAGCTGCTGGATTTTGAGTATCGGGTGATGGACATGAAGGAGAAATCGTACGCGGAGATTCATGAGGGGCCGGCGAATCAGCGGTTTTCGGCGGATTATGTGTATGGGGAGACGAAGCGCGCGGTGGAGGGGGTGGCGGGGTCGAAGACGCGGATTTGCCCGGGGCTGGGGATTGACGTGCAGATCAAGAACAGCACGCCGGAGAGCGTGCGGGAGGCGGTGGCGGCGGTGTTCAAGGCTGGGGGGAAGGGGCTGGTGGTGTCGACGAGTCATGCGGCGATGCGGCCGGAGAACTTGAGCTCTGTGGGGGCGACGTTGAAGGAGTTGAAGATTGTGTGACGGGGGCGGCGGGGCGTGAGAAGGTTTGGAGGGCGAGGAGTGTGGCGATGAGGAGGAGGCCGACGTAGACGTAGCGGAGGAAGGTATCGCCGGAGAGGCGTCGGTTGAAGGCGCGTCCGAGGAGGATGGCGAAGAGTGCGACGGGGAGGCAGAGGAGGAAGTAGCGGGTGACATCGGGGGACCAGAGACCGACGGCGGCGTAACCGAAGAGGCCGAGGATGCTGGCGGGGAGGAAGTACCCCTGGAGTGTGGCGCGGAAGTGCTGAGGGGACCATCGGCGGAGCGCGCCGTAGACAGCGAGGGGCGGTCCATTCATGCCGAAGGCGCCGCCGAGGATACCGGAGCAGAAGCCGGCGAGGCCCAGGCCGAGGGGATGGTCTTTGCGGAGATGGAGTTTTTGTTTGAAGGTGAGGGAGTAGAGGGAGAAGGCGGCGAGGGTGGCGGCGAGGAGGAGCTTGATGAGATGGTTGTTGACGGTGCGGAGGATGAAGAGTCCCAGGGGGATGCCTGCGAGCGCGGCGAGGAGGAGTCCAGCGGCGCTTTTGAAATGGACATGGCGCCAGTCCTGTGCGACGACGACGGAGGCGACGAGCACGGAGACGAGGACGGCCAGGGGCGTGGCGGTGGTGATGGGGAGGCGGAGAGCGAGGAGGGGGACGGCGACGAGGGCCTCACCGAAGCCGAAGGTGGAGCGGATGAGGGTGGCGAGGAAGATGACGAGGAGGACGTGGAGGGTGGTGAGGTCCATCGATGGAAAAGGCTCCTGTGGTGAAGAGGAAGGATGATA
>DASZZD010000013.1:0-157368 GCA_035545015.1 Phycisphaerae bacterium
GTGGCGGGCGGGGTTGGGGGGCGAGATGTGCGAGATGCTCATTCCGAAGTACTGGGGGCTGAGTGCTGGGGACTGAGGGGGAGGAGGTGGGGTGGATGGTGGGTGCGGTGGTCATGGTTCTTCCCCCCGGGAGGCTCGCGGGCTTGGGCCATTATAGAGAACGGAGGGGAGGGCGGGAAGGTTCCCGGAAAGTTTGAGGACTGAGTGGGGCGAAGTGGGGAGGCGGGAGAGGGAATGGGGAGGGGCCTGGGGGATTAGCTGGCTTGAAATGTTGTGATTCGGCGTACTCGATCGGGCTCACCCAGGAATCGCTTGATGCGTCGCTCCATACGAGGGATGTTCCTCAGTTCACATGCGCGAACCTGAAGAACGCGCCATCCCATTTTTCGAAGTTTGGATGCATTTCGCCGATCCCGTCGCAGATTGTTGGAAAACTTGTTGCGCCAGAACGACTTGCGGGTTTTTGGAACGTGACTGTCTGGACATCCTGGGTGTTGGTGCCAAAAGCAACCGTGGACAAAGATTGCTACACGGTTTGAGGGAACCACAATGTCCGGCACCCCGGGCAGGTCTCTGCGGTGCAGCCGATATGAATAACCTAATGCCCGAAGACTCCTCCGGACGATAATTTCCGGCGTAGTGTGCACGGACCGTATCAGGGACATACGGCGGCTTCGCTCATCTTTCGTTAGGGTATCCATCTATTTGGCTAGAAATTGGCAAGACGCTAAGCCTGACAGGTAAGTAAGTCAAGTACCTGGCTATTTGCCTTGCCCCAGGCTACGATGTCACGGTATGATCCACTGCGAAGCTTCATTTGCTCAACCAAAATTTATCGACGTATTCGCTGGATGCGGTGGGCTCAGCCTTGGTCTTTTTCAATCTGGCTGGCAGGGGCTGTTTGCGATAGAAAAAGATATAAATGCATTTGCAACTTTACGTCACAATCTCCTCTCCAGCAATCATAGATTTAATTTTAAATGGCCGGGATCAATACCATGTAAACATTTAGATATCAATAATATTCTTTGCGAATACCGGAAGGTAGTCACGGAGTTTGCGGGATCGGTGGACCTGCTGGCAGGGGGACCGCCGTGCCAGGGGTTCTCTAGTGCGGGTCGCAGGAAGGTGGACGACCCGCGAAACGAACTCGTAACCTCATACTTGGAGTTTGTCAGGCTCATTCAGCCGCGTATTGTGCTCATAGAGAATGTGCGTGGTATTACCGCAGATTTCAGCCTGGGTGGACGTCGCGGTGGGAACGTGAATTACGCGCGCCAGATAATGGATGCGCTTAGTCGAGATTTTTTTGTTTGGTCGGATATTTTGGACACGTCGCTGTTCGGAGTCGCTCAACGAAGGCAGCGATTTTTTGTGATAGCGATCCGGAGGGACGGGCTTCGATGTGCACTACCCGATCCTTTCAAGAGCATTTCAAACGCACGAGCCAATTTTCTTCGAAAAAAGGGCCTCAACGTTGTGCCGGTACCTTCCAAGCTCGCCATTTCGGATCTGCTCGTTGGTCGCAATGGCACGGTTCCTTCGCGTGAGATGAAAGGTTTTGTGGAGATCGACTATGCCGGCCCTAAAACTCTTTACCAACGGTTACTCAATGATGGGGCGGGTCCGCACGTCACAGATACAAGGCTTGCTAATCACCGCCCGGAGATAGTGGCCCGATTCAAAAAAATCATGCGAATATGCCGTGCCAACGATCGACTCAACGTCTCGTTATCTCAAGAGCTACGGGCTGGGTTCGGACTGCGAAAAGCTGCAATTCGTGTGCTCGATCCTGATAGTCCCTCACCTACCATCACCAGCATGCCTGATGATCTTATACATTACAGTGAACCTCGTTGCCTCACTGTTCGCGAATGTGCTCGATTGCAGAGCTTCCCAGACTGGTATACTTTCCAAGGAAAGTATACCACTGGAGGCCAGCGTCGGCGGCATGAGGTACCGCGATTTACACAGGTCGCAAATGCGGTCCCACCGCTTATCGCAGAGATGATCGGATCCGTGCTTTTGGATTATATTTCCTGCTATTGACTCATCCTCCGCAGAATTTTCTCTAACAGCTCTTCGTGCTTGAGGAGCGCGTTCCGCAATTCCGTTACCATTTCGCTCGTGAACTCCGAACCGTCCTTGTTGCGAAGCGTGCGCGAAAATCCTTTTTTTTCGACTCTTACGTGTGCTAGTATATTTCGTAAAGGAACTGTTTTGTCGATGTAGTCTTTTATAAATTTGCACTCGTCAGTATATTGGCCGATATCATCTAGTATCTTACACAAGAGTTGCTGTCTATCCATGCTAGTGTAAATTCGGTGCTGCTTCTCGATTTCGGGGATTGTCGTTGCCTTTTCTAGCCGCTCGACATCCTTGGTGAATGCCGCTCGCAGTTTCTTTACTCGCTTTGCGAACAGTTGTGCCGCGTGTGCCGGCAGAACGCCGGCGTTCTGATTGCAATGGGCGCTGAGGCAGTCGACTACCAGCCCATCAATGACACTGGATGATCCCATGATGATGCCACGTGCATGGTCGATGTCGAGGACCTTTTTGACTAGGGCTTCGAATATCCCGTCGACCGTTTCGGGAAGATCCAATCTCCCGCAACAGAATACGCCTTGTACCCGCTTGGCGGCAACGAGTGCTTTTAAATCTGCGGTTCTCGCTGAATAGAATAATATATCTTTGTATGGGAATACGTTTCTTATTTGGATAAGACCATCATCCCCCTTACTTCCGGCACCTAGGTCGTAATCCATCAAGATGAGGTCTATGTGGTCACCGTAGACATCTGATCGCAAGAATGTTTTTGCCTCGTCCACCGATTTGGCGAATTGTGTTTGCAGGCGAAATCCGTGTTTCCGAAGTTTGAGTTCAACGGATTGTCGTGAGGGCTCAACGTTATCGGGCTGATCCTCCACCCACAATAGATTGAAATCTAATCTCATTTGGCTATCCTGATGAGAAATTCGGCTCCTTGACTGTTTGTTTTTCGCGCTTCTATTGTGCCTTTCATTTCGCCGAGTACTTGCTTTACGTGGAACAAGCCTAATCCCGAACCGTCAGTTGTTGTGAAACCTTTTTCAAAAACTCGATCAAGATCGGTGATTCGTTTGTCAAAGCCCCTGCCATTATCGTGCACTAGAACGTGGATAGTGTGGCGAGCGGGATGAGTTATTACAAAACGGACTTCTGTTGCTCGTGCTTTCTTCGCATTCGCCACTAGATTGTCAATAACAACGCTGATGTCGATGGGCTTAAAGCTCTGCACAAATCCTTTACCGTCGTGCTCCACCAAGAGGGTGACCGGCTCTTGAAGGAATAACTGCGCAACCTCCTCCACGTATTGTCTGATGTATTCTCCGAGGTCCCCCTGGATAGCTTCGGATTCGAGCCGAAAGTTCGCTTTTGTCGCGAATTTTGCAATACCTAGAATTTTTAGATTTAGGAGAGAAATGCTCTCCATGGTTTCTAGAGCTTGTGCCACTGTGGTTGATTTCTCGGCAGACGTCCGAGCCAAAAAATTTTGGATCTGGTGCTGAATGTTCACGGCGTAAATTGTAATCTGGTGGTGTAAATTGACAATAGTTTCCGTGTCCAAATTAGCCATCGAGGCTAAAAAGACGTTCCGCTTGCGTTCTTCATGCAGATCCAAGGTGGCACGCTGAGCAACTTCTTCTGCGTGTGACGCGCGTGCCTCCGCAGCTTCCTTTGCAGCTCTTTCTTGGTCGGCTTGCTTGCGTGCTGACTCTTCTGCTCTTCGCAGTCGTTCAAACTTTTTCTCTGCTTCTTCGATCTGGTTGAAGAGACGAGAGTCTTTAGTGTGTTCAGCGATCGCTCGGAAGCTGGCAAGTGACGATTCAAATTGTTCGGACCTTTCGCTGAGAATGCGAATGAGCCGCTTGCTGTACTCCAGCAACTCCGCTCCGTCGTGGTCTACGAGTTTTGCTACAACCGCGGCTACGCGGGCTCGTCCAGGGTCCGTCATAAGCCGAGATATATCCTCGGTGTTTTTGTCCTCACTATCGACGAAAGTTACCGGCACCACGTAGCGTTCGAGTCGCTTTAGGCAAAACTCAGAAAAGCAAGCGCGGAGCTGCTCCGTTGCCTCATTTTCAATCAATCCGGTGTTGCGGCTGGATGGTTCCTGAAAGCTTGCACCTGAGACCTCTATCCGGCCGATCACGTCGCGCGTTCCCAAAAACCTTGCGTATCCTTGCTGCTTACGGCGATCCATTCGAAACCAGTCATCGCCCTCTTCCCCGATTGGGAATACGCGAAAACCATTGCGAAATAGGAACACAGAGCCGAACTGAACGGACGGCACACCCATTCGACGTGCAAAGGTTAGCTTGGCGGAAGTATTGAGGAAGTAGACTTGGCATTTAAATCCAGATCTCCTCAAAAGATCGTAAGGATTGCGTTCTCGAATCCGGTAGATCAATTCGCCGCGATCAGTTAGCTCGCTTTCAATATCTTGGCCATCGTCGGATATCTTTACGTCAACGAAGGTTGTCTTCTCTTTTAGCGTGTTGAATACAAAATTACCAACTTCTCCATTAACAGTACTATTAGGCGGAAGCTGGTCGTCTTTTGTTGTCCATTCTTCCTTTTCTGCGTCGTCTGCTTCGAGCTCTGCGGGCGCCACAATCGAAATAGAGAAGCCGTCGACGGAGCTTCCGAAAGGGTTGATAAGCTTCGCGAGCGCAGACTTTAGAGTCAAAATGCCTTGTCGGTCCCACACTTTCCTGGTGTCGGTGATCGTGATGACGGTACCATGTCGTATTTTCCGAAGCTCCTTGGGTAGATCGAATTGGGCCCTGTGGGTGTGTTGTACGTCAATGTTTTGGAAGAGCTTTTTGTGGTTCTCGTCGAAAAGCCCCCAGTCGACAGTGATTTCGTGTATGGGGCCATCCAGTTCGTCGGACGCACGCGTTTGGAGCGTGGTAAGTCGCCCTAATCGATCTGAGGAGAATCGTCCGATGCCTTTGCTACCAGCGTAATGCCGTTGAGCGATCTCTTGGCGGAAGTCCCGATCAGGCGTCGCATCTCGTTTCGCAGAGTAGGCCACGAACAGCCATTTGTGCTTGAGGTCGTCGAGGCTCATTCCACTACCATCGTCGGCGATAACGATGGTGTTATTGCCGAAAAAAATCTCGACGTGTTTGGCGCGGGCGTCGAAGGAATTTTTGACGAGCTCAAATACGGCCACCTCATCATCGGTTATGAGTTCGCTGCCCAGGACCGTTTTGAGGCCGCTGCTTACATTGAAATGGTAGGGGCGTTTCGACATACGTTAGTTTGGCCTTCCCTGATGAGGTGCCGTTTATCATGCTACGGAGCGGTCTGGTTGGCAATATATCGCGTACATGGAAGATTTTGCTGCTAAAGGCTTGGCGGAATTTAAGTGAGTGCGGCGAGGCGTTCGGATTTGGCGTGTTGTTGGAGGGCGGTGAGGAGGGGGGTGAGGTTGCCTTGGAGGATGGGGGTGAGGGGGAAGTTTTGGTTGAGGCGGTGGTCGGTGCAGCGGTTTTGGGGGTAGTTGTAGGTGCGGATGCGGGCGTTGCGGTCGCCGGTGCCGATGAGGGATTTGCGGGTGCTAGCGCGCTCTGCGCGGCGTTGGGAATCGAAGTGTTCGAAGACGCGGGAGCGGAGGAGTCGCCAGGCTTTTTCGCGGTTTTTGTGTTGGGAGCGTTCTTCGCGCATGCGGACGACGATGTTGGTGGGGAGGTGGGTGAGTTGGACGGCGGATTCGATTTTGTTGACGCCCTGGCCGCCGGGGCCTCCGGAGCGGGAGACGTCTTCGCGGACGTCGGCGGGGTTGATGGTGATGTCGGATTCGTCGGGTTCGGGGAGGACGGCGACGGTGGCGGCGGAGGTTTGGCGTCGGCCCTGGGTTTCGGTTTCGGGGATGCGTTGGACGCGGTGTCCGCCGGATTCGAAGGCGAGGGCGGCGTAGGCGCCTGGGCCGCGGATGGAGACGATGACGTCGCGGAAGCCGCCGACGTTACCGGGGGAGAAGTCGAGGGTTTCGAATGTGAGATCGGGCTGGAGGTCGACGTAGCGGCGGTACATATCGAGGAGGTCGCCGGCGAAGAGGGCGGCTTCGTCGCCACCGGTTCCGGCGCGGATTTCGAGGATGAGGGCGTCGACGGCGAGTTCGTCAGCGGCGAGGAAGGAGGAGATGAGGGCGTCGAGGGCGGCGTCGCGCTGGGCGGTGAGGGTGGGGAGCTCGGCGTGGGCGAGGTCACGGAGGTCTTGGTCGTCGCCGGTGGCGAGGGCGGTGGTGTCGTCGAGGGATTTTTGGGCGGCGAGGTAGGCGTGGTAGGGGGCGAGCTGGCGTTGGAGTTTGCCATGGGCTTTGGCGAGGGGGATGAGGGCGGCGGGGTCTCCCCCCCCCTCTGCGAGGGCGGGGTCTTGGAGTTGGGCGGTGAGTGCGCGGAGGTGGGCGTCGTCGTCGGCGAGGCGGGAGAGGATGGGGGAGTAGAGGGACATGGGGCTCAAAACGCAAAAGGCAAAAGGCAAAACGAGGGAGGGGGCGGTAAATCGTCACGTCGTTGAGTCGTCAAGTCGTGGAGTTTGGGGATTGCGGGGGAAAGGAAAACGCCGTGCGGGCTGGGGGGCGCGCACGGCGTTTTTGGTGTTGTGGGAGGAGGATGCTATTTGGAGGCGGTGGAACCGCCGGCGCCGCCGGCCTGTGCGGAGGCGAATTTGGCGTATTTCTTTTGGAAGCGTTCGACGCGGCCGGCGGTATCGACGAATTTTTGCTTGCCGGTGTAGAAGGGGTGGCAGACGCCGCAGATTTCGACTTCGATGTGTTTGGAGGAGGAGCCGGTTTCGAAGGTGTTGCCGCAGGCGCAGCGGACTTTTGCGTAGTTGTATTGGGGATGGATTTTGTCTTTCATGGGGGCCTCTGAGAGGGCAAGGGGTTGAGCCTTCGCCGGGGCGCGCAAGGGCGTCGAACGGGGCGGCGGCAGATTGGTAATCATAGCGAAATGGGGTGGGAAATCAACGGAACTGAGGAGACGGCGACGTAAATTGGCCACGAAAGGCACCAAAGACACGAAAGTTGCGATCTAAAACTTGTCGGGGCGCGAAGAATGGGCGCGATAGGGATACGAAGGCGCTGGGGGGGGAAGAGGCGGCTTTTCGGTGGAATGGCTTTTTTTGATGTATTTTTTTGGCGACCTTTGAAGTAGCAGCGCCCGGGCTCGAACCGGGGACCTAGGGCTTATGAATCCCTCGCTCTAACCAACTGAGCTACGCTGCCGGTAGAACGAGGGATTATAGCGGGGGGTTGTGATGAAACGCAAAGGGTGGGGAAGATGGGGCGCGGGGCGGCGGGTTCAATGGGGGGTGCTGGTTCACCTGGTTCAATTGGGGAGGGGACGAGAAAATTTTGTTGCGGTGCGAAGGGGTGGAGCGATGACGGCGATGGAGGATCATGGTGGTTCAGGGGAGGATCTCGTCGGGGGGGGGCTTGGGGGCGTTGGGTTTGTTGGAGGCGGTGCGGATTTTGGAGACGATGCGTTGGCGTGTACGTTCGTATTCTTCCTGGGTGAGTTCGCCGCGGGTGACCATGTCGCGGAGGTCGGCGAGGGAGAAGCCGGTGTTTGCGCCGGAGGAGGGATCGGCGTCGTCGTTTCGGAGGCGGCGTCGGAGGATGAGGATACCGACGAAGCCGAGGATGACGATGACCATGAGGATGATGAGGTCGATGATGAGATGGTAACGCTCGTTGGGACTGAACTGGCGTGTGGCGGGGGGGGTCTGGGCGAGGATGAGGTGGAGGAGGTGCATGGGGGTAATGTAGCGGGAAGCGGGGGAGTTGGTAATTGGTAAATAGTAAATGGTAATTGGGTGTCGCCGGGGGTGGGGTGGCGTCGGGGGTTAGTAGTGGGGGGGGGCGGCCGGGGCGGGGAGGCCTTTGAAGTTGTAGGCGCGGCGGACCTGGAGGGAGCGGAGGAGGATTCCGTGGAGGTAGATGGGGAGGTTGGTGGGGGGATCGATGCGGTCGAAGGCGGGGACGAGGACGGACTGGAAGGGGGCTTGGTCGAAGTTGCCGACGAGGAGGGCGTTCTGGCCGGCGTGGAGGAGCTGGCCATCGGGGGATTTCTGGTTGAGGCCTGGCCAGAGGTCGTATTGGGATTCGCGGCCGCCGACCTGGGACATGATGGAGAAGACGAAGGGATGACCGGGGAGATAGAAGGCGAGGGAGGAGGAGAGGTCGTAGCGGCCGGAGATGATGAGGGGGTCCTGGCCGGTTTGGTGGGCGAAGGCTTCGCGGAGGGATTGGAGGGCCTGGGCGCGGGCGTTGAAGCCGCGGAGTTTTTTGGCGGCGGGGTCCCATTTGCCGGGGAAGAGGAGGGATTTTTCGTAGGCGGGCGTGCCGAGGAGGGGCTGGAGTCTTGGGGCGAGGAGGGGATAGAGGCGTTGCATGTTGAGGGCGAAGGCGGTGAGGAGGAAGCCGACGATGACGGTGGCGGTGGTCCAGGCGCGCCAGTTTTTGTGGGTGGGCCAGAGCTGTGTGACGATGCCGGCGAGGAGGACCATGCCGGTGAAATAGGAGGCGGCGGGCCAGTTGACCTCGGTGGATTTCCAGAGGTTCATGAGGAAGTAGAAGAGCCAGAGGGGGAGGGAGAAGGCGAGGAGGAAGCGGTAGGGGGTGGAGCGGCCAGTGGTCAGTGGCCAGTGGTCAGCAGGGTGGGGAGCGGTGTCGGCTGGGGGGAGGCCGCGGCGGTCCGAGCGGAGCGTGCGGATCGCATAGACCACGGCGCAGACGAGGAGGATGAAGGGGAGGCCTCCCATGCCGCCGGCTTGTCCGCCGACGAATTCGGCGAGGCGTGAGAGGGGGGCGAGGAGGGATTTTTTCTGGTCGGCGGTGTTGAAGCCCTGGTTGCCGATGTGGAGGAAGGTGACCCAGTGGTGGTGCGCGTTCCAGAGGATGACGGGGACCTGGGAGAGCAGGACGATGATGAGGGCGGCGAGGGCGGATCTGGTGAAGAAGGCTTTGCGTGCGTGGCGATCCCATGCGGCGGCGATGAGGGCGCAGAGGGGAATGGCGATGAGGACGGGTTTGAAGAGCATTCCGGCGGCGCAGGCGAAGCCGGCGAGGAGCATCCAGCGCGCGGCATGCCGCGGGGTATCGATGGTGCGCCAGAGGCAGTAAATGGTGGCGGCCCAACCGAGGTACATGGGGGAGTCGATGGTGATGAGGAGGCTGCCAACGGCGAACATGGGGACGGCGGCGGAGAGGAGGATCACGGCGAGGGCGGTCCGGTCGTCCCTGAAGATGCGGCGTGCGAGGAAGAGGGAGAGGAGTCCGGAGCACAGGGCGAAGAGGACGGCGGGGGTGCGGATGACGGGCATGAGGGCAGCGCCGGAGTTGTCGCCGGTGAGGTGGAGGAGATGGCCGAGGCGGAGGGCGGCGGCGATGACCCAGGCGATACCGGGGGGTTTGGAGTAGTAGCCGTAGTCGAGGTGTCGCGCCCATTCCCAGTAGTGGGATTCGTCTTCGGAGAGATCGAGGGGGCAGTTGTGATAGAGGTAGAAGAGGTTGGAGAGGAAGCCCAGGAAGAGGAGGGCGAGTGCGAGGCGAAGTGCCCAGGGGCGGCGAGTGTGTGGTGGGAGCGCGGGCGGGGGGGCGGACATGGGGGGATGGTATGCGACGGGAAGGGGTTGGAAAAGGCAGCGTGAAGGGTTGCCACAAAAGATGGCCGCGCCCGAATGCAGTAGCGATTTGCGAATTTGCTCGACAAGGCGGCCCTTGTGGTGATACAAGAGTGGTGCAATTCAGGAGAAGGGCATGTCCAACATTGCCGCGGTTGGGACGCATCGTGAAGGGGCGAGTTCTTCGCGCGAGGGGGCGCGTGCGGCGCTTCTGGAGAGTCTGAATTTTCAGCTTCCGGCGCGGGATCCGGGAAAGTCTTATCGGTGGGCGGTGGGATTCCTGGCGGCGGGGCTGGTAATTTCGGTGGGGCTGTTCGTGCTGCTGCTGGGGTTTCTGGCGTGGCTGGCGGTGTTCCACACGATCAGCGCGTTCGCGTCGCTGGGCAAGGGGCCCTACTTTCTGTTTCACGGGCCGATGGCGCTGCTGGCAATCGTGCTGCTGGTGTTTCTGCTCAAGCCGGTGTTCATCCGGCGGCGTGGGGAGCTGGGCGCCAGCATTGAATTGACGCGCGAGAATGAGCCGTTTCTCTTTGAGTATGTCACGCGGCTGGCGACGGCGGTGGGCGCTCCTGCGCCGGTGCGGATCATCGTGGATTGCGAGGCGAATGCGAGCGCGTCGTTCGATCGGGGCATTTTCGGGCTGATCGGCCGGCGGATGACGCTGCGGGTCGGGCTGCCGCTGGTGGCGGCGCTGAACGTGCAGCAATTCTCGGGGGTGCTGGCGCATGAATTCGGGCACTTCTCGCAGCGGTCAGGGATGATCGGGAGCTTTCTGATCCGGACGCTGCACTTTTTCCTGCGGCGGGTGGTGTTCCAGCGCGACCGGCTGGACGCGCTGCTGCTGCGGCTGCGGCACATGCGGAATCCTTTTGTGCGCGCGACGTACTGGGTGGCGGTGGGATTCATCGAGCCGGCGCGCGGGATTCTGTGGGCGTTATTGGTGGCGGGGGACTTTATCAGTTGCCACACGCTGCGGCGGATGGAGCATGATGCGGACACGGTGGAGGGGAACATCGTGGGGTCGGAGGCGTTCGCGGCCACGGATTTGGCGGTGTTTTTCCTGCAGATTTCCGATCGTCGGGCGCACGATTTTCTGAATCGCTGCTGGACGACGCAGCGTCTGGCGGACAATTATCCGCGCCTGGTGGTGAGCGACGCCAAGACGCTTCGCGGGCGGTTTCCCAACATCGTGAAGGACATCTGCGAGCGGGCGACGAGCCCGTTTGACACGCATCCGTCGCATGCGGACCGGGCGGCGTTCGTGAAGGACCTGAAGGTGGAGGGGAGGCTGAAATGCACGCAGAAATCGGGCCTGCTGTTCGCGAATTTCGATGGGTTGTGCCTGCGCGCCACGCGGGATTTGTACAGGGGGTACCTGAAGGAGGATCTGGACAAGGCGACGCTGGTTTCGACGCGGATCATCGCGGAGGAGTGGCAGGCGCAGTCTCAGGGATTCGACCGGTTGCACGCTTATTTCCGGGGGTATGCGGCGACGGAGCGTCCGATGTTTCCCGATCCGGATGCACGTTACGCGCCCGACGATGTGAAAGCGGCGGCGGCCGATCTGGTGGCGGCGCGCAATGCGCTGGCCCAGGCGGCAGAGGGGTTAACGCCGAAAATCCGGCAGGCGCGGGAAGCGGCGGCGGAGTTCACGGTGGGGGCGGCGCGGCAGCAGCTTGCGGAGATTTTCAGCCGCTCTCCGCAGGCGGCGCGCGTGCGCCGGATGGGCCAGCGGCAGGTGCGCGAGGCGCAGCGCATCCTGCAGAACGTGCGGCCGCAGATCAGCCCGTTCGAGCATGCGGTGCAATCGCGTTTCACGCTGGCGCTGCGGTTCATGCAGGTGCCGAAGATTGCGGCGAAGGTGCCGGAGGCGGCGGCGGCTAAGGGGTTGCTGGCGCGTTTTCTGCCGCTGGGCGAAGTGTTGCGCGAGGCGGATGCGACGGTGACGCGTCTGCGTGATGATGCGCTGACGCTGCGCGTGCTGTGCGTCAACCACAATCCGCGGCAGCCGTACGGACCGCTGGTCGAGCGCATCCTGGCGACGAGCGGGTCGATGCTTCAGACGATGCAGGAGCTGCGCGAGACGCTGTCGCAGAAGTATCCGTTTGAGCATTCGCAGGAGGAGATCACGGTGGGGGCGTATTTTCTGCCGGAGAAACTTCCGGAGAAAAACGATCCGCAGGGGGTGGCGGCGTGCGCGACGATGCTGTTCGATCGGTATGCGTCGCTGACGTTCCGGGTGCTGTCGCAGCTTGCGGAGATTGCGGGGCGTTTGGAGGAGGCGGTGGGATTGCCGGCGCTTCCGGCGATGCCGGAATCGGATCCCGAGGAAGAAGCGGCGCGGAAGAAAGCGTCGCGTCGGGCGGCGTTCACGGCGTGGGCGTCGTATGGCGGGCGCGCGGTGGCGGGAGTGGTTTTGATGGCG
Organism: Phycisphaerae bacterium; assembly: GCA_035545015.1. Taxonomy (GTDB): domain Bacteria; phylum Planctomycetota; class Phycisphaerae; order WQYP01; family WQYP01; genus CALCHA01. The sequence goes on from DASZZD010000013.1 coordinate 12,101, forward strand.
CTGCTGGTGTGGTGGAGCATGAATCCGCCGACGATGGAATGGAGCGAGAGCGGCGAAGCGATTCGGCCGGCGGCGTTTTCGGCGTCGTTTGACAGTTATGCGCATTACATGCCAACGGTGGCTCCTGCGCCGGCGGCGTGGCCTGAGGATCCGAATTTTCCGCGTCCCGGGGGTCGGCAGCGCGGCGGGCGCATCGGGGGGCAGGACTGGAGCGCTCCGGGTTTTTCTGATGTGAATCCGTCATCGCCAGGGCCGCGGATTACGCCGCGTGACATGCCGCGGCCAACGCCGGTGAATCCCGCCCCGTACCGGCCAGTCACGCCGCCGCCGCGTTACACACCGCCGCCGCAACCGCGGTACACGCCGCCGGCGCGGCGTTTCAATCCGGCTTCTCCGCCGGGTTATCGCGGCGCCGGAGGCGGGCGCATGCCGGGGCGTTAGGAAGCGATTTCAGAAATCGCGGCATCGGCGTTTCATCCATGTTCCTGATCGGGAAAGCCGGCGTTATTCGAACATGGGCAGGATGCGCATGCCACTTTGGAAATGGATTTTAAGCTTCGGCGTAGCGTTCCTCGCTGGGGATTTCCTGGTGTTCAGGCGGCGCTGCCGGCGTCTGTCCGAGGAACAGGTCGCGGCCCTTGACCATATTGGCCATTTTGGCATCGGCGACGGCGCGTTTGTGCATCCAGAAGCCGCAGTCGGGGTGGACGTATTTGAGCCTTCCGGGTCCGAGGACGCGGTCGGCGCGTTCGATGGCGCGGGCGACATCATCGGGGGATTCGACGACGGTGGACTTGATGTCGATGACGCCGATGCCGATGCCGATTTCCGGCTTGATGTCCTTCAAAAAGGTCAATTCATCCGGGCCGCGATAGGCCAATTCCAGCAGGACGTGATCGACGTTGAGCAGGTTCAGGAAATCGACGAGTTGAGAATAATGGCCGGTCTGGACGACCTGTCCGGCGTAATTGCCGAAGCAGAGGTGGAGGGCGGCTTTGCGCGGCACGACGGCGAACATGCGGTTGAGGGCTTCGGCGACCCAGGGCCCGTCGCCGGGGTTGCCGGTGAGATTTTCCTCGGAGACCTGGACGACCTCTGCGTCGACCTCGCGAAGCTGGGCGGCGAGCACATCGGCCAGCGCCGCCACCAGGGCTTCCTTCGATTTGTAATGGCGATCGAGGAGGGTGCGTCCGAGCATGTAGGGGCTGGTGACGGTGAATTTCAGCGGGCGCGCCGTCAGTTCGCGGACCTTGTCGAAATCGTGCGCCAGGTTGAGGCGGCCTTCGCCAAGCTGGCCTTCGACGACGCCGGCGGGTTTGTGGCGGAAGCGCAGGTAAGTAAGCTCGGCGTATTTTTTTTCTTCGGCGCGGGTGACATCGGCGCGGACATTTTGGAGCGGGCGGATGAAGTAATCGATCATGCCGTTGGTTTCGGGGTGGTTGATGTCGTAGCGGTTGAGCTCGCCGTCGGTGAGGAGGTCGATGCCGGCGATTTCCTGGGTTTTGAGGACGACGAGCGTGGCGTCGCGGAGGGCTCCTTCGGTGTGGTGATGGATGAGCCAATCGGGCGTGGGATAGCTGCCGATCAAGGTGGTCAGAATATCGTGTGCCATATCCTCGCTCCTTGTTGGGTTGCTTTAAGAAGCAAGACGCAAGAAGACAGAAGCAGGAGCACGCTGCCGCCACTTCTCAATTCTTGATTCTTGATTCTCCTGTCGGTCCTAGCGGCGCCGGAGCGCCTTGTCCATATTCCGCCGATCCTCCCGTTCCTTGATTGCCTGCCGTTTGTCGAAGGCCTTTTTTCCCTTGGCCACTCCCAGGAGCACCTTGGCGAACCCGCGGGTGAAGTACATTTCGAGGGGGATCAGCGTGGCGCCCTGCTCTTTTTGCAAACGCTGAGTGAGGCGTCGAATTTCACGGCGATGCAACAAGAGCCGGCGCGTGCGGGTGGCGTCGTGGTTGAACTGATTGGCCTCGACGTATTCATCGATGTGGCAGCCGTAGAGAAAGACCTGGCCGTTCTGAATGCGGGCGAAGCTCTGGGCGAGCTGCACATGGCCGCGGCGGACACTTTTGACCTCGGAGCCGACAAGTTCGATGCCGCACTCGATTTTATCGAGGATGTGGTAGTCGAAATGGGCGCGGCGGTTGTGGATTTTTGGGGTGACGGGGGCGTTGCGTTTTTTGGGGACGGGGGCCGGGGCCTTTCCGCCAGGTCTTGCAGGCTGCGGCAAAGGGTGAGGGGATCGCGAGGTCTTGCTCATACGCAGGTAGTATACGCGGGCGGGCGCGGGGACACGACCGCCGATAAATGCCCATTTAGCGAGGGAAGGCGACGCGTGCTGCAGATTGTCCTTGCATCTGCGTTCGTGAATACGATACTGTCTGGTGATGGAGACATTGCTGGCCAGCTCGGCCGACATTTTCGGGCAGCTTGCGCGCGTCGCTCCGGCGGAAGGGCACGCGGTGCGCACGGTCATCGAAACGCATGACGCGTGGCTGCAGGCGGGGCAGGCACAGATTTCCATCACGCCGGAGCTGTGCACGCTGATCGAAAATATGCCCCGTCCGGCGGCGCTTCAGGCCAGGATCCGCCGCCAGCGGAAACTCCTCGCGCCGCTCGTCGTGCGCGTCTCCGCATCTGCACATTAAAAAGGTTCGTCCTCACATCGGCGCGAGCACCTGCGCCGTGCGGCTGGGCAGATACATCTGCACGCTCTGGCCGCGGCCGTACATCCCGACGGGCTGCTTGGGATAGACCGCGAACTCCGGGACGCGCGCCTGGCCGCCGAACTGGGGTGAATCGGAGTTGAGGACCACGCGATAATCCTTCGGGTCGGGCACGGGTATGCGCAGGCCGACGTAACTTTCGGTGGGATGGAAATTGAAGGCGAAGACGAGCGGGCCGCGGCGGAACACGAGCTGCTTGGTGTCCTCGTGACACGCCAGTTGCTCGATGAAGGGGTCCTCGAGCAGGCCGAACTGCTCGTCGAGCATCTGCATCGCCCGGTCAAAGTTGTTGAGGCCGGAATAACGCAGGTGCTCGGTGTCCACGAGCGACCATTGCCGGCGGGCGTGATGGTAGGACCAGTTGTTGCCGAGGCGGGGGAAATCGATCCATTCGGGATGGCCAAATTCGTTGCCCATGAAGTTGAGGTAGCCTTCGCCGCCGAGGGCGAAGGTGATCAGGCGGATCATCTTGTGGAGGGCGATGCCGCGGTCCACGATGAGACTCGGCGTGAACTTACTCATGGAGAAATACATTTCCTTGTCCATGAGCCAGAACGCGAGGGTCTTGTCGCCGACGAGGGCCTGGTCGTGCGATTCGGCATAACCGAGATGTTTTTCGTGCGCCCGGCGATTGAGCAGCGTCTGATAGATCTGGTTGAGGTTCCACTGGTCGTCCGACTTTTCCTTGAGGAGCTTGATCCAGTAATCGGGAATGCCCATCGCGAGGCGGTAATCGAAACCGAGGCCGCCTTCTTTGACGGGGCGGGCCAGGCCGACCATGCCGGAGACATCCTCGGCAATGGTGACGATCCCGGGGCGCACGGCGTGCGCCACATCGTTGGCGAGCTGCAGATAGGCCAGCGCGTCGCCATCGGTGTTTAGCGTGAAATAGTCGTCGTAGGAGCTGAATCCCTTGCCCATGCCGTGATCGAGGTAGAGCATGCTGGTGACGCCGTCGAAGCGGAAGCCGTCGAAGCGGAATTCCTCGAGCCAGTAGCGCACGTTGGAGAGCAGGAAGCGCTGCACCTCGTACTTGGAATAATCGAAGCAGAGGGAATCCCACTGGGTATGCTGGCCGCGCGCGCCGGCGTGGAAATACTGGTGATCGGTGCCATCGAAGCGGTTCAGGCCCTCGTGGATGTTTTTGACGGCGTGCGAATGGACGAGGTCCATGATGACGGCGAGGCCGAGGGAATGGGCGGTGTCGATGAGTTCCTTCAAATCCTCGGGGGTTCCGAAGCGGCTGGAGACGGCGAAGAAGCTGGAGACGTGATAGCCGAAGCTGCCGTAGTAGGGATGTTCCTGGATAGCCATCAACTGGATGGCGTTGTAATGGAGGCTGGCGATGCGTGGCAGGATGTTGGCGGTGAATTCCTTGAAGGTGCCGACCTTGCCTTGTTCCTGGGCCATGCCGACGTGGGCCTCATAGACGCGCAGGCCGCCCTTTCGAGCGCCGAGTTGGTGGCGGAAGACATAGGGGGTTGGAGGGTTCCAGTAGATTCCGGTGAAGTTGGGGGAGTCGGGAGGGTCCTGGACGAGGCGTTTGATATAGGCGGGCAAGCGGTCGATGCGAGAGTCGTCGTCGCCGTGGACGTGGACTTTGATTCGGGAGCCATGGACGAGGCGATGCTGGGCCTCATCATCGGGGAGGAACAGTTGCCAGACGCCCCACTGGTCGCGTTGGAGCGTGTGGGATTCGCGGTTCCAGGCGTTGAAGTCGCCGATGAGGGCGATACTTCTGGCGGCGGGGGCCCACTCGCGATACCAGACGCCGGTTTTGCCGTCGCGTTGGCCGCGGTTGAGGCCGAAGTATTTGTGTCCGGTGGTCATTTCGCCGGTGACGCCGCCGTGCTGGTCGAGGATGGATCGGAAATGTTTGTAATGGAGGTGGCGATTTCGCAACTGGGCGGCGTAGGGTTCGAGCCAGGGGTCGAGCAGGATGAGTCCGGTGCCGTCATCTCCCCCGAAAGGCGGTTTTCCGCCGGGGTTCCCGCCGCCGGGCGTTTCCCCGCCGGCGCCGGCAACTCCACTCGATACGGTGTCCGTCATGGGGGCACTCCAAGGCCGATCACCCGCACACGCCGCGCGGGCTCACCGCTCCATTCTCTGCCTCCTTGTCGCCATCCTCAAGCGACAGGTTCGGGATTTCTGGGCGCGTCACCGGTCGGGCTGTTGTCTGCGGCGGAACGACGCACCTATCATGCTCGCGTGATTCTGCCTCCCGACAGTACGGATATCGCCCTGATCGGCGCCGGCCCGCTCGGCCTCGAGATGGCGGTCGCGCTCAGGCAGGCCCAACTCCACTACACGCATATCGAGGCCGGACAGATCGGCGCGACCATCCAGTGGTGGGCCCCCGGGACGCGCTGGTTCTCGTCGCCAGAACGCATCTCCATCGCCGGCGTCCCGCTGATTACGCCTAACCAGGAAAAGGCTTCTCGCGAGGAATATCTGGCGTACCTGCGCTCGGTGGCGCTCCAGTTCCACCTCGACGTTCACACCTACACGCAGGTCACGCACATCGAGCGCACGCCGCTCCAGCCGCCGGGTCCCGACCACCGTTTCCGGCTCACCCTGCAAAAATCGGTGCGCGGCCAACCGTTGGGCGAGGCGAGGACGCTCACGGCGGGGCGCGTCATCCTGTCGACCGGGGGCACGGAGCGTCCGAACCTGCTAGGCGTTCCGGGGGAAAATCTGCCGCATGTCTCGCATTATTTCCAGGACCCGCACACGTATTTTCAGAAGAACCTGCTGATCGTGGGTGGGCGCAACTCGGCGGTCGAAGCCGCCCTGCGCTGCCATCGCGCCGGCGCCCGGGTTCACTTTTCCTATCGGCGCGACTCCGTGGACGCCAGGGACATCAAATACTGGCTGTATCCGGAGTTTTCGTTGCTGATCAAATCGGGCCACATTACCGCGCACTACAACACGGTGGTCACGGAGATCACGCCCGCGCATGTCACGCTTGCCGATTCCACGCAGTCGGGAGGCGTCGCTCCGCAGCGTTTGCCGATGGATTTCGTCCTGCTGATGACCGGTTACGAGGCCGACATGTCTCTGGCGCAGATGGCGGGCGTCACGCTGAACGGCGACCAGCTCCTGCCGACGTATAACGCCGACACGATGGAGACCAACATTCCGAATCTGTACGTCGCCGGCACGGCCATCGCGGGGACTCAGAGACGCTACAAAGTTTTCCTGGAAAACTGCCACGCCCACGTCGCGCGCATCCTCGCCCACCTGACCGGCCAATCACCGCCGGCGGGCGCGGCGCCCACGGCGCTCTATGAACGCCCGGAAAGTTGACGAGATTGATCCGGCCTCGAACGACATGGCGAACGATCACGTACACTTTTATCGGTGCTCTGGCCGGCCTGATGAGGCTTAGCTGATGTCGAACGGTCCGCGGATGCCGCCGCTCCCGACGCTGCGGATTCTCAATTACGAGACGAGGACGCCTACGGCGGTGCGTCAGGCGGCATGCCGCGCGAGCCGGATCGCGAGCATACTTCTGCTGATCTGCGCCGGCATCATGACGTGTTCGCTCGCGATAGAGATGGTCGAGGCGCTGCGGGCGCTTCCCGGAAGCACTCTGATCGCATGGATTCTGAACAACAAGGCTTCCGAATTTCCCGTTCTGTTGACGTTGTCGTGGGCGGCTGTTTTTGCGGCATGCGCCAAAGCGTTGCTGCATGCCAACAGGTTCGCATGCCACGCGGTCTCCGCCGCCGCGTTGACGTTGCAGCTTGCCCTCGTGGGCGTCACTTTCGTCTTCGTCGCCATGACCATAGTTCCCCTGGTACAACCCGCCACGCGCTGGTACTACGCGTTCGCCATTCCGACGGTCCTGACGCTCTGGGCCATCGGCCTCCTCAGCGACCTGAACGTACTTGCGCAGTGGATCGCCCGGTATCCTGACTACGAAACCGCCATCGGCTTTACACCACGCATGCATCGCTGATCCCACTCCCAGCGGATAGGTATAGGGGGATGTCCTTGGTTGGTTTCACCCCGTGGCACGGAGCGGCTCACGTGTCGCTGCGCCGAAAACCCACCACGCATCGCGGCAGCTTGGCGGCATCTTTGATGACGCGCACCTTCTCCAGCCACCTCGTGCCTTCCAGCAGTTCTATCAGCGCGGGTCCCTGATTGACCTGCATTTCCATGATAAGCAGTCCGCCGGGGTGCAGGTGGTTGCGCGCCCCGGCGACGATCCGTCGGTGAAATTCCAGGCCGTCCGATCCGCCGTCGAGCGCCAGGCGTGGCTCGTGTTCGCGAATACCGGGGGGCAGGCGGTCCACGTCCGCCGAGGGAATGTACGGGGGATTTGAGGCAATGACGTGAAACAGGGCGGGCGCCGGCATGTGCTCGATGGCCCCATACAGGTCGCCCTGAAAGAAGGTCACGCGCGCCGGCGCGGGGCCGCCGACGCCGTGCGCTTGGGCGTTTTGTTGCGCCACCTCGAGCGCCTTGGCCGAGAGATCCGTGGCGACGACGGCGGCCGAGGGCAGGTGTTTTGCCAGCGCGATGGCGATGGCTCCCGAACCCGTGCACAGATCCAGGATCCGGGGGGCGTTTTCGCCGGCCCAGTCGGCGCGCTGGCGGGCGTGCTGGATGACGAACTCGACGAGCGTTTCCGTATCCGGCCGGGGGATGAGCACGTCGCGGGTCACCGCGAGTTCGAGCGAAAAAAACCATGCCTTGCCGATCAGGTAGGCGACGGGGACGTGGTTGGCGCGCTGCTTCACGAGATCGCGAAAGGCAGCAATTTCCGGTTCCGGCGGCACGCGTTCGTACTGCGTGTAGAGGGCCATCCGCGAACATTTGAGCACATGCGCGAGCAAAAGTTCCGCCGAAAGGCGGGGCTCGTCGATGTTTTTGCGCGCGAAAAAATCGGTGGTCCAGGTGAGCAGGGAACCGACGGTCCAGACTTGGGCGGCAGGGGTGGCCATGCGGGCGTTGTAACATCCGCCGCGCGAACGTTCTACTCTCCCGGCCGCCGCATTTCGCGGTGCTCTGCCGAGGTGCGCCATGGAGGCCCATGGTATGATGCACGCGATCCGCCAAGGAGTTGTATGAGCGAACAGCGACCGCTGACAGAAGGAGCGGCGGGGGGGGGAAGCCCACCGGAGGGCCCGGCGAATCCCTCGCCACCCTCGACGGCCATGGCCCCGGCCGCAGCGCTCGCGCCGGCTCAAACCGTCCCCGTGACCGCCGCCGCCGCCGGGCCCGCGCCGGCGCAGCGGCCGCAGATGTGGGGCCGCCGCTACGGCTTTCTGTGTTCCTACTGCTCATCGCGCCTGGAAGCGGTGGAATCCATGGCGGGACAATCGGGAACCTGCCCCACCTGCGGCAACACCATCCTCATCCCGATTCTCAACGCCCGCGGCCAGCTCATCGATCCCACCTCCGGCAAAATTATCAAGCAGGACCCGCATCCGGTTCACGCCTATGCGGCGGCCGGCCACAAGGCACCGCAGATCGTCGCCATGCCCAACGGCGATCGCCAGATCCGCTGCCCGCGCTGCCAGCGCCTCAATCCCCTGGCCATGAACAATTGCCTGGGCTGCGGCCTGCCCTTCACCATGGAGGGCACGGCCGGGGACGCGATGTCCGGCACGAACACGTGGGCGGTGGCGTCGCTGGTGCTGGGAATCGTCACGGTGGTGGGCGGATTATGTCTGGTCGTTCCGTCGCTGCTGGCGATCATCTTCGCGTTCATGGCGATGCGCACCAACACGTCGCCTTCCGGACAATCCAGCGGACAGGGAATGGCGGTCGCCGGGCTCATTCTGGGGATCATCGGCCTGGTCCTCGGGGGGTTGTTCTGGACGAATTTAATTCGGTGAATGGGCACCGGGGCATGGCAGGAGATCGGCGATGAATTCAACAGGTGGTCAGCCCGGCGGATTGCCGGTCGGCGGAGCGGCGGTTCCGGCGCCGCTGGGTCCGGCGGCGCGTGTCGGGAACACGGCATTCGCCATGTCGGTGGCGCTGCTGCTGCTGCGGCTGGCGCTGGGATGGGCGTTTGTGTTCCACGGTTCGCAAAAGCTTTTTGGCGCCTTTGACGGGCCGGGCATCGCGGGTTTTGCGAAATATCTGCACATGCCCGCCTTCCTGCCGCCGGTTGCCTGGGCCTACCTCGCGGCGCTGGCGGAATTTGGCGGCGGCGCGCTGGTGCTCATCGGATTGCTGACGCGCCTGGCCACCATCCCGGTCCTGATCGTGATGTTCGTCGCCATCGCGACCGTGACGGGCGCCGGCGGCTATTCCCTTCCCAGGGGCTATGAGTACAACGTCGCGCTGATCGCCATGGCCGCCGCCCTGCTGATCGCGGGGCCGGGCATCATCTCCCTCGACGCCCTCCTGTTCCGCCGGGGGCTCTGGGCGCGCGGTCCGCAACCGCTCGATCAACCGCTTCGCCGTGCCTGAGAAATGCGCGAGATGCAGGGCCCGACACGGTCTTGGCGGGCGTCAAGACCGAAACACGAAGTGGTGAAGCTGGCGAAGACCACGAAGAGGGTGATTCACGGCGGTGGTTCCCGCCGCCAGCGTCCCCACAAAATTTATCTGGGAAAAGGAGCGGACTTCAGTGGGGGCCGGCGTAATTCTCGCCCGCGCCTTCGTGGTGCTTCGTCCCTTCGTGGCTTCGTGTTTTGGTCTGGAGCATCGGGGGGGGATGTTGCCGCGCGGGTCAGGGGGTGTGGGAAATCTTAATCGCGTGAATCAGGGGTTCCCCACGGGCCCGATTTTCAAACCTCACGTTTGCCGCTATTCTTGGCGCATCCACTCAACTCTGCCGGGGAACCGCCATGAACATGCTCGCTATCGCCGGAACGCCCGATTCCAACACGCTGGTGTGGATCGGGATTCTCATTGTCGGGGCCATTGCGCTGGTGATCGTCATGGTCATTGCGCAGTTCTTCAGCCTGTGGCTGCAGGCGTTCTCGGCGGGCGCGGGGGTGAGCTATTTCCAGCTGATCGGCATGCGTTTTCGCAAGGTCGATTCGCGCCAGATCGTCACCTCGCGCATCACCGCGGTTCAGGCGGGCCTTACGGAACTGACCACCAGCCTGCTCGAGTCGCACTATCTCGCAGGCGGGCGCGTGCCCAACGTGGTGCGCGCCATGATCGCCGCGCACCGTGCCGACATCGAGCTGCCGTGGAACCGCGCCGCCGCGATCGATCTGGCGGGCCGCGACGTGCTCGACGCCGTCCAGACCTCCGTCAATCCCAAGGTGATCGATGTTCCCAATGCCCAGTCCGGCCGGCAGACCATCGACGGGGTCGCCAAGGACGGCATTCAGCTCAAGGTCAAGGCCCGCGTGACGGTGCGCACCAACATCCAGCAGCTCATCGGCGGGGCCACGGAGGAAACGGTGATCGCGCGCGTCGGCGAAGGCATCGTCACGTCCATCGGCTCCTCCGACACCTACAAGCACGTGATGGAAAACCCCGACGCCATTTCCAAAACCGTGCTGCACAAGGGGCTCGATGCGGGCACCGCGTTCGAGATTCTTTCGATCGACATCGCGGACGTGGATGTGGGCGACAACATCGGCGCCAAGCTGCAGGCGGATCAGGCCGAGTCGGATAAGCGTCGTTTCCAGGCGGAGGCGGAGAAGCGGCGTGCGCTGGCGGTGGCGCAGGAGCAGGAGTTTTCCGCGTTGGCGCAGCAGAATCGGGCGAAGGTGATCGAGGCCGAGGCGCAGATTCCGCTGGCCATGGCCGAAGCCTTCCGCGCGGGGCACCTGGGCATCATGGACTACTACCGCATGCGCAACATCCAGGCGGACACCGCCATGCGCGACAGCATCGGCACCGACCGCCCCGACCAGGCGCCGCGCCCGTAATCCTCCGCAGCAGGGGGGGGTAAAACTTTCCGCCTGCTTCCGCGTATGGCCTTACAGAGGGCCGTTCGGGAGGAAGGCGCATGCACGTGGCAGCAACGCCGGTGGTGGGAACGGCGGCACGCACGAACGCTCGGGATATCAGAATTCGCGCCGGGATCGCCGCGCTCTTCGCCGTCGCGGCCTTCCACCTCGCCTACGCCAATCCCCTGCTCTCCCCGCTCATGGTCGTCTTCCTTTTCTGCACCGCCTCGGTCGCCTGGATCGACACCCCGCGCGGCGCTTTCTGGCTCGGCCTGGGCATCGGCTTGGCCATCTACACCCCGCATCTCTTTTTCTTCGCGGGCATCTTCCACTTTTTCACCATCTCCCTCTGGCTGATCCTCTCCATCTGGATCGGCTTCTTCACGATGTTCGCCCACTACGCCCTGCGCCGCATCCCCCGCTCCTTCCGCTTGGCGATCCTTCTCATCTTCCCCATCCTGTGGACCGGCCTCGAATACTTCCGCAGCGAACTCAACCCCCTGCGTTTCACGTGGCTCACGCCAGGCCTCGCGTTCCCGGCCGATTACACCGCCAGCCTCCTGGGCGTCTACGGAGTCGGGACCGCCCTGATGTTTCTCGCCGCCGCCGCCCTGCTCGCCCCGCGCGCCTGGAGAATCCCCGCGCTCGCCGCCGCCGTCGCGATCGCGGCCGTCGCCAATCCCCTCCTCGAACGCTCACCGTTCCGTTCACGCGAGCAAGCCGGTCCCCTTGGCCCGTTCATTGTCGGCATCCAATCCGCCGCCCTCCCCGACAGCCTCGACAAAGCCCTCGCCGCCTATCCCAACGCCGACCTCTTCATGCTCAGCGAATACACCTTCGAATCCCTCCCGCCGCAATCCGTGCGAAGCTGGTGCGCCGCCCACCACAAGTACCTTCTCGTCGGCGGAATTCGTTACCTCCCTCCCGCCCCCGGCCTCCCCAAGAACGCCTTCCGCGACACCGCCTTCGTCATCGGTCCCGACGGCAAAATCGTCTTCGAACAGGCCAAATCCGTCCCCATCCAGTTCATGGCCGACGGCCTGCCCACCGCCTCCCAACAGCTCTGGCATTCCCCCTGGGGCGACGTCGGCATCTGCATCTGCTATGACCTTTCCTACACCCGCGTCACCGACCGCCTCGCGCGCATGGGCGCCGCGATGCTCCTCGTGCCCGCCATGGATGTGACCTCCTGGGGCCTCCACGAGCACCAGCTCCACGCCCGCATCGGCCCCATGCGCGCCGCCGAATACGGAATCCCGATCGTCCGCGTGTGCAGCTCCGGAATTTCGCAACTCATTGACCGCTCGGGCAAGGTGCTGGCAACCGCCCCTTTCCCCGGACCGGGCGCGATGATCGCCGGGCAGGTGCGAATGGGAGGAAGCGCCTCTCTCCCGCTCGACCGCGCGTTCGCCGCACCCTGCGCCTGGCTCGCCCTCGCGTACGGGATCATCGAGCTCACGCTCGCCACCCGCCGCCGCATCCGCCAAATCCGCGCCGCGCGCCGCATTCGCAGGCAAAAATCACTGGCGATAACGCCGGGCTGAGGCCACAATAGGCGCGGGGGGTCACTTCGACCTGCGGAATTCACTTCTGAGGTACCCATGGCGGATGCATCCGTTCCCGTCGTTTCCACGCGTCCCGCTTCCCCGGCCGTGGCCCAACCGACTCAAGCGTCCCGCAAGCGCGGCACGATTTCGATCCTCCAGGGCCTGCTGCTGGTGGTCATCGGCGCCGGCAGTTTTGCCTCGGCGTTCATGGTTCCCAAAGTTGGGCCGCTGATCATCCTGTTTCTTTTCTGCGCCGCGCGGCTCTGTCGCCAGGCGACCGGCGCGCGGGCCCTCGTCCTCGGGCTGCTCCTGGGAATCCTCGCGTACATCCCGCAGGTGTTCTATGCCGCCGGCACCGTCGGCCCGACGACCACGATCATCATGATCGTCTGGCCGATCGGCACGGCGATCGTGGTCTGGCTGGGGCATCTGGGATGGCGTCGGGCGCCGGCGGGGATCGGGTTGTTGATCGTGCCGATCGCGTGGATCGGGCTGGAGTACCTGCTGTCGGAAATCTGCCCGCCGCAATGGGGCTGGCTCGCCGCCGGCATGGCCATGCCGCCGGAAGCCTTGCACCATTTCGCAGGCGTCTACGGCGTGGGGTTTGTCCTCATGCTCATCGCCACCATTGCCGCCGGCGTGCGCGGTATCCCCGGATTCATCGCCATGCTCGTGGCGATCGGCGCTTCCTGGGGCCTGAGCTTCTGGCAGATTCCCGCTTCCAGCACGCCCGCGGGGCCGCTCGCGGCCAGCGCTCCGGCCACGGGGCCCTCCCACAGCATGCCGGCAATTCTCACGGTGCCGGGCGAATTCACCACGCGGACGGTCACCTCGGCGCTGGCGGCGGCGTGGAACGAGCATCCGGGAGCGGACCTCGTGGTTCTTCCCAATTACGCCCTTTCGCGCAACGACGCCGCCGTGCGCTGGGCCAGAGAGCATAAGACGTTTCTCCTCACCGGCCGCCGGGCCGTGAATCGCGAATCGGGGCGCTCCACCGATACGCTCGTCCTGAGCAACCCGGCCGGTGAAACGGTGCTGCTGGTCAACCGCGAAACGGGCGCCGGCCCGGCCGAGGACGCCGACCCCGATCTCGCCGAATCCCCATGGGGCAAGATCGCCGTCATGCCTTTTCGCGATCTCACCCACCGGGGCGACACCGATCGGCTGATCAAAGCGGGGGCCCACGCCTTTATCGTGATGAATCCGGACGTTGAGCCGGGGAACATCGCGATGCGGGACGATCGGACCCATCTGGCGCAGGTGCGCGCCGCCGAATATGGCGTGCCCGTTCTGCGCGTCACGACCGTGGGGATGTGCCAGCTCATCACGTCGCGCGGGGCCATCAGCGTCGAAGCGGACGCCGCGGCGCCTCTCTCGGGCACTCTGGACACCGCGGGGGCCGACCCCGCCGTGCCCCTGGACGGCCGGTTCGCCCCCATTTGCCTGGACATCGCGCTGGTGTATGTTGTGGTGGAGTTGATCCTCTTTGCGCTGGCGAGTCGTCGCGACGCCGCGTCCGCTGCGCCTCCCTCCACGCCCCCGGCCCCCCCGGGCGCGGCCCATTGAGCGTCGCGCCTCTTTCGCAAGGCTCGCCATGCCCGACATTCCCCGCGATCCCCGCCAGCTCGCCCGCGACATCCTCGCCGGCAAGATCTCCCTCGAAGACGTCGCCCGGGAGCAAGCACGCCGCGCCGGCGTGCCGCCGCCGCAGGCCCGCCCCGGCGCCATCCAACCCCAAAAACTCCCCGACCGCATCCCTCTCCCGCGCCAAATCCCGCAACAACCTGCCCGGCGCACCACCCCGCCCCCTCAACCCGTGCGCCAACCCCAAGCCCGCAAATCCGCGCCAACGCCCCCCTCCCAACAGCGCCGCCCCGCCCCACGCTCCTTCCCGCCCTCCGCTCCCCCGCCACCACCGACGCTCCCCGCCCCCGCCCGCCAACTCCTCGCCGCGGCCGCGTCCCCAGCCGCACCCCCCGCCGCCCAATTCAGCGGAAACCTGCGCTCCGTTCTCCGCCGCCCGGCCACCCTCCGCCAGGCCATCCTCCTCGCCGAAATCCTCAACAAACCCCTCGCCCTGCGCGATGAGCTCCCCTGGTAGCATCCCTCTCGCCGCACCCTCATCCGCCGGCCCGCTTGGCCAATTCCCCATTCAGACGCCCGATCTCTTCCCGCATCTGCTGCACGTGCGCGGTCAGCCCTGCCGGCTCCTGCGGCCCGTTCGGCCCCGCCACATACGGCCCATGCGGCACCGTCGCCAGCAGCGCCAGCTTGTCCTGCAACTCTTTGATTTGCCCAATCAAGTCCTGCGTGGACAGATCATCGAGAGCGGTCTGCGCGTTTGTCGTCGAGCCGCCCGAAGCGCCTTGCGAACTTGCGGCCGCGCCTTCCTCCGGCTCAACGGCCAGCGGCGGAAAACTCGCCCATCGAATCGGACGCGACTCAAACCGGAACGTCTTGACCTCCTTAAGCGTCACGCCACGCAGCGACGCCTGCATCTGCCGCAGCGAGCCCTCGCGCCCCGTTTCATCGCTGGTCATCGGATGCTCGCTTCCATCGGCAAACACCGCGACTCCCCGCACCTCGCTCTGCTGCAGGCTGTAGGCCAACTGCACCACCACGTAGGGCTGCTGCTGGTTCGCCGGGGCGCGCCTGCCGAAATTTTCCGGGGCACCCTCCGGCGGAACCCACTCGCTGGGTTTCCCAATCACATAGCTCCCGCCGTCGGTCTTGCCCGACGCCGCGTGGTCGCTCTCCGCGAACGTTTTCCATGTCCCCGTGGCGATCCCCACATCCACCGTCGTCTGCCCCGACTTGGGATAGCCGAATGAGTAATAGACATCCTCACCTGCTACCTGCGGCAATGACCCGGGCGCAGCCGGGATCACCGTTTTCTTCCCGTCAACCGTCAAAATGCCCGCGGTCTGCGCCACGCGCGATACCTGAATCTCCCGGGCAGCATTGCCCTGGCGAAGCACCACGACCGGCGGCGACGCGTCCGCGCCGGGCGCATGCACCTTCAGAATGCACAGGCGATTCCCCGCGGTCGGCGCTCCCACCGCGAGCGCCTCCGGGATCAGCGTCGGTTGCCCCTCCGCCGTCCAGAAAGGCCCGCCTTGGTCCGCCCCGATGGCGACAATCGACACCGTCCCCGCCGGCAACGCCGCCGCGCCGCCGTTCGCCGCCGTCGCGGAAACCGCTCCTCCCGGCCCATTTCGCACAGGCGCCGCCGCCAGCGCCGCCAGACCGGCGCTCAGCGCCACCGCCGCGCCCGCCATCGCCACCAGCGCCCGCCGCGTCATGGCGCCCCGCGCCGCCCCCGGTCGCAAAATCGCACGAATCCGTGTCTCCAGCGTCGAGGGCCGCGCCATCGATACCACCGCATAACGCATCAGAAGCCTCCCATGAAATAGGGTCGCCAGATCCAGCAGCGTCCGCGCATACGCTGGCGCGTCCATGCCCTGCGACACCACCAGGTCGTCGCACGCCTTCTCCCGCTCGATGTCCATCCGCCGGCACGCCATCCACGCCAGCGGGTGAAACCAGTACACCGTCCGCACCACTCGCGCCAGCGCCTGCGTCTCGAGATCGCGCCGCTCGATATGCCCAAGCTCGTGAAGCAGCACCGCGCGCAAACGCTCCCGCGCCCATGCCACCGACGATCGCGGCAGAAAAATCCGCGGCCGCAAGAACCCCGTCGCCAGCGGCATGTGCTCGCCCTCCGTGATCGACACCCGCACCCCCCGCCGCTTTCCGATGCGCCCCTGAAGCTCCGCCAGCAGTTCTGATTCGAGCCGATTCACCGCCGCCGAATGCCGGCCAATCCATCGCCGCATCAACACCGACCCCGCCACCAGCGGCGCCAGGCAAACACCCACGCCCGCCAGCCACACCGCTACCAGCAACCCTTCCCAATTCAGCGACCACACGGGAACAGAAACGGCCGGCGCGGGCGCCATTGCCGCAGCCTCATCCGTCACCCTCAATCGATCCGCTGCCACCGATGGCCGCCCCTCATCTCCCGCGCGCATCGCCGCCGCCGCCGCCCCCATCGGTGCGCCTTGCACCCTCCGCTGCAGATTCACCACCGCCATTCGCGGGAGCAACGCCGACAGCACCGGCAGCAACGCCAGACAAACGATCGCCGCCAGCCACGCCGCATGCCGCGCCGCCGCGCTGCGCCTCCGCAGCAGCACGCTCCCCAGCCCCGCCGTCGCCAACACCACCGTCCCCTTCACCCCCGCCTCCACCAACATCCCCGCCAGCACCGCAATACCACTCACGGCAACCTCCTTTCTCACCACCCTCACTGCTCACCGCCACCCGCCTCTCCCTTGGCCTCACGGTTGTTTCAACGCCTCGACATGCACGCTCAGCAACTTCCCGGTCTTGGGATCCATGGTCACGACTGCCTTGGATCCACGCTCCGCCAGCATCTTCTGGACGGCGTCGACCCGCTTCTGCAACGTTGCCACTTGCGGATCATCCGCTCCCGCCCCCTTCGCGCGCAGCTCCGCGATCTTCTCCATATCCACCCCGATCTCCGTCGCATGACTTTGGTCTTCATCCACCGGCCCCACGGAGAGCACATCGTTCGCCTGTACCTGCTCGCCCGTCAGCATCAATTGGCTCAGCACCCCCTCAAACGCCACACGCTCCCTTCCGTTGTCATTCCGCACCGCCTTGATATACAGATCGTCCGGCGACCCATCCTGAACCCCCGCCGCCGCCACCGCCTGCAGCAGCGTCAGCTCCTTTGACGCGATCGTATACACCCCCGGCCGCTGCACGTTCCCCATGATGTAATAAACCTGCGACCCCTCCTTCCCCACCTTCCCGCCACCCGCATCATTTCCCGCCGGCTGCGCCGCCGCTGCCTGTTGCGTGATGCCCGCTGCCTCCTTCTGAGTCACCGCCGCGTTGGCCTGCAACTGCGCCTGTCGGCCCTTCAACTCCGCATCCAGCGCCTTCAGCCGCGCTTGCAAGGCCGCCATTTCCGAATCGCCGCCCGCGTTCGCACGCTGAAAATCTTCCGCCAGCGTGGCGCGCAGCGACTCCACCGTCTGCAGCATTTTCTGCCGCTGCTCGCCCGTCATCTGCTCGCTCAGGGAATGCACTGTCTGGCTCAGGTTCCGGCTCATGTCGTTGAGTTGCACCCGCAGATCTTGCATCGCCGCCGACGCGTCCCGGCTCAACGGACCTGCCGACGCCGCCACCTTCGCCAGATCTTTCTCCAGCTCTTCCTTCGCCGCGAGCAGTTTCTTCACATCCCCCGACGTAAGCCCCGCCTGACCAGCCATGTTGTCCGGAGCCGTCGCCGGAACTGCTCCCGGCGCCGCCGCCGCCCCCGCTGCCGGGACTGCTGCCGGCGCGGCGTCGGGCGGCGTCGTCTGCGCACTGAGCGTCGCCAGTCCCGCCGTCAGCCCCAGCGCGCCAGCCGCCAGGCTCACCAGCATCCCGCGCCCCACCGCCCCGCGCCGCGTTCCTCCGCGCAGCACCGCCCGAATCCGACCTTCCAACATCGATGCCCGCGCCATGCCGAGACCCGCCTGTCCCATGATTCGGCTCCTTTCAAAAGTCGCCACTTCCAGCAGCGCCTGCGCATACGCCGGCGCCTCGATCCCGCGCGCGATCACCAGGTCGTCGCACGCCTTTTCCCGTTCAATTTCCATCTGCCGCACCGCGATCCACGCCAAGGGCTGCGGCCAATAGAGCGCCCGCGCCATCACCGCCAGCGCCTGCGTCAGCACATCCCGCCGCCGCACATGCGCCAACTCGTGCAACACGACCGTGCGCAACCGCTCCGCCGGCCACTCCCGCGCCGCCGCCGGCAGCACGATGCGTGGCCGCATCATCCCCACCACCGCCGGCATCGAAATCCCCGCCCCGCACACCACCGCCACCTTCCGCCACACCCCCATCTCCTCGCGCGCCCCTTCCAGCGCCGGCCGCTCCAACGCCACCGCCCCCCGCATCAACCGCCGCCGCCCCACCACCGCCAATACCAGCGGCAACAACATCACGCCCACACCCACCGCATACATTCCGGCGATAATCTCCCCCCACGGCCAAGCACGCTCCTGAATCGTCGGCGCCACCATCGCCACATCCGCCGGCAGCGCCACAACCGGCGATTGTGTCGCCATCACCCGTTGCGGAGCACGCGCACTCACCGGCACCGCCGCCGCATTCACCCTCACTGGCCGCACGTCGCCCGCCCGCCACACCGGCACAATCGCCAACCGCGGAACCGCCCCTCCCAGCACCGGCAACACCAGCACCCCCGCCACCGCCGCCATCCACACCGCATGCCGCGCCGCCGCGCTCGCACGCCGCATCATCGCCGCCACGACGCCCGCCACGGCCAGCAGCACCGTCGCCTTGATCCCCAACCCCGCCGCAATCATCACCCATTCATTTCCCACGCCCTGCTCCTTTCGCTTCGCCAACGCTCGAGCCGCGCGCCTCGGCAATCAACGCCGCCAGCCGCTCCGCTTCCTCCGCCGTCAACTTCGTCCCCGGATCCGCGAAATGCGCCGCCAGCGCTTTCTCGACGCTTCCTCCGAAAAATGTCTCAAGCACCCGCCGCAGCGCCGATTTGCCGACCTTTTCCCGCGCCCGCACCGGCCAATACACAAACGCCCGCCCCCGTTTCTCGTGCGTCAGCAGGCCCTTGTCTTCCAGAATCCGCAAGAACGTCCGCACCGCCGTGCGCGTGGGCGCGTCTTTCAATCCCCCATGGACCTCATCCGCCGTCGCCTCCCCGCGCGCGTAGACTACATCCATGATCTGCCGTTCCCGCCGCGAAAGTTCATGCGATTCGGCCATGTTCAGCGCTCCACCAGCAACAACAATAACTGCCAAAATATTGGCACATCATCATGCTGTCAAGCAAAATGTCAAAATTTTGGCACAACCCCTCTCGACGCACCGCCCAGCACATCGATGTAAAGATTTGACGCCATGACGATTGAACGACGTAACGATCTACCGACCCACCTCGCCACCCGCCGTCGCTCTCCATCTTCTCAAGCCCGGCAAACCGGTTGCCGCGACGGTACAATCCTCCAATCATGAAACCTCTCCTCCAGCAACTCCTCCGCGGCACCCCCCTCACCTTCGATCAGGCTGAATCCGCCTTTACCGACATCATGGCCGGCACCGCCGATCCCACGCAGACGGCTTCCCTCCTCACCCTTCTCGCCGCTCGCGAGCTCACCGTCGAGGAACTTCATGGCGCCGCCACCGTCCTCCGACGCCACGTCGTCGCCATCGACGCGCCCGAAAACGTCATCGACACCTGCGGCACCGGCGGCATCGGATCCACGCTCTTCAATGTCTCCACCACCGTCGCCATCGTCGCCGCCGCCGCCGGCGCTTACGTCGCCAAGCACGGCAACCGCTCCGTCACTTCCCTCTCCGGCTCCGCCGACGTCCTTCGGCTCCTGGGCGTCCAGATCGAAACCACCCCCGAGCAGGCCGCCCGCTGCCTCCGCGAAGCCCACATCTGCTTCGCCTTCGCCCCGCGGCACCATCCCGCCATGAAACACGTCGCCGCCATCCGCCAATCGCTCGGTTTCTCCACGATCTTCAATCTTCTGGGGCCGCTGACCAATCCCGCCGGGTCACGCCGGCAGGTCGTTGGCACCCGCGCGGAACTGGCCGACAAACTCCTCGATGTCCTCATCCGCCTGGGCGCCCAGCGCACCCTCGTCGTCGCCGGGTCCGACCCCACCCTGGGCGCCCTCTGCGACATTTCCGTCACCGGCCCCACGCGCATCGCTTCTTTCGACATCGCCAGGGGGGAGGGGGGAGCGGGAGAGCTTCGCCGGTACACTCTCCATCCGGAAGACCTGGGCCTTGCTTGCCATGCTTCTTCCGCAGAGCTGCAAATTCGCTCCGTCGAAGATGCCGCCGCCCGCATGCGCGACATCCTTGCCGGTCGCGGTGGGGGGGGTACGGGGGCCGGCGCCGCCCGCGACATCGTCCTGGCGAACACAGCCGCCGCCCTGTGGGTCGCCGGCATCGTCGACACCCTCCCCGCAGGCGTCCCCCTGGCCGCCGAAGCTATCGATTCGGGCGCCGCCCGCCGCACGCTCGAACGGTTCGTCGCGCTCAGCAATGCCTGATGGCTACCCCACGCCCTTGGCGACGCCTTCGGCCCCCCCGGCCGGCCCCCCTCTATCGGTCCCCCAAATTCCCATCCCGGCTCAAGCCAACGGCCGCCGCACGCCGAAGAAAATTTCTAGAAAGTTAGAAATCCTGCAACGTTTGGCGTTCTGCGTACGTTGACTGGAGTGAACCACACGATAGTCGCCGGTGGCGTTTCACCGGTGTGAACCCCGGCGCAAGTCCCCTCTGCGCCGCTTGTTTGGAGCATGCTGTGTTCCCATCCAGCCTGCCGCGTCCCCATTTCGGGACGGGCCTTGCCGTTCTGATCCTCCCGGCCGTGTCGTTATTCGCCGGGGCACCCGCGTGCGGCGGCGTCATGGCCCCCGCGCCGGTGGCCGCCACCGCCCGCCTCGCGCCGGCGTCCCATGCCGCGCCGTCCCAGGTTGCCGATGAAATTGTCCGGCGTCTGCGTCGTCTGGGCATCAATTTCAACAAAACCCGCATCAGCAACCCCTACGACCCCGAAGGCGAAGTGTGCTGAACCCTTGCCTGGCGGAGGTGGGTTGCTGACAGGGGGGGTGCTGTGCTGTTTTCGCGGACGCCGCGGAGCGGCAAGGGACGATTCTTCAGCATCGCGACAATCCCCGGTCCTGCCGTGCGTTTACCACTGCGCCAACCTGTCGCCCCGAGAGGATTGGAGATGCCGCATGCTGGCGGCCGCGGAAATTCCGGCGAGCGGGATTCTAATTGACCGTCTCATCTGTAAGACCCCGCCTTATCCCCATTTATCGCATTGCAACAGGACCGCCGCGTCGGTTTGCGAACATTCGCGGCACCAGGTGACGTTTTCGTGTCCGCCGCTGGCACGCGCGCTGCTTCCTCGCTCACCACGTTCGCCTTCCCTTGTGGAGGGCTCATGTCTTCGATTGCTCGCCATGCTCAGGAGCGCACCCATGATTTTTTCCCGCCCCGCCCTCTTTGTTTCACTGATGGTGGCCGCCAGTCTTGCGGCATGTTCGACAGCGCCGCGCAGCGAAGATGTGGCGGCTCCTGATATCAGCGTGAATCCGGCCCACAAGACGATGGTCGCCGGCGAAACCATCCTGGTGAGCGCCAGGACGGTGAACCTTGTCGGGGCGCCCGCCCTGCGGTGGACCGTGACGCCGAACGCCGGCCGGATCACGCCGCGCACCAACAATGGCGAAATCGCCATGTTCACGGCCGATCAGCCCGGCACTTACCTGATCACCGCCTCCGCCGACGCGGGCAATGGCCGGTGGGTGCAGTCCTCCGCCAACGTCACCGTCAATGGTCTGGGCATTCCGACCAACACCAGCGCCAACGGGAACTACAACCGGAATTACAACGCCAACAATCCCAACAACCCCAATAATCCCAACAACACGTATAACAATCCCAACAACACCAACGCCAACAACCGTTGACCATTCCCCGGCGGCGCGGGCGCCAGCCCGCGCCGCCGGCGCCTTTCTCCGGCAGGGGGGTATCAACAATTTCGTTCGCCGGTCGCTTTCGAGCGCCGGCCCCATCTCTGAGCCGACGTGGGGCGCTCCGAGATCGAAACACCCGCGCCTTTAACCCGCGGGTGTTTCACTTTTTTTGCGGTGCGAGTTACGCGAACAATTCCGACCGCGCCCCCTGGAGGGCGGCTTTTCCCCACCGCCGCGCCGGGCCGAAGGTTGAGCGCTTGCCCCATTCCCCGACCGCCTTGTCAAACGCCGCCGTGCTGATGAGCAAGGCCGCCACCGGCCATCCCGTCGAGCGGGCGACCCACAGCAGCAGCAACCGGATTTTCCAGCTCACTCCCGCCGCGCTCAAAAGCTCCCACGCCAGGCGCCGATCGCTATCCGGCGGCCCCGCTTCCTTCCGGCGCTGGCGCACGTGCAGCAAAATCCCCGCGAACACCACCACGGCCACCACCCCGATCAACACGCCCGAGCCCGTGCTGCTCTTGTCCTTGCCCGTGTTGTAATCGCGCAGCCCGTTCGTGAAATCCGAGAAGGTGAGCGTATGCGTCCCGCCGCCGGTCGTGCCGGGCGTTGCCGTCGCCGGCGCGGCGCCCGGACTGTCGTCCCATGGCGGCGGAACGCTCTGCCCCAGGGGCATCGAGGGAATCGTGATCAGGTGCATGCTGATTGTCTCCATCACGCCCCCGCCGCCACGTGCGTCGCGAGGGTGTCCAGCAGCATCGACGCGCGCTTGCGGACGCGCACATTGGGATCGCGCCGCGCCATCGCGGACACCTGCCGCACCATTTCCAGCAGTTGCAGCTCCTGCACCACCCACAGCGCCGACATCCGGTGAATCGGGTTCTGGTCCACCAGCATCTTCATCAGGCACTCGCGGGCGGTCTCAAAATTGAACCGGCTGAGGGCCTTGATCGCGTTGGCCCGTTCGCGGTTGTGCCGCGAGTTCAACATCGCGAGCACCTGCTGGCTGCGATCGGCGATCCGGAGCAGTTCCATGCTCTCGATCGCGTTCGCCCGCACCCGCGCATCGCTGTGATGGGCCGCATGCTCCAGCAAATCCTTCAGCCGCGGGTCTTCCAGTCGCCCGGCCAGCTTCACCGCGATCGCCGCCACCCGCGCGTCGGCATGGCCGCACAAGGCGATGATCTGCGCCCGGAACGCCGCCACATTTTCCAGCGACGCCAGCATTCGCAGCGCCTGCGCCGTATCGGACACCTGCGCCGACGCCAGCTTTCCCCGCAATTCTTCGGTAAACGCCGCATCCCCCGCCGCCGCCCGCGTCTGCGCATGCCGCACGGCCGGAGGCATCTGCTCGTAGTGCGCCCAAATCTTCTCGAACGAATTTCCCGCCTCCGGCGTCGGTCCGGCTCCTGCCGCGGGCCTGGCGCCGCCGAGCGCCCCGTTGCCGATCGCCATTACCGAAATCCTCGGGACGCCCACGGAGATCCCCCGCGCGATTTTCTTGACGGATTCATGCCGGCTGTTGGCGAGCCGCGGCGCCAGACCGCGATAGTCGGAGCCCGCGCCCACCATCGCCGTCCGCCGCCCCATGATGGTCCGCGCCGCGATCCGCGCCACGCGTTCATCCGGATCATCCGCCAGCCGCACCAGCAGTTCCCCCGCTTCCCCCGCGCACGCCCGCGCCGCCCCCTGCACGATCGCCAGCCGCCACGCGACACCGTCGGCTCCCACGGGCGAAAGCTGCAGCATCGCCTGGAACATCGCCGCCTTCTGCACCGCCGGAATCCCCACCTTTTCGATCATCCGGAGCCACCCCGCCCAGGTCTCCTCCGTGACCAGTCCCCGCCCACCCCCCTTCTTGAACGCCGTCACAAATTTCGCCTGCCCAATTGTCGCCGCCGTCTCGGCCAGCACCGGATCCATCAGCCGATAGGCTTCTTCGACCAGCGCCTGCAACACCTCCGGATCGACCGCGGACGCGAGTCCCGCCATCGCCGCGGGCTTCAGGCTCGAGCCCAGCGCCAGGATCGCCCCGCGCGCCAGCATGGCATCCCTGGGGTTCCGCAGCACCAGCGTGGCCGCGCGTGTCGCTTCATCATACGAGTCGCCAAAGCACGCCCAGGTATGGCCATCCTGCTTGCGTTCGAGCGCCAGGGCCGCCGTGACCGCCGCCGTCTGCCGGTGCGTCTTGAAGGTCCGCAATCCATGCTCGACCGCCTTCTCCATCTGCTCCGCCTGGTCTCCCTCGCAGCAACTGTTCATGTGCTTTCGCACTGCCTCCAGCAGCGCCCGCCCCGCCAGTTCCCGCACCGCCTGCCGGCTGTCGATCAGCGCTTCCACCAGCAGGTAGGTCAGCTTCGCATCGGCGCACTCGCGCACGATCGTGATCACGTTCTCCCGCGAGGGACCATCCGAATCCTGCATCGTCTCGGCCAGCGGCCCAAACAGTTCCCGGGGCCGGGCCACCATCTCCCGCCGCACGTTTTCATCAAGGTAGTTGAACGCCCGGATCAGCGCCACCCATCCGCCGCGCCTGTTGCGTTGCAGAAGCAGCTCCGCCAGCTCGCGCTGCTCGCCGGCGGGCGCGGACGCGAGCACGCGATCCGCCACGCGTTCCACGGCCACGTTGCGCGACGCCAACAACTTCTTCAAAATCGCCTGCCGTGCCGACATACGTGCTTTTCCCGGTGTAAGAGTCCCGGAAAATTATCGGTAGCCCCTCGCCCCCCCTTTCGCGCAACTTCATCCCCCGCGCAGGGGAATTTTTGCTTTTCCCCAATCCATTGCTCCGCTCGCCTCGCGTCCCCCTCCGCCCATAAAACCCGCCCGCGCCCCGCAAAAACGTCCATTCCCGCGTCCCCGCCACCGCTTCGGCCAAAAAATTGAAAATCGAAAATCGAAAATCCAAAATGCCTTTCCCCTATAATCCGCCCTTTTATCGGAGCGCGTATCCATGCCCTCATCCTCCCCGCCTTCCACATCCTCCCCATCCTCCGCCGCCCCTACCCCCCCCGCGCCCCCCCGCCCCGTCCCGCTCTTCGAGCTCGCGACCCAGTGGCAGGTCATCCGCAATGATGTCGAAGCCGCCGTCAAGGAAGTCCTCGATACCCAGCAATACACCTCCGGCGCCACCTCCGGCCCCTTCGTCGGGCGCTTTGAGGAACACCTGGGCAGAATCGTCAACGCCCAGGTGATCGCGCTCTCGTCCGGCACCGACGCCATCCTCGCCGCCCTCATGGCCCTGGGCGTCGGCCGCGATGAAAACGACACCCCCCACGAAGTGATCACCACGCCCTTCACCTTCTTCGCCACCGCCGGCTGCATCGTCCGGGCCGGCGCGCGCCCCGTGTTCGTCGACATCGACCCCGCCACATTCCTGATGGACTTGAAGCAAACCGCCACGGCGATCACTCCGCGCACCCGCGCCATCGTTCCCGTCCATCTCTACGGCCAGATGCTCGACACCGCCGCCCTCGCCGCCATCGCCAAACCTCAAAAACTCGCCATCATTGAAGATGCCGCCCAATGCATTGGCGCCCGCGATCAGCACGGCCACCAGATCGCCGAAAACGCCGCCTGCGCCTGCCTGAGTTTTTACCCCACCAAGAACCTTGGCGCCGCCGGGGACGCCGGCGCTCTGGTCACGCGCGACTCCGACCTCGCCACCCGCTTCCGCCAGACCCGCCAGCACGGCGAAACGGAGCGCTATCACCACAGCTTCGTCGGCGGCAACTTCCGCATGGACGCCCTCCAGGCCGCCGTCCTTAACGTCAAGCTCAAATGGCTCACCCAGTGGAACGACCGCCGCCGCGCCATCGCCGCTTATTACACCCAGAGGTTCATCACCGACTCTCGCGGCGCCATCATTCCCCCCGCCGAAATCCCCGGCGCCTTCCACGTCTACCACCAGTACGTCATCCGCGTTCCCGGCGGCAAACGCGACGCCCTGCGCGATCACCTCTCCAAAAACGGCGTCGGCTCCAACATCTACTATCCCAAGCCCCTCCACCTGCAAACCTGCTTCGCCAACCTCGGCTACAAAAAAGGCGACTTCCCCATCACCGAAAAAGCCTGCGACGAAGTCCTCGCCCTCCCCATCTTCCCCGAACTTACCGACTCCCAACTTGAACGCGTCGCCAATACCGTCCTCTCCTTTTTTCACTGATCAACAAACGCAGCGGATGCAGTGGGCACTGCTGGCATCAGAGGTAGCTCAGGGGGGAGCGGTCGGCGCGCGAAAGGGTGAGGGAGAGGGAAGGGAGTTGGTGTTTGAGGCGGGCGGCGAGGGATTGGAGGATGGGGCGTTCGGAGTCGGGGTGGCCGAGGAGGATGGCGGGGATGTTGGCGGCGGCGTAGGCGAGTTGTTCGTGGTGTTTGAGTTCGCCGGTGAGGAGGGCGTCGTAGGGTTTTTTGGCGAGGTCGAGGGGGAGGCGTCCGGCGGCGCCGGCGACGATGGCGAGGGTCTTGATTTTCTGGCGCGGGTTGCCGAGGAATTGGACGGCGGGGAGGCGGAGTTCTTTTTTGCAGCGTTGTGCGAAGGCGGCGAGGGGTTCGGGTTTGGGGAGATCGGCGTAGCGGCCGAGGCCGACCTGCTCGGGCGGGGTCTCCATGCGGAGGAGATCGAAGGCGGGCTCTTCGTAGGGGTGGGCGGAGCGGAGGGCGGAGACGACATCGCCGGCGAGTTGGGCGGGGAGGATGGTTTCGAAGCGGACTTCGGGGACGACTTCGTAATGGCCGGGGGAGCCGACGGCGGGATTGGTGGAGTCGTCGCCCTTGAAGGTGCCGTGGCCGGTGGAGCGGAAGGAGCAGCGGGTGTATTTGGCTTTTTGGCCGATGTGGCCGGCGCCGGCGTTGAAGACGGCGTCGGCGACTTGTTCGAGCTGGCCTTCGGGGACGAAGGTGACGAGCTTGAGATACTGGCCGAGGGCGGGGTAGTGGGAGAAGGAGCCGGTGGTTTTGGCGCCGAGGCGTTGGGCGAGGACGTCATTGGTGCCGCCGTCGACGGTGTCGAGGGCGGTGTGGGGGGAGTAGATCCAGACGCCGAAGGAGGCGAGGGCGACGGCGAGGGCGGGGGGCTCGTCGCCGTTGATGCGAAGGTGCTTGATGGGTTTGAAGATGGGGGGGTGATAGACGAGGAGGAGGTCGATATTTTTTTTGAGGCATTCGTCGTGGACTTGCGGGGTGAGGTCGATGGCGAGGAGGACGCGTTTGACGAGGGAGGTGCGGTGGCCGGAGAGAAGGCCGACGTTGTCCCAGGATTCGGCGAGGTGTGGCGGGGCGATTTTGTCCATGGCGTCGGCGAAGGTGGAGAGGGGGAGGGCGTCTGGGGGGATTTTGCCCGACATCCATAGGTTTTGCGGGGCGAGGCGGGGGGCGGAGGGGGGAGGCTTCATGCGGGCTCCTACGAGGCGGAGAGGTTTTTTGCCACAGAGGCACAGAGGCACAGAGGCACAGAGGACGCACGGCACATTATCTGGCACGCGGAGACGAAGACAAGGAACGGGGTTGGATGCCATCCAGGGCGAATGGTATCATTTTGTATATCCAGCCAGGAGGTACCACGATGGCGACACATGTGCGCGTGACGAAGTGGGGGAATAGTCTTGGGGTGCGGTTGCCGAAGTCGTTTGCGCAATCGCGGTCGATCGAGGATGGGATGATTATTGAGATTGATGGGTTGAAGGCGGTGGAGGCGAAACGGCGGCGGCGGAGCAGGTACAAGCTGAAGGATTTGCTGAAGGGATATGTGAAGCCGCCGAAGGATCTGGATTTCCCGCGTATGGGGAAGGAGACGGTGTGACGGGGCAGCGGACGTATTATCCGAAGCGGGGGGATTTCATTCATTTCAACGCGTCGCCATCGGCGGGGCAGGAGATGGCCGGGCCGCATTTTGCGCTGGTGATGAGCCCGCAGAGTTACAACCGGAAAACGGGTATGGCGATCGTGCTGATCGGGACGAGCAAGTTCAAACATGCGTCACATCCGCGGTATGGGAATACGAAGTTTATTCCCGGCGGCATGATCGGCGCGACGGCGGGGAATCCGAGCGGGGAGGGGATTTTGTTTTGTGATGATGTGCGGCGGATTGATTGGCGGGAGCGGGGAGCAGCGTATGCGGGGGAGGCGCCGCTGGAGTTTGTGGAGGATGCGCTGGATCGGCTGTTGTCGGCAATGGAAGTGGATGAGTGACGAAGCGGGAGTCAGCGTGTTTCCTGGTCGAGGGCTTGTTGGTAGGCGGTGCGGAGTTGATGGGTGAGGGGGCCGGGAGTTCCTTCCGCCACGGTGTGTTTTTCGATGTGGGTGACGGGCATGAGGCCCATGATGGCGTTGGTGAGGAAGACTTCCTTCGCGGCGAGGAGGTCGGTGATGGCGAGGGGGCGTTCGTGGGGGAGGAGGTTGGCGGCGGTGGCGAGTTCGAGGGTGAGTTGGCGGGTGATTCCTGGAAGGCAGAGACGCTGGTTGGTTTGATTGGGGACGGTGAGCGGGGGGGTGGCGAGGATGCCGTCATTGGTGACGAGGAAGATGTTGGAGATGGAGCCTTCGGCGAGGAGGTTGGTGTGGGGAGTGAACCAGAGGGCTTCGCCGGCTTTTAATTCCTGGGCTTCGCGGAGGGCGAGGAGGCGGTCGAAGTAGGAGGTGGTTTTGTGGCCGGTGAGGGGGGATTCGGGATTTTGTTTGAAGCGGGAGATGATGACGGTCATGCCTTTTTCGTAGAGGGCGGCGGGGTAGGGTTGGAATTCGGCGGCGGTGAGGAGGAGAGTGACGGGGGGCGTGGGGCTCTCTGCGGTGGCTTCGTGGAGGTCGCCGCGGGTGAGGGTGAGGCGGAGTCTTGCGTCCACCAAACCATTGGCGTCGAGGAGGTCGGTGGTGATTTCGGCGAGTTGGGATTCGGAGAGGGCGAAGGGGATGTTCAGGGCGTGGGCGGAGGAGGCGAGGCGCTGGAGGTGCTGGCGGAGGCGGAAGATTTTGCCATTTTTGGCGCGCATGGTTTCGAAGAGTCCTGCGCCGTGGAGGAGGCCGGCGTCGGCGGGTGCGATGCGGGCGTCGTCGTAGGGGAGGAGTTGGCCGTTGAGATGGAGGAAATCGGACATGGAGACTCAAGCGAAAAAGGGAACGTACCGTAAATGGCCACGAAAGGCACGAAGAGCACGAAAGATTTTGAAACGGGGGATTACGTGACGAAGGGGGCGATGAGGGGGATTTGGCGGCGGGAGCGGGTGCGGTAGAGGAGGAAGTTGCGGTCGGTGGTGATGACCATGGCGTTGCGGTCGCGGTCGGCAAGATGGACGAGGGTGGCGTCGGCGAGGTCCATGGGGACATTGCGGTACTTTTGCAGGAGGGGATGGATTTCGGGAAGTTCATCGAGGAGGCGGAGCGGGACGTTGAGGACGCCCGCGGCGCAGAAGTCGGCGAGGCGCGCGGGGCCGGTTTTGGTTTTGCCGAGGAGATAGAAGGCTTCGGTGAGGACGGGTTCGGTGGTGGTGAGGGGGGAGGTGATCTGCTGAAAAAGTTCGATGGCCCATCGGTGATGCTCGTCGCGGTCGCTGAGGTAGGCGACGAGGGGGCCGGTGTCGAGGAGGAAGGTTCGCTCAGGCACCGAAGCCCTCCAGATGTTTTTTGTTGGAGGAGAGATCACGCGGGGCGCGGCGGACGGACCCGGCGAGATGGCGGGTGCGGTCAAAGATGGTGGGAGCGGGTTGTTTTTTGCGGGAGGTATTGCGCGTGGGGGCGTAGCGTTGCTGGAGGGAATCGCGGATGAGGGCGGATTTGGGGAGGTGCCGGGCGCGGGCTTCGGCTTCGATTTTGGCGGCGATGTCGGCGGGGAGTTTTACCGTAACGGTGACCATCCAGGGATGGTAAGACAGTTTGCTGCAGAAAGCAATACGCTATGGGGGAGGGGCGGCGGGTAGGAGGGCGGCGAGGCGGTGGAATTCGGGGATGGGGAGGTTTTCGGGGCGGGCGGAGAGGGGGAAGCCGCGGTCGAGGAGGGATTGTTTGAGGGCGGGGGTCCAGGCGTTTTGGAGGTGGTGTTTGAGGGCGTTGGAGAGGGTTTGGCGGCGGTGGGAGAAGAGGCCGTGGAGGAGGGATTGGAGGGCGGGGGCGTCGGGGAGTGCGCGGTTTTTTTCGAGGGAAGGGGTGATGAGGACGAGTGCGGAGTGGATTTTGGGCGGGGGCCAGAAGGCGCCGGGGGGGATTTTGCGGAGGATTTGGATGTCGGCGAGGGATTGGATGAGGATGGAGAGGGGACCGTAATCGCGGGAGTTGGGCGGTGAGGCCATGCGGAGGGCGACTTCGTGCTGGACGGTGAAGGCGAGACGGGCGAAGAATAAAGTGGTCAATGGCCAGTGGTCAGTGGTCAGAGACGAGGAGTGGTGGACTTCGTGCCACATGAGCATCAGAAGGTTGGCGACGAGGGGGCTGGCGGCGTTGTAGGGGAGGTTGGAGACGAGTTTGAGGGCGGATTGGGGGTGCTGGGTGCGGAGTTGCCGGAGGGTGGCGATGAGGGTGGGATCGAGTTCGTGCTTGCCGGCGAGGGCGTCGGTGTTGAGCCAGGTGACGTTGGGGAGATCGTGGTGATGGCGTTTGGCGGCGGGGAGGAGCTTGGCGTCGATATCGACGGCGAGGACGTGGCCTTCGTTAGCGCGGGCGGCGAGGAGGCGGGTGAGGTTGCCGACACCGGGGCCGATCTCGAGAAGGAGGTCGGTGGGGTGGATGTCGCCGGCATCGGCGATGGCGGCGAGGATGTTCTGGTCGATCATGAAATTCTGGCCGAAGTGGTGCTGCGGGCGGAGTCCAGCGGAGGCGAGGATGTGGGAGATTTCTGATTTATTCATCGAGCTATGAACGACGTAAATGGCCACGAAAAACACGAAGGACACGAAACGACGGGGAATTGTCCACGAATGTTCACAAATTTTCACGAATGGTTTTTGGCTGGAGCGTGGAGCCGGGGACGGCGCGGGGTGGTTGAGCTTTTCGGTTTTGTTGGGATTATTGGGAGAGGAACGCGCTGCAAGGGGCGGTATTTGTGTTGATTTGTGTGCATTTGTGGACCGGTTTTTTTGCGTCAGTGGAGAGGACGCGGGCGGACGGCGGCGGGGGTGGGGGGGGAGAAGGTGATGGAGAGGGCGCCGTTGTCGACGCGGATTTCGTGGATGAGGACGGTGCGGCGGTCGGCGGTGAAGCGGAGGGGGAAGGGTTGGCCGTCGACGATGGCGTGGATGGCGGTTTCGATGTCGGGAATGCGCGCGGGGGAGCGGGTGGTGCTTCCGGAGAACTGGCGGGTGATGGCGTCGTTGGCGAGGGTGATGATGGTGGGGGCGAGGGCGCGGATTTTGGATTGGACGATCGAGGCGGGGATGGGGAGCCGGCCGACGGCGGCGGAGGCGACGCGGATGTGGCCGATGGGGGAGCCGTCGGGAGCGGTGGTGGAATCGACGACGAAGGAAACGGACACGACGCCGCCGTTGGGATTGGCGGAGGAGACGCGGGTGGTGCGGACGCCGATGGTGACGAGGCCGGGGGTGAGGCGGACGAAGGGGTCGGAGACGAGGGGCGGCGCGGCGGCGCCGGCGTGGGCGGGGGAGGAGGGGAAATTGACGGCGAGGAAGGCGTTGAGTTCGTCCTGGGTGATGGTCCAGCGCTGATCGCCGAGCGGGGTGCGCTGAAGTGCGTTGTGGATTTCGAGGAGCTTGGATTGGGCGGTGTAGGCGTCGTCGATAACGCGATTGTCGGAGGCGGAGAGGGGGGCATACCAGGAGGGGGTGGCGCGGGAGAGGAGCCAGGCGATGAGGAGGGCGAGCAGGACAAGGGAAGCGAGGAAGGCGATCCAGGCGCGGCGTGAGCGGGGGCGGGGGAAGCGGGAGAGGGGAGAGGGTCTGATAACAAGCTTATCGGGAGCGGGAGGCGAGGGAGAAGAAGGCATGGGAGGGGGTCCTGGAATGCCGGGGCGGCGGGCTGGGCGCGGCATGTTGCATTGAGGCAACAGGCGGCATAAACGGCGCAGACGCTACGGCGGAGGGGAACGAGGGATGCTCGTCGGCCGGATGGAGAAACTGAAGTTAGAATACCTGTGGGGAAAAGTGGACGCAAACGGCGCGCACGAGGAGCACGGGTGGCGAGAGTTCCGTCAAGCTTATCGGTGGACGCAAGCGGAGGGGATGAATTTTTGCGCGCCCGGGAGGAGGGGGGGGCGGCGGTGAGCGGGACGATCGTGGCGGAACGCTGGCCGACGCTGGCGCGGGCGATGGGGACGTATCAGAGCGGGGTGGCGGAGCGGTTCAGCCGAATGGCGTATCAATGCGTGGAGGGGGGCTTGATCCGGTTCGATCGGCGGCAGCGACTGGCGCGGGCGGCGGAGAAGATGGGCATTCGACCCTTCGATGCGCAGTTGCTGATCGCGTGTGCGGTGCGCAAGTGGGCATTGGATCGGAATTATGATGCGAGCCCGTGTCCGGACGCCCCGAAGCTGAGTTTTGAGTATCGGTCGTGGGGGAGGATGTGGGTGCGGTGGGCGGTGGCGGCGGGGATGATCGTGGGGCTGGAGGGGTTAGTCGTGTGGCACTGGATCGGCGGGGGCCGGTGAGGCGGTGGGGGGGGATCAGCGTTGGGGATTGTCGGGGGTGGGTTCTTTCTGGAAATGGCCCCAGGTGAGAAAGAAGATGAAGGTTCCGGTCATGAGGCCGGAGAAGAGGAGGATCGCCCAGTCGAGGGCGCCTGCGGGGGCGCGGAGATAACGGGCGGAGGCCCACATCGCGAAGAGGCCGGCGCCGACGGCGAAGGTGGTGGCGATGGAATTGGCGACGATGCGGCGGGACACGGGGAACTCCGGAAAAAAAGAAGGGCTCGCGCCCGGCCGGGCGCGAGCCCCTGAGGGTTATCGGCCGATCAGGCGTGCGACTGAACCAACTGGAGCCGCATCATGAGGAGAGCGGTGTCGAGCTGGGTGTCATCCTGGGCGGCGGTGGTGGTGGCGGGGCTGGTGGCGGGGCCGCGGTGAATGATGTCATTGTCGCGGCGCTCGGTGAGCAGGTCGTTGAGCTGCTTGGGGGTGAGATCGACGGCGACATCGGGATCGACGCCCCACTTGGTGCTGCCGTCGCGACGGTGGAGGGATTCGCCATTGGGGAGATAGTAGTAGGAGGTGGTGAGCTTGATGAAGGCCTTGGGGTTGAGAACATCGCCACCGATGGGGATGAGGTTCTGGACGGATCCTTTGCCGAAGGAGCGATGGCCGACGATGAGGGCGCGGTGGAGGTCCTTCATGCCGCCGGAGAAGATTTCAGCGGCGGAGGCGGAGTATTGGTTGATGAGGACGGTCATGGGCATGTTGGGGGGCACGACGGTGTCTTCGTGGGCGCGGGCGATGGTGGGGCGGACGTTTTCGGAGCGGCCGCGGGTGGAAACGATGACGCCCTTCTGGAGGAACATGTCGGAGATTTCGATGGCGGCGGCGAGGAGGCCTCCGGGATTGAAGCGGAGGTCGAGGATAAGTCCGCGGGCGCCCTGCTGCTTGAGGGTTTCGAGGGCGGTGCGGAGTTCCTCAGCGGTGTCGTCCTGGAAGCCGGTGATGCGGATGTAGCCGATTTTGCTTTGGGGATCGAGCATGAAATCCCAGGTAGCCTGGGTGGGGTCGTTGGGATCGCGGCGGAAGCCTTTGACGGAGGCGACGTGAATGATGGCGCGCTGGAGGTTGTAGACTTTGTCGGGCTGTCCGGCGCGTTTGATGGTGAGGGCGACATTGGTGCCGGGATCGCCCATGATGGCGTCGACGGCCTTGTCGATGGTGATGCCGACGGTGGACTTGCCGTCGATGGCGGTGATGATGTCATCGGCCTGGATGCCGGCCTTGAAGGCGGGGGTGTCTTCGAGGGGGGAGATGACTTTGAGCTGGGCGTTGTCGAGGGAGATCTGGATGCCGACGCCGCCGAAGTTGCCGCGGGTCTGCTTGTCGAACTCCGGTTTTTCATGGGGCCAGATGACGGCGGTGAAGGGGTCGAGTTTCTGCATGGCGCCGTCGGTGAATTCCATGAGGATCACATTGGCGGGGAGCTTGACGGTTTGTTCGGAGGTGGCCACGAGGCCCTTGAGGATGCGGTCGACGTCGTCGGAGTCGAGGTCTTTGCCGTCGGCGGGTTTGGCGAGTGCGCCGTCGAGGGCCTTGGCGAACTGGTCGCGGGCCTGGGCGTCGGCGAGGCCGGGGAATTCCTTGGCAAGCTCGGGGGTGGTGAGGAAGAGGCGGAGTGAATCGACGCCGCCCTGGACGAGGGTGTCATAGCTGGTCTGTTCGACCCAGTCATTGCGGGCGCGGGTGATGGAGTCGTGGCACATGTCAAAGGTGATGCCGGCGACGTAATCGTGCCAGTCCGGGAAGGTGGCGGCGTCGGCGGCGGCGCTGTCGGCGGGCCTGGTGGTGATGCCGGCCTCTTTGTCCTCCTGTTCCTGGAGGGCCCTGCGCATGTCAGAGAGGGTTTTGGGGGTGTAGAGCGCCAGAAGGGTGACGCGGCGTGCGAGGCGCTGGGTGTCGGATTTGTAGCGGGTGTCGATTTCGTAGAGCGAGTTGAGGTCGGTGTAGAGCTGGAGCGATTCGATCCAGTTGCCGTGCTGCTCGAGGTCGGAGGCCCGTTTGGCGACCTGGGCGGTGAGGTCCTTGACCCAGTCGAAATTGAGGAAGGCGGCCTGGTCCTTGGCGATGGTGTAGGCGGCCACGACCTGGGCCATGGAGGCGTCGAACTTGTCCTGCTTGAAGAAGTCCTGTGCTTTGGCGACTTCGTCGTCGTATTCCTTGGTGCGTTCGGTTTCCTGCTGCTGGATTTCGCCGGCGTAGGCCTTGGCCCAGTCACCGAGCTTGACGGCTTCGGCGCCCGCGGGGGGAAGACTGAGGTGGGCGAGTTCGTCGATTTTCTGATTTTCGACGAGACGGGTGATTTGATCGGCGTAATCGAAGACGGCGGCTTCGGCCTGGGTGGGCTGTGCGGCGGCGGGTTGTTGGGTCTGGGCCGAGGCGTGATGGAGCGCCAAAGCGCCGCCGACGGCGAGGGGGACAACGACAGCGACAATGCGAGCGAGAGACCGCGGGGATTTGCTCATGGAGTCACCACACCTTGGTTTGCATGCAAGAATGGTGCATCTTATGAAGTAATGGCGTGCAGGGTCAATGCGCCATCGAAAAAGTGCGGGGGAAAGTGATTAGCGGCCCTTGCCGGGGCGCCTGGCGGCGCGGGCTTTGTCCGGGGCGCGCCGGGAGGCGGCGCGCGGCTTTCTGGAGGCGGTGCGGGCGTTGCCGGCGGATTCGAGGCTGCGGTGATGGCTGCGGACGTGCAGACGAATGGGCACTTCCGAGAAGGGGAGGCGTTCGCGCAGCTGGCGGACGAAGAAGCGGCGATATTCCTGAGTGATCAGGTCGGGGTTGTTCACGAAGAGCACGAGCGTGGGAGGATGCACGTCGATCTGGGTGGCGTAATAGACCTTAACCTTCTGGGTGGTGGGGGAGGAAGGGCCGCGGAGAGCGAGGATTTCCTCGACGGCCTGGTTGAGCTGGCTGGTGGCGAGGCGGGTGGAGGCCTGGGAGTGCATGACCTGGGCGAGTTGGATGAGCTCGGAGATGTTCTGCCGGCGTTTGGCGCTGATGAAGGCGATGGGGGCGTAATCCAATTGGGGGAGGATTTCGCCGAGGTATTCTTCATATTTTTCGGCGGAGGTTTTGCCTTCGACGAGGTCCCACTTGTTGATCACCAGCACACAGGGTTTGAATTCCTGGGCGATGTAGGCGGCGAGTTTCTGATCGACATCGCCCATTTCGACGGTGGCGTCGATGAGCATGAAGACGACATCGGCGCGGCGGATGGAACGCTGGGCGCGGTGGAAGGCGTAGAACTCGAGATCGTCGCGGGTGATCTTCGCTTTTTTGCGGACGCCGGCGGTATCGATGATGAGGAAGGCGTGGCCTTCGCGCTCGAAGCGGACGTCGACGGAATCGCGGGTGGTTCCGGGGACTTCGGAAACGATCACTCGGGGCTGGCCGGCGAGCGTGTTGATGAGGGTGGACTTGCCGGCGTTGCGTTTCCCGACGACGGCGATTTTCATTTCGGGATCTTCGACGGCAAGGGCGGCATTTTTGAAATCGAGGCGCTTGGCGATTTCGGCGAGGAGGCGGTCTTTGCCCTGGCGGGTGGTGCAGGAGATGGGGAGGGGGTCGCCGAAGCCGAGGGCGTAGAACTCGGCGGTCTGCTGGGCGAGTTTTTCACCGTCGGCTTTGTTGGCGACGAGAAGGACGGGCTTGTTTTTGGTGCGGAGGTAATCGGCGACCGTCTGATCGAGGGGGACTTTACCGGCCTTGGTGTCGACGACGAAGAGAATGAGCTGGGCCTCATCGACGGCGAGGGCGATCTGGCGTTCGATATCGGCAGTGAGATTGTCCTTGTCGATGACGCCGTAGCCGCCGGTATCGGTGAGTTCGAAGGCGTGGTCGCCGGCGAGGACGGGGGTGGAGACGCGATCGCGCGTGACGCCCTCGGTGGGATCGACGATGGAGATGCGGCGGCCCGCGAGGAAGTTGAGGAGGGAGGACTTGCCGACGTTGGGCCGGCCGACGATGGCGACGATGGGGAGCATTTGTGGGAACTCAAAAGGCAAAAGGCAAAGGCAAAGGCAAAGGCAAAACCGGGGATAGGCGGTTTGCGGGAGGGGGAATTGTAGCAGGTTTGGGGGTGAGGAGGGTGGAACCTTGGATATGGATTGCCAGTTACTGCGAGTTGGGATCACGGGCCTTGGCCAGGCGCATGAGGTGTTCAAGTTCGAGATAGTGGTTGAGCTCTAATCGCTCATCGGCTAGAGCCATCAGCAATGAAGTCGACGATTTCTTCGTACACGCGAGTCATGCCCGAGATTATACCGAACGGGGGCGGCTGCTGAACAAAAAAAGACGGAATGGTCGTGGGACCATTCCGTCCTCTTTCTCTGATGATTGCGAGTAGCCGTTACGCCGCCTGGCCGCAGCATTGTTTGTACTTCTTGCCGCTGCCGCAGGGGCAGGGATCGTTGCGGCCGACTTTGGCGGCTTCGTTGACGATGGTGGCGGTGGAAGCGGCTGCGGGGGGAGCGTCGTCGGGGAGCGGTGCGGGCTCGCCGGAGCGTTCGGCGCGGACCTGCTGTGCGGCATCGGAGGTGGCGACGGCGTAGCTGGTGTGGTGCTGGTAGGATTCGACAGGGTTGGTGTAGACGTTTTTCATGACGTTGGTCTGCTGCATGCGGACGCGGAAGATGACGTCGGTGACCTTGTCGCGGATGCCGCGCATGAATTCCTGGAAGAGGCGGGAGCCTTCGCGTTTGTACTCGATGCGTGGGTCGCGTTCGGCGACGCCGCGGAGGCCGATGGATTC
Organism: Phycisphaerae bacterium; assembly: GCA_035545015.1. Lineage (GTDB taxonomy): Bacteria > Planctomycetota > Phycisphaerae > WQYP01 > WQYP01 > CALCHA01. The sequence continues at coordinate 49,194 of DASZZD010000013.1, forward strand.
GCGGAGCTGGTCCATGGCGTAGAGGTGGTCCTTCCAGGTGGAGTCGTGGATTTGCAGGAGCACGGCGCGCTCGACCTCGGTGAGTTCGGAGCGCAGGAAGGCGTGGCCCCACTCGTAGAGGCGCTTTTTGCGGGAATCAACGGGTTCGTTTTCGAATTCGTTGGGCTGGAGGGGGATGCGGAAGCGCGCGGTGACCCAGGCGGCGAGGGCGGGGGACTCGGGGAGTTTTTCGATGGCCTGATCGATTTCGCGTTCGATGTTGTCGTTGGCGCTTTTGGAGATGCTGACGAGGCGGCGGTGGAGATCGGGAATGGGCAGGGCACGGATTTCGTCGCCGGTGATGCGGGCGCCGTACTTGCCGACGAGCCAGTTGGCGAGCTGTTCGGAGGCATAGATGTTTTCGGTGCCGCCGTTGGTGAGGGTGGCTTCGAGGGCGTATTCGACGGGATATTCGACTTCGCGGCGGACGTAGGATTCCTGGGCGCGTTCGAGGATGAAGTCGGCGGCGTCGGCGGGGGTCTTGCCGATGAGGTCTTCGGGCTTGATGCGCACGTCGAACTTGTTGTTGGCCCATTCGGCAAGCTGGTGCTGGGCGTAATTGGCCACGAGGAAGGGCTCAACGGCGGCGCAATCTTTCTGCTCCACCTGCTCGAGGGCGGCTTCGATCAGGGCTTCGCGGATGCCCTCGCGATCCATTTTCTGAAGCTGCGCAGGCGCGACCTGCACGTTGAACTGCTTCTGCACCCATGCGGAGAGGCCTTTGTAATCCCAGTCTTCGGGGTCGGCGTCAGGGTCCATGAATTCATCGAGGGACGTGGTGATCGAGGAGCGGGCCTCTTCCCGGGCGCGGTCTTTGATCACCGCTTCGAGCAGCGCGAATTCGCTGTCGTGCAGGTCCTGGGGTTCGATGACGCAATTGAATTCCTGGCGCGCCCATTCGGCAACTTCGGTGGCGACGTAATCGGCGTCGAGATAGCGGGCGACGGCGTCGTCGACGGATTCGGTGATGACCTCGAAGATGACCTCGCGCAGGTTGAGGCCTTCAAGGATGGTCTGGCGGCGCTTGTAGAAGTAATTGCGCTGGTAATCGCGGACCTCATCGTATTCGAGGAGGTTTTTGCGGATGCCGAAGTTGCGTTCCTCGACTTTTTTCTGCGCGCGTTCGACGGATTTGGAGACCCAGGAATGCTCGATGGCTTCGTCTTCCTTCATGCCCAGGCGCTGGAGGGCCTTGAGGACGAAATCACCGGCGAAGAGCTTCATGAGGTCGTCTTCGAGGGAGAGGTAGAAGCGGGATTCGCCGGGGTCGCCCTGACGACCGGAACGGCCGCGGAGCTGGTTGTCGATGCGGCGGGCTTCGTGGCGTTCGGTGCCCAGGACGTAGAGCCCGCCGGCTTCGGGCGCGCCGCCGATAAGTTTGATGTCGGTTCCGCGGCCGGCCATGTTGGTGGCGATGGTGACGCGGCCGACGGTCTGGTTGTTTTTGTTGACGTATTGCTGGCCGGCGAGGGCGACGATATCGGCTTCGCGTTCGTGGTTCTTGGCGTTGAGGACTTCGTGCTCGATGCCGTGGCGGCGCATGAGCATCGTGGAGAGCTTTTCCGATTTTTCGACGGAGGTGGTGCCGATGAGGATGGGCTGGCCGCGCTCGTGACAGTCCTTGATCTGATCGACGATGGCGTTCCACTTGGCTTTTTCGGACATGAAGATGAGGTCTTCGTAGTCCTTGCGGGCAAGCGGGCGGTTGGTGGGGATTTTGACCACGTCGAGCTTGTAGATTTTCATGAACTCGTCGGCTTCGGTCATGGCGGTGCCGGTCATGCCGCCGAGCCGTTTGTAGAGCTTGAAGAAATTCTGGAGGGTGACGGTCGCCATGGTCTGGGTTTCGGGCTTGATTTTGAGCTGTTCCTTGGCTTCGACGGCCTGGTGGAGGCCATCGGACCATTGGCGCCCGACCATTTTTCGCCCGGTGAATTCGTCAACAATGATGACGGACATTTCGTTGTCGTGGGGGTCGCGTTCGACGACGTATTCCTTGTCCTTGCGATAGACGACGTGGGCGCGCAGCGACTGTTCGAGCAGGTGGGGCCAGTCCATGTTGGAGCCGATGTAAAAACTGCCGACGCCCGCGAATTCCTGCGCGACCTTGATGCCTTCATGGGTGAGGTGGGCGGACTTGCGGTCGTGCTCGACTTCGTAAAGCTGCGTGACGGTTTTGAGTTTTTCCTCGGCCTTGGGGAGGGCTTCCTCGGCGGCGGCGAGTTCCTTTTCCATCGCCTTGGTTTTTTCAGGATCGGAGCTGTTTTTGATTTCGCCCTGGAGACCTTTGATCTTGCGCTTGAGATCTTCGACGGCGTCATTGGCGCGGTCCCAGGGCTTGTTGGCTTCGATGAGCTTGCGCACGACTTCATCCGAAGCCTTGTAGCGCGGGGCGTCGTCATGGGCCGGGCCGGAGATGATCAGCGGGGTGCGGGCTTCGTCAATGAGGATCGAGTCGACTTCGTCGACGATGGCGAAATCGAGCGGGCCCTGCACCTGGTCGGCGACGGAAGTTTTCATGTTGTCGCGGAGGTAATCGAAGCCGAACTCGGAGTTGGTGCCGTAGGTGATGTTGCAGCCGTACATCTGCTTGCGCGACTGGTTGTCCATGAAGGCCTGGATGTAGCCGACGGTCATGCCCAGGGCGTAGAAGGCGGGGGCAACCCAGGAGGCGTCGCGGCGGACGAGGTAATCGTTGACGGTGACGACGTGGGTGTGCTTTCCGGTGAGGGCCATCATGAAGCAGGCGAGCGGGGCGACGAACGTTTTGCCTTCGCCGGTGGCCATTTCAGCGATTTTGCCTTCAAAGAGGACCATGCCGCCGATGAGCTGGACGTCGAAGGGACGGGCGCGGAAGGGGGGGCGGTCTTCGGGGACGACGGCGCGGAGGGCGTCGTACATCTGGACGGGGATTTCGACGAAGCGCCAATCGTGTTCGCCGACGCATTTGAATTTGATGTCGGTGTAGAGGTCTTTGAGTTCCTGGGTAGGGAGGGTGTCGGGGTTGAAGCCGTACTCGGGGTTGAACGCGTTGCGCAGGCCGATCTGACGGTCCATGGCTTCGCGCATGATGGCGAAGGCTTCGGGGAGGACTTCGGCTTCGGAGACGGGGGTGTTGTTGTATTCGCCCTCGCGGAACTTGGCGGTGAGTTCCTGGGTGCGGGCTTTAAGCTCGGCATCGGAGCGTTTGCGCATCGCCGGTTCCAGGGCGTTGACCTGCTCGACCCGGCGGCGATAGGTCTTGATGAGGCGTTCGTTACGGGAGCCGAAGAGGGAGGTCATGACTTTGTTGAAGGAGTTGGTGGCCATGGGGCGGTCCTTTGAAGATCAGAGGAGGAGCAGAAAAGCCTGAACAGGTTGATGGGGGATGCCCCCGGCGGCGCTGCGATGCGCGGGGGGGGCGGGGGGGCGCAGCGCAAGCGGGCATGAGGCGCGGGCGGAATGCTCAGGCGAGCGGAGGCGGGAGGAGGGTGTGCGTCAACAGGAAGGCACGTTCCTGGGAGAACGTGGCGGGAGGACCGCGTTGAAGTGGAATGCGCCGCGGGGGGAGGGTTGGCGGCGTTTCGACGAGAAGTTCCGGCGGGCTGAGGAAGGCCGGGATGGTTTGCAGGACGGGAGGCTGGAGTTCGACGGCGATGAGCCGGTGGAGGATTTCGAGCGTTGCGAGAATGTGAAGGCGGCGGGTGGCGAGGTAGGAGGCGGCGGCAACGCTGCGGGCGGGGAGGCGGCGGTCGGTCAGCGGGGCGGCTTCAGCGGGGGTTACCGGGCCGGGGAGCTGGAGGCTGGCCACCTTGGCGAGGGGCGCGGGGGCCGGGGAGGCGATGGCGGGTTGGACGGCGATAAGGGCCAGGGCGCAGGAAAGGACCGCCAGGGCGCGGGGGCCCAGGAGGGTGGAAAGCCGAGTTGTGGTGTGCCGAGAGGCCATCCTGTCTTTCATCTCCGCCGGTTGAGTCTGTCCAGCATCGGAAGGTGCCGGGGCAAAGTCAAGAAGCGATTGATTATATCGGCGATTCCGGCGGAGGTCGGGAGAAAGTGAGGCATGAGAGGCGATTTTGGACCCTGCGGGGCGGTTGGGGTACGGGTGTTGCGCGTGGGCGCAGCGCGATGGAGGTTAGAAATGATTCATCCTTATCACCTGTTTTATGATGGGACGTGCGGGTTGTGCCGGCGGTCGGTGCGGGCGGTGCTGTCGCGGCATCCGCGGGTGCCGGTGATCCCGGTGGATGCGGCGGATCCGGCGGCGTTGGCGAAGTTTCCGCAGATCCCGCCGCGGCAGGCGATGAAGAGCGTCCATCTGTTGTATCCGGACGGGCGGGTACGCAAGGGCTATGACGCGGTGGTGGCGTTGACGCGGTTGCTGCCGGGGTATCGCTGGCTGGTGCCCGTGATGCGCATCGGGGTGGTGCGGCGTGTGGGGTGGGCGGCGTATGAGTGGGTGACGCGGCATCGGCACCAGATCAGCCGGGCGCTGGGGTGGAGCAAGTCGCCGAAGTCCTGTTGAAACTGTGGCATGGGCGTCCCCGCCCATGACGGCCCGCAGGCCGAGTGCGCGTGTAATCGACATGCGAGCTCATATGGCGCTTCCGGCTTCGAACATTGGCGGGATGCCAATACCACGGTCACAGAACAGCGCCGCGGGGTGGACGGGGCGAGGATTCCTTGTATTATGCGAATCCCAGGTCGCGGCGGTCGTTTTGACGCTGTGGCGCCACGTCCCCACGTCCTCTTGAGCGGTGGAGTTGTCATGAAGATGTACATCATGCCCGATCCCGAACGCACGATGGGGCTCTCGACGGCGCAGTTGCGGCAGACGTTTCTGATTCAGGATTTGTTTACGCCGGGGCAGATCGCGCTCAATTACTGTGATGTGGACCGGACGATCGTGGGATCGGCGGTGCCGCGGGGGAAGGAAGCATTGACGCTGGGGACGGCGGATGAGCTGCGGGCGGAGTTTTTCCTGCAGCGGCGAGAGCTGGGGGTGCTGAACATCGGTGGCAAGGGAACGGTGACGGCGGACGGGCAGAATTTTGAGATGGATTCGCTGGACTGCCTGTATGTCGGCAGGGGGGTCAAAGAAGTGCGGTTCAGCGGGGAGGGGGCGGCGTATTATCTGGTGTCGTATCCGGCGCATGCGACCTACCCGACGACGCAGGCGAAAAAGGCCAACGCGGCGGCGGTGCCGCTGGGCAGCGAGGCGACGGCCAACAAGCGGACGATTTACAAGTACATCCACGCGGAGGGGATCAAGAGCTGCCAGTTGGTGATGGGGTTCACGCAACTGGAGACCGGGAGCGTGTGGAACACGATGCCGGCGCACACGCATGCGCGGCGATCGGAAATTTACCTCTATTTCAACATCAAGCCCGACGTGCGGGTGATGCATTTCATGGGGGCGCCGCAGGAGACTCGGCACCTGGTGGTGGCGGATCGGCAGGTGGTGATTTCGCCGAGCTGGTCCATCCATGCCGGCTGCGGCACGAGCAATTATACATTCTGCTGGGCGATGGGCGGGGAGAATCAGGCGTTTGATGATATGGACGCGGTGAAGGTGGCGGAGTTGAAGTGAGTAGTCAGTAGTCAGTAGTCAGTAGTCAGAAGTCAGAAGGCGAATGGTGGAGGCGATGTGATACTGGATCGATTCAAGCTGGATGGGAAGACGGCGCTGGTGACGGGGGCGAAGCGCGGGATTGGGGCCGCGATCGCGGTCGGGCTGGCCGAAGCCGGGGCGGATGCCATCGGCGTGTCGGCGACGCTGGAGGCGGGCTCGGATGTCGAAAAAGCGGTGACGAAGCTGGGGCGGAAGTTCACGGGCTATGCGTGTGATTTCGGCGATCGCCGGGCGCTGTATGCGTTCATTGAAAAGGTGACGGCGGCCCATCCGAAAATCGATATCCTCGTCAACAACGCCGGGACGATTCTGCGCAAGCCCGCGGCGGAGCATCCCGACGAGATGTGGGACCAGGTGATCGAAGTGAACCTGAACGCGCAGTTCGTGCTGTCGCGCGAGATCGGCAAAAAGATGGTTGCGCGGGGAAGCGGCAAGATCGTGTTTACCGCGTCGCTGCTGACGTTTCAGGGCGGAATCACCGTGCCCGGATACGCTGCCAGCAAAGGCGGCATCGGCCAGTTGACCAAGGCGCTGGCGAACGAATGGGCGGGCAAGGGTGTGAACGTCAACGCGGTGGCGCCGGGATACATTGCGACGGACAACACCGCGGCGCTGCGTGCCGATGAAAATCGCAACGCCGCGATTCTGGCGAGAATCCCCGCCGGAAGGTGGGGCGAATCGCAAGACCTGGTGGGGGCGGTCGTTTATCTGTGCAGCCCCGCGGCCAACTACGTTCACGGCACGATCCTGCCGGTGGATGGTGGCTGGCTCGGACGGTGATTCACCCAGAAAGATGGAGGCCATGATGTCTCAGGGAGTCGTTCCCACGCCTGCCCTTACTCCCGAATACTCGGGCTCCGGTCAAAGGCCTACGAATTTCCGCTGGCTGATCTGCGGGCTTTTGTTCTACGCGACGACCGTCAACTACATCGATCGTTCGACGGTCAACACGCTTGAACCGACGTTGCGCAACATCATCCACTGGCGGCCCTATCAATATGGCCTGATCAATGCGGTTTTTTCGCTGGCCTATGGCATCGGCTTCATCATCATGGGTGGGCTGGTGGATAAGATCGGCACGCGTGTGGGATATGCGGTGGCGATGATCGGCTGGTCGCTGGCGGGGATTGCGACGGCCTTTTCCTTCGATCCGATGTCCTTCGGCCTCTGTCGTTTCTTCCTGGGACTCTTTGAGGCCGGCAACTTTCCAGCGGCGATCAAAACCACCGCGGAATGGTTCCCGCAAAAGCAGCGGGCGACGGCGACGGGGCTGTTCAATGCGGGATCGAACGTGGGGGCGATCGCGGCGCCGCTGATCGTGATTTTTCTCGTGCCTTTCTTCGGGTGGCGGGCGGCGTTTTTTGTGACGCCGGGATTGGTGCTGATCTGGCTGATTTTGTGGCTGACGTTTTATCGACCGCCCGCCCTCCAGTCGCGCGCCAATGATGCGGAGCGGGCGCTGATCGAAGCGGATCCCATCGTGGTTGCCGCGCCGGTGAAGTGGCGGAACATTCTTCCCCATGGCCAGGCGTGGGGCTTCATGGTTGGGAAGTTTCTGACGGATCCGATCTGGTGGTTTTATCTGTTCTGGTCGGGGGCGTTCCTATATGACAAGTTCGGCGTAAAGCTGACGAGCGTCGCGCTGCCATTGATTTATATCTACGTCCTGGCCGACGTGGGCTCGATCCTGGGCGGGTGGCTGTCATCCGCCCTGATTCGCCGCGGCTGGACGCCCAATGCGGCGCGCAAGACGGCCATGCTGGTGTGCGCGGCGTTTGTGGTCCCGGTCATCTTCGCGCCGTTGGTGCCTTCCTCGATGGCCGGCGGATTGTGGGTGGCGGCGACGCTTCTGGGCTCTGCGGCGGCAGCGCACCAGGGATTTTCGGCGAACATTTTCACGACGACCTCTGACATGTTTCCCAAACGCGCGGTGTCGTCGGTCACCGGATTGGGCGGCCTGGCGGGGGCTTTGGGCAGCGTCATCCTGCAATCGGTGGCGGGCGTGACCATCGAGTTGACCCATGGAAACTATCTTCCATTGTTCATTGTCGCGGCGTGTGCATATCCCATCGCCATTCTGTTTATTCATCTTTTCGCCCCGCGGCTGCAGAAGGTGAGCGACACGGCGCTCGAAACGACGCCAATGCCACGAGCGGTGACCGCCTTTGTGTGCGCGGTCGTGGGCTTTGTCATCGCCGTGCCGGTGTCCTACTACTTCCAGGGCGGAAATGCGCAGAAAGATCGGCTCTATAGCCAAAGTACGCTGATCACGATGGCGGTGACCGAAGAAGCGGACGCGCTGCCGCATGATTTGGTCGACAAGGTAGACATCAAGGACGCCGACAAGGCGACGACCAAGGTCACCCTGACGACGAAACGCGAGCCAACGGCGGAGGAACTGCCGAAGGTGGAGCATATTCGCGAGTATCAGGGACCGGCGGCGTATGAAATGGCGAAAGAGCATTTCCCGCCGGGGTTCAAGATGAGCGAATATTTAGCGGCCGTGCTGCCACCGGGAAATATTTACAAGAGCCCGGATCGGGACGAACTTCTCAAACCATTGGTGTACACGCCCCTGGCAGGCATCGCCATTGGGGCAATCCTGGGCGCGCTGTTGCATGGGTTGTTCTTCAAACGCCGCAGTTCGGCAAGCCCCGCTGCATGATTCATCATCCGATGCTTTTCGTGGTAGATATTCTCCGGGTCTGACGGGAAATCTTGCATGCGACGCCACCGACACCTTTCGCTCTTAGCGATCCTTCCGTGGCTTGCTGCCAGCTCGTCCTTTGCTGCTTCCGTGGCGGCAAATCCTGCTCCGGCGGTTTCGGGCGATCCGCAGAAGGTGCTCTCCCTCATGGAGAAGATGGCCGACACGCAGCTTGCGCAGTATGGCGAGAAGGCGCCGGCGGATTGGATTGCGGGGGCGTTTTACACGGGGCTGGCGGCGCTGTATAGCGCGGAACTGGGGCACAATCATCCCCAATATCTTGATGCCGCCGTTGCCATCGCCGACAAGTACAACTGGTCGCTCCAGAGCACCGGCGGTTCGCACAACATCGCCCACGCGGACAATGAGTGCATCGGCCAGCTTTATATAGATTTGGCGCTCATCAAAAATGATCCGTCGAAACTCGATAACCTGACCAAACAGGCAAATGAAATCGTTGCGGGCTTTGACAATCCCACGCCGGCGAACCAGAGGGCGTGGGCGGTGAACCTGCAACGCGACGGAAAGCCGATGCCATGGTGGTGGTGTGATGCGTTGTTCATGGCCCCGCCGATGTTGACGCGCCTCTCCGCCGTGACCGGTGACTCGAAGTACATCGACGCGATGGACAAACAGTGGTGGATCACCACGGCCAAGCTCTATGACAAGGATGAACACCTTTTCTCCCGTGACGGCGGCTTCCTTGATAAGAAATCGCCCAATGGGAAGAAGGTGTTCTGGGGGCGCGGCAATGGGTGGGTGGTGGCGGGGCTGGCGCACGTGCTGGAATACATGCCCAAGGATTATCCGTCGCGGCCGAAGTATGAGGCGCTGTTCAAGGACATGTGCGAGAAGCTTCGCACGCTGCAGCAGCCTGACGGCATGTGGCGGGTGAACCTGCTGGATCCGGAGTCCGCCCCGGCTCCGGAAAGTTCCGCGTCGGCGTTTTACTGCTTTGCCTTCACCTGGGGCATCAATCACGGCCTGCTTGATCGCGCTGCTTTTGAGCCCGCCGCCCGTAAAGCTTTCGATGCACTTGCTTCGCACATTTTGCCAAGCGGACTCATTGGGTCGGTGCAGAAGGTTTCAGATCGGCCGCAATCGGTTGATCCCGAGGCCTCCATGCCTTATGCCGTGGGCGGCTTTCTGCTTTCCGGAGCGGAGATGATTCGGCTTGATGACGCTAAAAAGTGAGCGTTCCCTGTGTTATGACTGCATCATGGTGAACTGAAACGAATCGTTGAGATATTTCAAGGAGCTTTCCATGCCCGCAAAAGCTGTCCATTTTCTGATCGGCGCCGCAGTGATCGCCTCGGCCGCTTCACTTGCTTGTACTGCCGCTCCGGCTCCGGCCACACCCGCCGCCGCCGTACTCCCGACGGGCAAGGTGGTCACGCTCGATACGTTTTACAATCATCAGGAAAAGAACGGAAAGCAGTTCCACTACATCTTCACCGACACCGCCCTCAGCGGCTTCTCCAAATTCGGCGAGGTGTGGAAGCAGCACGGCGCGGAAATCCGCGAGCTCGATCACGCCCCCACGATGGACGATCTGAAAAAAACCTCCATCTACATCATCGTCAATCCCAGCACGCCCAAAAATGCCGCCGGCGGAAAACCCAATTATATCGAAGAGCCCGCGATCGGCACGATCGTCGATTGGGTCAAGAGCGGCGGCGTCCTGCTGCTGATGGCCAACGATAAAAACAACTCCGAGTTCGATCATCTCAACGACCTGGCGACGAAGTTCGGCATCAAATTCGACGGCAACCTGCGCAATACGGCGCCTCGGCCGACGGATCGTCCGCATGCGGTCTTCACGCGCGAGCGCGATCATTTCCCGGACAGCCCGCTGTTCAACGGCATCGACATGATTTACATGAAGGAAATCTCGACGATCACGGTGTCGCCGCCGGCCAAGCCCCTGTTCGAAGTCGAGAAAGATCCCAAGGAAAGTCTCCCCGGGCCCGGCAAGGATGTGGTTATCGCGACGGCGGAAGTGGGCAAGGGCTTTGTCTTTGCGGTGGGCGATCCGTGGGTTTACAACGAATATATCGACGCCAACTGGCCCGATCTGCATCTCCCCGTGCAAAATCACAAAGCCGCCGACAACCTGGCGCAGATGCTTCTGGACAAGGCGTCGTTGCCGGAATCGAAATGATGATGTTGTATAGTTCTCCAGAGCGGCTCGATTGCCGCTGATGCGCGTCTTGTTGAAAACTTTCAGGAGCTTCGTGTATGCAATGCCGTCTCCGCCTTGTTGCCGCCGTGCTCGGGTGCGCCGCCCTGGGGGCTTGCGCCGGCGCCGGATCGATGTCTGGCGCGTTGAGTGAAAACGCCTTTCCCGTCCAGCCCGAAGGAACGGCGCCGCGCGCTTATGTGCGCTATTTCCCGCAGCGCGATGACGATATCGCCTGGGAGAACGACCGCACCGCCTTCCGCATCTACGGGCCGGAGCTCGAAACCGCCGCCCCGCCCTTCTCCTCCGGCATCGACGCCTGGGGAAAAAAGGTCCGCACGCCGGTCCTCAACAAGTGGTATACCGCCGGTGAACACGCCTATCATTATGACCGCGGCGAAGGCATGGATGGCTACAAAACCGGCGCATCCCGCGGCGCCGGCGGCATCGGCGTCTGGAATGCCCAGGACAAAAAGCTCTACGTCTCCCACGACTGGGGCACCTACAAAATCCTGCACAATGGCCCCGATTACGCCTCCTTCCGTGTCACCTACGCCCCGTGGCGCGTCTCCACGCCCGCCGAAGCCGTCTCTAATCCCGGCGCGCCCGGCCGAAAGGTCTGGCAGGTCACCGTCATCACCCTCCCCATGGGCTCCAACCTCAACCGCATCACCACCACCCTCTATTCCAACGAGCCCGGCGATATCACCGTGGCCGTCGGCCTGGCGACGCACGGCGTCACCGACGGCATCCTCGGCCACGCCGGCAATGGCCGCATCACCTACTGGGACAAGGCCGATTCCGCGCCTGATGACAAAAACAACAATGGCTACATGGGCGTCGCGGAGATCGTCAACCCCGCGCAACTTGTCGGCGAGGTGCACACCGATTCGGACAACCTCCTGCTGATCAAGGCGCAGCCCGGCGTGCCCTTCACCTACTACGCCGGCGCATGCTGGTCGAACGGGCTGGATTTCCACTCGAACAAGCAGTGGGATGCGTACGTCAATGGATTTGCGGCGAAGTTTTAGCGCGACGCCGTGGAGAGCGATACCGTGAAGAGGCGCTGCGTGGGCGGCGCCTCTCTATTTCGCTCTGGCTTCATCACATGAGACCGACAAAAAAGTCGTTGCCCTTGTCGTCGACCACGATGAAGGCGGGGAAGTTTTCCACCTCGATCTTCCGCACCGCCTCCATCCCAAGCTCCTCGAAATCGACCAGCTCGACTTTTTTGATGTTGTTCTGCGCGAGGATGGCCGCAGGCCCGCCGATGCTGCCCAGATAGAATCCCCCGTGCTTTTTGCACGCGTCGGTGACGGCTTTCGAGCGGTTGCCTTTGGCGATCATCACCATCGATCCGCCATGCGACTGAAACAGATCGACGAAGGAATCCATGCGGCCCGCCGTGGTCGGACCGAAGCTGCCCGAAGGCATTCCCGGCGGCGTTTTCGCGGGACCGGCATAGTAGATCGGATGCTCTTTGAAATACTCCGGCATCGGCTTGCCGGCATCGAGCAGCGCTTTGATCCGCGCGTGGGCGGCATCGCGCGCCACGATCAGCGTTCCCGTCAGGCTCAAGCGCGTCCTGACCGGAAACTTCGTCAGGATCGCCCGCACCTTGTCCATGCCGATGTTGAGATTCACGTTCACCGGCGGGGCGAGTTCCGGTTGCTCCGCCGGCAGATACTGCTCCGGGTGGAACTCAAGCTGTTCCAGGAAAATGCCGTCTCGGGTGATCTTGCCTTTAACGTTCCGATCTGCCGAGCAGGAAACGCCGATGCCGATCGGGCAGGAAGCCGCATGCCGGGGCATCCGCACCACGCGAACATCATGCGCAAAGTATTTACCGCCAAACTGCGCCCCGATGCCGCTGGCCGTGCACATTGCATAGATTCGCTCCTCCCATACCTTGTCGCGAAACGCCCGCCCTCCGGACGATCCGGTCGTGGGTAGCCCGTCGTAATAGCCGGTGCTGGCGAGCTTCACGGTTTTCAGCGTCGCCTCCGCGCTCGTGCCGCCGATGACGACCGCCACGTGATACGGGGGGCACGCCGACGTGCCGATTTCCTTGAGCTTGCTGCGGATAAAGTTCGCAAGCGATTCCTCGTTCAGCACCGCGGGCGTCTGCTGGTAAAGATACGATTTGTTGGCGCTGCCCCCGCCTTTGGCGATGAACAAAAATCCGTATTCTTCCGCGTGTTCCGCCGAGGTATCAACCATCAGGTCGATTTGAGCCGGCAGATTGCTGCCGGTGTTCTTCTCCTTGAACATTTCCAGCGGCGCGATCTGCGAATAGCGCAGGTTCCTTTCCTGATACGTGTCGTAGACACCGTGCGAAAGAGCTTCCGCGTCATCGGCCTCGGTAAGCACCCGCCGGCCCTTCTTCCCCATGATGATCGCCGTCCCCGTGTCCTGGCACGTGGGCAGCAGGCCGGCCGAAGCGGTCACCGCGTTCTGCAGGTGCGTGTATATGACGAAGCGATCGTTATCCGAAGCCTCCGGATCGTTCAATTCCTCCCGCAGGCGGCGAAGATGTGCGGAACGCAGGTAAAACGAAATGTCGTTGAACGCCGTGCGCGCCAGCAGTCGCAATCCTTCCGCACCCACGCGGAGATGCTCCTTCCCCGCGATGTTCACCGAGGTAACGTGCTCCCGGCAGAGCAGGCGATACGTCGTGTCATCATGCGAAAGCTGCACAATGGGTTCGTAGGCAAAAACCGCACTGGCCGTCGCCTTTGTCGCTGTTCCCGTGGCGCCCGCACCCTGCGAGCCCGCCCCCGCCGCGCCCGTTCCACAGGAAGGCAGCTCAATCGCACTCATGAAAACTCCTCAACAGCAGTATGAAGCCCGCCATTATGCGCCCCAGGCGCACAGCCGCCAAACGCATCGCCATCAACAGGATGACGGCATCACGAACACCCGCTCAAAAGCATCGCCGCATGCCCGAACGCCGTCCGAAAAAAGCGGTCAAGCTGCCCGTGTATTCTGCCGATGACCCATAACGTGCGACCGTCCAAATCGATAGCGAGACCCCGATGACCAGCCTTGCCGATCTGAATGCCGTCCCGCTTGCGGTGGGCCCGCGCGTGCGCCGGCGGCGCTATTCGATCAGCCGCATGTGCTGCATCGCCATTGCCGCCGGCGCGACGACGATCGCCCTCGGCGTGGCGATTCTCTATTCCTGCGAAACGATGCAGTACCAGGAAGCCGCCTCCGAGGCCACGCATCTTGCCCAGACGCTGGCCCATGTTCGAACTGCCGCCGATCTTCAGGCGCGACAGACCACCGCCCTCATCGCCGCCCTGCGAAAGCAGTTGGAGGACAACCGGCCGGCGAGCCACGTCACGGCCTTCACCAGTGCGGCGAGCGACCCGGACCTGCGGCGCCAGCTCGACCTGGCGCAAAAAAATCTCACCGCCGCTACCGCGGAAAACGCCCGGCTCGATGACACGCTGCACGCCGCACAGTCGCAGCTCGCCGCAATTCCCGATCTCAAAGCCGCGCTCGCCGCCGCCGATTCCCGCCAGCGCTCCCTGCAATCCGCCTGCGATTCCCTGCGCTCCCAACTCGCATACCTCCAGACACAGCAGCAATCGCTCAAAGACCAACTCCTGATCGCGGCCGCCCAATCCACCGACGACAGCGACACGCCGCCCGCCGCCGCCGATCCGCCGCCCCCGCCCCCGCCCGAAATCCGCTGGGCCCTGGGCGTGTCCTTCGACAAAGCCAGGGGCTTCGCATCGCTCTGCTTTGACCGTGAGTCCATCCACGATGTGCCTGCCGATCAACGCGGCCTGCACCGCATCGCCGCCACGCGCGCCAGCAATGCCGCCCTCTTTCGTTTCACTTCCGATGCTTCCCGGCAACGCGTTTACGATGCGGCCCTGAGCGTCTCGCTCGCCGCCGATGGCCCGCGCGACCGCCTCCTCGAAAACACCAAGCTCGTCCAGCTCTTCCTCCACACCTTTGCACCCGCCTTCCGCGACCCCGATGCCTGGCTCGACAAGGCCGTCAAGCAACTCGCCGGCCACGATCCCTCCGACCGCCTGGTGCTCCTCGACACCACCTTCAAAATCACCGCATACAACGACGGCGGCACCTTCACGTTCAAAGTGGAATCCCCGCACGACGATCTCGAAGACTGACCGCCAGCGCCCCGCGCCGCACGATTATCGCCGGATGGCCACCCGCCGCACTTCCGGATTCCCCAGTTGTCCGCACGCCCCCATCAACTCGCGTCCATGCGTGGTCCGCCGCTTCACGAACAGCCCGCGCGCTTTCAGCGCTCCCATGAACGCCAGCACCCTCTCCTCCGCCGGCGTTTCATACGGAGCGAACCGCTGCGGATTGTATGGAATCACATTCACGATGCACCGCAGCGGCGCGCAAAACGCCCCCACCGCTTCAACATCGCCTTCTGAATCGTTGACGCCCTTGATCAACACGTATTCGATCAGAAACCGTCCCTTCGGCGGCAGCGGATAGTCCACCAGCGCCCGCTGCAATTGCTCCAATGGCATCGCCCGATTGATCGGCATCAGCTCATCACGCACCGCATCGCGCGCCGCATTCAGGCTGACCGCGATCCGCAAATTCCGCCACGCCGGCTCCGCACGCACCAACTCTCCCAGCCGCCGCAGCCCGTCGATCCGCCCGACCGTCGACACCGTGATCTGCCCCATCGGAAAATTGCATCCCGCAGGTTCCGCCAGCACGCGAATCGCCTGGACCACGTTCTCAAAATTATCCAGCGGCTCGCCCATCCCCATGAACACGATGTTCTGAATTCCATCCGCAAAATAACGCTGCGCGCCCACGCCGCGCCGTCCCCTCTGGATTTCCTCCGTCCCCTCCCCCGCTTCCATCATCCGCAACCGCTGGGCCGCCAGTCGCTGCTGCACGATCTCCGCCGCCGTCAGGTTCTTCAGCAGCCCCATGCGGCCGGTCTCGCAAAAGGTGCATCCCATGCGGCAGCCTACCTGCGACGACACGCACAGCGTGTACCATCGCGTGCCGCCAAAACTCGTCATCGGAATGATCACCGATTCCGATTCCAGCCTCTTGGCCCCCTCGACCGCGGAACCCACCGGCAGGCAGAATTTCACCGTGCCATCGAGCCCATCGCGCGTCATGCGCGCGATCGCCGGAATCTCCACGCACCCGTCGCCCGCGCTCGATCCGCCCAGCCGCATCGCCGCGCGATATTCCCCGCGCACCGCCTGTACATGCCGCCCGGCGTGCCGCGCATAATCCGCCAGCGTCATTCCCAGAATATTTCGATCCACAACCGCCATGCTTATTTCCAACGCGTGTTCATCAGCTCCCCGCGGCGCTCACTCCGCATGCCCCGCCGCGCCCGCTGTCTGCGTCGCCGGCTGCGACCTCACCGGCGCCGTCGCCGGCACGCTCGGCGGCGATGCGCCCTTCGCCTCGCCGCCCGCCCCCTCCCACGCCCGCTCCATCCCGTCAATCGCTTCCTGAATCTTCCGCTTCCGCACCTCGTTCAATTCCGGCGGCAAATCCGATTCGTGAATGAATACCTCCATCATCGATTTGTCCGCCCCGCTGCCCACCGGCACGCTCACCCGCGCCACAATCGCGTCCCCCCCGCTCCCCCCCCCGCTCCCCCCCCCGCTCCCCGCTCCGCTCCCCGCGTTTTTCGCCGGCTCCGTCGCTCCCCCCGCGCCAACGCCCGCCCCCGTTCCGCCAACGTGCAGCAGAATCGAATCATCACGCACCTCAAACGCAATCCGCGTCCCGCCCGCCAGCGCCTCCAGCGTCTGCAGCACGCTCCCATTATTCGACTTCAAACTCACCACCGGCACCATCTGATACAACCCCGGCTCCGGAACAAAGCGAATCCCCGAAAGATGCGTCAGTTCCCCCACCACCTCCGGCAGCGGCGCATTGGTGAAATCCACCTGGATCGGCCGCTCCAGTTGCCGCTGCATCCACGCCTTCATGCTCATCACTCGCACCGTCCCGCCCGCGCCCGCGTTGCCCCCCGCCGCCCCCATGCCCGGCGCGCACTCCACGAACCAGATCTGGTTCGTAAGCTGCGTATAGATTTCCAATGCCCGAAACGCCGACAGCGGCAATTGCCCTTTCACCTGCTCGAGCGCCTTCACGCGCGCCGATGCCGGCACGCCTTCGTCCCCGATCACCGTCACCAGTTCCGGCCGGTCCAGCGCCGTACGCAGCGCCGTCTTCCAGTCGAAGCTCCCATCCGCCGCCGGCTTGATCTCCGAATTCCGCAAATCCTGCAGCAGCTTCAGCTCCTCCCAATACGCACGCCGACCGATGTGCGCCAGTGGCGCCGACGGCCGGATCATCACCGTCGTCCCTGATACCTCCTGCTGCAATCCCAGCGGCACCAGCACTTCCTCGATCGCGTCCCGCAGCTTCGACTGCCGAAAATCCGCGGAGACGATCGTCGTCGCACCATAGGGCAACAGGTCATAACACGCCGGATCCACCTGCAGCGATATCTTGGCCGTCGATGCAATCTCTTTGAATGCCTCCGAAAGCTGCACTTTCGTCAGCGTCAAATTGAACGGCTGATCGAGCGTGCGCTGCAGCGTGGTCTCCGCGTTCACGTCCGCGGCGCGCGCCGGCGACCATGAGCCCGCCCACCCCGCCGCCACCACTGCCATCAACGCCCCCGCGGCGCGGATTCCCTGTCGCATGCATACTCCTCACGCAATCACAGACCTCCATTGTATCCGCCGGCCGCGGGAAAACCGAAATCCCGCCGCTCTGGCAACCCTCCCTGCCGCCGCCACATGCATGCCAAAAAAAAGCCGTATGGAACACAAAGTTCCACACGGCCGGCGGAGGAGGAAACGAGTCTTGTATCCCGCGTCCACGAAAGCCCCGGATCGCGAAGGGGGAGATAAATTACATCACGTGACGGCGGCGCCTCGGTACACCCAAGGAAGCGGGCGAAGGTCCCACGTCCGCCGGCCTGACATCACCGCCGTCACGTGACTTTTCTCTGTTCCACAACGGCCGTTCGTCCTGGCCCCTTTTCACATCCACGGGTGACGCCCTCCTCCATCGCAACGATCGTGCCACATCACAACTCCACCTCTTCCATCAATCCTCCGCCACCGCGCCCCGCCCCGCCTACCCTCTCCGCGATGCTGAAAACTCCCCTTTTTCTCCATTTTCCACCTCCGATCGGTGGCTAAAAAAAAATCCGCGCGGCACAATCACCGCTCGTACCCAATGCCCCATGCTGCATATTTCATCATCAGCCCCCATTGCCGGCCTCCATCGCTGCACACTCAATAAGCACCCGCTGCTCCCATTTATCTCCCCCCTTCGTCCCGCCAGGTGACCATGGCCCCGTTCAACCGACATCCGCTCCCACGAAAACCCTCTCCCTCGCATCCCACCCCCAGGTTCCTTCTCCCGCTCGCCCTTGCCCTCGCAGCCCTTGTGCCCCAAGCCTGCACCGGTCCTCAGACCCACGCCTCCAAGCCCGCCGCCTCCCGCCCCGCTTCCAATCCTGACCTCACCCTCCACGCCTCGCGCCGCCAGTCCCTCTACACCCGCCTCAACCTTCCGGTCATCACCCCCGGCACGCAAATCTCCATCGCTCCCGCCGACGGCCCCGCGCCCCTCGCCTCCACCATCATCTCCGCTTTCTCCGCCCGCATCACCCGCGGATCCGTCACCGGTCCGCTCGTCGATCAACTCACCGGCAACCCCGCCCTCCAGGCAGATACCGGCTCCTACCTCGTCCCCGTCCCCACCGCCGACGCCAAATCCATCCGCACCTTCACCCTCGCCGAGCCCATGCCCGTTTACCTCAAACTTACCGTCTCGCCCGCCCAGGATCCCGGCGATTACGATTTCCAGATCACCATCCGCCCGCCCGTCGGCAAAGGAAAACTCGGTCCGCCGACCACCACCGTTCTGCGCCTCTCCATCGCCGATATCGCCCTGCCCACTGAGCCGCGCGTTCTCGCCGTCGCCACCACCACCACCACGGACCTCGCCCGCATCTTTCCCACCAGCTTCGGCCAGATCAACGCCATCTATCTCAACCGCGACGATGCCGACAATCGCCCCGCCGTCGCGCAGTTCGACACCCTCATGAAAGCCGCCGAGCAGGAAGGCGTCGCCCTCTTCGTCGAGGACATCACCCCGCGCGTGCGCGTCGATGATGTCGGCCGCGTCTTCATCGATTGGGACGCCTACGACCGCCTCATGCAGCCTTACATGGATGGCTCCGCCTTCCCCGACCGCCTGCCGCTCCCGGTATGGCTCGCCCCCGTCCCTCCGCGCCGCCTGCGCGACACGCCCACGCAGCTCCGCCAATACATGGCCGCCTGCGTCGAGCATTTCTCCGAAAAAGGCTGGGTCGCCACGCCCGTGTTCATGCACCCCGCAATGGTCGAGCCCGCCGGTGATGAGGCCAAGGACCAGGCGCTGCAAAAAGAAATCGCCAACGCCATGCAGCTCCACCTCAGCCGCGACATGCTTGCCGTCACCACGCCCGACGCCACCGTCTCTCACGCACGCCTCTGGCTCGTCGATGACACCGATCCCCGCCTCCCGCCCGCCGGCCAATACGCCACCGAAGACAGCGTCCGCGAGTGGCCCTGGATGTGTGTCGCCCGCGGCATCCATGGTTTCGTCTGGCGCAACGCCCTCGCCGGCGCACTCGACATCCGCAACAACACCGAAGTCATCGGTCCCGACGGCGAATCCCGCCGCCCGCTCCTGGTCGCCATGAATCTGCCCGCCCCGCGCAATCCCAAGGAAAAACCGCCGAAAAATCCGCCGCCGCCTGCGCCCGATCCCGTTTATCCCACCCTGCGCATGGCCGCCGTCAGTCACGGTCTCTCCGATACCGCCCTCCTCGGCCTGCTCGAAAAACGCTCCGATCCCATGATCGTCAACGAACTCCTCGGCGGTCTCGTCGGCCGCACCGGCATCACCACCCCCGTCCCCATCGGCGGCGTTCTCCCCACGCCCCCGCACGGTTTCCTCTACGCGGGCTGGCCCACCGATCGCGATGTCTGGTCCCGCGTTCCCGCCATGCTGCAGAAGCTCATCCTCGCCAATGACCCCGGTCGCCCCGCCCAGGTCTCCCCCGATGATCCCCTCTACCTCGCCACCAAGCTCTGGCTCGCCCAGGCCCATCGCCCCGTCGCCCGCATCTCCGGCTATCGCTTCAACATCGCCAACAGCCCCGACGGCACCCTCCTCGACATGGGCATGATCCTCGAACCCGAAAACCCCATCGGCGCGCCCGTCGAAACCAACAGCGTCCTCGAAGCGCTCCCCGGCGATCTCTCCGCCACGCGCTCGCCCCTGGGCACCGCCGCCGAAGATTCTCCCATCGCCATCATCCCCGCCTTCGGCGCCCGCCGCGTCACCCTCAACGCCGCCGGACATCTCGATTCCCTCACCGAACGCCCCTCGCCCGCCGTCGTGAGCGTCACCGAACACACCGGCGGCGCCATCCTGCGCTTCCCCGCCATGATCCCCGTCCATCGCGCCTCCCCTCTTGAATCCCCGCCAAAAATTGACGGCCACGGCGAAGACTGGCATCCCCTTCATGCCCCCACGCCCGGCTCCCTCTTCGCCGACATGCTGGTCTCCACCCGCTATCAAACCCGCCCGGAACTCCTCGCCGGCACCATCCGCCACGACCTCTCCCCCGCCACCGTGCGCTGGGCCTATGATGCCGACAATCTCTACTTTTTCGCCCGCTGTCCCCAGGATGCCGTCTCCGACCAGCGCACCACCGCCTGGCCCGAGAGCGCCGAGGGCGATCGCTGGTGGGGCACCGACGGCCTGCAAATCCAGCTCGCTTCCCTCGCCACCGGCAACGGCACGCCCGGCCGCATCCTCGACGTCGCCTTCAAACCCGCCGGCGTCATGCTCGTCCGCACCGCCGAAGCCACCGGCGACGGCAAGCCCCTCCACTGGTCCGACGCCCAGCCCGTCGTCGGCATCAAATACGGCATCACCGTCGAACGCTCCGACGGCCGCGTCCACGCCTACACCGTCGAAGCCGCCATCCCCCGCCGCTGGATCGACGATCCCAAAGCCAACCCCAACCTCCCGCCCGCCTGGCGCGTCAACGTCCTGCGCCACCGCGCCACCGACCTCACCAACACCAGTTGGTCCGGCCCCCTCATCTCTGACAGCGACACCGGCCTCATGGGCATCCTCATCGGCGTGCGCTAGCGCTCCCACCCAAACCCAAGCCGTTTATCGCAGGTCAAACAAACTCAACACCGCCGCCCACCCTGAGGGCATGAATTGCGGCGGTTCCTCCAATTCGCTGTACTTCACCGCCATCTCCAGAAAATACCGCGCGTGCAAAAACGCTAGCGTCATCGGCCCCGCCTCCTCCACCCACCGCTCATTGGCCTCAAGGGTAAACACCCGACCAGTTCCTGCTGCAAGAATCGCCTGAAAAAAGCCGCAAAATGGCCGATCGTCAGGCGCAACGGACTTCAATGCTCCGACAATCTTCGTCGTGTGAGACTGCAAGTCATACACCTTGAAAGACTGGTGATAGAACCGATACATCCCATCTTCATAGCCCCAATGATCGTTCGCTGCCCCCAGCGTTTCCCGAAGACGGGGCGCCTCACGCTTCATGTTGTCCAGGAGCAATCGTTCCAACCGCAAGTAATTGTTCAGGAATTGCTGGCCAGTAGACATAAGTCAACCCTCTCCATCTCATCGTAAAATCGCACAGGCCTACCACGGTGAGCGTGTACCGTTTGCATGAGGAGTGATATCCCATCCTGCCCCCTAAAGCCAATCCATCGCTCATACCACGTCGAAGCCATTCAGCGATTCCGTCTTCGTGGTCCTTCGCCTCTTCGTAACTTCGTGTTTAAGTCCGCTCGTCTCCCGCCTTGCTTCCCCCTCCCTTCCCGCTTAAAACGTCCCCGCTGACTTCTCTCACCCGCAGGACCCCCATGGCCAAAAACATCAAAACTCGCGCCGCCGATTACAACCAGTGGTACCTCGATGTCATCGCCGCCGCCCAGCTCGCCGACTACTCCCCCGTCAAAGGCTGCATGGTCATCCGCCCCAACGGGTTTGCCATCTGGGAAGCCATCCAGCGCGACCTCGACCGCCGCTTCAAAGACACTGGCCACGTCAACGCCTACTTCCCCCTGCTCATTCCGCAATCCTTCCTCACCCGGGAAGCCGAGCACGTCGAAGGCTTCGCCATGGAATGCGCCATCGTCACGCATACCAAGCTGCAAAAAGGCGCCGACGGAAAACTCGTCCCCGCCGCGCCGCTCGAAGAACCGCTCATCATCCGCCCCACCTCCGAAACCATCATCGGCCATATGTATCACGAGTGGCTCCAGTCCTACCGCGACCTGCCCATCCTCATCAACCAGTGGTGCAACGTGATGCGCTGGGAAATGCGCACCCGCCTCTTTCTGCGCACCGCCGAGTTCCTCTGGCAGGAAGGCCACACTGCCCATGAAACCGCCGACGAAGCCCAGGCCGAAACGCTGCGCATGCTCGATGTGTACGCCGATTTCGCCGAGGAATTCCTCGCCATTCCCGTGATCAAAGGCGCGAAAACCGATGCCGAAAAATTCCCCGGCGCCGTCACCACCTACTGCATCGAAGCCCTCATGCAGGACGGCAAAGCGCTCCAGGCCGGCACCTCCCACAACCTCGGCCAGAACTTCGCCAAAGCCTTCGACATCAAATTCCTCGGCCGCGACCAGAAACTCCAGCACGCCTGGACCACCTCCTGGGGCGTCTCCACCCGCCTCATCGGCGCCATGATCATGGCCCACTCCGACGACGAAGGCCTCATCCTCCCGCCGAAGGTCGCGCCGTACCTCATCGCCATCGTCCCCATCTTCAAGAGCCCCGAAGAGCAGCAGAAAGTCGCCGCCTTCATCGACAAACTCCTCGTCCAGCTCGTCGGCGAAGAAGAACTCGCCGCCGCCAAAGCCCGCCAGACCGATCCCGCCCTCCCGCGCTACTTCTTCGACAAACAGACCAATCAGGCCATCCTCGTCGACTGGCGCGACAACCGTCCCGGCGACAAACAATTCCACTGGGAACAGCGCGGCGCCCCCTTCCGCATCGAAGTCGGCCCGCGCGATGTCGACCAAAACGCTTTCGTCCTCAAAAAACGCCTCGACCGCTCCAAAGAAGCCGTCCAACTCACCGGCGACATCACCCCCACCTGGCTCCGCACGCAACTCGACGCCATCCAGCAAGCGATGTTCGACAAGGCCAAGCAACTCCGCGACGCCAACATCCGCACCGCCGGCAGCTACGACGAACTCAAAAAAATCACCGCCGAACAAGGCGGCTTCATCCGCGCCCACTTCACCCCCAACCGCGACATCGAAGCCAAAATCAAGGAAGAAACCAAAGCCACCGTCCGCTGCATCCCCTTCGATTTCAACGGCGAAAACGCCAAACCCGGCAAAGACATCTACACGGGCCAGGAAACCGCAACCCAGGTCATCTTCGCCCAATCCTATTGAGCGACTATTGAGTTAATCCCACCACAGCCGCTGCAACGCAATTTGCAACTCCGGAAATGGCAAAGCCGAGAAATTCCCGGCGCCGCTCGCCGACGCCGCCAGCCGATAGGCGCCCTCCGCCAATTCGTATCCTTCCGCCACGCGCTGGCCCGGATCGACGATCCAATAGTACGGAATTCCCACGGCCGCATACTCGGTGAATTTCTCTTCGCGATCCACCTTCACCGAACCCGGGCTCACCACCTCCACCACCAGCCGCGCATCCGCATGCGTCGCCGCCGCATCGGGATTCATCCTGGCCACGCGGTCGCGCGGCACAAAAAGCAGATCCGGGCAACGAACATCCCAAGGCCCGAGCGTCGTATCCAAGTCGACGAACATTTCCCCAAGTCCCTTCTCCTGCACGTAATTTTCCAACAGCACCAATAATACTTTCGTGGCACGAATGTGCCTCGGCCTTGGACTTGGCGACACGCTCAACTCTCCCTGTACAAGCTCCAATCGAATGCCCTGCGGATTGCGAATGCGAGCAAATTGCAGCGCAGTCATCCGCGAATCCGCTATCTTCGGGCCCACTTCCTGCTCAGCAACCGTTGTCATGCACGCACCTCCACCGCATTATACCACCCGTGCCACCCGTTCGATCCACGCCTCCATCGCCGCCGCTGCTTCTCCTTCCTCCATCTGTTTCAGCGGCCGCTTCATCAGCGCCGCGCTCACTTCCTCCAGCACCCCACCCACTCCCCCACGCCGCGCCAACTCCGCGCACCGCACCGCATCCACCACCACCCCCGCCGAGTTCGGCGAATCCTCCACGCTCAGCTTCATGTCCAATTCCATCGGCAATCCCCCAAACCCACGCATGTTCATCCGCACATAACAGACCTTGTTGTCCCCCAAGAACGGCACGTAATCGCTCGGGCCAATATGAATATGCTCCGCATCCAGCGGCACCTGACTCGTCACCGCCTCCGTCTTTGACGTCTTCTTGCTCCCCAGCCTGCTGCGTTCCAGCATGTTCAAAAAATCCGCGTTTCCACCGACGTTCAATTGATACGACGAATCAATCGCCATCCCCCGCTGCTGCGCCAGTTTCATCAGCACCCGATGCGTCACCGTCGCCCCGAACTGGCTTTTCACATCGTCGCCCACCAGCGGCAACCCTTTCTCCGCAAAGCGCCGCCCCCACCCCGCATCGCTCGCAATGAACACCGGAATGCAATTCACCATCCCCACCCCCGCCTCCAGGCACGCCTCCGCGTACATCTCCGTCGCCTTCTGACTTCCCACCGGCAAGTAATTCACCAGCACCGTCGCCCCTGTCTCCCGCAGCACCCGCACCACCGCGTCCCTCCCCGTGCCACGCGCGCCCGCATCCACCACCGCCCGCCGCCCCTCCGCAAATTTCTCCAGATGCCCCGCCACCCCATCGCCCAGCGGTCCCGCAAAAACCCGCGCTCCATCATCCTCCGGATCGCGCACAAAAACGCGCGAATTGTTCGGCTTCTCAAAGACCGCTTCTCCCAGCCGTTTCCCCACCTTCCGCGCATCGACCTCGAACGCGCACGCAAAATGAATGTCCGCCACGCGCAGCCCTCCCAGTTCCGCGTGCATCAACCCTACCGCTTCCCCGGGATTTCGCCGATAAAACGTCACCCCCTGCACCAGCGTACTCGCACAATTTCCCACGCCCACCACCGCCACGCGAATCTCACCAGCACCCATCACAACTCCAAAAAATTCTTCGTGGCCCTTCGTCTCTTCGTGTTCTTCGTGTTTCAGCTCCGCATCGCGTGGGAGGCGGGCCGCAGCCACGCCACATATTCCACATTTCCCTTCTGCCCCTCGAGCGGGCTTTTCATCACCCCGCCCACGCGCCATCCCATTTGCGCAATGCCCTCCATCACCTCCCAGAGCACGGTCTCGCTCTGCTCCGCGCTCAGCACGCCGCGCTGCACCTTTGCCGCCTCGCTCTCGTAGTGCGGCTTGATCAGCGTCAACACGCTTCCGTCCGGCTCCAGCAACGTTGCCGCCACCGGCAAAATCTTCGCCTGCCGCGTCCATCCCACGTCGATCGCCGCCACCGCGACCTTCTCCCGCAAACTCACGTGCAACGCATTGGTCCGCTCCATCACCACCACCCGCGCATCCTTCCGCAGCATCCAAGCCAAGACGCCGTACCCGGTGTCCACCGCAAAAACCTTCGCCGCCCCGCGCTGCAAAAGGCAATCCGTGAAGCCTCCCACATTCGCCCCCAAATCCGCACACGCTTTCCCGGCCACTTCGACCCCGAACACCATCATCGCCGCTTCGAGTTTCAAACCCGCGCGCGAAACAAACGACCGCTTCATGTCACCCATCGGTGGGGGGGGTAACACCAAGCGGTCGCTCATGTCTCAGTCCAGCGCCCCCTCATTCAACGGCGTCGCAACGCAACGCACTCCCCATGGGTCCTGAGCGAAATTACTTCGCCGCGGCCGCCGCGCCGATCGCGTTGATCTTCCTGGCCAGCTTGCTCTTGCGGCGGGCGGCGGTGTTTTTGTGGATCGTGCCGCGCGTGGCGATGCGGTCCAGCGTCTGCTGCGCCTTTTTCAGTTCTTCGGTCGCCGTCGCCTTGTCGCCGCCGGCAATCGCGGAGGTCATCTTCTTCAATTCCAGGCGAATCTCGCGCTTGCGATCGCGGTTGCGCAACCGCCGCTTGGCGTTCTGACGAATCCGCTTCTTGGCCGACAACGAATGTGCCACGTGCAATATCTCCGTCCAGTTCCTGCCGCCCGGAAAGTCCGGGCATTGAATCACGTCCCCGTTCGGGGAAAACCCCCACTATCCCACGTCCGCCCCGCAATTTCAAGCATTCAGCGGATCTTCACTTGCCGCGCAGGCGCTTCTCGCGCAGCTTTCGCTTCTGCTCCGGCGTGAGCCGCGACTTCTGCTGCGCCGTTGCCGCGAGCTTGGGCATGTGGCCGCCCGGGGCCAGCTTCGTCAGGTCGAACTGACCCATGGACTGCGCCATTTTCACGCGAGCCCCCATCGACAGGCCGCTCATCTTTTTGGCCATGTCGCGCGCCGCCATGAAGCCCTTGATGAGGTGCGAGACATCATCGGGCTTCACGCCGCTGCCGCGCGCCACGCGCCGCCGCCGGCTGCCATCCATATTTTCCGGATGCTCGCGCTCCTTCATCGTCATCGATTGGATGATCGCTTCGGTCTTGTTCAATTCCTCCTCGGGCAACTCCAATCCCTTGAGCGCCTGGCCGATGCCCGGCAAGAGGCCCATGATCTGCTTCAGCGGCCCCATCTTCCGCACGCTCTTCATCTGATCGAGGAAGTCATCGAGCGTGAAGGTGGCCTTGGCCATCTTCTCCTGCAGCTTCGCGGCTTTCTTCTCGTCAAATTCCGCCTGCGCCTTTTCCACCAGCGTCAGGATGTCGCCCATGCCCAGCATGCGCTGCGCGATGCGCTCCGGATGAAATTCCTCGAGCGCATCGAGCTTCTCGCCCACGCCGATGAACTTGATGGGCTTGCCGGTGATGGTCTTCACGGAGAGCGCCGCCCCGCCGCGGGTGTCGGAATCGAACTTCGTGAGGATGACGCCGTCGAGTTCCAACTGCTCGTTGAAGGCCTTGGCGGAGTTCACCGCGTCCTGGCCGACCATCGCATCGACGACCAGAAAAATCTGGTGCGGCTTCACCTGGATGTTGATCGCCTTGAGCTCCGCCATCAGCGCCTGATCGATGTGCAGCCGGCCGGCGGTGTCGAGGATGACGACATCGCGGCCGGTCTTCTTCGCCTGTTCGACGGCGTTGCGGCACACCTGGACGGGACTCTTGTTTTCCCGCTCGGAGTAGACGGGAACGCCGACCTGCTCGCCGAGGGTGTGCAACTGATCGATGGCCGCGGGGCGTTGCAAATCGGCGGCGACGAGGAGGGGATTTTTGCCTTTGCCTTTGAGGTAGAGGGCGAGCTTGCCGCAGGTGGTGGTTTTGCCGCTGCCTTGCAAGCCGCACATCATGAGGATCGTGGGGGGCGGTTCGACGAAGAGGATTTTGGGCGCGGGCGGCTTGGGCTCCTGGCCTTCTTCGACTTCTTCTTCCTCATCCCCGCCGAGCAGATTCACCAGCTCGTCGTAGACGATCTTGATCATCTGCTGGCCGGGTTCGACGGCGGAGAGCACCTCGGTGCCGACGGAACGTTTGGTGACGTCGGAGACGAACTGGTTGACGACGTCGTAGTGAACGTCCGCTTCCAGAAGTGCGGTGCGCACTTCCTTCATGGCGTCGCGGACATTCGATTCCGTGATCTTTCCCCGTCCCGCAATGTTGCGAAAGAGCGATCCAAATCGATCCTGGAGCGATTCAAACATAAACGTCGTCCATGAAAGCTAACCAGTTGCCGGAAGCCGCATTGTAGGGGAAACCCCTGCCCGATGTCTCGCCGCTCCGTTGGGAGTTCCGCCTTCAGGCGGGCGACACGTCAATGCCCGCATGCCCCTCATCCCGGAAACAGTTCCGCCACGGGATGCGAAAACCCCGCCAGAATCCCGGACCCGCGAATCACCTCCCCGCTGCGCACCGTGTGCGGGTCGCGCCCTGTCGCGTAGATCGTCACGGCTTTGCGCCGCGGATTGGCGATCCATACCTCATCGACGCCAAATCCCAGCCAGTCCTCGATCTTTTCTTCCACCTCTATCACGCTGTCCCCCGGCGATAGCACCTCGAGCACAAGCGCCGGCACTAGCTTCGAAAACTTCTTTGAGGGGGCTCCCGGAGGGATTCTATCATTGGGCACGAAGGCAAAGTCCGGTCCCCGCACCGTGTCCGGATCGCGTGCAAGGACAAAGCCGGTCTCAGCGGCGTACGTTTTGCCCAACTGGTTCGCGCGGATAAATGCCGTCAACAAAAACGAGATGTTGTTTGCAATCTCTCCGTGCTCTTCTCCGGCTGGCGGCAGAGTGATCAGTTCTCCCTTGACCAGTTCGTAACGATCCTTGCCCTTGGGCAGGACGAGGAGTTCGTCGGCTGTCATGGATCGCGCGATGGTCACGTGATGCTCCTCAGCCTTTCATGACGGGGAGGGCGACTTCCTTGCCGGCTTTTTCGGCTTCGATTTTGGCGTAGCCGGAGCCGAGTTCGCCGATGGGATCTGGGGGGACGACTTCGACGAGTTTTTCGCCGAGTTTGGCTTCGCCGCGGAGGACCTTGTCCTGGAATTTGCGGGTTTCTTCGAGGAGGCGGGAGAGGATTTGTTCTTCGGGGACATTGGCGACTTTTTCGCCCTGGACGTAGATGATGCCGCGGCGGTCGCCCGCGAAGATGGCGACGTCCGCGCCTTCACACTCGCCGGGGCCGTTGACGATGCAGCCCATGACGGCGACCTTGATGGGGAGGGTGATGTGCTCGTTGAGGGCTTTGTTGACGTCCTGGATGAGGGTGAAGAGGTCGACCTGGATGCGGCCGCAGGTGGGGCATCCGATCAGCTCCGCGCCTTTGCGTTCGCGCAGGCCGAGGATGTACATGAGTTCGAGTCCGTCCTGGACTTCGTAGATGGGGTCGTTGGCGTAGGAGATGCGGATGGTGTCGCCGATGCCGCTGGCCAGGAGGTGCCCGAGGGGGACGACGGAGCGGATGGTGCCGGTTTCCTTGGGGCCGGCGTGGGTGACGCCGAGGTGGAGCGGGTGGTCGAAGCGTTTGGAGATTTCGGTGTAGGCGGCGATGACCATGAGGGGGTCGATGGATTTGGCGGAGATGACGATGTCGTAGAAATTTTTGGCGTAGAAGATGTCGAGGTATTCTTCGAGCTTGGTGATCATGATGGCGAGCATGTGGCCGTGCTTGTTGTCGGAGAAGACGCCGCCGAGTTCCTTGAGGCGTTTTTGCTTGTCGCGGCGTTCGACGATGGAGCCTTCGTTGACGCCGATGCGGATGGGGATGCCGCGGTCTTTGCAGGCGTCGATGACCTGTTCGACCTGGGCCTTGTCCTGGATGTTGCCGGGGTTGAGGCGGATTTTGTGGACGCCGGCTTCGATGGCTTCCATGGCGCGCTGGAAGTGGAAGTGGACGTCGGCGACGATCGGGACTTTGACCTGTTTGAGGATTTCCTTGAGGGCGTCGGTGTCTTTGCGTTCGGGGACGGCGACGCGGACGATGTCGGCGCCGGCCTTGTGGAGCTTGTTGATTTCGGCGACGCACTTATCGATGTCGTGGGTGTAGCCGGAGGTCATGGTCTGGACGGAGACCGGGGCATCGCCGCCGATGAGGACGTTGCCGACTCGAACTTGTCGCGTTTTGCGCCGCTGAATCATCGTGGCTCCTAGCCGCCGTGAAAATGAAAAAATCCGAAACGAGTATTGTATCCGGGGATTGGGGAGGTGCTCAATTGGGGAGGCCAAGGTGCGCAGTCAGGTGCGCAGCAAAATCGCGTTTTTGCCGAAGAGTCTCCAAGGTGCGCATGAACATGAGAGAACGCGGGTGGGCGGGGTTTGTGTTAAAATGGTCAATATGCGCAGTTTGGTGAATGGTTATTTGCATATTCTTCTCCCGAGTGGGCGGTGCGCGTGGGCTGCCCTTTAGTAAGAACGGATGGGGCGGGGGAAAGGTTCCCGAATTTTTTGCGAATTTTTGGTGGGGGGCGGAGGGGCACGGGCGGGACGCCCGTGCCACAGGGGGCCTGGGCCACATTCAGGGGGCCTTGGGTCACGTTCAGGGGGTGGGGGGAGTGGACCAGATTTGGCGGTAGCGGCCCTGTACGGGGACGGTGGGTTCGACGTGGCGGATTTTTTTGTAGGCGGCCCAGAGCAGGAGGCCGTGGGAGGGGCGGAGGTAGCCGGGGAAGTCGGTGTAGAAGCGGTAGTCGCGTTCGGCGGCGAGGGAGGCGGGGGCGAGGGGGACGGCGGTGAAGCGGAGGTCGATTTCGGCGAAGCCATTGGCGAGGTAGAAGTCGCGGAAGAGGGTGGGGTTGAAGTTGACGAAGCCGTGGTCGGGCCAGTCGACGGGGGCGTGGTGGATGGCGAGGCCACCGGGTTTGAGCATGCGGGCGACGTTGAAGAAGGCGTCCTTGAGGGAGAAGACGTGTTCGAGGGTGCCGCCGTCAAAGAGGAGGTCGAAGCGGTTTTCGAGGTTATTGGGGACGGGGAGGTTGAGGTCGTGGAGGAAGTCTGGGCGTTCGTAGTCGGAGGCGTCCATGGCGAGGACGTTGGCGGTCTGGAAGCCGAGGGCGGCGAAGAGGGTTTTCTGGTGGATGGCGCGGGCGCGTTCTTTGGCGCCGGCCCAGGCGAAGCCGGTAGTGGGGAGGATTTCGGCGGGGGGGAGGTCGCGAGCGGGGATATTCTTTTCGTGGAGGAAGGCGCGGAGTTCGTCGTAGGAGCAATAGACGTCCTGGACGCCGAGGGTGAGGAGTTGGCCGGAGCGATCGAGCTCGGCGCGGCGGAGGGTGTCGGTGAAGAGTTCGACGTCGTAGAACTTGATGCCCATGGGGTTCCGGTGAAAAAAAAAAGAAAAAAGAAAAACGAAAGACGAAAGACGAAAGACGAAACGGGGGGGAAAGACGGGATGGGGAGGGTTAGCGGGCGTAGAGGATGAGGTCGGACCAGTGGTGGGGGGCGTGGTGGCCGAGGTAGAGGCGGTAGGTGGGGTGGAGGGATTTGATGAGGGCGGGGAGTTGCCAGAGGTCTGGGGCGTGGTGGTAGAGGCAGATTTGGAGTTTTGGTGCGGAGCGGCGGATGAGGGATTGGGCGCCGCGGAGGGCGTCGTGCTCGGCGCCTTCGATGTCGAGCTTGATGAGGGTGGGGGAGATGCGGTGCTGGTCGCAGTAGGAATCGAGGGAGCGGATTTTGACGCGGGTTGGGGCATCGACGGCGATGCGGCTGGCGACTGGGGAGGAGGCGTCTTCGAGGAACGTGGTTTCGCCATCGGCGGCGCCAAGGGCGGCGGGGACGGGGAGGATGCGGTGTTGCAGGGAATCGCGTGCGATGCGGTCGTGGAGGCGGCGGAAATTTTCGGGCGAGGGTTCGAAGGCGTGGATGCGGCCGGCGTCGGGGCGATCGCCCATGGTTTGGAGGAAGAGGGCTGCGGTGTCGCCATCGAAGGCACCGGCGTCGATGACTTCGTCGCCGGGCTGGGCGCGGACGAGGGGGTGCTGGTATTCGCGGTAGGTGGCGGGGCGGACGAAGGAGACGCGGCGGGTGAGGCGGTAGCGGAGGACGGCGCGGAGGGCTTCACGGGAGAATTTGTCAGCGAGGACGGTGTCGAGCCATTCGAGGCGGTCCCAGGCGTCGAGGAGGGCGGGGGCGTCGAAATGGTCTTGGCCCATGATGGGGTTTTCGCCGGGGAGAGGGGCGAGGTGAGAGGCGAAATCGTGGGAGTATATCCAGCGTTGGACGGCGAGTTGGCGGAGGCGGTGTTCGGCGGGCTGGCATTGAGCGAGTGCGACGACGACGATGCCGGTGAAGCCGTGGAGGATGTCGGTGGGGGAGACGGGGAGGCCGTGGATGGAGGTGTGATGTGTGAGGGGGTCGTCGTCGACGAAGGCGCGGAAGTGGACGCCGGGGGTGTGGGCGTGGTGGTGGAGGAACTGCCGGCCGCCGTTGCCGGCGCCGTAGATGATGGCATCGGAAGGCCTGGGGAAGGGGGCGGGGAATCGGCGAGCGAAGGCCAATTCGGATGCGAGTTCGTCCGCAAGCATGGAGGCGTGTTCCTCAGGGGACGCGCATCGCCGGAAAAAGGGATTGGGGGGCGTGCGCGCCGGTGGGTTTTCTATCGACCGGGGGAAGTTCCGCCCGATAACAATTCGATTGACCTTCTCCCCAATGCCCAAGCGCAGGAGATGCCCATGGCGGCGACAGCGGTTGAAGCGGCTTCGGTGGCGATCTTGACGATTGCGACGGGCCGGTATTTCGAGGCGTTCGTGCCGGGGCTGGTGGCGTCGGTGCACGAGCGATTCATGCCGGAGCATCGGCGGGAGATGTTCATCCTGACGGATCAGACAGCGGCGATTCCGCATGCGACGCTGCTGCCGATTGCGCACCAGGCATGGCCGTTTTCGACGTTGCTGCGGTTTCATTTCATTTTGCAGCATGCGGCGGCGTATGCGGACTTTGATTATTTTTTTTACATTGATGCGGACATGGTGGTGACGGAGCGGATCACGGGGGGGATTTTGTCGGCGGAGGGGCTATCGGCGACGGAGCATCCGGGGTATTGGCCGGGGAAGCGTGGGACGTTCGAGCGGAATCCGGGGTCGGCGGCGTTTTTGCCACGGTCGTATCGTGGGCCGTACTACCAGGGCTGTTTTTTTGGCGGGCCGACGGGGCGGATGCTGGCGATGGCGGAGGAGTTGAAGGAGCGGATTGACGGGGACTTGTCGCAGAAGCCGCCGCTGATTGCGGAGTGGCATGATGAGTCACATTTGAACTGGTATTTGGCGCAGCATCCGCCGGCATTGTCGTTGCCGCCGAGTTATGCGTATGTGGACGCGTACAGGCTGCCGGTGCCGCGGAAGATTGTGCATTTGCCGAAGAATCATGGGGCGATGCGGGCGGGGTGAGGGGAATGGTAAATGGTAAATGGTAATTGGGGAGTGGGGTGCGTTGGGAAGAGGGCTGGGGGGGGCGGGATGGCGTTGCGGTTTGTGGGGCTGCCTATTTTGCTGAGTGACTAGATGGCGGCTGCGTGCATGTAGGCTCCGAAGGGTTCGGCGCGTTCCTCGACGTCTATTTGTGCCTGGCGCGCCTTTTTTACGACGGCCACGTAGCGGCCGGTGAGCACGCGCAGGAATGCGTCTCCGGGGAAGCCTTTTCGGCCGATGCGTTGCAGGTTTCCCTCGGCGAGCTTTCGCAGCCAGCGCATCGCGGCGGCGCAGAATTCGGGGGTGGCTTCGAGGCGATCGAAGGCGAGTGCGGCATGCAGGCGGCGTTCGGCGGGGGTTGCCTGGATTCCCAGGCGGTCGCGGAGGAAGGAGAGTTGCAGAGCGACGCTGGCGTGTTGCTGTTGGGCGGCGTGGCGGGCGCCGACGCTGTTTTCGTGGATACGATAGCGCAGCAGCACTTCGGGCATATTGGCGAGGCCCCAGCGTGCGCTGGCTTCGATCCAGAGCGCGTAATCTTCGACGTGGCGCGCGCGGGTTTGATAGCGCAGGCCGGTGGGGGAGTGGGGGAGTCCAAAAATTTCGCGGCGCATCATGACGGCGGGATGGCCGAGGGTATTGCGAAACACGAGTCCGCTTTCCACCGCTCCGGGATCGGTGGCATAGCGCAGGAGGCCGCGGCGTTGTCCGGCGGCATCGATCTGTTCGAGCCATCCGCCGAGGACGCCGATAGCGGGATGTTCCTCGAGGAAAGCGACCTGCCGGGCCAGGCGTTGGGGCATCATCACATCATCGGCGTCCATGCGCGCGAGGTAGCGTCCGCGGGCGCTGGCGAGCAGGCGGTTGAGCGCCGGCACGACGCCGGCATTGGGCTGGCGGACGACGCGGAGGCGGCGATCTTTGCGTGCCAGCGCCTCGAGCCATTCGCCGCTGCCATCGGTCGAGCCATCATCACAGGCCAGCAGCTCCCATTGCACACCCTCCTGTGCGAGGACACTTGCGATCGCATCGCCTAGAAATCCCGCGGCGGCCCCGGCATTGAAGACCGGCATGAGGACACTGACGAGCACGGGGAACCTTTCAGAGACGGCAAATGGCAAAATTGTCAAATCGTTTAATCGACCATCTGCCTTCCACTTACGCAGAAAAATCCCGGATGCGCGGCGACCGGTGAAGGGGGCTGCGGACTTCACGAGCGGCGGCCGTTTGCCCGATAATGTGTCCATGCACCGGCCGTTACGCATTCTCAGCACGTCGTTGTTTTATTACTACGGGGACACGCGCGGGATTGAGCCGCAGTTTTATTACCTGGTGAAAGTGCCGCAATCGATGGGGCACGAGGTGGATTTTTTCGACTGGCACACGCACGCGCGGGGGGAGATGGGGGGCAGCGTGCACATGCGGCGGTTGTTTCTGAATGTGCTGCGGTCGGGGCGGTACGATGCGGCGTTCATCGCGACGTTCAAAGAGGAGTTCGACCAGGAGACGCTGGAGGAGGCCAAGAGGCTGACGACGACGTTCGCGTTCAACTCGGACGACGAATGGCGGTGGGCGGATTATTCGCAGGGGCGGGCGCCGTGGTATTCGTTCATGGTGACGAATTCGCCGACGGTTCACGCGCGGTTCAAGGGATCGACGCCGAACCTTCTGCATTGCCAGTGGGCTTGCACGGGTTTCTGGAACGGGCGGGACACGAAGAAGGACGTGGACTTTTCGTTCGCGGGCATGATCCATGGGACGCGCAAGGAGCAGATTCAGGCGCTGCACCAGCGTGCGGGACTGGCGGCGTTCGGGATGGGGGCGAAGGAGCTGGGTCTGGCGGCGGGTGAAAATGTTCCTGAGGACCTGCGCGATGCGAGGTTCCAGACGACGCTGCCGTTTGAGACGATCAATCAGGTGTGGAATCGCAGCAAGGTGTCGTTCACGCCATTGGATTCGTCGGACGGGAGGACGCGGCAGATCAAATCGCGCATTTTCGACATGGGGTTGTCGCGGACGCTGATGCTGGCGCACGGGGCGCCGGAGCTGGACAGGTATTACGAACCGGGGAAGGAATACGTACCGTTCGAGACGCTGGAGGAAGCGGCGGAGAAGGCGGGGTTTTATGTGAGGAACGAGGGGGCGCGGCGGGAGATCGCGGAAGCGTATGCGCGGCGGACGCAGGGTGAACATTTGTGGTCGCAGCGTTTGACGGGGCTTCTGAAGGAGGCGGCGCTTTTGAAGGAGGCGCTGTAGGCGGGCGCGCGGTGCGGCGGGGGCCGGGGGGCGCTGCTGCGAGCGCTCCTCATTTTCTCCGTGCCCGCTCCCGCAAGCGGGCGGTTGGCTCATCCGTCGTGACGTTCCTGGGGATGCCCCACCACGCCCACCGTTGCAGCAGCGCCATTGCCATAGCGAAAATAATACCTCCGTATGTCAGGCGATGCTGTCCGGGGCCCGGCCCTCCGTAGAAAGCCGCTCCAAGCATGAACCCCACGCCCAGGGCCATCACTGGACCCCAAAGGCTTCGCACCCACCGCTGCGGATCGACGTGGCGGTAGACCAATTTAATGGCGAGTCCCAGGCCCATTGGCAACCTCCTTCCCGAGGGGTGCGTGCATTGCGGGATCTATTTTAACGGGTCGGCGGGCTGGTAGCAGCCTTGGGGACGCTCGCGAGGGGGACGGGTGCAGCCGTCTTGCGTGGCACGCGGCTGGCATGCGGGGGGGGGTTAAGGGTGGCGTTCCATTTGGAGGACGGTTTCCCACTCGGTGGCGGTGACGGGGACGACGCTTAAGCGGCCAATGCGGACGAGGGGCCAGGCGGCAAGGTCTTGGTGTTGCTTGATC
The DNA here is from genome assembly GCA_035545015.1 of Phycisphaerae bacterium. Classification (GTDB taxonomy): domain Bacteria; phylum Planctomycetota; class Phycisphaerae; order WQYP01; family WQYP01; genus CALCHA01. The sequence goes on from DASZZD010000013.1 coordinate 84,634, forward strand.
TGGGCGAGGGTGATGGGGCGTGCGAGGGGCCGGCCGGGTTTGATGGTCACGGCGCCGTCCTGGGCGTGGACGACTTTGGCGAGTCCGACCACGGCTTTTTGTTTGCCGGTGTGGTAGAGCATGACCTGGTCGCCTTTTTTCATGGCTTTGAGGTTGTTGACGGCGGCGGGGTTGGTTACGCCCTCCCAAGGCGTTTCGCCATCGCGGAGGAGATCGGCGAAGGAATAGTCTGTCGGCTCGGTTTTGAGCAACCAATACGGCACAGTGTCTCCTGGGGAAGGGCGGGCGCTTCTGGTGGTGGGTTGTGGCGGCGAATCAGCGGCGAGTTTTGGGCTTTTTTTTGGCGGCGCCGTTGATTTTTTTGCCGATGGCTTTAGTGGCGACGGCGCGTGCGGCGACGGCGATTTTGCGTTCGGCGCGGGTCTTTTTTTCGGGGGAGAGGATGGCCTGGAGAAAGGCGATGACGTCGGGGTGTCCGCCGGTTTTAGCGTGGTCGAGGAGTGAGATGCCGTGGGGTCCTTTGCTGGCGGCGAGGGAGGGATCATCTGCGAGCATGGCTTTGACGATGGCGAGTTTACCGAGTGCTGCGGCGGAGAAGAGATCGACGCGGGCCCCTTTGGAGAGGAGGAATTCGGCGATATCGCGGCGGCCGCTATGGGCAGCGGCGCCGAGGGGCGTTTCCCAGTCGCCGTTGCCCCAATCCCAGGCGGCATGGACGACGGTGGGATAGAGGGTGACGAGCTCGCGGACGCGCGCGAGATCGGCATGGGAACGTCCGACCACCTCTCCGACGACTCCGGGTGGCAGGGGCAGAATGCTCGGCATGGTTTACTCCCATATCGACATGCATCAATGACCTGCATGGTACAGAATTGCCCGCCTCGCTCAAACGAATTTCAGGCGGTGGAGGAAAAACCCTAATGGAGGGCAAACGAACGGGTTTTTATCGCCCCTGGGGGGGCGGCGTGGGGGTGGAAGGGGGTATGGGCATTTACGGGGAGGCGGAGAAGACATAGGATTGGCTGATGCTCAGCCGCTCAGAGATTGCCCGGTCCGCCGCCGGTAAACTTGTTGCCGCCAAGCCGGTTTCCCATACAGCCGTGCTGGGATTTGATGGTTTTGTGGATGACATTATCGATGTGGTGGACAAGCGGCAGGCGTTCGACAGTTACGAGCGGCTGCTGACGATTCCGCAGTTCGCGGCGAAGGTGAGCGCGGCGGCGGGGCAGTCGTCGAATATGGAGCTGGTGATCAAGCAGCAGAAGCTCGGGGGGAACGGGCCGATCATGGCGAATGCGCTGGCGGCGATTGGTTTTGCCACAACTTACATTGGCACAACGGGTTATCCTTCAACGCATCCGGTTTTTGCGGAGCTTGCGAGGCAGGCGACGCTGCTGCCGCTGGCGGAGCCGGCGCATACGTCGGCGCTGGAGTTTTCGGACGGGAAGATCATGCTGGGGAATCTGGCGCCGCTGGCGGAGGTCACGTGGGACCGGCTGGTTTCGCGGGTGGGCGAGGAGCGGTTGAGGGGTCTGTTTGACGCGGCCGACGTGGTGGGGACGGTGAACTGGACGATGCTTCCGCACCTGACGGCGATCTGGCAGCATTTGCTCAGCGATATTCTTCCGCGTCTGTCGAAGAAGCCGCGGCTGATTTTTGTGGATCTTGCGGATCCGGAGAAGCGGATGCGCGCGGACCTTCGTGCGGCGCTGGAGGTTCTGGCGGAGATCAACCTCCAGGCGCCGGTGACGCTGGGGTTGAATCTTTCCGAGGCGATGCAGGTGGCGGAAGCGTGCGGATGTTCGTGCGAGGGGGATGCGACGCTGGCGGATTTGGCGGCGGTGGCGGGGAGGGTGCGGGAGGCGCTGCATCTGGGGACGGTGGTGATTCACCCGCGGAGCGGCGCGGCGGCGGCGACGGCGGAGGAGTCGGCGCATTTCGAGGGGCCGTTCGTGGAGTCGCCGAAGATCTCGACGGGGGCGGGGGATCATTTCAACGCGGGTTTTGCGGCGGCCCGGCTGCTAGGACTGACGCTGGGGGAATCGCTGGCGATGGCGACGGCAACGAGCGGGTATTACGTTCGGACGGCGGTGACGCCAAGGCAAGGGGCGCTGGCGGAGTTTCTGGCAAATCTTCCGGGCGCCCAAAATGCGGGCCGTGCAGGCTGACCGTCGGGGGGGGCGGTTCGGAGGCGAGCAAGAGGCTGTAGCGTCGGGCACCCCAGTCGAGCAGGCCGTATCCGGCGAAGGCGAGGATATTGATGGCGGCGAGGAGGAGCGCGACGACGGTGACCGGGGCGATCTCGATCACCGGCACCTCCTCGGCGGCCGGTGAGGGGGGAACGAGGTACATCTGGCGGATCACGCGAAAATAGTAAAAAGCGGCGAGTACGGTGTTGATGGCGAGGGCAGCGACGCCGAGCCAGCCGCCGAGCGTCCCGGCGTTGAGCAGGACCGTGAAGACCTTCAACTTCGCCGCAAATCCGATGGTGAGCGGGATGCCGGTCAGCGACAGGAGACACACCAGCATGCACGCGGCGAGGACCGGCGCGCGTTTGGCCAATCCGGCGTAATCGGCGAGGTCTTCGCCGGTGGCGTGGAGGGTGTTGGAGGGGCCCGCGGTGGGGGGGGGCACCATGGCGCGGACGCCGATGGACATACCGGCGGCGGTTGGGCCGCTGAGGCGCTGGGCGATGGCGGCGGCGGCGACGAACGCCCCGCCATTCATGAAGAGGTAGAGCGCGAGGTAAAAGAGGAGGGCCTCGGCGGCGGCGCTCCACTGGAGCGAGCCTGTCTGGTTGTGCAGGAGCACCGACATGGCCATGAGCATGTATCCGGCGTGGGCGACGCTGGACCAGGCGAGGAGGCGTTTGATGTTGCGCTGGGGAAAGGCGGCGAGGTTGCCCCAGAAGCAGGTGAGGGCGCCGAGGGCGAGGACCGCGGGTCCGAGCCACTCGATGCGCGGTCCGAGGGCCATGACGATGCGCATGAGCAGTCCGAGGCCGGCGGTTTTGGAGGCCACGGCGAGAAAGGTGGCGATGTCGATGGGGGCGCCTTCAAAGACGTCGGGGCACCAGAAATGGAGGGGGACCATGGCGATTTTGAATCCGACGCCGACGAGGAGCGCGGCGAGGGCGAGTGCGCCGATCAGGGAGCGCGCGTGATTGGCGGCGGGCGTTGCGGGGGCGGCGAGGGCGGCATGGGTGATGTCGCGCAGATCGAGGGTTCCGTAAAGGCCATAGAGGAGGGACATGCCATAGGCCATGACGGCGGCGGCGGCGGCGCCGAAGAGGACATACTTCAAGGCGGCCTCTGCGCCGAGGCGGTGGGTTTTGCGGAAACCGGCCAGAACGTAACTGGGCAGGGAGGCCAATTCGACGGCGATAAAGATGATGAGGAGGTTGGTGGTCTGGACCATCAAGGACATGCCGAGGATCGCGATGAGCAGGAGGAGGAAGAACTCGGGCGAATCGCCGGCCTGACCGCGTGCGAGGAACTTATCGTGGGAATCGGTGAACCAGAGTGCCAGGACGATGCCGGAGAAGAGGAGGAGGAGCATGCGGAGCGCCCAGCCGAAGGAATCCTCCACCAGCAAACCGCCAAATAGAGTGCCGGGGGTCTGCACGCATGCCGCGCGTACGAGAAAGACGGCGACGAAAGCGGCGAGGACTCCGGTCGCCGCGCCGATCCCGGCGATGAGCAAGTCTTTCCGGGGGCGGAAAATGGGGGCGAGGAGCGTGCCGATAGCGGCGAGGGCCAGCACGGCTTCGGGCAGGAGCCGAAACATTTCATGACCTGTGGGAAGCAATGAACTCATCACACCCCGCTGCACATTTCACACGTCTGCTCAAGCTGGAAACCATCCCACGCACCGCCCGCCGCCATTCATGCCGCATATCCACATTCCGCCTCGGGATACTCTGTGGTGGATTCATTTAGCTCGTGACGAGGCGCACGAGGCCTTCCACGGCGGGGCGCAGGGGTTCGAGGACTGCCGCGGGGAGTATTCCCAGGGCGATCGCGGACAATCCGAGGATGGCCAATATCCATTTTTCGGAACCGGTGAGGCGGGCGAAATTCTGATGCTCGGGCTTGGGCGCACCCATGTAGACGCGCTGGAGGGTCCAGAGGTGATAGGCGGCGGTGATGACGATGGCGCCGGCCGCGATCACGCCAAACCATAAGAGCGGTCCGGAGACGCCGATGACGCTCATGGAATGGCGAGCGAGAAATCCGTGGGGATCGGCGGCGGAAAAGACGCCGAGGAGGACGAGGAGTTCGCCGACAAATCCGCAGAGTCCGGGCAGTCCCATGGAGGCGAAGAAACCGACGGCGGCCCATCCGGTGTAAGCGGGCATGGAGCTCCACAATCCGCCGAGGCGTGGGATTTCGCGATGATGGGCGCGGTCATAGAGGACGCCGACGATGAAGAACATCATGGCGGAGGAAATGCCGTGGGCGATCATCTGGAACAAGGCTCCGGCGGTGGCGGTGGTGTTCATGACGGCGAGGCCCAGGACCACATAGCCCATATGGCTGACGGAGGAATAAGCGACCATGCGTTTGAAATCGCGCTGGGCGAGGGCGACGAGGGCGCCGTAGACGATGGAGACGACGCCGATGAGGCCGACCCAGAACCAGTTGTCGGCGGCCTGGGAGGAGAAGATGGGATAAGAAATGCGGAGCAGCCCGTAGGCACCCATTTTGAGGAGGACGGCGGCGAGGATCATGGAGACGGGGGTGGGGGCTTCGACGTGGGCATCGGGGAGCCAGGTATGGAGCGGGACGGAGGGCAGCTTGACGGCGAATCCGAGGAAGAGGAGCCAGAAGGCGACGTTGCCAAAGGCGGCGGCCCGTCCGCCCTCGGCGAAGCGCGCATGGAGCGCGGGATCGGTGGCGAGTCGGATGACATCAAAGACTCCGCCGCCGTTGGGCCCCATACCGCGGGTGTGGTAATAGATTCCCAGGATAGCGATGAGGATGCCGATGGATCCGAGGAGTGTGTAGAGGAAGAATTTGATGGCGGCGTATTCTTTGCGCGGCCCGCCCCAGATGCCGATGAGGAAATACATGGGGAAGAGGGAGACTTCAAAAAAGACGTAAAAGAGGAGCAAATCGAGGGAGATAAAGGTGCCGAGCATACCGGCGAGGAGGAAGAGGAGCAGGGCGAAGTAGGCCCTGGGGGACTTGCTGATTCCATAGGACGCCCAGCAGGCGACGAGTGAGACGGCGGTGGTGAGGAGGACGAGAGGCATGGAGATGCCGTCGACGCCGACGAAATACTGCGCGCCGAGGGAGGGTATCCAGGGGAATCGGAGCGCGAGTTGAATGGCATGCGCATCCCCGCCGGTGTAACTGACGCGTCCCCAATCGAACCAGGAGGCGGCCAGCAGGGACAGGAGGAAGGTGAGGAGGGCGACCGCGAGCGCCACCGGACGCGCGCGTTTGGCCTGACCTGATGGCAATGCCAGAATCGCCAGCCCGCCGAGCACCGGCACCACCATCAGCCAGGTCAAGATACTCGACGCGTTCAGCAAACCGCAGCTCCGGGACACACGTGGGGAGGGGGGCAACTGTGTTTTCTGCACACCGGGAAAGTCCGTCGAAGATAGGGCAAAGGGGTAGGCTTGTCACGCGAGCCTGCGGGGTGCGGCAACGTTCGCGCCCGAGGCTCCAGGTGGGGCGATGGCGCGGGGTCAGTCGGGGTTCGGTTCGATTGGTTGAACTGGGGGTTGCGGGGCGGGCTGCTTGACTGCCGCCCGGGTTGCCGACATGCTGACTTCTCGCATGAAGGAAACGCTCGAACGCATTGTTCCCGGAGCCGCCGACCAGCGTCACATAGCCGGCGACGATACGCTGCAGCTTCACCTGGCGCGTTACCAGTTTGCGGCGCAGTTCGCCCGGGGGAAGGTGCTGGATATCGCGTGCGGCGTGGGATATGGGTCAGCGGTCCTGGCGGAGGTTGCGAAGGTGGGGCATGTGACGGGGGTGGATCTGTCGGAGGAAGCGCTCGATGTGGCGCGGCAGCGGTATGCGCGTCCGAACATCACGTTCGTTCAGGGGGACTGCATGACGTACCGGGGCGACCCGGTCGAGACGATCGTGTCGCTGGAGACGGTGGAACACCTTCCGGAGCCGGAGAAATTCATTCGCCGGATTGCGGAGCAACTGCTGTCGCAGGGGACGCTGATCGCATCAGTGCCGGTGACGCCGTCGATGGATTTCAATCCCTATCATCTGCACGATTTCACGCCGCGGCGGTTTGAGGCGCTGATGCGGTCGGCGGGGTTGCAGGTGGTGGACCGGTTTCTGCAGGTGCAGAGCTACCGACCGGTGGCGGCGCTGCGGCGGAAGGAAGCGCGGATGGCGGACGCGCGGCGGAACCTTTCGGGGTATTACGTGCGACATCCGGGGAAGCTGATGCTTCGGCTGTGCTCTGTGGTGCGAGACGGGTTTGCGAACAAGTACCTGACGCTGGCTTGCAGAAAGGTCTGAGCATGGGCGAGCAGACCTTTGTGGTGATCGCGGCGTACAACGAGCAGGAAATGATCGGGCAGGTGGTGCGGTCGCTGGCGCCGCTGGCGGCGCGGGTGGTGGTGGTGGACGATGGCAGCGGCGACGAATCGGGCGAGCGTGCGTTTGAGGCGGGCGCGACGGTGCTGAGGCATCCGTTGAACCTGGGGCAGGGCGCGGCGTTGCAGACGGGGATCGACTTTGCGCTTGGGAAGGGTGCGGAGTACATTGTGACGTTTGACGCGGACGGGCAGCACGCGGCATCGGACATAGGCGGCGCGCTGGAGGCGCTGCGGCGGTCGGGCGTGGATGTGGTGCTGGGGTCGCGGTTTCTGGGGCGTGCGATCGACATGCCTGCGGCGAAGCGGCTGGTGCTGCGGCTGGCGGTTGCGTTCACGCGTGTGACGACGGGTCTGAAGCTGACGGACACACACAACGGATTTCGGGTTCTGACGCGCTCGGCGGCGGAGCGGATCAAGCTGCGTCAGAACCGCATGTCGCACGCGTCGGACCTTCTGAGCCAGATCGCGGAGCTCAAGCTGCGGTATGAGGAGTATCCGGTGGAAGTGAGATACACGGAATACTCGCGGCGGAAGGGCCAGCCGCTGACGGCGGCGTTTCATATTCTGGTGGATTCAGCGGTCGGGAGGATGCTGAAATGACGATCAAAATCATTCTGACGCTGCTGCTGGGGACGCTGGCGCTGTACGCGGCGCGCAACATGCGTGGGGCGCTGGCGCCGATTGCGCTGAGTTTTATCGCGGCGAGCCTCGCCGGGGTGTTTTTCGTATGGAATCCGCAGGCGGCGAACAACGTGGCGGCCCTCGTGGGGATCGGCCGGGGCGCGGACCTGATTTTCTATTTTGGCTTTATTTTCGGGCTGTTCAGCATCTTCGTGCTGCACCTGCGCATCGCGCTGCTGAACCGGCAGCTCACGGTTCTGGCTCGCCATATCGCCCTGAACGCCGCGCGTGAACATCCGGCGAGCGGCCCCCACGAGGATTCCGTGCATGCGTCCGCCCGCTAAGGCCTTGCTCGAGCGGGCGCTGTTCATCCTGGCGGCCACGGCGCTGCTTTGCTGGCCGATGGTGTTCAACGGCTTTCCGATTGTGTTCGGGGATTCGCTGCTTTATTCGCTGACGGCGTTCACGGGCCGGTCGATGGCGTTTCGGCCAAGCTGTTATCCGTACCTGCTGGCCGGGGCGGGGGTGTTCCAATCGGTAGCGCCGCTGTGCGTTTTTCAATCGCTGATGGCGGCGGCGGCGCTGGAGATCGCGCTGCGGCGCGGCGCGGGGCTGGGCATTGTGCGGGCCCTGGGGGTTGTGGTTGGACTCGCGCTGGCGACGACGCTTCCGTGGTGGACGTCCTCCCTGATGCCGGACATTTTCTTCGGGCTGGCGATTCTTTCGGCGGGGGTGCTGGCTTTTGCGGAGAATCTGGCGCGTGTCGACCGGGTGGTGCTGTGGGCGATCCTGGTGATTTCCGTGGTGGAGCACGTGGCTCTTCCGCCGCCCCTGTTGGTTCTGGCGGTACTTTATGTTGGTTTGCAACTGTGCCGGCGGCGCCGCCCCACGGGGACATCGGTGGGCATCCTGGCGGTGGCGATCCTGGGGTTTGTGAGCTACCCCGTTCTGAACGCGCTGACGGCGAACACGTTCGCCCCGTCGGACAACACGTCCAAATACATCCTGTCGCGCATGGCCGGCGACGGGCTGCTGGACGACACGGACATTCGCCACTTCACGGCGAAGGCCCCGGATCGACAGGCCGAGCTGCTCACGCGGTTTCACGCAATGGAGTCGCTTCCGGCCAATATTCCTCTGGGGTACCTTTCGCCGCAATCGGCGCGCACAGGCGCGTTCTCGCACGATCCGGGCTCTCCGTTTGCGGACTGGTCCTCGGACGGCCGGCTTCCGTCGTTCGGCGAGATGATCGTGCGCAACGTGCGGCGGAAACCGCTGCAGAACGTTCGCGCCGTGGTCGCGGGCACGGGGCGTCTGCTGCTTTCGGGCGATTTCCCCCCGTTCGTGGAACAGATGCATCCGTCGCCGCCGCTGCCGATATTGGCCCATGACACAAACGGGTTTACGAGCAGCCGGCAGAACCACGGGGCGCTCGGTGTGCGGGCGTGGAATCTGGTGATCGTCCCGGTTTACTGGGCGTTCGCGGCGGCGGGGATGGCGGCGCTGCTGTTGTCGATCTGGCGGCGAGACGCCTGGCAAGGCGCCGGGCTGCGGGTGGCGGCGTTCGTGCTGTGCTTCACGCTTCTGCAGGCGGCGATCGTGTATGCGCTGTCGGGCGACTTCCCCCGCTACCAGTCGCGCATGTCGTGGATCGTCGTGCTGGCGGGGTTCCTGGCGAGCGTTTCGGTGGTGCGCCGGATGCGATGCCAGCGGGGGCGGGGGTGAGGGGGCCAGCTATTCGCCGTGGCGAGCGGTGTAGGCGGCGCCATCCATCAAGGCGGACAAATCGGCGCCGGGCGCTTTGACTTTGATGAGCCACCCCTTGCCGTAGGGATCCTGGTTCACGAGGGAGGGGTCGGCCTTGAGGGCGTCGTTGACATCGATGACTTCGCCGGCCACGGCGCTGTAGAGCTCGCTGGTGGCCTTGACGGACTCGATTTCGCCGAAGCGTTTTCCCGCGTCGAGCTTCTTTCCGACGGCGGGCAGATCGACGTAGGTGACATCGGTGAGCTCGTCGACGGCGAAGCGTGAAATGCCGATGGTGACGACGTCTCCCTGCTGCTGGTGCCATTCGTGGGAAGCGGAGTATTTGCGATCGTTCGGTGCAGCCATAAAACTCTCACTCCAATGGGATCGCGGCAGCCGGGAACTCAATGAAAAGGCGGCACGCGAGCTTAGCGCACTTTACCCGGACGCTTGTAAAACGGAAGCGCCGCCGTTGCGGCCTCCAAAATGCCGGTGGCGCCGGCGATCCGCAGCGGCGTCTCGGGGGCGGCGAGGTCGACGGGGACGTACCCGATGGCGATCGGCCGCTTCAGTGTCGGGCTCATTGCCCCGGAGGTGATCACGCCGACATGCTTGTCGCCCTGGAGGATGGCCATTCCCTGGCGAGCGCTTCGCGGCCCGTCAATCAGAAGCCCCGTGGCGCGGCGCTGGAGTCCGGCCTGGGCGATCCGCCGCAGCGCTGCCACGCCGACGAACTCCTTTTGCAAGTCCACGGCCCACTCGAGGCCGGCGGACAGCGGGTCGACTTCCTCGGTCAGCTCATGGCCGTAGAGCGGCATGCCGGCTTCCATGCGCAGCGTGTCGCGTGCTCCCAGTCCGGCGGGCTTCAAGATGGCGTGCTCGCCTTCGCTTTTCAAAAGATAATTCATGGCGAGGTTCGCGGCGGTGGTGCCGCAGATGATCTCCGCGCCATCCTCGCCGGTGTATCCGCTGCGAAAGACGGTGAACTGAATCATGAGCATGTAGCGCATGACTTCAAAGTGATAGCGTTTCAGATCGGAGACGGGTTCGGGCAGGACCTCATCGAGCAGGGGCACAGCCTTGGGACCCTGGATGGCGACCATGGCGGTTTTGGTCGTTTCATCCTCGATGGTCGGCACATCCTTGTGCGTGGCAAACCAGGCCAGGAGCTTCTCCCGGTTGGCGGCGTTACAGACCATGTACCAGTGGTTGTCAAAGCGCGAGACGATCACATCATCGAGGATGCCGCCGTCGTCCCTGCACACGAGCGAGTACATCGACTGGCCGACCGTTCCCTTTGCCAGGTTGCGCGTGCACATGCGCTGGAGGAAGGGCTCGGCGGTTTTGCCGGTGAATTTGAGCCGGCCCATGTGGGAGACGTCAAAGATGCTGGCGGCGGCGCGCGTGTGGAGGTGCTCATCGATGATGCCACGATAGAGGAGGGGCATTTCCCAGCCGGCATAGGCGACCATGCGTGCCCCGGCCTTGAGATGAAAGTCATAAAAGGGCGTACGTTTCAAATCCGGCACAAAAAGACTCCGCGCTCGTCAGGAGGCAACTGTCCGGACTATACTCCCCCATTTGGCCGCCATCCATCGATTGAGGTTTTCCATGGCCGGGCTTAGGAACAGAATCGCGATCGTCACGGGGGCGTCGTCGGGGATCGGGGAAGCGACGGCCCGGGAGCTTTCTGCTCAAGGCGCCGGGGTGGTGGTCGCGGCGCGTCGCCAGGAGCGCCTGGAGGCGCTTGCCGCCGAACTTTCCGCCGCCGGCCAGCGCGTCCTTGCGGTGCGCGCGGACGCATCGAGCGAATCGGACAACGCCCGCCTCATCGAACGAGCGCAGGCATTCTCGCACGAGCTCGGCTGCGCGGGGCGGATTGACATTCTCATCGCCAACGCGGGCCGCGGCCTGGCCGGCGGGCTTCTGTCCTCCGAGCAGTCCCAATGGGACAATTTGTACAAGCTCAACGTGCTGGGTCCGGCCGATCTGATGCGGCGCGCCGGGGCCCTGATGGTCGAACAGAAATCCGGGGATATCATCGCGCTGGGCTCGGTTTCCGGATTCAACATCTCGCCGTTCTCGGGATTCTACGGCTCGACCAAATTCGCCATCGCCTCGATCGCCGAGGCATTTCGCCGGGAAGTCTGCTCCAGGGGCGTGCGCGTGACCACGATCATGCCGGCGGTGGTGATTTCGGAATTCCAGGAGAACGCGGGCTATACGAAGGAGAACTTTTACAAAACGATCGAAAAATTCGGCACGCCGCTGGCTCCGCAGGACGTCGCCCGGAGCATCGCGTTCATCGTGTCGCAGCCTCCGCACGTGCATATCAACCAGCTCATCATCCGTCCCACGGGGCAGGATTATCCCTGAGCCGCGCGATCCCGCAGACAAGGCGCAAGCGTGTGTTCACCTGTCCGTCGCAGCGACGGCGGCCGGGCGGGTCTCTCACCACCTCCGGACCGGCGCTCAGTCACGCCGCGCCGATTATCGGTCGCCGGGCAAGAAAGGTCTGCCGCTTTCCTGCCGACAATGTTTGAACCCCGGCACATTCTGGAGGGCCTCATGTCTAAAGCCGCATTCTCTTTCGCCGCCATCTTCGCCGCCCTGACGGCGGCCGCCGCTTATCAGTACGCCCACGCGAATCCGTCGGCCCCGGAGGAACTCGTCAACAAATCCGCGCCGGACTTCACGCTGCAGAAGGTCGGCGGCGGCGCCATCTCCCTGCAGCAGCTCCGGGGCAAAATTGTCGTGCTGGATTTCTGGTATCGCGCGTGCCCCTGGTGCATCCGCGCGATGCCGCAGGTCAATCAGCTCGCCATCGACTTCAAGCATCAGAATGTGGTCGTTCTGGGCATGAACGTCGATCACAACGAAGCCGACGCCCAGGCCGTCATCAACCAGTTCGGCCTTCATTACCCCTCGCTGCGCGCCTCCCGCGAGGTCGTCCAATCCTTCGGCGTGCAGGGATATCCTACGGCCATCCTCATCGACCAGCAGGGCACCATACGGGCCGTCCACGTCGGCTACACCGACTCCCTGCACGACGACCTCTCGGCCACCATCAAATCGCTGCTCAAATCCTGAAGCGTTCGCGGGCGCGCGCGGGGCTCACCAACTGACTTCAAATGACAGGCGCACCGAGGCCCAGGTGTCCCATCCGTGCTGCCCCTTGAACTCGGGCGACTCGCTGGTCCAGCTATAGGTGAACTCGAAATACTTCAAAAAGCGGTGGGACAACCCGTACTCGACCCCGAAGATTCCATGCACGGGGGAGGCGGTCACCGGATCGCGGTCGGAAAAAGCATCTCCCTCCAGGAGCGAATTCCGGCCCACGACCTGGCCATAGGGTCGGGCGAAGATAAAGAAGGACTGCTTGCGGAAAAAATCCTCCCAGGCATAGGGATCGTCGATGCCCGCGGCGCGATAGGTGAAGTCGCCGGGCATGGCGAGGTTTCCGGGGCCAAAATCGTCGGGCATGTTCCAGCCCGCGCGGAGGATCGCCCCCGCGTGGGCTTCATCGAGCACGGAGCCGGCGGTCAGGCCCAGCTCCGGCAGCACCTGCACCCTGGGCGCCCACGGCTGCCACTCGGCCGGCGGGGTCCAGGCATCGAGGCGCCACCGCCGGTCATATTTGATCGCAAATTCCCCCTCGTCGTTGATCTGGTTGCTCCAACCGCGCGGCATCGTGTAACCGAACGTGTGGTGCACCATCTCCTGCGCATTTTGCGCCAGAGAGGAGGGGCCCATGATGCCCACATCCAGCTCGAGGGCTTCATACACGGGCACCTTGGCCTGGCGATTCGCCCGCTGGAAGAAGAGTCCTCCATACGTGTAACCCGCGAACGGGCGGTCGCTGGGAATCGGCTGCGTCAGCTCGTAGTGCTTGGGAGTGTACATGGTCAAGGCGCCCACGAACCCCATGGCGTGATCAGTGGTCGCTTTGGGAAACTCGCCCGCGATGGAGGGCACGTTGTCGAGGAGCGCATCGACCCAGGGCGCCTGCCAGGCCACGGAAGCTCCGACGCCCGAGGTGTAATGCTTGTCGTGGCGATCGATGGCCTTGGCCCATCCGCCGTCGTTGTCCCAATAGAGGGTCCATTTCGTGGCATATGTGTTTTGGCCGCGCTCGCCCAGAAATGCCACTTGTCTGACTGCCGCGGGCATATCCTCCGGACGGAGGGTCAAGCCGGGCGCTTCCAAGGGCCCGGCTGCCCGCGCGATTCCGCACCCGCCGCACACCGCCGCCGCCAACACCCGCGCCCATCGTCCACCCATCGGATTCCTCACGGCTGGAATTTGTATTTAACGAGCAACGCCCGCAATTCCCGGCTTCCCTCCTCGTGGGCCCGCAGGCTGTTCTGCAGATACATCCGCAATTCCGGATCGGTGGCCAGGGGCAGCGTCTCGGTGAGCAGGCTGATCTGCCAGTCGTAATCGGTCGACATGTTGATGATCATGTCGCGCTCAAAATTGAGCTTGTCGTCGCCGCGCGCCACTTTTTCCTGCCGATCCTCCATGAATTTCTGGGCGCGTCCCTCGATGTCGTTTGAATAGTGGAAGGTCAAATCGACGTGATGCTCGCCGGCCCAACGCTTCAGCTGCTTGAGCAGATCGCCCTGGACATCGCCCATGTTTCTGAAGAACTGCTTGAAGGGCTGATCCACGGGGCGCAGCGGGGTGCTGGTGTAGAAGGCCAGTTCGGTTTTCTGCTGGTGCGCCCGGGCGAGCATGGACAGCACATCGCGGAGATCGGGGGTCATGGCCTGGGGGGTTCGCGGCTGGGTCGCCGGAGGGGTTTGTGGGGAGGGGGAACGGGCCCCCTGCCCGGCGCATCCGGCAAGGAGTCCGGTGATTAACAGCACCGCAGAAAGCCGCTTCTCCATTCATCCGCATCCTTAGGCCAGGTTGTCCTGAATCAATCCCGCATTGAACAGGGCGGCCTTGATGAGGCCGCGCGTGGCGGGGGTAACTTCACAGAGGGGCAGGCGCATCTCGCCGGTATCGCGTCCGAGGATGTTCATGGCGGTTTTGACGCCCATGGGATTGCCTTCGATGAAGAGGGCTTTGAAGAGCTCGAAGTGTTTGAGGTGAATTTCCCGGGCTTCGTCCAGGCGCTGGGCGCGGGCGGCATCAACCATCTGGCGGATCTGCTTCGGAATGAAGTTGCTGGCGACGCTGACGACGCCCACGGCGCCGACGGCGAGCATGGGGAGGGTGAGGGAATCATCGCCGGAGAGGACGGGAAAATTCATTGCGCACAGTTCGCTGCAGGAATCCATGCTGCCGGTGGCTTCTTTCATGGCGACGACGTTCTTGAACTCGCGGGCGAGGCGCATGACGGTCGCGTTGGCCAAGGTAACGCCGGTGCGTCCGGGGATGTTGTAAAGGACGATGGGGAGGTCGACGTGTCTGGCGATGGCGGCAAAGTGGCGGTACATGCCCTCCTGGGTGGGCTTGTTGTAATAGGGATTGACGAGGAGGGCGGCATCGGCGCCGGCGCGTTTGGCAAATGCCGTCAGGTCCATGGCCTCGTCGGTGGAGTTGGATCCGGTGCCGGCGATGACTTTCATGCCGGTTCCCCTGGCGGCCTTGACGGCGAGCTCGATGACCTGGTGGTGCTCCTCGTGGCTCAGGGTTGGGGACTCGCCGGTGGTGCCGACGGGGACGATGCCGTTGGTGCCGCCCCGGGCCTGATACTCGATCTGTTTTTCAAAGCCGGCGCGATCAAATTGGCCGTTGCGAAAGGGGGTGACCAGCGCCGTGTAGGATCCGGAAAACATGACTGCTCCGATGACTGCTCCGGGGAAAGGTGATCCCGCCAGGGGGCGAGAGGGAAGGCGTCATTGTATCACGGCGGGCGGTTCAGGCGACTGGCGGGGCGCCTAGGATGATGGGTCGGGCGGCGGTGGGCCGGCGGCGCGGCTTGACAGGGGCGATGCATGCCCATAATGGAGGGCGGCCGAAAGGGGGGTTATGGAGGTATGCCATGCCATTGGATGAGATTTTGTTTGAAGCGGAAGAGTCGATGGAGAAGGCGCTGGACCACCTGAAGCACGAGTTGCAGGGCCTGCGCACGGGCCGCGCTTCCACCGCGCTCGTCGATCGCGTCAAGGTCGATTACTACGGCACGCCCACCGACCTGCGCGCCCTCGCCTCCCTCACTACGCCTGATGCCACTAGCATTCTCATCAAGCCCTTCGATCCCAGCTCGGTCAAGGACATCGTGCGGGGGCTGGAGGCGGCCAATCTGGGGATCAACCCGCAGAGTGACGGCAAGCAGGTGCGGCTGGTGCTTCCGCCGTTGTCGGGGGAGCGGCGGCAGCAGCTTGCGCACAAGGCGAAGGAAGCGGCGGAGCAATCGCGCATTGCGCTGCGCAACATCCGCCGTGACGCCAACAAGAAGGTCGATGGCGAGGAGAAGGAATCGCTGCTCACGGAGGACCAGGCGAAGGGGGGCCGGGACGAGGTGCAGGAGCTGCTCAAAAAGTTCGAGGGTCAGGTGGAATCGCTGGTGGCCGCCAAGACGAAGGAAATCATGGAAGTGTGAGCCGGGGGCGGGGGGAGCGGGGGAAGGGAGGAGGGCGCATCAGGAGCCGAGGAGGGCGCGCAGCTTTTCGCTGACGGTGGCGACCGGCGACGCCCAGTCCTGATAGGCGGGCTGGCGGAAGAGGGTGAAGGTGGGGTACCAGGGGGAATCGGTGCGTTCCAGCATCCACATGTGGCCGGGCGAAAAGGCCAGCAGCATCCACACGGGCCTGGCGAGCGCCCCGGCGACGTGCACCACGGAGGTGTCGATGGAAATGAGCAGGTCCATGTTCTGGAGGATGGCGGCGGTATCTGAAAAGTCGTTGATGTCGGCGTCGAGGTCGGTGAAGTCGGCGTCGGGGGAACGCCACGCGTCGGGGAGATTCGCGGGCTTGGCCTGGCCGGCAGCGGGGCCTTTTTGCAGGGAGTAGAAAGAGACGCCGGGGACGCGGGCCAGGGGAGAAAATGCGGCGAGCGACGCCGAGCGCAGAAAGTTTTCCGCCTGGAACGCTCCGCCCTCCCACACGAGGCCGACGCGGAAGCGATTGCGCGATGCGGCCAGGCGCTGCTTCCACTGCTGCACCCTGGCGGGATCGGCCGCGATGTAGGGGACGGTGTTGGGGACATTTTCGAGCGTGGTTTTGAACATTCCGGGCAGGGACATGATGGGAAAATGGGTATCGAAGGGAGGGAGCGGGACGCCGGAGGTGGCGACCTCGCGGACGCCGCGGATCGATTTGACGAGGTCCACCAGCGGGGGCTGTGCACAGAGGATCACGTAACCGCCGCGTTCCTCGGCGACGCGCGTCACGTAACGCCCGAAGAAGACGGTGTCGCCAAGGCCCTGCTCGCCATAGAGGAGGATGCGTTTTCCGTTGAGCGGCGCCCCGTCCCAGGCGGGCTCTTTGAAATTGACGGCGGAATTGCGCAGGCCGGGGTGTTTCCAGCGCCATTCGTATTCTGGCCAGGCCTCGGCGTACTTGCCAAGCATGAGGCGTGCGACGGAGATGTCGAAGTGCAGCGTCGGCGGGGTGGGGTCGATGGCGAGCGATTTTTCCAGGGCGGCAAGCCCCTCCACGGCGCGGCCGGCGCGAATCAGGGTGATTCCCAGCGAGTGATAGAGCCGTCCGGAGGGCTGGATAGCGAGGCCTTTTTCGATGGCGGCGATCGCCTCATCGAAGCGGCCAAAGGTGGAAAGGGCGTCGGCGATGAGGGAATAGGGATCGGAATTGCCGGGGAACTTGCGTGCGATCTGTTCGGAGACTTCGAGCGCTTTACCGAATTGTTTGGTGCGGTGGAGGCAGGCGGCGTAGTTCAGCAGGGCGAGTTCATCATCGGGGTTGAGCGCGACCGCGCGTTCGAAGACCTGGAGCGCCTCGGGATAGCGGCCGAGATTGGCCAGCGCGGACCCGAGGTTGCGCACGACGGCGAAATTATTGGGGGCGAGCGGAAGGGCGCGCTGCTGGCAGACGAGGGCGTCCTCGTGGCGACCGAGTTTTTCGAAGCACACGCCGAGGGTGCTGAGCGTGTCGGCGTTGCCGGGCTCGAGTTCGCTGCCTTTGAGGAAATAGGAGAGGGCGGCGGCGGGATTTTTATCGAAGAGGCAGCAGCCCGCGTGGGTGTAGGCGATGGCCATGGCGGGGTTCAACTCAATCGCTTTTTGAGCGGAGGGGAGGGCTTCATCGGGGCGGCCGGCGGCGCGGAGGAGTGCGGCGACGTTGACGTGGGCGCTGGCGTTGGCGGGGGCGAGCTGGAGGGCGCGGCGTGCGGATTGGAGGCCGGCCTCGATCTGGCCGACGGAGCGCTGCAATTCGGCGAGGTTGACGAAAATGTCGGCGTTGGCGGGATGGAGCTCTGCTGCGCGCGCCACGAGTTGCAGGGCCTGCTGGGTGTGGCCGTGCTGGTGGAGCAGGACGCCGAGCATGTGGAGGGCGTCGGCGTTGCTGGGGTTCATCGCGAGGGTCTGGCGATAAGCGACTTCGGCCTCCGCGGCGCGGCCGGCGCGGTGGAGTTGGACGGCGGCGGCGAAGGCGCGCATTTCTTGTTCGGTGACGAGCGGCATGGATGGTTTCCGGATGAAGGGAAGTCAGGGGTAAAGCATGATAAGTGGCGTGCCGCAAATGACAAACGTCGGCTGCCGGAATGGCAGGCGCGGAGACGGTTCACAGGGCTTTGTATCGGCAAAAAGGGGGGGGCGGCGGTGGTACGCCATTTGTTCATGGTAGGCACGACACGATTGCATGACGTTTACAGGTGCCTCACCCCAGCGGTGGGCGGAATGGTGATTTTGTGCGAATGGATAAATTGACGATCAAGGCGCAGGAGGCGTTGCAGGCGGGGCAGGCGTTGGCGGGGGAGTTGCAGCACAGCGAGTTTGGGACGCTGGAGTTGCTGAGCGCGCTATTGGGGGACAAAGAAGGATTGGTACGGCCGATATTGGCGAAGCTGGGGGCGGATCCGGATCGGGTGGCGGGGGTGGTGCGGAGCGAGCTGACGCGGGTGCCGACGGTGTCGGGCGGGGCGCAGCTTGGCGTTTCGCGCGATTTGCAGGCGGTGCTGAATGATGCGCAGAAGGAAGCGGATCGGCTCAAAGACGAGTATCTATCGACGGAGCATTTGCTGCTGGCGCTGGCGGGCGTGAAGTCACCGGCGAAGGAAGTGCTGTCGGCGATGGGGGTGACGCGGGACAAGATTCTCGCGGCGCTCAAGGAGGTGCGCGGGAATACGCGCGTGACGGATGAGAATCCCGAGGCGAAATTCCAGGCGCTCGAGAAATACGGTCGCGACCTGGTGGAAGCGGCGCGGAAGGGCAAGCTCGATCCGGTGATCGGGCGCGATGATGAGATTCGGCGCTGCATGCAGGTGTTGAGCCGGCGGACGAAGAACAACCCGGTGCTGATCGGCGAGCCGGGGGTGGGCAAGACGGCGATTGTCGAAGGACTGGCGCAGCGGATTCTGGCGGGGGATGTGCCGGAGAGTTTGAAGAACAAGCGGCTGATTGCGCTGGACATGGGGGCGCTGATCGCGGGGGCGAAGTTCCGGGGCGAGTTTGAGGATCGGCTGAAGGCGGTGCTGAAGGAAGTGGAGTCGTCGCAGGGCGGGATCATCCTGTTCATCGACGAGATTCACAACGTGGTGGGCGCGGGCAAAGCGGAAGGGAGCATGGATGCGGGGAATCTGCTCAAGCCGATGCTGGCCCGTGGGGAGCTGCGGTGCATCGGGGCGACGACGCTGGATGAATATCGCAAGCACATTGAGAAGGATCCGGCGCTGGAGCGGCGTTTCCAGCAGATTTATGTGGGGCAGCCGAGCGTGGAGGACACGATCGCGATCCTGCGCGGATTGAAGGATCGGTACGAGACGCACCATGGCGTGCGGATCCAGGATTCGGCGCTGGTGGCGGCGGCGACGTTGTCGCAGCGGTACATCGCGGACCGGTTTTTGCCGGACAAGGCGATCGATCTGATCGATGAGGCGGCGAGCCGGCTGCGGATCGAGAACGATTCGATGCCGCAGGAACTGGATGAGATTCGCCGGCGGATCATGCAACTGGAGATCGAGCGCGAGGCGTTGAAGAAGGAAAAGGACGAGGGATCACGGCAGCAGCTTGAGAAGGTGGAGAAGCAGCTTGGCGATTTGCAGGAACAGAACACGCGCCTGACCACACAATGGGAACAGGAGGCGGGGGCGTTGCGCGGGATCAAGGAAATCCGCGAGAAGATCGAAAATGCCCAGCGGGCGCTGGAAGAGGCGACGCGCAAGGGGCAGCTTGAGGAGGCGGCGCGGCTGCGGTACGGGACGATTCGGGAACTCGAAACGCAACTGGCGGAGCGGCAGAAGCAACTCGACGCGCAGCTTAAAAGCGGCGCGGCGCTGGTGCGCGAAGAAGTCACGCCGGAGGAAATCGCGGAAGTCGTCGCCAAGTGGACGGGCATTCCGGTGAGCAAGATGCTCGAAGGCGACAAGGAGCGGCTGCGGAAAATGGAGTCGTTCCTGGGCAAGCGCGTGGTCGGGCAGGAAGAGGCGGTGAAGGCGGTCAGCGATGCGGTGCGGCGTTCGCGCGCGGGGCTGGGCGATCCGCGCCGGCCGATCGGCAGCTTCATGTTCCTGGGGCCGACCGGGGTGGGGAAGACCGAGTTGTGCAAGGCGCTGGCGGAGTTTCTCTTCGACACGGAAGACGCGCTGATCCGCATCGACATGAGCGAATTCATGGAGCAGCACTCGGTGGCGCGGCTGATCGGCGCTCCGCCGGGATACGTCGGTTATGAGGAAGGCGGCGTGCTTACGGAAGCAGTGCGGCGCCGGCCTTACTCGGTGATCCTGTTTGATGAAATCGAGAAGGCGCACCGCGATGTGTTCAACGTGCTGCTGCAGGTGCTCGATGACGGCCGGCTGACGGACGGTCAAGGCCGCACGGTGGATTTCAAGAACACGGTGATCATCATGACCAGCAACATCGGCTCGCAGGTGATCCAGGACCTCACGGGCAAGGAAGGCGCGGAATGGGAGATCGAGGCGCAGGTGCGCGGCCTGCTTAAGCAGCATTTCCGGCCGGAGTTCCTCAACCGCGTCGATGAGATCGTGATTTTCCACGCGCTCGACAAGCAGCATCTCACGCGCATCGTGGACATCCAGTTGGGCGGGCTGGAGAAGCGGCTGGAGAATCGCGGGCTGCACCTGGCGATCAGCGACGCGGCCAAGGCGGAGCTGGCGGAGCGGGGGTACGATCCGGTCTTTGGCGCCCGGCCGCTGAAGCGGGTGATCCAGCAGGAGATCGAAAATCCGCTGGCGACGCAGATCCTCGACGGGGAGTTCGAAGAGGGCGATACGGTGCGGGTCGATGCCGATCATCACAAGCGTTTCGCATTCAGCAAGGGCAAGTGATCGGCGTTGGAGAGTTGCGTGAGCGAAACCGGCGAGCGTGTGGTGTTGTTTCTGTGCAGCGGGAATTATTACCGCAGCCGGTTCGCGGAGGAGCTTTTCAATCATCTGGCGCGCGAGGCGGGGTTGCCGTGGCGGGCGACGTCGTCGGGCTTGCGTGTGGATGAAGGCCTTTCGATGAACATCGGGCCGCTGTCGTGGTGGGCGCGGCAGGGTTTGGAGGAACGGGGCATCGCGGCGGCGGGGGCCCAGCGGATGC
Organism: Phycisphaerae bacterium; assembly: GCA_035545015.1. GTDB lineage: Bacteria > Planctomycetota > Phycisphaerae > WQYP01 > WQYP01 > CALCHA01. The sequence goes on from DASZZD010000013.1 coordinate 105,246, forward strand.
CACGGCAGGTGTCGGAGAGGGAGCTGGAAGGGGCGGCGATCGTGGTGGCGGTGAAGGAGGCGGAGCATCGTCCGTTGATGCGGCGGCGTCATCCGGCATGGGAAAGCCGGGTGCGCTATTGGGCGGTGGATGATCTGGATTGCGCCCAGCCATCGGAGGCGCTTGGGGAGCTTGAGCGCCTGGTGCGCGAGCTGATCGCGGAGCTGGGCCGCCTGCCGCCCGCATGAGCGTCCCCATGCCAGATGCTGCCGCTTCCGGTACACTTTCCGCCATGAGCGACAGCGGCGTGATGCTTTCGATCGTTTCTCCCATGTACAACGAAGCGGAGGGGATCGCGGAATTTGTGCGGCAGGTGCACGCGGCGATCGATCCGTTGGCGCTCGAAGGGGGTTGGGAGCTGGTGCTGGTGAACGACGGTTCGCGCGATGCCTCGCTGGCCGTCGCCAGTGAGATTGCCGCGCGCAATCCGGTAGTCCGCGTTGTTTCTTTTTCCCGCAATTTCGGGCATGAAGCGGCTTCCACAGCGGGCCTGCGTTACGCGCGCGGCAAGGCCGTGGTGCTGATCGATTCGGACCTGCAGGACCCGCCGGGCGTCATCCCGACGATGGTGACCAAATGGCGGGAGGGCTTCGAGGTGGTGTACGGCGTGCGTTCGAAGCGCAACGAGGAGACGATTCTCAAAAAATTTACGAGCTGGGGGTTTTACCGGCTCATGGGCCGCCTTGCGAAAATCGACCTGCCCAAAGACACCGGCGATTTCCGCCTGATGGATCGCAAAGTCGTGGATGCCTTCAACACCCTGCCGGAGCGAAACCGCTTTGTGCGCGGAATGATCTGCTGGACGGGCTTCCGCACCGCCGGCGTGCCGTTCGAGCGTGCGCCGCGCTTCGCCGGCAAGACGAAATACAACTACGTGAAGCTGGTGCGGCTGGCGATCGATTCCATCACCGGCTTCACCACCGCTCCGCTGAAAATCGCCACGTGGCTAGGGATGATGATCGCGCTGGGGGCGCTCGCGTGGATCGCCGTGGTCATCCTGCAATTCTTCTTCTGGCCAGGCTACCGCACACCGGGTTACACCTTCCTGGCGATCGCGATTCTCTTTCTCGGCGGGGTGCAGATTTTTCTAATCGGGCTCGTGGGGGAGTACCTGGCCAGGACATACGAACAGGTGCAGGGGCGGCCGCTGTATATCGTGAGCGATCTGGTCAATTTCGGTCAGACGCGCGCGGTGGGGGGGGCGAATGGGGGGCTGCTGGGCGAGAAGCCGTGAGGCGGGCCGCGTGGCCGGGCCCCCAGACGACGACGTAAATGGCCACGAAAAGGCACGAAAAACACGAAGGACGACCACGACGGGAGTTGTCCACGAATGCACACGAAGTTGCACGTATGGAGGCGGGGGGACTGGATGGAACGGAAGTGGCTGACGATACACGCTGATGGATGCGGCTGATGGGATTGCGGCGGGAAAATGTTGTCAGCAATCGCCTCGGGAGAGCATGTGTCGGAATCCTGAGCCATGAGTAGCCTCCCCGGAACAGGGGAGGGGCGATTTTGACCTGTCCGTCCGGTCCTGCTTTGCGGAAATACTGAAGCAGACGCGCAGACGTTGCCGATAGCCCGGATACCAGGCACATTTTGCGCACCGGACAGCCCCCGAACCATCCGGAGCGCGCCGCAGGCAGGAGGCTTGCGGCAGGGGGCCAGGTAGTTCACGACGGCGGAGCCGCACGGAATGACCACCGCAGCCGACACTGACGCACACGCCCCGTTGGAGGCCGGCGCTTCCGCGCCCGCCGCCCGGCGCGCGCCCGCGGCGGGGGCGAATCCGTGGCGGCGTCTCTGGCAGATACCGCTGCTGCTGGCCGGCCTCACGCTGTTCGCCTATGGCGTGCGGACGCTGGCGCGGACGATCAAGCCGGTCCCATTTGAAGCGCACGTCACGGACATCCAGAACATGCTGGCGGCCGGGCGGTACAACGACGCCGTGGCGCGGATCAACATTCTGGCGGACCATTTTCACGAGCGCTCGCAGCAGGCCACGCTGGAGGTGCTTGCGGGCGACACGCTGTACCTGGCGCAGCAGAAGCAGGCGGCGCCGGTGCGTTCGAATTTCGAGGGCATCATCCGGCATTATCAGCGTGCGACGACGCTGGGCTTTGCGCCTACGCCGACGTTCAACGAGCGCTGGGGGGAAGCGTCGCTGGCGCTCGGGGATGCCCCGACGGCCATCCAGAAATTTGAAGCCGCCGCCGCGGTGAATCCGGCGATCCTCCAGGCGCACGTGCACGAGCTGGTTGACGCCTATACCGGCGCTGGCAACATGGCCAAGGCCGCCGCGGTCGTCGATCGCCTGCTTGCGCAGCCCGATCTGCCGATCGACGATCGGGCGTGGGGCCTGTGCGAGAAAATCCGCATGGCGCTTCAGCAGGATGTGTCGGGCGGTGCGCCCTCCGGCGAGCTCACTGCCGCGGTCAATGCTGCCGAGGCTGCCGTTCCGAAGATCGCTGAGCGCGATCCGGCGGGGCGCGTTCTGGTGTGGATCGGCCGGGCCCGCTACGAACAAGGTCAGTTGGATGCCGCCGCCGCCGCCCTGACAGACGCCCGCTCGCGCTTCATCGTGCATCATCTTGATGACGGTCGCGCGGAGTTGCTCCTGGCCAAAATCGCCCAGGCGGAGTTTGCCAAGACGGGCGATGCCGCGCAGCTCAAAACCGCCCAGGATCTCTTCCAGGAAGTTGTCACCCGCCACGCCGGCACGCCGATTTTCGCCGCAGCGCTTCTCGGTCGGGCCGAAGTCGCCGCCGCGCAACCGGGGAAGGTCACCGTGGACAAGGAGCGTCTCGAAGCCGATTACCGCTTCGCGATCAAAGCGGTCACGCCGGCCGCGGATGCCGCCCCCTCCGCCACGCTTGATCCGCCGGCGGAATTCATCACGCATGAGAGTGTGCGCAGCAGCCTGATCGCGGCCCACGAGCACGCCTTCCTCGCCGGCCGCCTCGATGACGCGCTGATGTATCTCTCGCTGGCGCGCGAGCTCGGCGATCCGGAATCCGCCGATGATGCCTTGCGCTGGGCGATCACGCACGAACGCCGCGCCGACGAAATGCTGGCCGGAATCCCCGAAGGTCACGAGCGCGCCCCCGCGCTTGCGATGCTCGGGCAGGCTGCCGAGGATTACCTCCGCCATTCGCGTCTCACCACGATGCAGGACGATGTCTCCGGGAACAGCCTCTGGAAGGCCGCCGCGCTCTTCGACGCCGCCGGCCAAACCCTGCGTTCCGCCGGCATCTACGAGGAATTCACGGCCCAGCGCCCCGCCGACCCGCGCGTTCCCGAGGCGCTTCTCGACACCGGCCGTCTTTACCAATCCGTGGGCCAGATCGACAAGGCCATCCCGGTCTACCAGCGCAACATCCGCGAAAATCCCCGCACGCCCGCCGCCTACACCTCCGCGGTGAATCTCGCCCGCTGCTATATGACCCTTGGCCCGCAGGATTTCGACAAGGCCGAGGCGGCGCTGCTGTCGCTCGTGCAGGACAACCGCGACCTGCTGCCGACGGCCAACGAATTCCGCATCAGCATCTTCACGCTTGGCGAGTTGTATTACCGAAACCAGCGCTGGGCTGACGCGATTCTGCGTCTGGAGGAGGCCCGTACGCGCTATCCCGATGATCCCGCCGTGCCGCACGCCACCTTCATGCTGGCCGAAAGCTATCGCCACAGCGCCCAGGAAATCGGGGCCGCGCTCAAGAATAACCCCGGCGCCGATGACCGCGCCGCCATGGAGGCCGCGCGCAGCGATCGCTATGCCCGGGCCTCGGATCTGTTTGGCTCCGTCATCAGCGCCCTCGATTCCGCACCCGAGCAACCGGCTGCGGCGACCACAGCGACCACTGGCCCTGCCGCTTCGACTTCCCATCTATCCCCTGTGGATGCCGAATACCTGCGAACCGCCTATCTCGATCGTGCCAGTTGCGCCTACGAAACCCAGCGCTATACCGATGCGATTCACCTGTACGACGGGGTGGCTTCGCGCTTCCCCGATGAGCTGATCGCCGTCGACGCCTACATCCAGATCGTCAACACCTATCTGGCGCTCCAGCAGCCCGCCGAGGCCGCCGCCGCCGCCGAGCGCGCCCGCTGGGTGCTCAAGCGCATCCCCGACGATGCTTTTCCCAAGACCCCGATCGCGCTCACGCGCGCGTATTACGAAAACTTTCTCAAGATCGGCAGCCAGCCCTGAGTGTTTTTCGCGAGGACGTTATGACTCAATTGTTCCCGCCACCAAACAGCCCGTTCGCCGGCCCGCTCGGGCAGACCAGCCTCGCGGCCACGCTGGCCCGCGCCCTCTCCGGCCAGAAGGCCATCTACGCCCAGATCCTCGCGCTGTGCAAACAGCAATCGCAGTACGTCGCGACCGGCGAAACCGAGCACTTGATGACCATCCTCGCCGCACGCAACCGCCTGATCGAGCAGGTGGGCCCGCTCGATCGCGAGCTCCAGCCTTACAAGGGACGCTGGCAGCAGGTGCTCGATGGCCTGCCGGCGCGGGAGCGTGAAACCGTGGGCGGTTTACTGAAGGAAGTGCAGACGCTGTTGGCCCAAATCCTCGCCGCCGATGAGGCCGACAAGGAATCGCTGACGCGCCAGAAGAGTTACATCGGCACGGAAATTTCCCGCACCGTGAGCGGCGCCACGCTCAATCGCGCTTATGGTATCAACGCCCGGGTGGCCCGCGGATGACCGACACCGTGACAACCTCCACCCTCGACGATGGCCCGCAAACCCCCGGCGGCGCTCCCCCTCGCACGCTCGAGGACCTGCACGAAATCCTCAAGATGTACAACGAGGTTACGCAGCGTTTGCAAGTCAGCCATGAGCGCCTGCAGCAGGAAGTCGTGCGGCTCACCGAGCAGCTCGAACAGAAAAACCGCGAGCTGGAACTGAAAAAACGCCTCGCCGCCCTCGGTGAGATGGCGGCCGGCATCGCGCATGAAATCCGCAATCCGCTGGGCGGGATCGGGCTTTACGCCTCCACCCTCGCGGCCGAAGTTGCCGACCGTCCCCTCGCCGCCGAGCTCGTCCGCAAAATTTCCTCCGGCGTCAAAGGCCTCAACGCGCTCGTCTCCGACATGCTCACTTTCACCCGCGATCTGCACCTCGACGCGCAGCCGCAGGAGCTCGAATCCATCGTCCTCGAGGCTTTGGAACTCGCCGCCCCCAGCCTCCTCGCTCAGGACATCACCGCACGCGTTCATGGTTCCGTGAAAGGCAAAACGGTCCGCGCCGACCGACGCTTGCTGTCTCGCGTGCTGCTCAACCTCGTGCTCAACGGCGCGGAAGCCATCACCGAGGCGAATATCACCGGCGGCCGCATCGAAATCCGGGCCTGCCGCAACGGCGACAAAAACGAAATCACCGTCGAAGATAACGGCCCCGGCATCCCCCAAGACCTCGTCGAAAAAATCTTTGATCCCTTCTTCACCACCAAGCACACCGGCACAGGCCTGGGGCTGGCTATCGTCCACCGCATCATCGAAGCCCACGGCGGCCAAATCACTGCCCATAACCGCAAATCCCCGGACCGCGGCGCACGCATCCGCATCGTGCTTCCGCATGTGAACACCTGAATCCGCAGAGAGAGAATCTCTGTGACAAACTTTTCGCACGACCTTCAAACGAACCAGGAACTTGAGGAGTAGCTAAGGATGGCGACGATTCTCGTAGTTGATGACAAAGACATGATGCGCGACTCCTTGTCGCTCGCGCTCGCCCGCGCGGGGCACAAGGCGGTCACCACCGGCGATCCCTCCGAAGCGCCCGCCCTCGTCCGCCAGCATCGGCCGGCTTGCGTGATCACCGATCTCAAGATGCCCAAGATGGATGGCATCGAGCTGCTCCAGAAAATCCGCGCTGAGCATCCCGACGTGCCCGTCATCCTCATGACCGCCTTCGCCACCATCTCTACGGCCGTTCACGCCATTCGGCTGGGCGCCTTTGATTACGTGCAGAAGCCCTTCGAGAGCGATGAAATCCTCGTGGTCGTCGATCGCGCCATCGAGCACGGAAAATTGGTTGCCGAAAACCAGGCCTTCCGCGCCAACGCCGAGGCTGCCCCCCCCAAGGTCCTCATCGGCGATAGCCGGCAGATGCAGGAAGTCCGCGACCGCATCCGCCAGGTTGCCGGCAGTTCCTCGGCCACGGTACTCATCTCCGGCGAATCCGGCACCGGCAAGGAAAACGTGGCCCAGGTCATTCACGCCCAGAGCGCCCGCGCCAGCCGCCCCATGATCTGCCTCAATTGCGCCGCCCTTCCCGCGAATCTTCTCGAATCCGAACTTTTCGGCCACGAGAAAGGCGCTTTCACCGGCGCTGACAAACTCCGCAAAGGCCGCTTCGAACTTGCCGACAATTCCACGCTGCTGCTGGATGAAATCTCCGAGATCGACCTGGGCATTCAGGCCAAGTTGCTCCGCGTCCTTCAGGAGCGTGCCTTCGAGCGCGTCGGCGGCAACGTCACCCAGAACGTCGACGTCCGCGTGATCGCCACCACCAACCGCCACCTGCTCGATTGGGTTCGCCAGGGCAAGTTCCGCGAGGACCTGTTCTATCGCCTCAACGTCGTCCCGATCGCACTTCCGCCGCTGCGCGAACGCATCGAAGACGTACCGCTGCTGTGCGAACATTTCCTCGCCCGCATCGCCGCCCGCGACGGCCGCCCCCAGCGCCGGTTCGAATCCGCCGCACTAGAACTGCTGCAAAAGTATCACTGGCCCGGCAACGTTCGCGAACTGGAAAACATCTGCGAACGCAGCGTCGTCCTCGAAACCGCAGGCGACGTCATCCGCGCTTCCACCATCTGCCCCTGGATTGCCGCCATCGGCGTCGACGCCGCCGCGGTCCATGATTTCACGCTGGGCGTACGGACCTCCAGCTCTCAGGGAATCGAATCGCCGCTCGGCGCCGGCAGCGGGAGTGGGGGGGTGCTCGAAGAACTCGAACGCCGCACCATCCTCAAAGTCCTCGAAAAGCACAACGGCCATCGCCTCCGCACCGCCAAGGAACTCGGCATCGGCCTGCGCACGCTGGGCATGAAGCTCAAAAAGCTCAAAGACGAAGGCGTCCTCGTCGAATCCTGATCGCGCAGCCTCCCCGGGGGCGCAGCGCTCTTCCTGCGCCCGACGCGCAACACCTGCGCGTCCTCCCACTGCCTCCTTCAAGATTCCCCGAGGATTCCAACACCGGCCCCCGCGGTACACAGCTTGCAATAGCATCCGCACCCAGCAAGGATTCGCCTGTGATCGATGATCTCATTTCAACCCCCACCACCCGCGTGCTCGAAGGCGCCGTCAACTTCACCGAGCAGCGCCACCAGGTCCTGTTGGAAAATATCGCCAATCTCGATGTCCCCGGCTACATCCAGAAAGACCTCAACGTCGGCGATTTCCAATCCTCCCTCCGCAACGCCCTCGACCGCGAACGGGCCTCCGTCGGCACCGACGTCAACCCCGCCTCCACCGAGACCATCGATTTCTCCCAGGGCGCCAGCAATCCCATCGGCATCCCTCAACAGGTGATCGCCAGCCCCGTGTTCCACGACAAGGGCGCCCGCTCCATCGATTCGCTCATGAGCAACCTCGCCGACAACGCCCTCGCCCACAACACCGCCGTCCAACTCCTGAAGTACAGCTACGACAGGATCAGCCGCGCGATTTCCATGAAGGTGTAACTCCGGTTTTTTCCTGGATACTTTTCATGCTTTTCGTGTTTTTCGTGGCCATTTAAGGTTCTCGCATGTTCGGTTCCTTCGATATCTCCTCCAGTGCCCTGAGCGCCGAGCGCATCCGCCTCGACACCATCGCCTCCAACCTCGCGAATGTCGACACCGTCCTGGGACCCAACCATCAGCCCCAGCCTTATCGCCGCCTTTTCGCGACGTTTCAGACCCAGCGCACCCCCGATGGCGGCGTCGGCGTCGGCGTCGCCTCCATCGAGCAGGACACGCAAACCCCCTTCCGCATGAAGCTCGAGCCCGGCAGTCCCGCCGCGGACGCCAACGGCTGGGTCCGTTATCCCAACGTCGATCTTTCCACCGAATACGTCAACGCCCTGGAGACGACCCGGGCGTATGAAGCCAACATTACCGCGATCGAAACCACCAAGTCGATGATCAACTCGGCGCTTCGCATCCTGGCCTGAACGATCCGTCACCCGCAACCGCCGGCAGCGCCGGCCTGAGAGGACCTTCCCGTGGACGCCCTCAACTCCCTCAACAATCTCTCCGTCGGCGGCGCCAATGTCTCGGCCGGTTCCGCGGCCTCATCCCCTGCCGCCGGCACGCCGAGCACCAGTTTCAAAGACGTGCTGATGAAAAACCTCAGCGAGGTCAACGATCTTCAGCAGGATGCCGACAAAAAAATAGAAGACTTCGTCACCGGCCGCTCGCAGAACATGGGCGAAATCATCTCCGCCAGCCAGAAAGCGACGATGGCCTTCAACATGCTTACGCAAATCCGCAACAAGCTTCAGGACGCCTACGACGAAGTGAAGAACCTGCGCGTCTGATCCCCCACTCCCCCATCGAGGGCAAACAGGCAATACCTGCGCGTCCGCCCGCTCTTTCGGCAAGCTTTGCCGCGCTCATCCATTTTCTCCTGTTGAACTTCCCGCCTTTCTACCGATGACATCCATACGACTGCGGAGCGGTCGCACCACGGGACACGTCTTCTCGGTCCTGACCTGAGGCATGGATGCCATGGCGTTTCTGCGCAGAACCCTCGAACAGCTCAAAACCCAGCTCGCCGGGCTGTCGGTCAGCAACAAGCTGCTCATCGGCCTGTGCCTGCTCATCATGGTCGCGGTCGCGTTCTTCACCGTCGCCAACTCCTCCAAGCCCGCCATGGTCGTGCTCATCGACCAGCCCATGACCCCCCAGGAAATCAACAAAGTCGAAATGCAACTCACGGGCAAGCACACCTACAAGGTCGACGGCGACAAAATTCTCGTGCCCGCCGAAGACGCCTACGCCATCCGCGGCGAGCTCTTCGCCGCCCAGGCCCTCCCCTCCGACACCACGATGGCCTTCGAGGAACTGGTCAAGGCCAACAACCTCTTCACCACCGAGCACAACGCCGCGCGCCAGTGGAACGTCGCCACCCAGGAAACCCTCTCGCGCATGCTCAAGTATTTTCCCTACATCGAATCCGGGACGGTGATCGTCGTGCCCGGTGAACGCGCCGGCATTGGCCAGTCGATGGCCCCGTCGACCGCGAGCGTCACCGTCAAGGTCCGCAACAACGAAGCCCTTTCGAGCCGCCAGGTCGACGCCATCGTCTCGATGGTCGCCGGCTCCGTCTCGGGCCTCAAGCGCCAGAACGTCAACGTCGTCGATGGCCAGCGTTCGTACCACGTGCAGGACGACGGCGTCGCCATGCCCACGGAACTGCTCGAACTCAAAAAGGCCATCGAAGACACGCTCACGCAGAAGCTCTACACCATGTTCAGCGAAGTCCCCAACGTCAAAATCGCCGTCAACGCCGTCCCCGACATGCGCTCCCGCACTCAGGACTCCCAAACCTACGATCCCAAGGGCGTTGTCCACGCGGACATTTCCGAAACGCGCCACACCACCAATACGTCCGACGGCACCGCGCAAAAATCCGAGCCCGGCGTCCGCCCCAACGTCGGCCTCGTCGCCGATTCCTCCAACGGCAACCACAGCAGCTCTTCCACCAGCAACGACACCTCCACCAGCAGCGAAGCCCGCTTCTCCAAAGTCGACGAGCACACGCAGTTCACCCCCGGCGCCGACCTCAAGGAGCTCACCGCCTCCATCTCCCTGCCCCGCTCCTATTTCGTCTCGCTCTATCGCCGCATGACCAAGGACCCGAAGGCCGATCCCGAGGACGACAAGCTCAAGCCCGTGATCGACGAGCAGCTCAAAGCCTTCGCCCTTCGCGCCAAGAACGCCATCGGCGCCCAGTCCGATGACCAGATCCGCGTCGATTGGTTCGATGACACGCTCGCCCCGCCCCCGCCCGATGTCGTCGTCGCAGGCACGGGCCTCTCCGCGGGAACCGTCGGCGGGCTGGTCTCGCAATACGCCCGGCAGGGAATCCTCGCCGTGCTCGCCCTTGGCGCCCTGGGCATGATGCTGATGATGGTCAAGCGCGCCGTCCCCGCCGCCGCGGGCGAAGACCTCGATCCGTCCGTCCTTTTCGGCGGCGCGGGCGCCGGGGGCAAAAAGCGCGGCGCTTCCGCGGGCCAGTTCGACACCGACGACGATGTCTTCGGCGAAGCCAACTCCGGCGAGGCCGTCCTCACCGGCATCGAACTCGACGACGACACCCTCGCCAGCCGCAAGATGGTCGATGAAGTCTCCACCATGATCAAAGAAAACCCGGAAAACGCCGCCGCCCTGGTAAAGCGCTGGATCGCCAAAGGCAAGTAAAAAACAGCAGCGTTCTTTCGTGTCCTTCGTGCCTTTCGTGGCCAATTTACGTCGTAAGAAGCCAGAGTTCGCATGCCCGAAACCGCCGCCGAAATCTCCGGTCTCAAAAAGTCCGCCATTCTCGTGCTGACGCTCGAGCAGTCGATCGCTTCGGAGATCCTCAAGCATCTCGACGAAAGCCAGATCGAAGAGCTGTCGCGCGAAATCGCTTCCATGGGCCCCGTTCCCCAGGCCCTGCGCGATGAAGTCGTCAACGAGTTCTACCAGCTCGCGCTCGCCCGCTCCTATGCCGATGAAGGCGGCTGGGATTTCGCCAAGGCCCTGCTCGCCAAGAGCCTGCCCGAGGACAAGGCCAAAAAAATCATCGATCAGGTCAACCAGACCATTCAATCCGCGCCCTTTTCCTTCCTGCAGAAAGCCGAAAGCGAAAACCTTCTCACCTTCATCCAAGATGAGCACCCCCAGACCATCGCCCTGATCCTCGCGCACTTGAAGCCCACGCAGGCCTCCGAAATTCTCGTCGGCCTGGCCGCGCAAAAGCAGGTCGAGGTCGTCAAACGCATCGCCAACATGGAGCAGACCAACCCCGAGGTCATCAAGGAAGTCGAGCGCGGACTCGAACACCGCTTGTCCGCCATGATCACCCAGACCTTCGAAAAAGCCGGCGGCGTCGATACCGTCGCCGAGATGCTCAACCTCGCCGACCGCGCCACCGAGAAGACCATCATGGAAGGCCTCGAAGCGGAAGACCCCGACCTCGTCGAGCAGATCCGCCGCCTGATGTTCGTCTTCGAGGACATCATGATGGTCAACGACAAGGGCATTCAGTCGATGCTCAAGGAAGTCGACAACGAAGACCTCTCGCTGGCCCTCAAGACCGCCTCGCAGGAGCTCAAGGACAAGATCTTCAAGAACATGTCCGAACGCGCCGCGCAGCTTATCAAGGAAGACATGGAATACATGGGCCCGGTGCGCGTCAGCGATGTCGAAGGCGCCCAGCAGAAAATCGTCGACGTCGTCCGGCGCCTCGAAGAATCCGGTGAAATCATCATCTCCGGCCGGGGCGGCGAAAAAGACCTCATCGTGTGATCCCCGCGAGCTTTCACGCTGCGACTTCACGACTTGACGATTTAACGACTTGACGATTTGACCCCCAACGCCGGACCTCCCATGCCCCTGCTCAAAGCCCACTCCGCCCCGCGCCTCCGCGAGTCCTCCATCGTGATGGACCTTTCCGATCTGGAGCGCGAAGCCACGCAGATCGTTAAAAGCGCCAAGGCGCAGGCCGACGAAATGCTCGCCGCCGCCCGCGCCGCCGCCCAGCGTGAAGCCGCCGCCATCCGCGAACAGGCCCGCGCCCAGGGCCACGCCGAAGGACTTGTCAAAGGCCTCGAAGAAGGCCGGAAATCCGGCCACGACGCCGCCGTCGCCGAAACCTCCGCCCTCGTCAAGGACCTCACCGCCCGCTGGTCGCAGTCGCTGGAAATCATCCACCAGCACATGCCCGCCCACGCCGCCGACGCCAAGTCCGATCTCCTCCGCCTGGCGCTTGCCATCGCCGCGCGCGTGACGCATCAGGAAGCGCTCCGCAACAAAAAAGTCGCCGAAGCCGTCGCCGCCGACGCCCTCGCCCTCGCCGCCACCGCCCGCCGGATCACGCTCCTGGCCAACCCCGCCGAAGCCGATCTCCTCAACGCCTACCTCCCCGAACTGGTCGCCAAACTCCGCACTATCGATTCCGTCCAGCTCCTCCCCGACCCCTCCATCACCCCCGGCGGCGTCATCGCCCAATTCGGCGCCGGCGAAATCGACGCGCGCCTGGAAACCCAACTCCAACGCATCACCGACGAACTCCTCGCCGCCGAATAGACATCGTTTAGCCCCGGCCCTTGGGCCGGGCTTCATACGTGAAAAGCCGCAGCCATCATGACCCTATTGCAAACCTACATCGACCAGCTCCACACCCTCGAACCCAAATCGGTCCGCGGTCAGGTCGAGTCCGTCCGCGGCCTCACCGTCCGCGTCGCCGACCTCGCCGCCCCCGTCGACTCCGCCGTCGAAATCACCAGCGAGCGCGGCGAAAAAATCCCCGGACAGGTCGTCGGCTTCGAAAACCAGTTCGCCATGGTCATGCCCCTCGGACCCCTCCAGGGCATCGCCCGAGGCAACACCGTCCGCACCACCTCCACCTCGCAGCGCATCATCTGCTCCCCGCTCCTCGTCGGCCGCGTCATCGACGCCCTCGGCCGCCCCATCGATGGCAAAGGCCCCATCAAGCTCCCCGAGCATCGCCCCGTCAACGTGCGCGCCATCGACTGCATGCGCCGCGTCCCGATCCACCAGCCCATTTCCACCGGCATCCGCTCCATCGACGGACTCCTCACCTGCGGCCTCGGCCAACGCATGGGCATCTTCGCCGGTCCCGGCGTCGGCAAGTCCACCCTCATGTCCATGATCTCCAAAAACACCTCCGCCGATATCTCTGTCATCGCCCTGATTGGTGAGCGTGGCCGCGAAGTTCAGGACTTCCTCCAGCATTCCCTCGGCGAAGAAGGCCTCCGCCGCGCCATCGTCGTCGTCTCCACGGCCGACGATCCGCCCATCCTCCGCGTCCGCGCCGCCCGCGCCGCCTGCACCATCGCCGAATATTTCCGCGATGGCGCCGGCGGGGCCGCCGGTGGTAAGGGCCTCAACGTCCTGCTCCTCCTCGATTCCCTCACCCGCATGGCCCAGGCCCAGCGCCAGATCGGCCTCTCCGTCGGCGAACCCCCCGCCACCAAGGGCTACACCCCCTCCGTCTTCGCGCTGCTTCCCGAAATCCTCGAACGCGCCGGCAAAACCGACACCGGCTCCATCACCGGCTTCTACACCATCCTCGTCGAAGGCGACGACTTCAACGAACCCATCGCCGACGCCGTCAAAGGCATCACCGACGGCCACCTCTGGCTCGACCGCCACCTCGCCAACAAAGGCCACTTCCCCGCCGTCGGCGTCCTCCAATCCATCTCCCGCGTTCGCACCGATGTCACCGACAAAGACCACCAGGCCATGGCCCGCCGCATCAACCAGCTCCTGGCCACCTACGCCGACATCGAAGACCTCGTCAACATCGGCGCGTACACCCCCGGCTCCAACCCCGCCAACGATCTCGCCGTGCGCAGCTACGCCCGCATCCTCGATTTCCTCCAGCAAGCCACCGACGCTCCCAGCGGCTTCGACCAGACCCGCGTCCACCTCACCAATCTCTGCGCCACGATCGAAAAAGACGCCAAACTCCTCGAACAAGGAAAACCCCCCGCGCAACGAAAAACCTAACCCCGCTTCCCCTCCTGACTACTGACTTCTGACTTCTCCCTTATGGCCCAACCCCGATTCCATTTCCCCCTCGAAGCCCTCCTCGAGCACCGCCGCGCCGCCGAGCGCGACCACATGCGCAAAGTCGCCCTCGCCCAGCAGGAAGTCCAATCCCTCCTCGCCACCATCCGCACCGCCCAGCAACGCATCGCCGACGAAAACCGCGCCCTCTCCACCACCCATCTCACCGGCCGCCTCGATATGGCCGCGATCGCCTTCGGCAAACGCTACGTCGGCAACCTCCACTTCCAGATTGTTCTGACCGCCCAGAAGCTCGCCGCCGCCGAGCAAAAAGTCGCCGCCGCCCGCGCCCAGCTCCTCCAGGCCGCCCGCGCCCGCAAGGTCATCGAAAAACTGCGCGAAAAGCAGCACGCCCGCTGGCTCGCCGAACTCGAACGCAAGGACGCCGCCCTCATGGACGAAATCGGCACCCAGCTCGCCATCCGCGAAGCCGCCCGCACCGCAGCCGAATCCCCCACCCTTCCCCAACCCGCAGGTGACGCATGAAAAAAATCGCCTCCTTCCTCAGCCTCCTGGCCATCTTCAATCTTCTCGCCCTCGCCGCCGTCATCATTTATCTCTCCTCCACCAACCGCCTCGACGGCGCCAAGGCCCATGCCATCGCCGACCTCCTCCGCCACCAGGGCGAGCCTCCCGCCCTGCGCGAAAAGCTCGCCGATATTCTCGATCCCAAGCCCGCCGCCACCGCCCCCGCCACGCAATCCGCCGCCACGCAATCCAGTGACGGCGACATCCCCCTCGCCGCCTCCGCCCAGGACCGCCTCGACTTCGCCCGCCAGGCCATGGAACAGGAACGCCTCCGCCTCGAAACCCAGGCGCAGGACCTGCAGCATCGGCAGGAATTGCTCGAACGCGAGCAGGCAGCCTTTGCGCAAAAGGTCGACGCCCTCGAAAAGGACAAAAAAGATTTCGACGCCCGCGTCGCCGCGGCCTCCACCAAAACCAAAGACGACAATTTCCAGAAATCCCTCGCCCTCTACGACCAGATGAAACCCGATCAAATCAAGGAAATCTTCGTGGGAATGCAGCCCGACGTCGTCGCCGACTTCCTCCTGGCCATGGACCCTTCCCGCGCCGGAAAAATCATCGGCGAGTTCCAAACCGACCAGGAACAGAAGTACATCGCCTCCGTTCTCGAATTGATCCGCACGCGTGGCACGGACTCTGCTTCTGCGTCAGCGACCCCCGCAAAACCCAGCGGCTCCTGACGAGAATGCTTCATGCCCGCAACCTCCATCGACACCTCCCTCGCCTCCTCCGCCACCCAGCTCCCCGCCAACTCCTCCCTTCCCGATCCCACGCCCGATCCCACCGCCCCTGCCTTCTCCGAAACCCTCCGCGCCGCGCGCGGGCCCAAGCCCGATTCAACCCGCACGCCCGCCTCCGCCTCCGACGCCCCCAAACCCGCTCCCGCCAAACCCAGGCACAAATCCAAAGCCGACGACGATCAGAAATCCTCCACCGCCGACACCGATTCCACCGACACCCCCGACGCCGCGCACCCCACTGACCAGCCTGCCCCATCAACCACCGCCACGGATGATGACGACTCCACCGGCAGCGCCACGCCCGTCAAATCCCAGAAGCCCGAAAAACCCGACCCCTCCGCCGACACCCCCCCCGACCTCGCCGCCCTGCTGCTCGCCTCCGCGGCGCCGCAACCTGTTGCGCAACTCCCCACCAAAAAACTCCCCGCCGCAACCGCCGAAAAAAAAGCTCCCTCGGTTCCCGCGAGCGCCACCGTCACCACCACCGCCACGCAGCTCCCCACGCCCTCCCATGCCGCCAAAATCATCCCCGCCAAGCCCTCCGCAAAATCACCGACCCCGGCCCAAACGTCCACGCCCGATGCCCCCCCCGCGCACGAGACCCCCGTCTCCTCCACCAAATCCGTCACCCCGCAACCGCCGGCCACTCCCGCGCCCGCCGTCGTCAAGGACCAAATCCCCCAGCCTCAGCCCGATCCTCTCACCGCGGAAAAACCCAAATCCAAATCCCCTCTCACCAAAGACGCCGCCACGAGCGCGACTGCCGCCGCGCCGTCAGCCGCTTCGGATGCCGCCGCTCCCCCCACAGCCTCCGTCGCCACCCTCGCCGCCGTCGCCGGCGCGCCAGCTTCCTCCCCAGCCCCCGACAACAAACCCGCCGATCCCGCCCCGCAGAAATCCTCCGCCGCCGACACCGCGCCTCTCCCGCTCCCCGCGCCAGCACAAAGCGCAACCTCCGCCGCCCACAGCGCAAGCTCCGCCGCGCAAGCGCACGATTCGCCCCGCGCCGCCGACGACTCCACCTTCGATCAGATCGTCCTGGGCCTGCGCTCCAAGCTCGACCCCTCCAACGGAAAGGCCGAAATCAGCCTCCAACCGCCATCTCTGGGCAAACTCACCGTCTCCATCTCCCTCAACAACGGCGCGCTCACTGCCCACTTCAGGGCGGCTTCCGATTCGGTACGAGACTTGCTCAGCAGCAACATGGATAAGTTGAAAAATGTCCTTGAGTCCCAGGGTGTCGCCGTCGATCGCCTTGCCGTCAATGCCGCTCCCGACACCCCCAACTCCGGCGGATCCGCCACCGGCGGCAATAACTCCGCCAACTCCGGCTCCGCCAGTCACGACGGCCGCAGCGCGGGTGAGTACTCCCGCGAAGGCTCCGGCAGCTCAGGCCGCGACGCCCAACGAAGACCCGATCCCGGCTCCTTCGCACGCCTCTGGAACGGCGCGCGAACGACCCCCGATCCCCTCGACCTCGTCGCCTGATTTCCCTCTCGCTGGAAAGGATTCCCATGGCTGTTTCCGGTATCGCCACCACCCCCACCG
This sequence comes from Phycisphaerae bacterium, assembly GCA_035545015.1. GTDB lineage: Bacteria > Planctomycetota > Phycisphaerae > WQYP01 > WQYP01 > CALCHA01. The sequence goes on from DASZZD010000013.1 coordinate 121,890, forward strand.
CCGCCCCCGCCACCACGTCCAGCGCCACCGCCATGTCCTCCACCGATTTCATGAAGGTCATGCTTCAGCAGCTCGAACATCAGGACCCCCTCAACCCCACCGATTCCAACCAGCTTCTCACCCAGCTCTCCGAAATCAGCCAGCTCCAGTCCAACACCGACATGCAGAACAACATCGCCTCGCTCACCCTTCAGCAATCCATGGGCGCCGCCGGCAATCTCATCGGCAAGCAGGTCCAGGGCATCACCCCCTCCGGCCAGGCCACCACCGGCACCGTCACCAAGGTCCAGATCACCAACCAGCAGGTCTCCCTCCAGCTCGACAACGGCGCTTCGCTCCCCATGCAGAACGTCACCATCATCGCCCAGCCCACGCCCACGGCGACCAGCGCCAACGGCGCCACCACTACCTCCTCGCAATCCGCGGCACAACAGCTTCTCCAGTTGCTTCAAGGCATGGCAGGCGGCTCAAGCAGTTGACCCGCTGATCCACGTATTTTCACGGGCCGCAGGATGCAGCCCGCCAATCTCGTGCGCGGCGTGATCCATCGGGGCGGCGGAGCCCGCCCCATCACGTCGTGTTTAACATCTCCGTGGCACGGCGCGCCCCGGCGCGCCTTCCCGCCACTTCCTGATACTCGGAGGCCTCATGGGCATCACTTCCTCCCTCGTCACGGGTCTCTCCGGTCTCTCCAGTTCCCAGTCTGAAATCGACGTCATCGGCAACAACATCGCCAACGTCAACACCGTCGGCTTCAAATCCTCGCGCCTCGATTTCAAAACCCAGTTCCTCGAAAACTTCTCCTACGGCACCGCACCCTCCGCCACCGCCGGCGGCACCAACCCCCTCCAGATCGGCCTGGGCACCCAGGCCGGCGCCATCACCAAGGACTTCGGCGACGGCTCCCTCCAGGTCACCGGCGTCCCCACCAACATGGCCATCCAGGGCAATGGCTTCTTCGTCCTCAAAGACGGCACCCAGCAGGTCTACACTCGCGACGGCTCCTTCCAGCTCAATGGCCTCAATCAGCTCGTCTCCGGCACCGGTCAGCTCGTCCAGGGCTACGGCGTCGACGCCAACTACAACATCACCTCCGGCGTCCTCACCAACCTCACCATCCCCGTCGGCTCCCTCACCGTCGCCCAGGCTACCTCTAAAACCACCTTCGCCGGCAATCTCAACTCCGGCGGCGATATCCCCACCTCCGTCACCGATTACACCCTCGGCCAGCCCCTTTATCTCACCGATGGCGCAGGCGGCGTGAACCCCACCAACCCGCCCACCGGCGCCACCCTCCTTACCGATGTCACCGACGCCACCGGCGCCGCCCAATTCCAGGTCGGCGACGTCCTCACGGTCAAAGGTTCCAAGGGCTCCAAAGACTCCGTCAGCATCGCCCCCGAAACCCTCACCGTCACCGGCACCACCACCCTCGCCGATCTCCAGTCCTTCTTCACCGGCGCCCTGGGCATCAACACCAGCGCCGGCGCCAACGGCTCCATCGCCACCGTCCCCGGCGTCACCATCCCCGCCACCGGCAACACCGCCACCTTCACCATCGATGGCAACCCCGGCCTCGAAAATGACATCGTCCTCGACAACAACTCCTTCACCGTCACCCGCGCAGGTACTGTCCTCACCCCCTACACCTTCACCAAAAATTCCTCCGCCGATGGCGAATCCACCACCACCTCCATGACCGCCTACGACTCCCTCGGCACCCCCATCACCATCAATGTCACCGCGGTCCTTGAATCCAAATCCAGCTCCGGTTCCACCTGGCGCTACTTCGCCACCTCTCCCGCCAACACCAACGTCACCCCCGCCACCTCCACCGCCGTCGGCACTGGCACGCTCTCCTTCGATACCTCCGGCCAGCAAGTCTCTTCCACCAATCCCACCATCACCATCAATCGCGCAGGCACCGGCGCACAGCCCAGCCTCTCCGTCAACGCCGATTTCTCCCAGATCACCGCCCTCTCCGGCACCACCAGCACCCTCGCTTCCACCTTCCAGGACGGCTCACCCCCGGGCACCCTCACCACCTTCGCCATCGGCACCGACGGCATCATCACCGGCTCCTTCTCCAACGGCCTCTCCCGCACCGTCGGCCAGGTCGCGCTCGCCACCTTTCGCAACGACGAAGGCCTCATCGACGACGGCTCCAACACCTACATCGAAGGCCCCAACTCCGGAAACGCCATCATCTCCGCCCCCCAGCAGCTCTCCTCCGGCCGCGTCGTCGCAGGCTCCCTTGAACTTTCCAACGTCGACCTCTCCTCCGAATTCGTCCAGCTCATCGCCGCCTCCACCGCCTTCTCCGCCAGCTCCAAAGTCATCACCGAAAGCAACCAACTCCTCCAGGACCTCCTCTCCTCTGTCCGCTAAAAATCCGGACTACTGACTCCTGACTTCTGACTACTGACTACTCCCCCATGATTCCCGTCACCAAACTCTCCAACCAATCCATCGTCATCAACGCCGAGCTGATCAAGTTCGTCGAGTCGACGCCCGACACCCTGATCACCCTGACCACCGGCGATCGCGTCCTGGTCAAGGAATCCGCCGACGAAATCATCCGCCGCGTCATCGACTACGGCCGCTCCCTCCGCCGCCTCCTCCCACCATCCTGAGGCGCCCGCCCTTCCCAACACCCCCCCCTCAATAAACAATTCTACAAATCAGAATTCGTGAAAATTCGTGGACAATTCCCTTCGTCGGCGGTGGGGGGGGAACTTTCGTGCCTTTCGTGTCCTTCGTGGCCATTTACGTCGTACGTCACTGCAGCGTCTTCAACGCCTCCACCGCCATCGCCACCTCCGGCACCTTCCCCTCCGCGCTCGTCCCCGCTAGCGCCCCCACATCCTCCAGGTGCATCCGCGCCAACCCCGCCTGCCCCAGCTTCGCATACCCCACCCCCAGGTGATAATGCACCGCCGGATCCAGCCGCAACGCCGGCAACACCTTCGCCACCCGCTTCGTCCCATCCCCCGCCTCCCCCGACAGAATCTCGATCCATCCCAGCGTGTCCTGGAACACCGGCACCTGCGGCGCTTTCGAAACCGCGAACTCGATGTCCTTCTTCGCCTCCGCCAGCGCCCCCTTGTCCTCCGGATGCGCCGCCGCCAGCATGTACGCCAGGTTGTTCGCCGCCGCCACATCATCCGGCGCCGCCGCCCGAATCTTCCGATCCAGCGCCACCGCGTCATCCAGCCGCCCCAGCTTCTCATCCAGGCTCGCCAGCGCCGTCAGCACGTCCGCTCGCCCCGTCGCTTCCAACGGCTTGAGCATCTCCAGCGCTTCCGCGTTCTTCCCCTCCTTGCTCCATGATGCCGCCAGCAGCACCCGCACCCCCGGCACATCATCCCCCGCCTTGAACTTCGCCGCGATCTGGTCCCGCACCTGGTTCGCCTCCGACGTCCGCGCCAGCAACGTCAACGACTGCTCCTTCAATATCAGCGCATCCGTCAACGCCGGGCCGCCATCCTTCTCAAGCTGATTCGCCACATCCACCGCCGCCGTGCTCCACCCCGCCTCCAGCACCCGGTTCGCCAACGCCAGCTTCATCAGCCGCCCCGCCGCCTCCGGCCCGTTCCCCGCCTCCTCCAGTATCTTCTGAATGTCCTGCGGAAACACCCGCGGATTCTTCGCTATCTCCGCCAGCGCACCCGACCGATCTCCCGGCGGCATCGCCGCCACCGTCGCAATCACGATCGACGGCACCCCTTCCGCCAGCACCCGCTTCTCGCCCTTGCCCGTCCCCACCTCCAACCCCACAAACGTCTTGTTGAACGTGGGCGCATCATCCTTCAGCCCCTGCGCCGCCTCCGCTTCCTTCTTTTTCCCATCCAGCAGGTTCAACAGCGCCAGATCGATCGCGCTCGCCGCCACCGAATCCTTGTCCATCGACTCGAGCAGTTTCACCGCCCCCGCGTAATCCTTCCCCTCGCGCGCCGCCATCGCCGCCAGCAGCGTCCATTGCTGCCACTGCTGCGAATTCGCCAGCGTCTGCGTCCGCTGCGCCAGCGCCAGTTCCATCGCCGCCGGCGCCTTGTCCGCCCGCAGCAACGTGTGGAACAGCGGCACCGACGCCTGCTGCGCCGCCGCCGCCGAACTCTTCGACAGCTCCTCCAGCGCCGCCGCCCCCTTGTCCGGATTGCCCGCCTCCGTGTCCAGCGCCGCCAGCGCGATTCGCGCCGCCGGATATTCCCCCGCATACGCCGGTATCTGCTCCAGCTCCTTGCGCGCTTCGTCCGGCCGCTTCAATTCCTCCCACCCGCGCCCCACCGCCAGCATCGATGCAAAATCCTTCGCCGACCCCGCATCGCCCGCCAGCTCCGCCGCCGCCTCTTTCAGCAGCCCCATCGAAATCAAATACCGCAGCCGCGCGCTCGTCGCCAGTTCCTTCCCCGTCGCCCCCATCGACTTGGTCTCATCCAACGTCGCCAGCGCCCCGGGCGCGTCCCCCATCGCCGCCTGCGTCTGCGCCAGCGAAATCCGGTAATGCGGATTCGATCCGTCGCGCGCCACCAGCGACTGCCGCACCTTCAGTGCCTCCTCCGGCTTCGTGGTCTCCAGCAGCGTCGCATACGCATCCAGCAACTGCGGATCGGCCCCCGCCGCCGTCGCCCGCGGCTTCAAAATCGCCTCCGCCTTGTCCGCCTGCCCCATCGTCACCTGCCGCTGCACCAGGGCCAGCACCAGCGGCGCCGGCGCATCGGCCGCCAGGTTCCCCGCCAGTTGGTCCAGCTCCTTCTCCGAGCCCTCCCGATCCCCCAGCGCCAGCAGCTTGTCCGACGCCATCAGCCGCAGCCCCGGCGCAAAATACGCATCCTTCTCCGCATACGTGTCCGCGTCCTTCTTCACCGCCGCCGCGTTCTTCTGGCTCGCATCCAGATCCAGAATCGCCGTGTAAAGCGCATCCCGCGCCGGACGCGATTCCGTCAACCGCGAGCTCGCATCCAGCCCATGCAGATAATCCTTCATCGCCAGGTCCGGCTTCCCCGCCGTCTCATACAGCTTCCCGATCGCCCACTCCGCCAGCGCCCCGTTGATTCCCTGCAACTGCTGGCCGAACCCGATCCCCCGCAGCGCCGCGTCCGCCGTCGGAAACAGCGACACAAACGTCGCATACGCCTGCAAATCATTGGGCTTATTGCCCGCCCCCGCCAATGCCTCCTTCGCCGCCTCCTCTTCCTTGCCCATCGATCCCAGCGCCCGCGCCGCCGCCAGGTGCAGCCCCGCATTGTTCGGATCCTTCGTCAACGCATTGCGCGCGATCGTCAACGCCGCGCCGGGATCCTTCCGATCCAGCGCCGCATTCGCCGCCCGCAGGGGATCGCTCGCCGTCCCCGCGTTCGCCGTCTCCGTCGCCGCGGGAGGCGCCTGTCCCTCCATCATCGCCTGCGCCTGCGCTTCCAGTTCCGTCGCCTCCGATGGCTTCCCCTTCGCCAGCACCGGCTTGAGCACCGCCTCCGCCCGCTCCGGCAGCCGTAGCGTCAGATATCCCCGCGCCACCCGGGTCGCTTCGTCCGGCGTCAGCGATCCCTTCGCCGCTTCGTCCAACTGCCCTCGCGCATCCGCCGACAGCCCCGACCCCGCCAGCACGCTCGCATACTCCAGACGCAACGCCACATTCTTCGGATCCGCCTCCACCGCCGACGCCAGCATCTTCCGCGCTTCCACCCGGTTCCCGCTCGATAACGCGATCTCCGCTTCCAGCCGCTGCGTCGTCGGATCATTCGCCGGCATCTTCTGAATCAGCTTCGCCGCCGCGTCATTCGCGTTCACCGCCACCAGCAGCCCCGCCAGTTCCCCCCGCGCATCCGCAGGCAACTGCGGGTCCTCCGACAGCCCCACCAGCATCTGCCGCGCCTGTTCCTCCTGCCCGTGCGACCGCAAGCTGTCGCACGTCACCGCCCACGCCGGCATGAAATAGTGGTCCTCCCGGATGATGTCCAGCGCCAGAATTTGCGCCGCCGACGTATTCCCGTCCCGCATCTCCGTCCGCAGCAACTCCCGCTTCGCCAGCGCATAGTTCGCGTCCAACTGCACCGCCTTGCGAAACGCCTCCTCCGCCCCCTTGTAATCCCCCGCATCCGTGTCCGCCATCCCCAGCACATACCACACCTGCGGTATGTTCGCATAGCTCGCCGTCAGCGGCATGATCATCGCCAGCGCATCGCTCGTCTTCTTCTCCTTCAGCCGCGCGTTAATCGCCAAAATCTGCCCGTCTATGTCCGAATCCTTACTCCCAATCGCCTTTTGCGCCATCTTGTCCGCCCCCTGCGTGTCCCCCTGCTCCAGCAGCACCTGCCCCAGCGCCACCGTCACCTTCGTGTCCTCCGGATGCTCCTTCAGATACCCCTCCAGCACCTCCCGCGCCGCGCTCAACCGCTTCCCCTCCGCCGGCTGCGTCCCCGTGTCCGCGATGTGCACGTTCGCCGCCGTGATCGCCAGCCCCTGCGACACCGCCTTCTCTCCGCCCTCCTTCACCACCCGCTCATACACCGCCAGCGCATCGCCATAGCGATGGTCCTGGTACTCATAATCCGCCAGCAGCCGCGGCGCACGGGCATCCTTCGGATCCAGCTTCCACGCCTCCTGCAAAAGCGCCAACGCCTTCTTCTCCCGCTCGCCTGCCGGCTCCTTGTACTCCGCCAGCTCGTTCTGCGCCTGGCCGATCGCCGTCTGATTCCCCGCCAGCGTCGCCGCCTGCAATTCTCCCTGCGCCGCCGAACGCCCCTCATCCTCCAGCGTCTCATACAGCCGGTCCAACTGCGCCTCGCCCACCAGGTTCCGCGCCTCCCGCGGCAACTTCTCCAGGCTCGCTATCCCCGTGTCGATCGTCTGAAAAATCTCCTTCCGCGTCGACAGCGACAACGGCTTGATCGCCGTCTGATACTTCCGAAACGCCGGATGCACGTACGTCTGCTGCAGATTGTCCAGCGCTTCCGCGTTCCCCGGCGACATCTTCAGCGCTTCCTGCACGTACTCCTGCGCATCGGCCTCGCGCCCGTCCTCGATCAACGCCTCCGCCAGCAGGTTCCTGATCCGCACCCCCGCGTCCCCCGCGGGATTCTTCTTCACCGCCTGCGTCAGAAAATCCACCGCCCGCTTCGTGTCGTGCTGCCCCAGCGCCAGTTCCCCCTTCTTCGCCAGCGCCGATGGCGTGTGATTGTGCCAGTACATGTAGCCGCCGCCCCCCGCCAGCACCACCGCCGCCGCTGCCGCCGCGCCCAGCATCAGGTTCCGCGCCGCCAGCCCGCGACGCTCCGCCTTCTCAAACGGATGCCTCGTCATCGCACTTTTCATCGCCATGCTCGTTTCCTCAAAGTGTCGCCCCGCACCCTCCCGCGAAATCACGCCCCCGCCGCCCGCGCCGCCCCCGGCCCTACGGCGCCGGATTCAACCGGTCCCGTATGTACGGAAACGTCACCGCCAGCAAGGCATCCACCCGCGCCCGCGCCGCCTCCAGTCCCGGACCGCTCGACGAGTTGTCACCGATCGGCGCCGAATACCGGATCAACGCCCCCGCCGCATTCTGCCCCGTCAACCCGTTCCACACGATCTTCGCTTGCTGCCAGTAAAACGACGGCGTGAACGAATCCCCGCACTTGTAAAAATACGCGTAATACACGTATCGGCCGTCACCATCCGCCGTCACCAGCTCCCGCACCGTCAGCGGCGTCCCCGCGACCCTCTCCTGCCGGTCCCCACGCATCACAATCCGGCTCCCATTGCCCTCCAGACATACGTCCGGCGGATGCGTCCCCTTCCGGTTGTCCTCCGAAAATATCACGCACAAATCCACCGGCGCCCCCTCCCCGTCCTGATACGTCCGGTACACGTAATCGTGCGTCTCCAATATGTCCATCTCCGCGTCCGAAAACGTGTTCCGCGTCGATGTCCATACATCCCCCCCCGCGCCCTTCGCCCCTGCCTCATCGATCGTCGCCGGGATCGCCTGCGCCGCTATGTCCGATTTCTGCGTCGCCCGCGCTTCGCTCACCACCAGCAGCACCGTCAGCAGAATCACCGGCGCGATGATCCCCGACAGCACCAGCGCACGCTTCCCCAACTGCGAAACCGTCCCCGCATCCTGAATTGGCTCTTCTGTATCGCCCATAACCGCACTCTTCCCACGAAACGGCCCACTCCAGCACTACGCACCCGCTCACCCCCAGGATTGCCCCCACCCCGCCTTATCTCATCTTCCACTCATCGGACCGCCCCCCAATCAAAAAACCGCACTTCCCCTCAGGCCGATTCCGGGTATACTACCGCTCAGCCACCATTCAAACACCTAACAACGCTTCGGGCCATGACCACGCACAATCTTCTATCCCGCGATCCCGCCGACTGCCACCTCCTCCTGGTCGATGACCACGCGGATACCCTCCTCGCCGTCGGCAAATATCTCCGCCAGTGCGGATACGTCGTCCACACCGCCGCCACCTTCGCCCAAGCCCTTGAGATCGCCTTAGCCCATCCCATCCATGTCCTTGTCACCGATATCGGCCTCCCCGATGGCGACGGCTGCGATCTCCTTACTGAAATCCGCGCCTCCCGCCCTATCCGTGGCCTCGCCATCTCCGGTTACGGCATGTCCGAGGACATCGAACGCTGCACCCAGGCCGGCTTCGAAAAACACCTTCTCAAACCCATCAAGCCCGACGACCTCCGCTCCGCCATCGAAAACGCCTGCTCCTGAAGTGCGCCCCTCCTCCCTCATGTCCCGCACGCCCGCCGCGCACCCCTCTCCTCACCCCTCACGGCAAGTTCCCCTTCCCCAAACTCGCCGTCCCGGGACCCTTCTCGCTGCTCCCCGTCATCTCGCCCGCGCCGCCGCCCGCCGCGAACACCGCCCAATCGTGCGTCGAAAAATACATCACCAGCTTCCCATCTTCCGCCCGCCACGACCCGTGCCCCCCTTGGTCCGTCAGCACCGAGCCATCCGCCGCGAGAGTCCACACCGCCGCCCCTCCTCCAACGTGCGCCTGCCACTGTCCCACAAACGCGGCCCCCTCATCCGCCGGCAACTTCTCCGCCGCCAGCGCCGCTGGATCCGCCCCGATGTGCTTCGCCGCTTCCCACGCCATCGCGTAATTCTCCCCCGCCGTGCCGCCGCCGTGTAACGCCCGCTTCAGCAGCGGCAACGCCTCCGCCTTGCGCCCCGTCGCCGCCAGCAGGATCGCCGTCTCCGAAAGCTCCGCCGGCGCATCCTCCCCACGCCAATCCGCCTCCCGCAGCACCGCCAGATGGTCCAGCGCAAACCCCACCTGGTTCCCCCGCGCCGCCGCCGCCAGCTCCCTCCCGAACGGCTTCTTGAAGTTCTCCATCTCCGTCAGGCCGTGCTCCAGCGCCCGTGGGTCTTTCGCCAGCGCCGCCAGCGCCGCATAAATCGCCCAGTCGTTCACATCGAACCCGTGCTCCCCGTGGGCATAACTTTTCAACGCCTTCCGCCAATCCCCCGCCGCCACCGCCGTCCACGCATTATCCGCCGCCTCCGGATGCTTCTGCGCATATGCCTCCGCCAATCCCTTGGCCTCCTCCAGCGACCCGTCCCCCGTCCGCGCCGCCCACAACTCCCACAGCCCCGCCGTCGACGGGTACAACGCCGCGTTCCGCCGCTCCCACTGCGCCGCTTCCTCCCGATTTCCCATCCGCTCCTGGCACGCCGCCGCAATCATGTAACCCCACGACGAATCACTGTCGGCCGCGTATTTCGCGTACAGCCACCCCTCGTCCGCGTGTCCCCCCGCGATCAACGCCCGCGCCGCCTGAAACGCCAGCTCCTGCGACTCCATCACCTTCGCATTGCTCACCGCCAGACCCTGGTCCGCGATGTCTTTCGCCGCGCTCACGTTCCCCATGTGCAGATACGCCTCCACCAGCGGCTGGGCCACCCGCACCGTCGGATCCTCCTTCATCGCGCCCGCCATCATCCCGATCCCCTCCTTGAAATCGTTCAGGTCGCACGCCCACTCTCCCGCATCGCCCATCACCCGCGGCCGGGTCGCGAAATGCGCCTCCGCCTCCGCGATCACCTTCTGCGCCGCCGCCGGATTCTCACGCCGCTTCTCCACCCCGTAATGCTCCAACCACCCCGCGAACAACAGCGCCGAATAAGGACTCTCCCGCCGCGCCGCCTCCAGCCGGTCCACATCCTCCGGGTCCTTAATCGAATCGATCACGTGCGGTGAATAATCCAATGCCGTCGCATCCAGCGACGCCAGCGCGCTGGAAAACCAGTTCATGTTGATCCTGTGCCACAGGTCCGTCTCCACGAACACGTTGTCGTACGTCCACCTCCCCGTATCCCGCGGATGCCATTTCTTGTACGCATTCACCAGCCCCGTCCCCGCCTGCTCGTCATTCACCAGCATCGCCCCGATAAACGCCGCGTGCGGATGCCCCTTCCACGCCGGCGCCACCGCCTCGATCCGCGCCCGTATCGCATCATCCGGACCTTCCCACCTTTGCCGCGCGCTGATCCCGATCTCCGCCGCCGCCACGAACCCCTCATCTCGAACCAGCAGCCCCAGCAGCCCCAGCGACGGCTCCCCCGCATCCTCCGCCCCCGCCTTCGACAGCGCCTCCGCCATCGCCGCCGTTTGCGCCGCCGCCACCCCGGCCCCGCTCGGCCCGCCCGCCCCATCCGCCGCCGCCACCTCCTTCAACCCCATCCTCTCGATCGCCCCCCGCACCTCCGCCGGCACCGCCGCCATCAGCTCCTCCGGCTCGCTCAGCACCACCTCCAGAATGTCCGTGTGCCACTCCACCTGCCTCAAAAACGTGCTCTTCGGCAGCACCTCCAGGCAGTCCGTCGCGATGTCCTTCGCCCGGTCCGGACCCGACGAATCCCGCGCTATCCCCGCCGCCAGAACCGTCGCCAGCTCCCGGCACGGACGCCCCTCCACCCCCTCCGACAGCTCCCCATCCAGGTCATACCGGCACCAGCAGTCGATCGCCGCCTTCCACTCCGGCGACGTTCCCGCCTTCTGCAAATCCTCCTCGGCCAGCCGCTGCAACCCCGCCAGCGCACGCGCATACGCTCGCGCCTCCAGCGACGCCGCCGACCCCTTCTCGTGCACCACCAGCCGCTCCGCATACAACAGCGAACGCGCCGCAAATACCTTCGAATCCGCATTCCACAAAAACTGCGTCAAAAATCCCAGGTTCGCATACCCCCGCACCAGCGCCGCCACGCGCTCCACCGACGCTCCCTTCTCCCGCATCTCCCCATGCAGCAGCCGCACCGCCTCATACTGCGACTCCGGATCCATCCGCTTCAGCGCCGCCAAGGCCTCCGCCCCGGGCGCGCCGTTCCCCCACGCCGTCGGCGCCTCCGGCTCCCCGCGCATCACCCCCGTCTTCCGCAGCAGCTCCACAAAATCCGTCCGCGATTGCCGCTCCGCCTCGCTCGTAAACGCCGCATAATCCACCAGCCCCTTCCCCAGCTTGAACTCCGCCTGTCCCACCGCCGCCGCCGCTTTCGCCTCCGCCCCCGTCGCCGCCTTCTCACCCTTCTTCGCCGGCATCGACAGCACCACCAGCGACCGCTCCCCGCGTATGTTGTGCGTCACGATGTTCAGCATCGTCCCATCCCCATCCAGCCGCTCCCCCAACGCCGCATCCCGCGTCCGCAATCCCAGCTCCTCCCGCGCCGCCAGCAACACCGCCTGCCGCTCCAGCTCCCGGCACAGCAGGCCCCCGAACACCTTCCCCTCCGCCTCCGCTCCGCTTACCTCCTGCGCCGAGAGACCCACCTCCGCCCGCAGCTCCGCCCCCCACGCCCCGCTTCCCGCCGCCAGCACCGCCCACGCCACCACCACTGCCCGCCAGTCCCAACGTGCCATGCGCCACCTCCTTGGCTCCCTCCCGTCCCACCCCCGCCAGTCCCTCCAACGACCCGCCGGCGCTGCCATTGCCAGCCTTCTTCTTTACGCAACGCCCGCCACTTCGTACACTCACGGGTCTCTGGCCGCACGTGCGGCCAGTTTTCCCTCCCACTCCAACCCTGCGAGATCACCCCATGGCGGAAATCACTGCAAAAATGGTCAACGAACTCCGGCAACGCACCAACGCCCCCATGATGGACGCCAAACGCGCCCTCGTCGACGCCGCCGGCGACATCGAAAAAGCCGCCGAACTCCTCCGCGAACGCGGCGCCGCCTCCGCTGATAAAAAACTCGCCAACGAAATGAAGGAAGGCCTCGTCTCCGGACGCATCTCCACCGACGGCAAGCTCGGCGTACTCCTCCGCCTCGGCTGCCAGACCGACTTCGTCGCTCGCAACGACGGCTTCCTCAAGCTCCTCGGCGACCTCACCGACCTCGCCTTCGAAAACAACGTCAACGCCCCCGCCGACTTGAACCCCCTCACCTACCCCGATGGCTCCGGCCGCACCGTCGAACAGGTCATCAAGGAACTCATCGGCGGCACCATCAAGGAAAACATCGGCGTCACCGGCCTCGCACGCTTCTCCACCCCCAACGGCCGCGTCGAAAAATACGTCCACCACAACGCCAAGGTCGGCGCTCTCGTCCAGATCGACGGCTCCACCGATGACGCCGTCAAAGTCACCGCCGCCGAAATCGCCATGCACGTCACCGCCGCCGTCCCCCAGGTCGCCCTCGCCGTCGACCGCACCGGCCTCGACCCCGCCATCGTCGCCAGGGAAAAAGAGTCCGCCTCCGAAGGCACCGCCGGCAAACCCGCGAACATCATCGAAAAAATCGTTGCCGGCAAACTCGAAAAATACTTCCAGGACGTCGCCCTCGTCGATCAGCCCTTCATCAAAGATGACAAACGCCGCATCCGCGACCTCCTCACCGACACCGGCAAAGCCGTCGGCGCCGAAGTAAAAATCATCCGCTTCGCCCGCTTCAAAGTCGGCGAGGCGTGATCGCGCGGCAATCACCCTTTTAGCGCCGTTGCAACGCAACTCGGTGGCCAGGCGGCGAATGTAGGCGGTGCCGTGCACCCGGCGAAGGGCCCGGGTTATTGCCATGCCCCGGGTGCCTTCGTCATTTCTAACCCCGCCCCACAACCACCCCACCGCTATTCCCGCCGGCACCCATTTATTTCTTTAGCGTGCTCATCTCCAGAATCTGTCGACGCAACTCTTCGTCCGCCGTCGCACCCGCTAGAAACGCCTGAGCCGCCTTCACGTCGTACTTCTGCTGCACGATGTACGCCGCGAGAAACCTGCTGTAAGGCCCCGTGTAAATCCGCTTTTGATGACGAACCTCCACCTGACGGTTCCGCCGCTCGATCACCTCGGCGCCCGCACGATCGGTCACAGGCGGCTCATGATCGAACTCCGGATCAATCTCCGACTCCAAACCCTTCCACACAGACAGCCACAGCTTTAAACACTGCCCGGGGTTCGCTGCATCAACAGGCGAACCCACCCGCAGATACACCGCCAGCCGAAGCGCGATTTCCGTCGACGGCATGTGATCGCGCAGGCACATGAACGCAAGACTCTGCTTGTCCGTCATTGCCGCAGACTGATCGCGCAGCGAAACGTTGTCCATCGCCATGCATAGCTCAGCGCAAATCTCCCCAACCTCATCCGGCGAAGCATTCGCATACTTGGTCAACAGGGTGCTCTTCAGGGCATCCACCTTCTCCAGCGATCCTGGCCCCGATCTATACAACGACCGAATCAGCAGAACCTCGTCGGCCACGCTCCCCCCGAGCAGCACCAGCGGTTGCGCCGGGGCAGCCTTCCTCTCCTGCGCGAAACACGGCGCCAACCAGAAGCCGCTGCCGAGCAAGGCAACAACCCACGTATTCCGCCGGATTCTTACGCTGATCGGCATGATTGCCCAGCCCCCGCAATCTCGCCACCGCTCCCTCAAGCCGCTTCACTCCCGCAACCGAGCTTACCCCGCCGCCCTCCCGCGCATCCACAGAAATCTTTCCCGTCTATAACGCGCCCCGCCCTTATCTCCATGCCACTATCCACCTGTCACACCAAACCACTCCCCGATACATTTATCGCTAGGTCAGTTGAGCGACGCTTCCATGATCCCCCGAAACGGCGCGATGGGCGCCCCCGGTGTGCCGCACGGAACCCGCCGCTGCCACGCATGCTGGGCCACGCGCTCCAGCGCGGAATCGTCAAAGTAGTTCCGAATCGCCATCCGAAAACCGGAAAATGCGTCCCGCGAGCGGAGGGTCACCCGGATCGTATCCCGTCCGTCCGGAGCGCGGTCCAGCTCGATGTGGATCGTCAGCGAGGAGCAGAGATCGCATGCCCGCCGAATCGTCGCCTCCCCAATGCTGATCGCCGTGCGAAGCAGCGGGTTGTTGATGTTCAGGCCATATTCCATGGGTTGAGAATCCTCTGTTGGCCGGCGCCGGCGAACAGGAGCGCCGCCAGCGCCGCTATTGTCCGCGCTTCCTTTCAGCAATCGACGCGCCGCGCCGCCGCCTTGCCCCGCCCCCGCAAAAACCCCGCCAACACTCACCTATTCGATAAAACCGCAGAATATTTATGGAAAATCGCAATGTCGCCTGGATAGGAAAAAGCGAATCGGCGGGGTAAAGTTCCGGATTAATCGAAGTGCAAACGGCGCCCCTTTCCCCAACCCCGAGGCACGCCGCCTCGGCGGATCAATCCCCCTGCCGCCGCACTCCTGGAGGTCCCATGCCCTTCCTTAACTATCACCACCTCATGTATTTCTGGACCGTCGCCCGCGAGGGCGGCGTCGCCCGCGCCGCCGAAAAGCTCCACCTCTCCAGCCCCACCATCTCCGCGCAGATCCACGAACTCGAAGACATGCTCGGTGACAAGCTCTTCGAACGCCGCGGCCGCTCCCTCGTGCTCACCGAGATCGGCCAGATGGCCTATAAATATGCCGACGACATTTTCATGCTCGGACGCGAACTCCTCGATGCCGTCAAGGTCGGGCCCGAAGCACGGCCCCGCAAGCTCGCCGTGGGCATCGCCGACGCCATGCCCAAGCTCGTGTCCGTCGCGCTCCTCGAACCCGCCCTGGCCCTCGAGCCCGCCTGCGCGGTCGTCGCCACGGAGGACAAAATCGACGCACTCCTCGTCGAGCTCGCCACCTATCGCATTGACCTGATCCTCTCGGATACCCCCATCGGCGCCGGATCCCAGTTGCGCGCTTACAATCATTTGCTCGGGGAATCCGGAGTCACCTTCTTCGGCGGAAAGAACCTGGTCGCCAAGTACAGCAAGGATTTTCCACGCTGCCTCGACGGGGCCCCGCTCTTTCTCCCCACCCGAAACACCTCCCTCCGCCGCTCACTCGATCAATACTTTGACGCCAACGGCATTCATCCGCGCATTCTTGGAGAGTTCGAGGACGCCGCCCTCCTGCAGGCCTTCGGACAGACCGGCCGGGCCCTGTTTCCCGCATCCGCGCTCGTCGAGGAGGAAGTCTGCCGGCAAAACGCCGTGAAGGTCATCGGCCGCCTCGATGGCGTCCGCGAACGCTTCTACGCCATCAGCCCCGAACGAAAACTCAAACATCCCGCCGTCGTCGCCATTTGCGCCGCGGCTCGCGGTGATTTTTTCCGCTAACCGGGGAGCCATATAATGAATGCCATGCTCGCGGATGAACAATTGCAACGGCGGCGGCAGGATTATCGCGTGCGGAGCGAACAGTTGGAACGCGCCAAAAGCGATGAGCGGCGACTGGAGAACGTTCTATGTCCAGACTCGATCAATTCCTCGATCGCATTCGCGACGTGCACAACCTGAACATGGCCAACGCCGTCCTGAACTGGGACCAGCGCACCTATATGCCCACTCGCGGCGTCGAGGCGCGCGCCAAACAGCTTGGCACCTTGGCGAAGTTGGCGCATGACCTCTTCGTCAGCAGGGAGACCCAGGACCTGCTCGCGGCCGCGGAGGGGGAAATGGCCGGCTATCCCGAAGATTCGCCCCAGCGCGCCATGGTGCGGGTGGCGCGACGCGACATGGATCGCGCCACCAGGGTGCCCACGCAACTGGTCGTCCGCATGACCGAAACCTGCGCCGTCTCCGAAGAGGTCTGGCAGAAGGCCCGCGCCGATGATGATTACGCGAGCTTCGCCCCTTGGCTCGAAAAAGTGCTGGAATTGAAGCGCGAAGTGGTGGCGGCGATCGACGCGGGCAAGCCCATCTATGATGTGCTCCTCGATGATTTTGAGCCGGACATGACCGGAGCTCTCCTCGACCCGCTCTTTACGCAGTTGAAGAAATTCACGGCCCCGCTGGTGGCCCGGATTGTCGAGCATGCCGGCCGCGTCTCCGACGCAGTCCTGACGCGCGACTATGATGAAGCCGCCCAGCAGGCCTTTGGCCGCAAAATTCTGACGGCATGCGGTTTTCCCTGGGACCGCGGCCGCCTGGATGTGTCCGTGCATCCCTTCTGCACGAACTTCTCGCCCAAGGATGTGCGCATCACCACGCGCTACGAGCGGAACTGGATGCCCGGCTCCTTGTTCGGCTGCATGCACGAAATGGGGCACGCCTTTTATGAGCTGAATGTCGATCCTGCTTACGAGGGCACGCCGCTGGGCGGCGGCGTTTCGCTCGGGGTGCACGAAAGCCAGAGCCGGCTGTGGGAGAACATGGTGGGGCGGAGCGTGGAATTCTGGGAGCGGTACTATCCGGAGTTGCAGGGCGCGTTTCCGGGGCAGCTTCGCGATGTGCCGCTGGATATTTTCTATCGCGCGATCAATCGTGTGACGCCGTCGCTGATTCGCGTCGAGGCGGATGAAGTGACCTACAACCTGCACATCATCCTGCGATATGAAATGGAGCAGGACCTGCTGAACAAGCGGATTTCGGTGAAGGACGCGCCCGCGTTGTGGAAACACAAAATGCGGGAATCGGTGGGAATCGAGCCGCAGACGGACCGCGAGGGGATTCTCCAGGATGTGCACTGGTCCGGCGGCGGCGTGGGATATTTTCCGACATACACGCTCGGGAATATTCTCTCGGCGCAGCTTTTTGAAGCGGCGACGGCCGCCGTTCCGACCATTCGCACGGACATCCGCGCGGGGCGGTTTGATGCGTTGTATGAGTGGCTGCGCGTGAACGTGCATCAGCACGGCAGGCGCTATCAGCCGGCGGAATTGATCCAGCGGGCGACGGGCAAGCCGCTGTCGCTGGAGCCCTACATGAACTATCTCAAGGGGAAGTTCAGCCGCGTCTATGAGTTGTAGCCCGGGGTTGTAACCCGCGGAGCGACGCAGCGGCCGGGCCATCATTGCAAATATCCGTCAATCCCTGCAAAAGCTGCAAAAAACTGAAATCACGGAATGTTGCAATAAGCTTCAGGTGATCGGCCAGTGGTCGCGCGCTTCGTGCGGCAGGTGGGCCGGCGGTTCGAGCGGAGGATGCTCCGGAACGTAGCCGCCCGTGCGCTGCGCCAGGCCCATGGCGTCGAAGGGGGCACGGACTTTGACGTCATTGTCGAAATAGATGAAAACGTCGCGCTGCTTGCGCTTTTTGGCAGGCTTTTCCGACGCGTGGGCGGCATCGGGAGGTTCCCTTCCCGCAAGCCAGGCGTTGACGCGCCCGGCCCATTTGTCCAACGCTTCGGGTGTGTAGCCGGAGGTGTAAAGCTGCTCGTCGCCGTGCAGCCGGGCGTACACAAAATCGCTGGTGAGGTCTTCGAGAAAGGGCCATTTACCGGCGGTGTCGGCGACGACGAGCGCGACATCGTGCTTGCGAAGAAGCGCGATGAATTCGGGGCACTTGAAGGAATCATGGCGAATTTCCATCGCGTGGCGCAGGGGATGATTGGCGTGTGCTTCGAAAAAGGTGCGGCCGTTCATGAAAGCGGTGTGCTTCTTTCCGAGCCGCGCCGCTTCCTGGGTATCGCGCGGCAACATTTCGAAGAAAGCTTCTATCTTTTCCGCATCAAAGCGAAAGTTTGGCGGAAACTGCCACAAGATCGGGCCCAGCTTTTCCCCCAGCGCAAGCAATCCCTGTGAAAAGAAATTCGCCAGCGGCTCCCCGACATCTTTCAGCTTGCGCATGTGCGTGATATAGCGGCTGCCCTTGATGGAAAATACGAAATCCTCGGGCGTCTGTTCATACCACGACTTCCAGGAACTGGGCCGCTGGAGCGAGTAAAAAGACCCGTTGATTTCGATGGAATTGAGCTGGCGAGAGGCGTATTCGAGCTCGCGCTTCTGCGCGAGGTCTTCGGGATAGAAGGTTCCGCGCCAGGGTTTGTAGCGCCAGCCGGAGATGCCGATGCGGGGCACACGTTTCGCGGCCACGGGAGTCCTCTCATCGATGCTTTTTGGATGCCGTGTAGCTGGCGGTCACGACGGAATGCAGCCCGCCGCGCGGCGTCCATTCCGTGGTCACGGTCATCGACCGTGGCTTGAGGGCGCGCACGAGATCGTCAAGAAGCCGATTGGTCACGTCCTCGTAAAAAATTCCGCATTGGCGGAAGGATTGCAGGTACAGTTTATAGGATTTGAGCTCGACGCAAAGTTTCTCCGGCACGTAGGAAAGTTTAATGGTGCCAAAATCCGGCTGCCCGGTTTTGGGGCAGACCGACGTGAATTCCGGGGCGACATGCAGAATCGAGTAATCGCGCCGCGGATGCGGATTCGGAAAGGTTTCCAGAAGGGCGGGCTGCGGCTGGGGAGTGGGAGCCATGGGAAGCATTCTCGTTGTAAAAAATTCGGCGACGCTGCGGACGTGCAGAGCCCTTTCACGTTCCATTGTAAACCAAACACTATTACAGGTCAGGTGCCCTTCCTGTTCCCCCACAAGTGAACGTGCATGCGCGGCGAGAGGCGATAACTCTTTGCGAGGCACAGCGGAGCGAGATCGCGGGAGCGCGCGGCCAGCGTTTCGGCGTCCGTGGCCTCGGGCATCAGCAGGATGTCGGCGGGGGGGATGCGTTCGGCCAAAGGAAGGCGTTCGTTCAGAGTCGCAAGGAGTTCTTCCGCTTCGGTGACATCCTCGGGACGCGTGATCACGAATTTCCACTGGCGGTCACGGATGGCCCCCTCGCGCGCGATCGCCGCCAGAGCCCCCAGGTTGAGGCGCTGCCGTTCGTGGACCTGCGCAAACCGCCCGTTCTCACGCCGCCACGGCGTCGAGTTCGACAGCTTCGGCGAAATGCTCGCCAGGTCGATCACGCCCCGTTCCAGCCCGCCCGGCCAGAGCGTCCCCGCCGTTTCCACCGTGATGTGCTTCCCCGCGCGCTTCAGGCCGTGAAGCAGCTCGGGAATCTCTTTGAACATCAAAGGCTCGCCGCCCGTGACGACCACGTGTGCGCACCGATAACCCAGCACCCGTTCGACGATCCCCTCGACCGGCATGTCATCTCCCTCCGGCTCCCACGAGGCGTACGGCGTATCGCACCAGGTGCAGCGAAGGTTGCATCCCGACGTGCGCACGAACACCGACGGCATGCCGGTCAGCTTGCCCTCCCCCTGAAGTGAATAAAAAATTTCCGCAATGCGCATCACCCCATTGTAGCGGCCTCGAAACCTCGTGGCGTATACTGCGCGGCTTTGTTTCACGGGACGTACGCACAGGAGAGTTGTCATGTCTGGCAATGCAGTGATCGGACAATCGGGCGGGCCCACCGCGGTAATCAATCAAAGCCTCGTCGGGGCCATCGAAGCGCTCACCGCGGCGCAGCACCAGGGACGCATCGGAAAAATCCTCGGGGCCAAACACGGCGTCCGCGGCGTCATCCAGAACGAGTTCGTCTCCCTCGACGGCCTCTCGAAAGACCTGCTCGAGCGCGTCGCCGCGACGCCCTCCTCGGCTCTCGGATCCACACGCGACAAGCCCGACGAAGCCTACTGCCGCAAAATCTTCGAGTCCTTCAAGAAGAACAACGTCTCGCACTTTTTTTATATCGGCGGCAACGATTCCGCGGATACCGCACGCATCACCGCCGAAATGGCCGCGGCCGATGGCGTCAACCTCCGTGTCTATCACGTTCCCAAAACCATCGACAACGACCTGCGCACGACCGATCACTGCCCCGGCTATGGCAGCGCGGCACGCTTCGTCGCGCTGGCGCACCAGGGCGACGATGCCGACAATCGCTCCCTCAAGGGCATCAAAATCAACATCGTCATGGGCCGCGATGCCGGCTGGCTCACGGCCGCCTCCGCGCTCGGGCGATGGGATGAATCCGATGGCCCCCATCTGATCTACGTGCCAGAGGTCGACTTCAACGAGGATCGCTTCATCGGCGATGTCGACCGCGTCTACACCAAACTCGGGCGCTGCGTCATCGCCGTCTCCGAAGGCGTGCGCTATGCGGCGGGCGACAAGAAATCGCTCCTGGCGGAAAAAATCATGACCGGCGGCGAAGTCGATGCCCACGGCAATCGCCAACTTTCGGGATCGGGGGCCCTCGGCGATTATCTGGCGAATCTGGTCAAATCAAAACTTGGCAAACTCGTGGCAAGCCGCACGCCCGCGCCCGGGGCCGCCGGAGGGGCGGGGGGTGGGGGGGTGAAGCTGCGGGTGCGGTCCGATACCTTCGGCTACTTGCAGCGAAGTTTTCCCACGATCGTCTCCGAAAGCGATGCGGCCGAGGCGCGCGAGTGCGGTCGCCGGGCGGTGGCCTACGCGCTCGACGCGCCCGAGGGTCTGGCCAGCGGATCCGTGGCGATGCGACGCACCAGCGATCTGCCCTATGCCATCGACTATTTCCCCACGCCCTTGGACACCGTCGCACGCCAGACCAAGCCCCTCCCGGTCGAATGGGTCGCCAATGGCTGCGCCCTCTCGGAGCAATACCTGCGTTACGCGCGGCCACTGGCTGGCGCGCTGCCAAAGCCCGGCCGGCTGATCTGACATCGGCCCGCCCGGCGCGGCAGGCAGGCCGCACGTCATCGACGCCCGGCCTATCTTGCTGCTCCTCGGAAACCCGAAAACTACCGGCCGCTGCCAATCCCGCCGCTCATGCCGCCGGAGGAGCCGCCCGTCATGCCGCCGCCGGTCCCGTTGCCATTGGCCCCGTTCCCCGTGGTGCCATTGGCGGAAGAAGCCCCGTTGCCATAGCCGCCATTGCTGCCCAGTCCGCCGCCGCCCAGGCCGGAGTTGCCGGCGGAGCCCGCGGTGCCGTTGGCGCCCACGGATCCCGCGCCGGCGTTGCCGCTGCTCATGCCGCCGTTGGTGGCGCCGGTGCCGCCGTTGAAGGCGCCGTTGGTGTTGGTGCCGTTCATCGATCCGTTGGCGGAAGTGCCCGTCATCCCGTTGCTGCCGTTGGAATAACTGCCGTTGGAGTAGGAACTGCCGTTGGCCGGCGGCGTGGTGTCGCCGTAAGCGCCCGCGCCGTAGCTGGGGCTGTTGGGATTGTCAGCGCTATTGGTGGACTGACAGGCTGCCATCAGCATGGCCGCGCTGGCCGCCGCTGCGAGCGTGATGAGACGAAACTTCATGGGATTCCTCCAGAAAAAGGCCTGCCGCCAAGGAAGCAAGAGCCATTCCCCGAAGGTGCGAAAAACCCGAGCCGCTGCCCAGCCACGTGAACCCCGCCGCCCGGCGCGCCGCCTATTGGATCGGCGAAAGCAGCCGCGCCACCTGCACCGCCGCGCGAAAAATCACGTTTTTCCGCCCACGCTGACCCAACTCCGCCTTGTCCGCACGCACGCACCGCGAAAAATCCTCCTCCAGCATTCCGCTCACCTGGGCCGCAAAGGCTCCGTCCGCCACCAGCACCGTCAGCTCGAAATTCAGCCGCATCGAACGGTTGTCCAGATTCGCCGTGCCCACCGCCGCGAGATCGTCATCAATGACAAACACCTTCTGATGCAGAAATCCCGCCTGATAGCGATAAAACTTCACCCCCACGCTTTCGCCGCTCGCCAGGTACGAAAAACTCGAAAGATACACAAGCAGATGGTCCGGACGCGCGGGAAGCATGATCCGCACGTCCACGCCGCGCATCGCCGCAAGCTGCAGCACGTCATACACCGTTTCGTCCGGCACGAAATACGGACTCGTGATCCAGACACGCCGGCGCGCCGCCGAAATCGCCGCCAGCAGCATCAGGCTGCAGATGCTGACGTCCCGCGCGGGACTCGTCGGCAGCACCATCACGTTGCCCCTCTCCGCCGACGCAGCCCCATCTCCCGGCGCCGCCGTGCATGACCACGGCGGCTCCAGAATCTCGTCCGTCGCCCAGTGCCAGTCCTGAATGAAAGACCATTGGATCGCCGCCACCGCCGGCCCGCGCACCTCGATGTGCGTGTCGCGCCAATGGCCGAAGCGCGCGCTCTGGCCAAGGTATTCAACACCCACGTTGTGCCCCCCGACAAACGCCACCTCCCCGTCGACCAGCACGATCTTCCGGTGATTCCGGAAGTTGATCTGGAACGGATTGAGCCACCCCCGCCGCGTGTTGAACGGTTTCGCGCTCACCCCCGCCGCGCGCAGCTCGGCGATGTACCGCTTCGGCAGCCACAACGAGCCGATCTCGTCAAACAGCAGGCAGACTTTCACTCCCGCCCGCGCCTTGCGAATCAGACGCTCCTGGAGCTCCCGCCCCAGCGAATCGTTCCGGATGATGAAGAACTGCACCAGGATGCATTGGGTCGCACCGTCGATGGCCGCGAAGATCGCCCGAAACGTCGCCTCGCCGTCGATCAGCAGGCGCGTCGTGTTTCCCGTGGTGAAGGGAAACAGCCCCAAACTCTCCAGCGCGGCGAACCTTTTCCCCGGTCCACACAAATGAGCGCGCCGCTCCTGCAGGCGATCGCGCAATTCGGCCGCCAGACGGTCCAGCGTGCTGTTGCCCCGACGATGCGCCTCGACATACCCATGGAACCGTCTGCGCCCGAACACCAGGTAAAGAATCACCGAGAGATACGGAAAAAAAACCAGCGACAGCGCCCACGCAATCGCCCCTTGGCTCGTCCGCGTCGTGAGAATCGCGTGAATGGCCAACCCCAGGCCCACAAGATGCAGGAGCGGGATAATCGCTCCAATGAGCCAGAGAATGGCGGTGGAGGACATGGGCACATCATACCCTGAGGCCAACATCCGCATAGGCGGGATCGCAGACGCGAACCAACAGGCCATACCTGCTGAATGCGGCTTATCTCAACAGTGCCGAAAAAGAATTGCGTACATTTGCAGATGTGAAAGCGAGAATTATTCGACCCTATCGTTTGCCATCCCCCCTCCCTGTGGTATGTTTTTTCTCGGTCCGGATATCGTCGGCCCCCTTTCGTGTTGTACGGAGTCACTAAATGAAAATTTCCATGGGATCATCGCCCACCAGCTTTCGTCACGCGTTCGTCGCGGCCGTCGCCGTCGCCCTCTTCGCCTCGACCGCTTCGGCGGCAAACGTTGACAACTTTGTGCCGACAGCGACAGGCGCTTATAGCTGGAATGATCCGACCAACTGGTCCTCCAATCCCAGTTTGCCCGGGCCCACCGATGTGGCCGTCTTCACCGGCGCGGCCGGAAACACCCTGACCGTGACGCTCGACGGCAATCAAACCGTATACGCAGTGAGCGGCTTGGCTTCCGGCGCCGCGATGAACATCGGAGCGGGAACCCCCACCACCAGCACCCTTACCCTCTTGAGCACCGACACCACCAACACGGCTTCGACCTTTACCGCCATCAACGCCCCCACCGGCACCTCCTTCTACAACGTGCCCATCGTGCTCGGCAACGCATCCACCAGCGGCGGCACCATCACCATCGCTTCCGCCGTCAACTCAACCAACCTCGAGATCAACGGCGGCATCAGCAACTTCGCGGGCCAGACCTGGGGCGTCAACATCACCGGCGCCGGCGCCGGCCTCGTCAACTTCACCGGTACCCCAAGCACGTACAATGGCGACACGACCATCAGCAGCAATTCACTACGGCTACTGGGTGACAACCTGCTTCCCAACGGCGCAGGGAAGGGCAACGTCAATATTCTCAGCGGGGCCACGCTGAACAACAGCAATAACAATCTGATCATCAATGGCCTCAACGGCGCCGGCACCTACATGAAGAGCGGTTCCAACACCAGAACCACCACCCTCGGCGCGGGGGATGCCAACGGCAGCTTCTCAGGCGCTTTCAGCACCAGCGGCGGCAGCAGCGCACTGACCAAAACCGGCCTCGGCACCCAGACCTTCACCGGGTCCGTCAGCATCGCCGGGGCCATCAACGCCAATGCAGGCCTCCTGCTCTTCAACACCAGCGTCACGGCCGCTACCGCCAATACCGCCGCCACCGGAACCCTCGGCGGCACGGGGACCCTCACCCTCAGCGGCGCCACCAATACCCTGGTCAACAACGGCACCATCGCGCCGGGATCCGCAGGCGTCGGCGCATTGACTATCTCCGCGGCCTCGGCAACGTTGAACGCTAACTCCACCCTGGCCATTGAAATCGGCGGCAACTCCGCCGGCAGCGGCTATGACCAGTTGAATCTCACTAACGCCGGCGGCGCCCTCACCCTCAATGCCGCCGCAAACCTCGCCGCTGCTCTTGTCAACGGCTATACCCCCACCGCCTCCGATGTGGACTACATCCTCACCCGCGCCGACGCCGGCAGCTTTGCCAACGGTTTCAACGGCCTGGCGGAAGGATCCACCGTGAACCTCGGTGCCTACACCGCGCAGATCACTTACCTCGCCAACTGGACCGGTTCCCAGGCCACCAGCACCGTCACCGGCGGAAACGATGTCGCCCTGTTCAACTTCCAGCCTGTCCCCGAACCCGCTTCCCTCGGCGTGCTCGTCCTCGGCGGCGCAAGCCTCCTCGTCCGCCGGCGCCGGAGCTGAGCGGTATTTCACATCAACCCTCAGCAACGCCCCGGTCTGCGGTCCGGGGCGTTGTCGTTTTTGCAGGCGGCGGGAAGCAGCACGCGAAGACGTCACGGGTGAGTGGCGGCGGGCCGCGATCCGCTCGCCGCCGGCGGCGGAAGACCGCGCAGGTAAATCGTGACCGCCGTGTTGCTCATCCAGTAGCTCTGGATTTGCTCGGCCGCAAAACCACTCTCGGGCTCGCTCAGGACGGCGTTCACCGCTTCCGTCACGCCGCGATGCTCGTAACCGTCCCGGGTCCAGAGCGATGGTTGCGCCGGATCGAGCGCCGTGATCACGACAGCCGCCTGGTCCTGCGTGCTGCGCAGCCACGCTTCGGTCGCCGCACGGGCCTCGGCGGGCGTCTCGTCGCCCGGCCAGCGAATCATGTCGAGCTTCGGGCTGTCGCGCTTGTCGCCGAAGTGCTCCAGGAACGTCCACTCGACGACCGGCCAGCCGCTGGGAGCGAAAATCGCCACGCGCGGAAGGCCCTGGATCATCGGAAGGTAGGCGTCGGTGGCCTCCAGCAGCGTCCCTTTGGGATGATATTGGGCCATTTCATCGTGTCCCGTCGGCTCCTGCAGAATCGCGCGCCCGAACCAGAAAGCGAGGCCCGCGGCGACCGCAATCGAGATGGCGATGGCGGCGGCGCGCCGGCGCCGTTCAACGGCGCCGATGACCGCCGCCGCCCCGATCCCCGAGAGAATCCACAGCGCGGGAATCCACGAATGCAGGTACCGGCCCTGCTTGTTCGGATGCAGCGCCGCCAGGATCGCGCCCACCAGCAGCACCGCCAGCACGCCGCGCGCACCGCGGCCTTGGCGAATGGCCGCCGCCCCTCCCGCAATCGCCAGCACCACCGCAACCCCGAGGCCCCACCAGCCGACCGCATATTGATCCGCCAGGCACTCGGCGTAATAACGCAGCCCCGCCAGTCCCGGATAGCGGGCGTCCCCGGCGTTGGACGTCCCGACAAAAAAAAGAATCGTCCACAGGCGTCCCGGCAACATCAGCCAGATTAACAGCGGCAGCAGATGCCACGCCCAGAGCATGCGAAACCACGGCGGAGCGCTCTTCCAGGAACGACGGCGGCGGAAAAACTCCAGCCCGATCTGCGCCGCCGCCAGCCACACGGCGACGGTCAGCAGGCCCCGGGGAGGATAAAGCGAAAGGCGCCCGATGTGGGTTTCCCCGTGATGGGCGATGGCGAGCGTGGCGATGACCACCCCGAGCGCCGCCCACATCAGCGGCTGCGCCAGCAGGTGCCGGACAATGGCGGCCGCCTGCCGGCGGGCAAAAGTCAGCAGCCAGGCGCGAATGGCCGCGTCCGCGAGCAGGTCCACGCACAGGCCGATCACCACCAGCAGCCAGTAGTTGTACTTCTCAAAAAACAGCAGCGTCAGAGCGAGCCCGAGCCACCGCAGGCGGCGGATGTCGGCGCGCTCGCGGACCAGCGCGTAAGTGAAAAGCGCCGCCATCGTCAGTCCCGCCCCGAGGCTCTCGAGCATCGTGTCGGTGGCGTAGAAGCGGTGGGCGGGGCTGGCGACCATGAACGCGCCGGCGACGAATCCCGCGAGCAGGCGCGTGCCCGGCCGGGCCGTGCGATAAGCGATGCCGCAGCCGAAAACGATCATGGCCATCCAGCCCAGCAAGCTCGGAAGCGCGACCACCCGGCAGTGCGGCCCGGCGACCAGCGCGATCAGCCCGCCGAGGATGGCCTGCAGGGGCGGATAAAGCTTGGGCTTGAGCAGTTCGCTGAAAAAAGTGGCCAGGTCGCCGCCGCGCAGCGACGTAGCCAGCTTGATCGCCGCCAGCGCATGGACGCCGCGGTCGTGCATCGCCCAAACCCACCGCGAACGCTCGCTGGGAAGAAAAGCCCCGTAAAGTCCGACAGCCATCGCAAAAACGAACAGCAGAAAAAACCCGCGCACTGGCTCAGGCCCGGTTCGCATGGCGCGAGCGGTGGTCGCGGGACGGTGGGCCGAACGATCGGCCAAGCGTCTGAGTCGGGGTTCCTCACTGGATTGTGGGCGTCGCACGAGGGCTCCTCAGAGCAACAAAAAAACCGGACGTCGACCCATCGGGCGCGACCGGTTTGCTCTGTACCCGCAAACCCTTAACCAATGGCGGAGGGCAGCGGGTCTTCAAAATCCATGTTGGCCATCGAGCGTTGCTTTTCGCCCGCCGCCAGGGGGAGCAAGACGGAAATCTGTTCAAGGATCCTGCTGTCCAGCGATTCCAGGTACTTCCATACTTCATCGTGCCGATCGGCGCGCGTCATGGCGCGAAAATGATCGCTAAGCACCCGCACACGGATGGACACGCTGTTTTGCCGATATAGGTCCGCATGGGCTCCCGGGTGATCCGCCTCAAAGCGTTCCATCGCGCGCTGCACCTGCAACAGCTCCGGGTCTGGCTTTCCGCGAAAGATCGTCGCCATCAGCTTATCCTCGCATCCATGAACGCCACGATCCGCTCCACCGCCGCGACGAACGCCTCCGCATCCCGTTCCGGCATCATCCTGGGATTATATCGAAGTTCGACGGACCAGGTCGAGACCAGGGCAAGATCGCGGCTGATGGCGGCGGGAAAGCCGGCCACGCCCGCTTTGCGCAAGCGAGCGCCCAACCACTGCAAATCATGGCCCCACGCGCCGCGAAATTCCGCCGCGACCGCACGTGCGTGATCGGGCGTGGTGTTCGCGAGCAACAGGGCTTTGAGAATGCACTCGACGGCATACCCGGCGAGGTACACCGCTGCCGCGGGACGCGCCAACTCATGGAGCAGCAGTTGGCCATCCTCAAGCCGTTGGCGAGCGACGAAGTAGAACCGTCGCGCTTCCACTGATCGCGGAACCATGACCTCCTCCTGTGCCGGTTCCTGATCCGGGAAGGCGCGCTTACAGCATCCCCTTGACCATGTCGCGCTCGTCCACCAGTTCCTTGTTGGTGGCGGCGATTTTTTCCTTGGCAAAATCGTCCAGCGGCAGGCCCTTGATCACTTCGTAGCTGCCGGGGGTCGTCGTCTTCACCGGCATGCCCGCCCACACGTTCGGGTCGAAGCCGTATTCGCCGTTCGATTTCACGGCGACCGAGTGGATTTTTCCCGGGGTGACCAGGTCGTGGACGTGATCGACCAGGGCGTTGGCGGCGGAGGCGGCCGACGACGCCCCGCGGGCGGCGATGATCGCGGCGCCGCGCTTGCCCACGGTTTCCTGGAATTCCTTGCGAAGCCATTCCGCGTGGCCGATGACCTGCGGAACCGGCCGGCCCTGAATCTTGGCCAGGTGGAACGCCGAGAACATCGTCGGGGAGTGGTTCCCGAAGATGAACACGTCGCTCACGGCGGTGATGGCCACGTTGGCTTTCTTCGCGAGCTGCGTGGTGGCGCGGTTCTGGTCCAGACGGACCATCGCCGTGAAGCGATCGGACGGGAGACGCTTGGCCTGGCTGGCGGCGATCATGGCGTTGGTGTTGGCGGGGTTGCCCACGACGGCGACGCGGCAATCATCGGCGGCGACGCGATCGATCACCTTGCCCTGTTCGATGAAAATTTTGCCGTTGTCCTTGAGCAGGTCGGCCCGCTCCATGCCCGGGCCGCGGGGCTTGGCGCCCACGAGGAGGCACCAGTTGGCGTCCTTGAAGCCGACGTTAGGCTCGGACGTGAGCACCATCTGCTGGAGCAGGGGAAACGCGCAGTCATCGAGTTCCATGGCGACGCCTTCGAGGGCCTTCATGGCCTTTTCGACGGGGACCTCGAGGAGCTGGAGGATGACCGGCTGGTCGGGGCCGAACATCTGGCCGGAGGCGATCCGGAAGAGGAGCGCGTATCCAATTTGTCCCGCCGGTCCGGTCACCGCCACACGAATCGCGTTTTTCATGCCAAGTCTCTTTCCCTATTTAGGACGCCCAGGAAACAATCAGCAAAGGCCGCGGGCCAGGGTAGCGGCGTTTGCGAACACGCTAGATTAAGGCAAAGAATGCGAGGGGACAACTTGCAACGGAGGCGGGAAGCGTCGCGGGCGCGGCGATGGTTTTGTTGAATTGCGACACGCGGTTGTGCGTTTCGCGCAGCGGAGCGCGCGGAGGGCGATGGCAGGAGATGAAAAACCTTGCGCAATTTCCGCGGGGCATGGCGGTGTTCCCCTGATGGTCCCCTGATTTTCCATGCAATTTTGCAACCGGAATTTGTGGGGCTGTTGCAAGCTGCAATGTGCATCCCCTGATTAGAGGGGTCGGAGCGATCCCGAACGCTTCCCTGACGGGAATTTTTTTTGGCGGGGTTTTCTTCGAGAATTCTCATAGGCTGCGTTGTCCGTTGAAGGCCTGCGCATGCGGCTGGCATGCGGCTCGCTAGAGGGAGAGGCATCCAACAAATGGATGTGGGATGCGAAAAATATGAAATTTTTGAAAAATTTCTGGAACCTTCTCGGACCTTCGGTTCGTTTTCGCTAGTGTGGGAACTCATCTCTCCCGGTTGTGTGGTAAATCCTGACCCGCAGTTTTCCGCCGACGTTGAAGTTTTCGACGGCCAAGGATGGTCTGTCGCGCCCCCAGTTTGCCCCGGTGGTGGCAAGGAAGTCGCCCCGGCAAGCTAACAAGAAGGAATGGACTCCTATGGTGACTCTCGCCGCTGCGTCTTCCCCCTGCACGGATGCACTCGCCGCCAACGATGCCGCCGCACAACTCGCCGCCCTGTGGGAAAGCTACACGCTTACGCGTGATGAGGCGCTGCGTAACCGGCTGCTGCTGCACTACCTGTACATCGCCAAGGTGATCGCCCGGCGGATGCGCTCGCGGCTGCCGGCGGGGGCGGATGTCGACGATCTGACCCAGGCGGCGACCCTCGGGCTGCGTGAGGCGATCGCGACCTACGATGCCTCCCGCGGCGTGAAATTCGAACATTACTGCGGCTCGCGCGTTCGTGGCGCGGCGCTGGATTACCTGCGGTCCCTCGACTGGGCCCCGCGGATGCTGCGTGCCCGGATGCAGCGGGTGCAGGAAACGGCCCTGCAACTCGAGATGCAATCTGGCCAGGCTCCTTCTGATGAACAGCTTTCGGAGGCCATGAATATGCCGCTCGATGAACTTCAGTCCGTTCGCCGCGAAACCGCCGCCCCGCTGCGTCTGCGGCTGACAACGGACGAGGAGTCGGATGCCGGCGGCAGCTCCGGCGGCGTGAACCTGAATTCGCTTCCCGATGACAATCCCGTCGATCCGGTGCGCGAGGCCCAGCGTTCCGACCTGCGGGAATTCCTCTCGCGGGGTCTCTCGGCGGTCGAGCGGCAGGTGGTGATCCTGTATTACTACGAGAACTTCTCCTTCAAAGAGATCGGCGCGACCCTGGACCTGTGCGAGTCGCGCGTGTCGCAAATCCACCAGGCGGTCATGGTGCGCCTGCGGGAGCGCGTGCATCGCATCGGCGGCACGTCGATGGACGACTGAGCGCCGGCCCGTCTCTTCCCTTCCGCGCGGCTGACAGCATAAAACCCCATCACCCGAAAGACGGCGTGCCCCACGCGCCGTCTTTCATTTTTTGCGGGGGAAGGAGAGGGCGTGGCAGGTAATGGCGATGGGTTTGGTGTTTTCGTGGCGTGGTTTCATAATGGGGGGATGGCGAATCGACGGTCCAATTGGATGCTGGGGGCGGCCTTCGTGCTGGCGCTGTTCGGCGTGACGGCGGCGATCCTGGCGGTGCGCTTCCTGACGCCGCCGCAGGTGGACACGCTAATCGCGTCGACGGATCGGCAAGCGGCGGCGCTTTCGATGCCGACGCTGGATGGCGGGACATTTTCCTCGGCGGCGCACAAAGGGCAGGTGGTGCTGGTGAATTATTTCGCCACTTGGTGTCCGCCGTGCGTGGCGGAGATGCCGGACCTGGTGAAGATCGGTGGGGATTACCAGGGGAAAGGGTTGGTGATGGCGGGGGTGTCGGTGGACGTGCCCGAGGGGGACCGTGAGAAGTTGCTGCGAGGCTTTGCGGCGGACCATGAGATCACCTATCCGATTCTGTTGCCGGGGCCGGATTCTCCGGTGTATCGGGCGGACATGACGATTCCGCAGACGTTCCTGATCGACAAGCAGGGGCGGACGGCCTATCACCTGACGGGGCAACTGGATCCTAAAGAGCTGCGGCCGCTGATCGATCGTCTACTGGCCGAGCCTTGAGGATTCAGGGCGGCTTGCGGGGAGGCATTGAGCGGATGGCGGCGGCGAGGGCACGAAAGCGTTCGAGGAATGTTGTCTCGGCGCGTCGCCAATCCCATGGTTCGATGGGGTCGTGGAGCGGCGGTTCATGGACGCCCCAGTCTCTCGCGTCGATGCCCAGGAGGTCGCGCGCTTCGGTCGCCAGGAGGATCAGGTCGGCGGAGCGCACGGTGTCGTAGTCGATGGGGGGGAAGCGGAGGGCTTCGGCGATGACGCGGAGCAGGCGATCCTCGGCCTGGTCGAAGGGTTCGAGGGGTGGGCGGGCGCCGGGTGCGGCGATGAAGAAGCGGCTTTTGATGGGTCCGCCGAGATCGGAGAGGTACGCCTCGGCGGCGTCGTGCATGAGGCCGGCCATTTCGATGGCGGGTCCGGCTGCACGGGTGTGGAGCGTGTGGCTGACGCGGACGCTGTGCTCGGCGACGGAGTAGAAGTCGCGGCAATGGCCCTTGAACCGGCAGGTGAGGGCGAGCGCGTGCGCGATGTCGGCGAGATCAATATCGTCAACGCGAGCGGCGAGGGGATCGATGCGCCGGCGCGTGAAAGTGGTGATGCATCCGCCGTTCATGGGGGCAGTATAGCGCGCGTGGCGGGAAGCCGCTGGCTGTGCGCGCGGGGAAGGAAATAGGGGGCGAGCGGGGGGCAAGTGGTTTTTTCTCTGGAAGGTGCGCAGGGTTTTGGGAAAAAGGCGCGGGTTTCTGCGGAAGGTGCGCAGGGGTGGCCGAAGGTGCGCATGAAAATGAGAGTGCTTGGCGTTATATTCGTAATTGCGAATTACTGTGTTGGGGGTGGGAATGGTGGTTTTGGGGAGCATGAGCGCAGTGCCTCTCTTTGTCCATTAGAGGGAAGTCGCGCCCACTTTGTGCGCACACAGAGTGAGGGGGGATTGGGGTAAGTGCTGTCGGTATGGGGAGTTGGGGTAGAAATTTTGTGCGGCGAATGTGGCCGGTCTTTGCCAAGTTGTGCGCGCGGGGAGGGGAAGAACGGAGCGTGGATCGCGTAGGGTGCGGCCATTTTTTGTGGCAGTCTCGTGGCATTGGCGTCTTCGCCAATGGCGGCCCGCAGGCCGCTCCGTCCGGAATAACTATCCGCGCGCCCGGGGCGGATCGGCCTTGGGCCGAACATCGGCGGGGACGCCGATGCCACAAATGATGCACGCCCATCGCGTAGGTCTGCTGCGAGGTTTGGTGGCCGTTGGAGGAGGGTGGCGTATATTGAGGAGTGATGGATACGTTTGGTGCGCCGCAGAGAAGGGAAGGGCATGGCACATTTTACGTTTTACGGAGTTAGATTTGTTTATGTAATGACTATTTGTATGGGCATTTGTTGGGCCGGGTGCGGGTCGAGGGGTAATTCCGTGTCGACAAGTGGGACGGTCGCACCGAGCGCCAGCGCTCCGATGCCGGGGGTTTCGTCGTCGGCTGCGGCGGGGAGTGCGAGGAGGGAATTTTCTGTCGATTTTGGAAACAAGGGAGATCCGGTTGGGGCGATTGTGAGCGGGGTGGTGCAATCCAATTCGGAACGTACGACAGGGAGAATGGCGGCGTCGGCCAGGGAATCGGGCACGGACGACGATCGCCTGGCGGTGGTTCATGAGGAGAAGGCGTTGTCGGGGGTGTCACGGTTGCGCGAATTTTCCGTCAGGTATGATTCCCGCTCAATGGTGGATCTCGAAGTTGGAAAGACCTATTTTTTTATCTTTGCGCCAGGGGAAACGCGCCTTCTTGGATGCCTGGAGATACGTGGCGACGCTTGCATCTCTCCATATTCGAGAGATGAGATCAAGATAAGCGATCTGCTGAAGTCCATTTCCAACAATGGGAACCGTCTTCCGAAGGGCATTGTTGATCTGGTGCCGGAACATGAGAGGCCCAGCAGTTTGCCGGGAGATCAGCAACTGTGAAGAAGACGAAAAGCGCGGAGGGGGCGTGGTTGGTGTTGACGGTGCGCGGATTTGGTAGATGATTGGGGGGAGGCAGGTTTTTTAGCAAATTGTGGTGGACGTGAATGGGGAGTGTGGCATGTTGAAAGAATGCGCGTTATTTGCTGGGGCCTTACTGGCGCTGGTGGGGTGTAATCGGGGGGAGACGCCAGCGGCTGCGCCTCCGACGTCGGGGGCGAGCGTCGCGCCGGCGGCACCGTCGGCGTCCGGCGTTGTCGGGGAGTGCGAACTGGGGAGCGTTGCACCGATGCTGGCGCAGGTATTCACGGACGGGCATTGGGGGTTTGGGGGTGAGGGGACGATTGGCAATGCGCCGCTGACACCGATCACGGTCAAAGGGGTGACATATTCCAACGGACTTGGGACGCAACCGCCGAGCAATGGCAGCGCGCATGTCGTGTACAGCCTGGATCGTCGGTACAGTGAGTTCAGCGGAGAGGTGGCGCTCAATGACACGTCAGACAATGCGTCGACGCCGTTGATCTTTCGGATCGTGGTGGACGGCAATGAGCTGTGGCGTTCGCCGGGGATGGCGAGCCACGGAGAGCCCGAGGCGTTTCATGTGAGCGTGGCGAAGGGGGAACGTCTGGAGTTGTATGTGGATTGCCGGGGGTCGAATAATGGGGCGCATGCGGTGTGGTTGAATCCGGTGCTTCGGCCGTAAGAGTCGGGTGAGGCACATTTCGGGCGCCCCGTTGGGGCTGGACGATTTTAGCATGCGCTCTGTACCCGGGGTTCCCGTTGGTCACCCCGGGCTATGGCCGTGGGCCCCGTTGGGGCAGGGGGGGGGCCGCGGGTGGCGGGGCACGGGCCGACGTTGTTTGCGGGGCTGTCGAAGTGGATTGATTTGAAGCTGGTGGGGCGGCGGGAGTTTGGTTCCGGGGCGGTGTTGATGCGGTATGAAGCCAGGCGCCCAGCCGGCGCACCGTGACGTGCGACGTCCGTTTTTGGGATTCAGTGGCCGAAGAGGTTGTGGAGGCGGTTGGCGGCGTCCTGGGCTTTGTTGAGTTGTTGGGCGGCCTGGTCGACGGGAGAGGGGGGCGGTGCGGGGTTGTTGGGGTTGGCGGCGGGTTGGTGAGGTGGGGTTGCGGCGACGGGTGGAGGGGGTTGGTGAGGGGCGCCGGGTGCGGGGGGAGCGGCGGATGTTGGTGCGGGGGTGGCGGTGGAAGCGGGCGTGGCGACGGTCAGGGTGGCGGGATCGATGACGGGGGGTTTCCAGAGGTCGGTCGAGGCACCGGCGAGGCCGAGGTCGAGGGGTGTGCCGGCGGGCAATTGCATGGGGGTGCTGAGGTCGGAGGGTCCGAGCTCGTCGAGACCGGAGCCATCGAGTTTGACGCGGTTGAGGGAGTATCCCTGTCCGCCGGCGGTGGTGACGGTCCAGAGCTGGGAGTGATCGGGGGTGAGCATGGCGCGGGTGAATTCGATTTGTTTGCCGGTGAGGCGTTTGGTGGTGCCGGAGGCGCGATCGTAGAGCCAGGTGCCGACGGCGGCGAGGCCGCCGGAACTGCGGGTGTAGATGCAGGTGTTCTCGTCGAACCATTTGGCGGAGGCGTGGTCGTCAAAGGGGAGGGTGGTTTTTTTGCCGGTGGCGAGTTCGAGGAGGAATCGCTCTTTGAAGGCGGGAGCATTGGGGTTGGGGCCGGGGCCCTGGGTGACGATATCGACGAAGTGGTTTCCGGGGAGGACGCTTTGGATTCTGTGGAGAAGCTGGGAGTTGGAGGTGTCGGGCCGGACGATGATATCGGCGCGAGCGTTGTGGAGATCGATTTTAACGACGTTGATTCCGGCATCCACGGAATAGACGGTGTCATCGTCGATCCACACGGGCGCGTGCTGTGCGAAGAGGGGCGGGGGGGGGCCGCCGGGGCCGGCTTTGAGGGGGCTGGGGATTTCGGTGGTCAGACCGGTGCGGGCATCGTAGCAGTAGAGGATGGCGGAGGTGGGATCGACGATGCGGTAGGAGCTGGGGCTGACAAAGCCTCCGAGGGCGCGATCGGGGCCAAGATTCAAGCCGTGGGCGCTGGGGAGTTCGTCGGTGTCACCGGTGGCGAGGTTGATGCGGACGATGGGTTTGTCCTTGTCGAAGCCGCCGTAGACAAAGAGGTATTGCGCCGACCAGAGGAGGGGCGTATTGTGCGCGTCGAAGGCGTTGAGGTTGGTGACTTTTTTGCGGTTGACGATGGTGCCCTTGGTCCAGTCGGCTTCGCCGCGCCAGTAGTCGCCTTTTTCGATCCAGACGATGCGGCGGCAATCGGCGTTCATCCAGTAGCCGAGGTGGCCGTAGTCCTGGGGGCGTTGGCCATCGAGTGTGGGGCAGACGTTGGTGCCGTCGTAGGCGAAGACGCGTCCGGGGGTGACCATGCCGGGGAGGCCGGGATAATGGCTGTTCATGTCGAGGTAGTAGCGGTCGGTGACGCCGAGGATGGGGCGCGCGGGGGTTTGGAGGGCGGGAGCGCCGGTGGGGGAGACGACCTGGCCGGAATCGACGTTCCAGACTTGCTTGCCGACGAAGACGTACTTGGCGGCATTTTCGGGTTGGAGCCAGGGGGAGGGGGGT